>NZ_PYBW01000049.1:0-130537 GCF_003205575.1 Streptomyces tateyamensis
ATCCGGAACAGCGACTGCCCCTGAGCTCCGGTCAGCTGCGCCTGCGTCACCGGCCGTGACACCAGGGAGTCCACCGAGAGCACCGGCCGCCCCTCCTGGTCCGCGACCAGGATCGAGGTGACCTCCTCGCTGCCCTCGCGCCGCACCCGCACCCGCAGCGCGGCCGCGCCCGCGGCGTGCAGGGTGACCCCGGTCCAGGCGAACGGGAGCAGGGTGGAGCCCTCCTGCTCGTCCAGCAGGTCGGCGTGCATCGAGGCGTCGAGCAGCGCGGGGTGCAGGCCGTAGCTGGCCGCGTCGGTGGCGTCGGGCAGGGCGACCTCGGCGAACACCTCGTCGCCGCGCCGCCAGGCCGCCCGCAGGCCCTGGAACTGCGGGCCGTAGTCGTAGCCGCGCTCGGCGATCCGCTGGTAGGCGCCGGTCACGTCGAGCTCGGCGGCACCGGCCGGCGGCCACTCGGCCAGGTCGCCGACGATCAGCGCGTCGGGGGCCGGGGCCAGGAAGCCCTGGGCGTGCAGCACCCACTCCTCGGTACCCTCGGCCCGCGAGTGCACGGTGATCGCCCGCCGGTTCAGCTCGTCGGGGGCGGCGGCGAGCAGTTGCACGGCCACCGCGCCCTCGGCGGGGAGCACGAACGGGGCCGCGATGGTCAGCTCCTCCAGCCGGGGGCAGCCGACCTGGTCGCCCGCCGTGACGGCGAGCTCCACCAGAGCGGTGCCCGGCAGCAGGATGGTGCCGCGGATGGCGTGGTCGGCCAGCCAGGGCAGCTCGGTGACCGACAGGCGCCCGGTGAGCACCAGCTCCCCGCTCTCGGGCAGCTCCAACCGGGCCGCCAGCAGTGGGTGGTCAGCGGGACGCTGGCCCAGCCGGGCGGCGTCGGCGGCCTGGGTGATCTGCGCCTCGGACCAGTACCGCTGGTGCTGGAAGGCGTAGGTCGGCAGCTCGACCCGCTGCGCGCCGCGCCCGGCGAACAGGGCGGCCCAGGTGGTGGCGACGCCGTGGGTCCAGGCGGCGGCCTGGGCGGCGACCAGCTCGCGCTGCTCGCCGCGCCCGGCGCGCAGCAGCGGCAGGAAGACGGCCGGCTGCTCCGCGGTCAGGCACTCCTGGCCCAGCGCGCTGAGCACGCCGTCGGGGCCCAGCTCCAGGAAGGTGGTGACGCCGCGTCCGGCCAGGAAGCCGATGCCGTCGGCGAACCGGACGGCCTCGCGCACGTGGCGCACCCAGTACTCGGGGTCGGTCAGCGAGTCGGCCAGCGTGCCGGTGACGTTGGAGACCACCGGGATCACCGGCTGACGGTACGTCACATGCTGGGCCACCGAGCGGAACCCCTCCAGCATCGGCTCCATCAGCACCGAGTGGAAGGCGTGCGAGACCCGCAGCCGCTTGACCTTGCGGCCCTCGCCTCGCAGCCGCTCCTCGAGGGCGGCGATGGCCGGCTCGGGGCCGGAGAGCACCACCGAGCGCGGGCCGTTGACCGCGGCGACGTCGACCCCGAGGCCGGCCACCTCCGCCTCCGAGGCCTGCACCGCGAGCATCGCGCCCCCGGCCGGCAGCGCCTGCATCAGCGCCGCGCGCGCGGCCGCCAGGGCGGCCGCGTCGGCCAGCGAGAAGACCCCGGCGGCGTGCGCGGCGGCCAGCTCGCCGATCGAGTGCCCGGCCAGGTAGTCGGGGCGCACGCCCCAGGACTCCAGCAGCCGGAACAGCGCGGTCTCCAGCGCGAACAGCGCGGTCTGGGTGTAGAGGGTGCGGTCCAGCAGCTCGGCGTCCTCGCCCCAGACCACCTCCTTGAGCGGGCGGTCCAGGAAGCGGTCCAGCTCGGCGGCGGCCGCGTCGAAGGCGGCGGCGAAGACCGGGAAGGCGGCGTGCAGTTCGCGGCCCATGCCGAGCCGCTGGGCACCCTGGCCGGTGAACAGGAAGGCGAGCTTGCGCCCGTCGGCCTTGGCGGTCAGCTGCTCCTCGCCCTGCTCCAGCGCGGTCAGCGCGGCCAGCGCCGCCTCCCGGTCGGCCACCGCCACCGCCGCCCGGTGCTCGAAGGCGGTGCGCCCGGTGGCCAGCGAGTAGGCGGTGTCCAGCACGGTCAGCGCCGGACGCTCCGTCAGCGCGGCCCGCAGCCGACCGGCCTGGGCCCGCAGCGCCTGCGGCGAACGGGCCGACAGCAGCAGCGGCACGGGGCCGGCCACCGGCTCCACCGCCTCCGCAGCCGCCTGCGACCCGGCGGCCGGCGGCTCCTCCAGGATCACGTGCGCGTTGGTGCCGCTCATCCCGAACGAGGAGACGCCGGCCCGGCGGGGCCGGTCCGCCGCGCTCCACTCCCGGTTCGCGGTGAGCAGTTCCACCGCGCCCGCCGTCCAGTCCACGTGCGGGGTCGGCTCGTTCAGGTGCACGGTGCCGGGCAGCACGCCGTGCCGCATCGCCATGATCACCTTGATGATGCCGGCCGCCCCGGCCGCCGCCTGGGTGTGGCCCAGGTTGGACTTGATCGAGCCGAGCAGCAGCGGCCGCCCGTCCGCCGGGCGGTTGCGGCCGTAGGTGGCCAGCAGCGCCTGGGCCTCGATCGGGTCGCCCAGCTTGGTGCCGGTGCCGTGCGCCTCGACCGCGTCCACGTCCGCCGGGGTCAGCCCGGCGGCGGCCAGGGCCTGCTTGATCACCCGCTGCTGGGCGGGGCCGTTGGGGGTGGTCATGCCGCTGGAGGCGCCGTCCTGGTTGACCGCCGAGCCGCGGACCAGGGCGAGCACGGGGTGGCCGTTCTTCCGCGCGTCGGAGAGCTTCTCCAGTACCAGCACGCCCACGCCCTCCGAGCAGCCGGTGCCGTCGGCGGCGGCCGAGAAGGACTTGCACCGCCCGTCGGCGGCCAGGCCCCGCTGGGCGGAGAAGTAGACGAACATGTCGGCGGTGGTCATCACCGTGACGCCGCCGGCCAGCGCCAGCGTGCAGTCGCCGGCCCGCAGTGCCTGCACCGCCCAGTGCAGCCCGACCAGCGAGGAGGAGCAGGCGGTGTCCACGGTGACCGCGGGGCCCTCCAGGCCCAGGGTGTAGGCGACCCGGCCGGAGACCAGGCTGCCGTCGCTGGTCCCGAAGCCGTAGTCGTGGTACATCACGCCGGCGAAGACGCCGGTGCGGGTGCCGTTCAGCGAGCGCGGGTCCACGCCCGCGCTCTCGATCGCCTCCCAGGCGGTCTCCAGCAGCAGGCGCTGCTGGGGGTCCATGCCGAGCGCCTCCCGCGGGGAGATGCCGAAGAACTCGGCGTCGAACTCGGCGGCGTCGTACAGGAACCCGCCCTCGCGGGCGATGCTCTTGCCGGGCGTGCCCGGGCGCGGGTCGTACAGCCCCGCCAGGTCCCAGCCGCGGTCGGCCGGGAACGCGGTCACCGCGTCCCCGCCGGCCTCGACCAACTTCCAGAGGTCGTCGGGGGAGTTGACGCCGCCGGGGTAGTGGCAGGCCATGCCGACGATGGCGATCGGCTCACTGGCCGCTTCGGTGAGCTGCTGGTTCTGCTGACGCAGCCGCTCGTTGTCGAGCATCGAGGCGCGCAGTGCGGCCACGATCTGGTCGACCGAGGTCTCCATGGGAACTTCGCTGCCCTTCTGCTCAGTTGTTGTCGCTGCCGGCGAGCGCCGCGCGGACCAGGTCGCCGATGTCCATGCTGCTGATCGCTGCCGCCGCCGGGGCCGGCGCCTCGGCGCCGCCCGCCAGCTCCAGCAGCTTGTCCAGCAGGCCGGCCTCGCGCAGCGCCGCCAGCGGGATGGTGTCGATCCGGCGGCGCAGCGCCGCCTCGTCACCGGCCGGGGCGGCCGTGGTGGCCGGGCCGGCCGCGGCAGCGGGCTCCGGGGCGGAGGGCAGCTGCGGCTGCAGCTCCTCCAGCAGGAACCGGGCTAGCGCACCGGGGTTGGGGTAGTCGAACATCAGGGTCGCGGGCAGCCGCATCCCGGTCGCGGTCTGCAGCCGGTTGCGCAGCTCGATCGCGGCCAGCGAGTCCAGGCCCATCTCGGTGAAGCCGCGGCCCAGGTCGATCGCGTCCGGCTCGTCGTGGCGCACCGCCGCGACGTGGGTGCGGACCAGGTCCAGCAGCACCCGCTCGCGCTCGACCGCGTCCAGCGGCGCCAACCGCTGCTCCAGGCCGCCCTGCTGGACCGGCTCGACCGGCTTGGCGGCGGTGGTGGCCCGCGGCGCCTTGCGGGCCGGCGCGGCCTGGGCCACCTCGCGCAGCAGCGGCGAGGTGAGCGCCCCGGAGGCGGCCAGCGCGGCCGCGTCCAGCCGCATCGGGACCATCACCGGCAGTGCGAGCGAGAGCGCCTCGTCGAAGAGCACCAGGCCCTCGGCGGAGGACATCGGCGGCAGGCCGAGCGCGGCCATCCGCTGCTCCTCCAGCTCCGCGTCCACCGCGCCGCCGCCCAGGCCGGTCTGGGTGGTCCACAGGCCGAAGGCGAGCGTGGTGGCGGGCAGACCGGCGGCCTGCCGGTGCTGCGCCAGTGCGTCGCAGAACCGGTTGGCGGCCGCGTAGTTGGCCTGGCCCGCGCCCATCACCAGGCCGGAGACCGAGGAGTAGAGCACGAAGGCCGCCAGCGGCAGCTCCTTGGTGAGCTCGTGCAGGTTCCAGGCGCCGTCCACCTTGGGCCGCAGCACCGACTCCAGCTGCTCGGCGGTCAGGCTGCCCAGCAGGGCGTTGTCCATCACGCCGGCCGCGTGCACCACGGCGCGCAGCGGGTGCTCGGCCGGGACGGAGTCCAGCAGCGCGGCCAGCGCCGCGCGGTCGGCCGCGTCGCAGGCCTCGATCCGCACCTGCGCGCCCAGCGTGCCCAACTCCTCGGCCAGCTCGCGGGCGGCCGGCGCGGCCGAGCCGCTGCGGCTGGTGAGCAGCAGGTGCCGCACCCCGTGCACGGTGACCAGGTGGCGGGCCAGCAGCGCGCCGAGCCCGCTGGTGCCGCCGGTGAGCAGCACGGTCGACTCGCCGTCCCAGGGGGCGGGGCGCTCCGGCTCGCTGGTCGGCACCCCGGTCAGCCGCGGCACCCGCAACTGGGCGCCTCGGACGGCCAGTTCCGGCTCGCCGAGGGCGACCACGGCCGGGGTGATCCGGCCGCCGTCCAGGTCGAGCAGCAGCAGCCGGTCCGGGTTCTCCTGCTGGGCCGAGCGGATCAGGCCCCAGACCGGAGCCTGGGCCAGGTCCACCGGCTCGCCCTCGATGCCGACCGCCTGACGGGTCACCAGCATCAGCTTGGAGTTCCCGAACTTGGGCTCCTCCAGCCACTGCTGGGTGAGCGTCAGGATCTCGCCGAGGACTGCGCGGACCGCGCCGGGGACCTCGCCCTGCGGGGACGACACCTGGTGGATCACCAGCTCGGGCACCGCCGTGGCGGCGGCCAGCGCCGCCAGGTCGGCGTAGCGCGGCAGGTCCAGCCCCAGCTCGCCGGCGCCCAGCTGGGCCCAGGCGCCGGCGGCCGCGTCCTGCGCGACGCCGGTGGTGGTGTGGGTCCAGCCGACCTGGAAGAGCGACTCGCGCTGGCGGGTGCCGGTGGAGGCCGCCGCGGCCGCCGCCACCCGGTCCGGGGTGACGGCCCGCACCACCAGCGACTCGACCGCCAGCACCGGGTTGCCCACGGTGTCGGACAGCTCCAGGCGCACCGCGTCCGAGCCGACCTTGGCGTCCGAGGAGAACCAGTTGATCCGCACCCGCAGGCGCGGCGCACCGCCCTTGAACAGCCGCACCCCGGTCCAGGCGAACGGCAGCTGGGAGGCGCCGATGTCCTGCGGCTTGCGCCCGCCCAGGAAGTCGGTGGCGCTCAGTGCCGCGTCCAGCAGCGAGGGGTGCACCCGCATCTCGGCCGCCTGGTCGCCGGCGTCCTCGGGCAGTGCGACCTCGGCGAAGATCTCCTTGTCGCGCCGCCAGACCGCCTTCAGGCCGCGGAACATCGGGCCGTAGAAGTAGCCCTGGCTGGTCAGGTAGTCGTAGACGTCGCTGATGTCGACCACCTCGGCGCCGGCCGGCGGCCAGGCCCGGTAGCCCACGTCGAAGCTCTCCGGGGTCGGCGGCTCCTGGTCGGCGATCGCCAGCACGCCGGAGACGTGCCGGGTCCACGGCACGTGCGCGGGCGCGTCCTCGACCCGGGAGTGCACGCTGAACGAGCGGCGCCCGCCCTGGTCGGCCTCGCCCACCACGACCTGGATCGCGGTGCCGCCGGTGGGCGGCAGCGGCATCAGGGCCTCGATGGTCAGCTCCTCGACCAGGTCGCAGCCGGCCTCCTCGGCCGCGCGCAGCGCCAGCTCCACGTAGCCGGTGCCGGGCAGCAGCACGGTGCCGAGCACGTCGTGGTCGGCGATCCACGGGTGGGTCTCGATCGAGAGCCGGCCGGTCAGCACCAGGCCGCCGTTCTCGGGGGAGACCACGACGGCGCTCAGCAGCGGGTGCGAGGCCGCCACCTGGCCGATTCCGGTCACATCACTGGCAGTGGCGGGCATGTCGAGCCAGAACCTCCGCTTGTCGAATGCGTACGTCGGCAGGTCGACGCGACGCGGGGAGCGACCGGCCAGCGGCGCGGTCCAGTCGGGGGTGAGCCCCGAGACGTGCAGTCGGGCCAGCGCGGTGAGCAGCGCCTCGCCCTCCGGGCGGTCCTTGCGCAGCGCCGGGACCACGGTGTCCACCTGCTCCAGCGAGGCCTGGGCCAGGGCGGCGAGCACGCCGTCCGGCCCGATCTCCAGGATCCGGGTGACCCCGAGCTCCTCCAGCGCCCGCACCCCGTCGGCGAACCGGACCGCCTCGCGGACGTGGCGCACCCAGTACTCGGGGTCGGTGAGCTGCTCGGCGGTGGCCGGCCTGCCGGTGACGTTGGAGACCACCGCCAGTTCGGGCCGGTGGTAGGTCAAGGTGCCCGCCACCGCGCGGAACTGGGCCAGCATCGGCTCCATCAGCACCGAGTGGAAGGCGTGCGAGACCCGCAGCCGGCTGGTCTTGCGGCCCAGCGCGGTGAAGTGCGCCTCGGCGGCGGCGATCGCCTCCTCGGCGCCGGAGAGCACCACGGAGTTCGGGCCGTTGACCGCGGCGATGTCGACACCCAGGTCCGCGGCGGTGGCCTCGGCCTCGGTGGCCTGCACGGCGAGCATCGCGCCGCCGGCCGGGCGGGCCTGCATCAGCCGGCCGCGGGCGGCCACCAGGGTGCAGGCGTCGGCCAGCGAGAGCACCCCGGCCACGTGGGCCGCGGCGAGCTCGCCGATCGAGTGGCCCATCAGCACGTCCGGGCGCAGGCCCAGCGAGTCGACCAGGCGGAACAGCGCCACCTCGAAGGCGAACAGCGCGCTCTGGGTGAAGACCGTGCGGTTGAGCGCCTCGGCGTCCTCGGCCCAGATCACCTCCTTCAGCGGGCGGTCCAGCAGCAGCGCGTCCAGCCGGGCGCAGATCTCGTCCAGCGCCTCGGCGAAGACCGGGTACTGCTCGTACAGCTCCCGTCCCATGCCCGGCCGCTGGGCGCCCTGGCCGGAGAAGAGGAAGGCGGTCAGGCCCTCGGGCGCGGCAGCGCCGGTGACGGCCTGCGGGTGCTTGGCGCCGTCGGCGATCGCGCGCAGCGCGGCCACCGCGCCGGCCCGGTCGGCGGCCAGCACCACGGCCCGGTGCGGCAGCGCGGCCCGGCAGGCGACCAGCGAGTACGCGGTGTCGGTGAGCCGGTCGGCGGTGCCGGCCAGGTGGTCGGCCAGTGCCCGGGCCTGCTCGGGCAGCGCCTTGGCGGTCCGGGCCGAGATCGGCAGCGCGATCAGCCCGTCATTGTCGTCGAGGACCTCGACGGCCGGGACGTCCGGCGCCTGCTCCAGGATGACGTGCGCGTTGGTGCCCGACAGGCCGAAGGAGGAGACCGCGGCCCGGCGCGGGCGGCCGAGTTCGGGCCAGGCCCGGTTCTCGGTGAGCAGCTTGACGTTGCCCTCGGTCCAGTCCACCTGCGGACTGGGCTTGTCCACGTGCAGGGTCTTCGGCAGCACCCCGTGCCGGATCGCCATCACGGCCTTGATCACGCCGCTGACACCGGCCGCGGCCTGCGCGTGCCCGATGTTCGACTTGATCGAGCCGAGCCACAGCGGCCGGTCCGCCGGGCGGTCCTGGCCGTAGGTGGCCAGCAGCGCCTGGGCCTCGATCGGATCGCCGAGGCGGGTGCCGGTGCCGTGGCCCTCGACCAGGTCCACGTCGTCGGTGGTCAGCCCGGCCACCGTCAGCGCGCGCTGGATCACCCGCTGCTGGGACGGGCCGTTGGGGGCGGTCAGGCCGTTGGAGGCGCCGTCCTGGTTGATCGCGGAGGCCCGGACCACGGCCAGCACCGGGTGGCCGTTGGCCTCGGCGTCGGCCAGCCGCTCGACCAGCAGCAGGCCGATGCCCTCGGCCCAGCCGGTGCCGTCGGCGGCACCCGCGAAGGCCTTGCAGCGGCCGTCGGAGGCCAGACCGCGCTGCTGGGCGAAGTCCACGAAGATGTCCGGGGTGGGCATCACGGTGACGCCGCCGGCCAGCGCCAGCGAGATCTCGCCGGAGCGCAGTGCCTGGCAGGCCATGTGCAGCGCGACCAGCGAGGAGGAGCAGGCGGTGTCCACGGTGACCGCCGGGCCCTCGAGGCCGAGCGCGTAGGCGACCCGGCCGGAGGCGATCGAGGCGGCGCTGCCGTTGCCGACGTAGCCGCTCAGCTCCTCCGGGATGCTGGGCAGCCGGCTGGCGTAGTCGTGGTACATCACGCCCGCGTAGACGCCGGTCTGGCTGCCGCGCATCGCGGTCGGGTCGATCCCGGCCCGCTCGAAGGCCTCCCAGGCGCCCTGCAGCAGCAGCCGCTGCTGCGGGTCCATGGCGAGTGCCTCGCGCGGCATCACACCGAAGAACTCGGCGTCGAACTCGGTGGCGTCGTACAGGAACCCGCCCTCGACCGCGTAGGTCTTGCCGGGCACGCCCGGCTCCGGGTCGAAGATGCCGTCCGGGTCCCAGCCGCGGTCGGTCGGGAACCCGGCCACCGCGTCGCGCCCTTCGGCCACCAGCTGCCACAGCTCGTCGGCGGAGCGGACCCCGCCGGGGAAGCGGCAGCTGATGCCGATGATGGCGATCCGGTCGTCCTCGGCGGCGGCCACCGCGGCCGGGGCCGGGGCGGCCTGCGCCACCGGGGCCGGGGCGGCCGTGGCCAGTTTGCTGCCCAGGAAGTCGGCCACCGCCTTGGAGTTGGGGTGGTCGAAGACCAGGGTGGCGGGCAGTCGGACCCCGCTCGCCGCGGTCAGCAGGTTGCGCAGCTCGACGGCGGCCAGCGAGTCGAAGCCCAGCTCCTTGAAGGCGCGGTCGGCGCCGATCGCGGCGGTGCCGGCGTGGCCGAGCACCTGGGCCACCTGGGTGCGCACCAGGTCGAGCAGCGCCCGCTCCCGCTCGGCCGGGGTGCGCCCGGCCAACTGCTGGGCCAGGTCCGCCGCCTGGGCGGCGCCCGGCCCGGCCTGGGCGCGCCGGGCGGCAGCGCCGCCGGCCAGCGCCCGCAGCAGCGCCGGGACCTCGTCGGTGCGCTCGCGCAGCGCGGCCCGGTCCAGGCCGACCGGGACCAGCTGGGCGTCGGCGCCGGCCAGTGCCTGGTCGAACAGCGCCAGGCCGTCGGCCACCGCCAGGGCCGGCAGGCCCAGCCGGTTCATCCGCTCCAGGTCCGAGTCGGCCAGCGGGCCGCCCAGACCGGTGTCCACCGCCCACATGCCGAAGGCCAGCGCGGTGGCCGGCAGGCCACTGGCGGTGCGGTGGGCGGCCAGCGCGTCCAGGAAGACGTTGGCGGCCGCGTAGTTGGCCTGCCCGGCGGCCAGCACCAGGCCGCCCGCCGAGGAGAAGAGCACGAAGGCGTCCAGGTGCTGGTGCTCGGTCAGCTCGTGCAGGTGCCAGGCCGCGTCCAGCTTCGGGCGCAGCACGGCGGCCAGCCGCTCGGCGTCCAGCGCGCCGACCAGCGCGTTGTCCGCCACGCCGGCCGCGTGCACCACGCCGCTGAGCGGGTGGGCCGGGTCGACCTGGGCCAGCAGCGCGACCACCTCGGTCCGCTCGGCCAGGTCGGCGGCCCGGACCGTGACGGTGGCGCCCGCCCGCTCCAGCCCGGCGACCAGCTCGGCCACCCCGGGGGCGGCCGGGCCGCGCCGGCTGGTCAGCAGCAGGTGGCGCACCCCGTGCTCGGCGACCAGGTGACGGGCCACCAGGGCGCCCAGGCCGCTGGTGCCGCCGGTGACCAGCACGGTCCCGTCCGGGTTCCAGCTCACCGTGCGCCCGCCGTGCCCGGCCTGCACCAGGCGGGGCAGCAGCACCCGGCCGCCGCGCAGCGCCAGCTCGCTCTCGCCGAGCTGGGCGGCGGCGGCCACCAGCGCCTCGGAGGCGGCGGTGCCGTCGGTGTCCAGCAGCAGGAAGCGGCCGGGGTTCTCCTGCTCGGCGGCGCGCACCAGGCCCCAGACCGGGGACTGGGCCAGCGCGCTGACCGCCTCGCCGGTGCGGGCCGCGACCGCGCCCTCGGTCACCACGACCAGCTTCGCTGCGGCGGACCGCTCGTCCGCGAGCCAGTCCTGAACCACCGTCAGCACCTGGGCGGCGACCGCGTGCCCGGCCACCGGCACCTCGGCGGCGCTGGCCGGCACGGTGAAGCGCACCAGCGGAGCGGCCGCCGAGCCGAGCTCGGGCAGCGCGGGCGCCGGGGCCGGGGTGGGCAGCTCGGTCCACTCGACCTTGAGCAGGGTGCCGCTGCGCTCGTCCCGGGCCGCGTCCAGCTGACGGGCCGACACCGGGCGCGAGACCAGCGACTCCACGGTGGCCACCGGCCGCCCGGCCTGGTCGGCCACGTAGATCGCGGAGAGCTCGTCACCGCGCAGCCGGCGCAGGTGCACCCGCAGCGCGGTGGCTCCGGCGGCGTGCAGGGTGACGCCGTTCCAGGAGAAGGGCAGCAGGGTGTCGCCCTCGGCCCGGCCCTCGGCGTCCAGCAGGTCGGCGTGCATCGCCGCGTCCAGCAGCGCCGGGTGCAGGCCGAACCGGGCCGCCTCGGCGTGCGCGCCCTCGGGCAACGCGACCTCGGCGTACACGTCCTCGCCCTGGCGCCAGGCGGCCGTCAGGCCCTGGAAGGTGGGGCCGTAGCCGTAACCGCGCTCGGTCAGGCGCTGGTAGGCGCCCTCGACCGCGACGGGGGTGGCGCCGGCCGGCGGCCAGGCGGTCAGTTCGAAGGCCGCGGCGGCCGGGGCGGCGGTCAGCAGGCCGGCCGCGTGCCGGGTCCACGGGGTGTCCGCGCCCTCCGGGCGGGAGTGCACGGCCACCGTGCGGGCGCCGGCGGCGTCGGCCGCGCCGACCACCACCTGGAGGGTGAGCGAGCCGCGCTCGGGCAGGATCAGCGGCGCCTCCAGGGTCAGCTCCTCGACCCGGCCGCAGCCGACCTGGTCGCCGGCCGCCACGGCCAGCTCGACGAAGCCGGTGCCGGGCAGCAGGATCCGGCCCAGCACGTCGTGGTCGGCGATCCAGCGCTGCGCGGTGCGCGAGAGCCGGCCGGTGAGCACCGCGCCGCCGGAGTCGGCGGCCACCACGGCGGCGCCGAGCAGCGGGTGGTCCACCGCGGTCAGGCCGGCAGCGCCCAGGTCGGCGGTGCCGGCGGGGGCGAAGTCCAGCCAGTAGCGGGAGCGCTGGAACGGGTAGGTGGGCAGGTCGAGCCGGCGGGCGGGCTGGGCGCCGAAGAAGGCCGCCCAGTCGACCCGGGTGCCACGGCTCCAGACCTGGCCCAGGCCCAGCAGCAGGGCCTGCGGCTCGGACCGGTCGCGGCGCTGCAGCGCGGTGCAGGACAGCGCGGGCTCACCCTGGTCCAGCGCGCTGAGCGCGGCGTCCGGGCCGATCTCGATCAGCTCGGCCACCCCGCGCGAGCGCAGGCAGGCCACCGCGTCGGCGTACCGCACGGTGGCGCGGACGTGCCGCACCCAGTAGTCGGCGCTCGCCAGCTCCGGTCCGGCCGGCTCGCCGGTCAGGGTGGAGACCAGGACCGACGTCGGCGCCTGGTAGTCGAGCTGCTCGGCGACCCGGCGGAACTCGTCGAGCATCGGGTCCATCAGCGCGGAGTGGAAGGCGTGCGAGACGCTCAGCCGCTTGGCCCGCCGGTCGGCGAACTGCTCGGCGATCCGGTCGAGTTCGGCCACCGGGCCGCTGAGCACCACGGCCCGCGGGCCGTTGACCGCGGCGAGGTCGACGCCCAGGCCGGTGACCTCGGCCTCGGTCGCCTCCAGCGCGAGCATCCCGCCGCCGGCCGGCAGCGCCTGCATCAGGCGGCCGCGGGCGGCGACCAGCTTGGCGGCGTCGGCCAGCGAGAAGACGCCCGCCACGTGGGCGGCGGCGATCTCGCCGATCGAGTGACCGATCATCAGGTCGGCCTTGACGCCCCAGGACTCCAGCAGCCGGAACAGGGCCACCTCGAAGGCGAAGATGGCCGGCTGGGCGTGCTCGGTGCGGTTCAGCAGCTCGGCGTCCTGCAGCGGCAGCGCCTGGCCGAGCGCGGCCTGCGCCGCGTCGAAGGCGGTGGCGAAGACCGGGTAAGTGGCGGCCAGTTCGGCCCCCATGCCGGCCCGCTGGGCGCCCTGGCCGGTGAAGGCGAAGGCGGTCTTGGCCGGGCGCACCGTGCCGCGGGCCAGGCCCGCCCGGCCGCCCTCGGCCAGCAGCCGCAGGGCGTCGGTCAGTTCGGCCCTGGTGGCGCCGAAGACCACGGCGCGCTCGCCGAGCGCGGCCCGTTCGGTGGCCAGCGCGTGGCCGGCCAGAGCCAGCTGATCATCCGCCAACTCGTCGGCGAAGGAAGCCAGCTGGGCGGCCTGCGCGCGCAGCGCCTCCCCGGTGCGGGCGGAGAGCATCCAGGGCAACGGTCCGGCCGGGGCGGCCGGCGGCTGCGGGAGCGCGGCGGCCGGCGCCTGCTCGATGATCACGTGCGCGTTGGTGCCGCTGATGCCGAACGAGGAGACGGCGGCCCGGCGCGGCCGGTCCACGGCCGGCCAGGCGCGCTCCTCGGTGAGCAGCCGGACCGCACCCGCGGCCCAGTCCACCTGCGTCGAGGGCTGGTCGGCGTGCAGGGTCCTCGGCAGCACCCCGTGCCGGATCGCCTGGACCATCTTGATGATGCCCGCGACACCGGCCGCGGCCTGGGTGTGGCCCATGTTCGACTTGATCGAGCCGAGCCACAGCGGCTCGCCGGCCCGGTCCTGGCCGTAGGTGGCCAGCAGCGCCTGGGCCTCGATCGGGTCGCCCAGCGTGGTGCCGGTGCCGTGGCCCTCGACCACGTCCACCTCGGCCGTGGTCAGGCCGCCGGCGGCCAGCGCCTGCTGGATCACCCGCTGCTGGGAGGGGCCGTTGGGCGCGGTCAGGCCGTTGGAGGCGCCGTCGGAGTTGACCGCCGAGCTGCGCAGCAGCGCCAGCACCCGGTGTCCGTTGCGCCTGGCGTCGGAGAGCCGCTCGAGCAGGACCAGGCCGCAGCCCTCGCCCCAGCCGGTGCCGTCGGCCTGCGCGCCGAAGGACTTGCAGCGGCCGTCGGCCGCCAGGCCCCGCTGGCGGCTCATGTCCACGAAGGTGTCCGGGGTGGACATCACGGTGACCCCGCCGGCCAGCGCCAGCGAGCACTCGCCGGCCCGCAGCGCCTGCACCGCCCAGTGGGCGGCCACCAGCGAGGAGGAGCAGGCGGTGTCCACGGTGACCGCCGGGCCCTCCAGGCCCAGCGCGTAGGCCACCCGGCCGGAGACCACGCTGGCCAGCGAGCCGTTGCCGTGGTAGCCGGCCACCTCCTCGGGCAGCGGGCCCAGCCGCAGGCCCCAGTCGTGGTACATCACGCCCGCGAACACGCCGGTGTCGCTGCCGCGCAGCGCGCCCGGGTCGATCCCGGCCCGCTCCAGCAGCTCCCAGGAGGTCTCCAGCAGCAGCCGCTGCTGCGGGTCCATCGCCTGCGCCTCGCGCGGGCTGATCTCGAAGAACTCCGGGTCGAACATGGCCGCGTCGTGCAGGAAGCCGCCCTCGCGGGAGTAGCTCTTGCCGGGCTTGCCGAGCTCCGGGTCGTACAGGTCCTCGGGCCAGCCGCGGTCGGTGGGGAACGGGGTGACCACGTCGGCGCCCTCGGCGACCAGCTGCCACAGCTGCTCGGGGGAGGCCACCTCGCCCGGATAGCGGCAGGCCATCGCGACGATGGCGATCGGCTCGTCCTGCTCGGCGGCCGGCGCCACGGCGGCGGGCCGGGGCGCGGCCTTGACGGTGGCGGACAGCTTCTCGGCCAGGAAGCCGGCCAGCGCCTGCGGGTGCGGGTAGTCGAAGGTGAGGGTGGCCGGCAGCCGCAGGCCGGTGGCCGCGTTCAGCCGGTTGCGCAGCTCGACGGCGGCCAGCGAGTCGAAGCCGATGTCGCTGAACGCCCGGGTGGCGGCCAGCTCCTCGCCGGCGGCGAAACCGAGCACGGCGGCGGCCTGGGCCCGGACCAGGTCGAGCAGCGCCTCGGCGCGGGCCGCCTCGTCCAGCTCGGCCAGCCGCTGACCCAGCGTCAGCTCGACGGCCACCGCACCGCCCGCCCCGGTGGCGGTGCGGCGCACGGTGGCGGCCGGTGCCAGGGCGCGCAGCAGGGCGGGCAGCGCCTCGCCGCGCTCGCGCAGCGCCTGGCGGTCCACCCGGACCGGGACCACGGTCGGGCGGCCGGCGGTCAGCGCCTCGTCCAGCAGCCGCAGGTTCTCCTGGGCGGAGAGCGGCTCCAGGCCGAGCCGGGCGATCCGCTGCAGCGCGGCGGCGTCCAGCCGCTCGCCCATGCCGCCGGCGCCGGTCCACAGACCCCAGGCCAGCGCGGTGGCGGGCCGGCCGGCGGCGGCGCGGTGGGCGGCCAGCGCGTCCAGGAAGACGTTGGCGGCCGCGTAGTTGCCCTGCCCGGCCCCGTCCAGCACGGTGGCGGTGGAGGAGAACAGCACGAAGGCGGTGAGCGGCTGGTCCAGGGTCAGCTCGTGCAGCAGCCAGGCCGCGTCCGCCTTGGGGCGCAGCACGGCGGCCAGCCGCTCGGGGGTCAGGTCGGCCAGCAGCGCGTCGTCCAGCACACCGGCCGCGTGCACCACACCGGTCAGGGTGTGGCCGGCCAGCGCCGCTTCGAGCGCGGCGCGGTCGGTGACGTCCAGGGCGAGCACGGTGGCCTCGGCGCCGGCCTCGGCCAGCTCGGCCACCAGCTCGGCCACCCCGGGGGTGTCCGCGCCGCGGCGCCCGGCCAGCAGCAGTCGGCGCACCCCGTGTGCGGTGGCCAGGTGGCGGGCCACGGTGGCGCCCAGGCCCTGGGTGCCGCCGGTGACCAGCACGGTGCCCGCGTCCTGCCAGGGGTCCGCGCCCAGGTCCGCGGCGCCGGCGGCGGTCAGCCGCGGCACCCGCAGCTCGCCGCCGCGCAGCGCCAGCTCCGGCTCGCCGGTGGCGACGGCGGCGGCCAGCGCCGCCTCCGACTCGGCGGAGCCGTCGGTGTCGAGCAGCACCAGGCGGCCCGGCTGCTCGGCCTGGGCGGCCCGCACCAGGCCCCACAGCGGCGCCTGGGCCAGGCCCGGCAGCTCGCCGGGACCGGCGGCCACCGCACCGGCGGTGACCACCACCAGGCGGGCCGCGGCGAACCGCTCCTCGGCCAGGAAGGCCTGCACGGTGGCCAGCACCTCGGCGGTGACGGCGTGCGCCGCGGCCACCGGGTCCGCGCCCGTACCGGCGGGGGCGTTCCACCGCACCGTCAGCTCCCCGGCCGGCTCGCCGACCAGCGCGGTCAGCTCGTCCAGCGTGGGCAGCGCGGGCTCGGCGGCCCGGGGCGCGGCCAGCGGGGTCCAGCGCACCTCGTAGAGCGAGTCGGTGCGGGCCGCGCGCAGCTGCTCGGCCGAGACGGCGCGCAGCAGGAAGGAGTCCACGGTGGCGACCGGGGCACCGGTGGCGTCCGCCAGGGCGAGCGCGACCCGGTCCTGGCCGGTGGCGGTGATCCGCACCCGCACGGTGGCGGCGCCGGTGGCGTGCAGGGTCACGCCGGTGAAGGCGAAGGGCAGCCGGGTGGGCTGGTCGGGGTCGGGGACGGCGGCGAAGTCGGTGGCGTGCAGCACCGCGTCCAGCAGCGCCGGGTGCAGGCCGAACTCGCCGGCCTGGCCGGCCACCGGCTCGGGCAGCGCGACCTCGGCGAACACCTCGGCGCCGCGCTGCCAGGCGGCCTTGAGGCCGTGGAAGGCCGGGCCGTAGCCGTAGCCCTGCTCGGCCATCGCGGTGTAGTGGTCCGTCAGGTCGATCGGGTCCGCGCCGGCCGGCGGCCAGGCGGCGAACCCCGGCAGCTGGGCCGGGGCTTCGGCCTGCGGGGCGAGCAGGCCCTCGGCGTGCTGGACCCACGGGGTGTCCGCGTCCTCAGGCCGCGCGTGCACCTGCACGGTGCGCCGCCCGGTGGCGTCGGCCGCGCCGACCACCACCTGCAGCGCCACCCCGCCGGTCGCGGGCAGCACCAGCGGTGCGGCCAGGGTCAGCTCCTCCAGCAGCGCGCAGCCGACCTGGTCGCCGGCCCGCACCGCGAGCTCGACGAAGGCGGTGCCGGGCAGCAGCGCCACGCCGGCCACCACGTGGTCGGCCAGCCAGGGCTGGGCCTGCAGCGAGACCCGTCCGGTGAGCAGCACGCCGTCGGCGCCGGCCAGGGTGACCACGGCGCCCAGCAGCGGGTGGGCGGCGGCCACCTGGCCCAGGCCCGCCGGGTCGCCGGCGGTGGCCCGCGGCGGGCTGAGCCAGAACCGGCGGCGCTGGAAGGCGTAGGTGGGCAGCTCCACCCGGCGGGCCGGGGTGCCGGCGTAGAAGGCGGCCCAGTCGACCTCGGCGCCGCGGGCGTGCGCCAGGCCGAGCGCGGCCAGCAGCTCGCGCTGCTCGTCGCGGTCGCGGCGCAGGGCGGCGGCGAACACGGTGTCGTGCTGACCCTCGGTCAGGCACTCCTGGCCCATCGCGCTGAGCACCGCGTCGGGGCCCAGCTCCAGGAAGGTGTCCACACCCAGGTCGACCAGGGTGCGCAGGCCGTCGGCGAAGCGGACCGCCTCGCGCACGTGGCGCACCCAGTACTCGGGGTCGGTCAGCTCCTCGGCGGTGGCCAGCGCGCCGCTGACGTTGGAGACCACCGGGATCCGCGGCGGGTGGTAGTCCAGGATCCGGGCGACCCGGCGGAACTCGGCCAGCATCGGCTCGATCAGCGCCGAGTGGAAGGCGTGCGAGACCTTCAGCCGCTTGGTCTTGCGGCCGCGGGCGGCCAGCTCCCCGGCCAGCGCGAGCACCGGCTGCTCGGCGCCGGAGACCACCACGGCGGCCGGGCCGTTGACGGCGGCGACGCCGACCCCGTCGGTGAGGCCCATGGACTCCAGCAGGGCGCGCACCTCGGCCTCGGTGGCCTGCACGGCCACCATCGCACCGCCGGTGGGCAGTTGCTGCATCAGCCGGCCGCGGGCGGCGACCAGGGTGGCGGCGTCCTCCAGCGAGAGCACGCCGGCCGCGTACGCGGCGGACAGCTCGCCCAGCGAGTGTCCGGCCAGGTAGTCGGGGCGCACCCCCCAGGAGTCGAGCAGCTTGAACAGCGCGGTCTCCACCGCGAAGAGGGCGCACTGGGCGTAGCCGGTCAGGTGCAGCAGCTCGGCCTCGGGGGTGCCCTCGGCGGCGAACAGCACCTGCCAGAGCGAGCGGTCCAGCTGCAGGTCCAGGTAGCCGATCGCCTCCTCCAGCGCCTTGGCGAAGACCGGGTGGCGGCGGGCCAGTTGACGGCCCATCGCCAGGCGCTGGCTGCCCTGGCCGGTGAAGAGGAAGGCCAGGCGGTGCGGGTCGGTGCTGCCGCGCACCAGGCCCGGGGCGGGGCTGCCCTCGGCCAGGGCGGCCAGCTGGGCGCGGAACTCGGCCAGGTCGCCGGCCACCGCGACGGCGCGCTCGCCGAGGGCGGCGCGGGTGGTGGCCAGCGCGCGGCCCAGGTCGGCCAGGGCCGGCTCGGCGGTGCTGCTGGTGAGCTGGTCCAGCAGGCGGGCGGCCTGGGCGCGCAGCGCGGTCTCGTTGCGGGCGGTCAGCAGCAGCGGCAGCGCGCCCGGTTCGGCCTCAGGGACCGGCTCGGCCTCGGCCGGCTCGGCCGGCGGCTCCTCCAGGATCACGTGCGCGTTGGTGCCGCTGATGCCGAAGGCGGAGACGCCCGCGCGGCGCGGCTGCTCGCCGGCCGGCCAGGCGACGGGCTCGGTGAGCAGCTTGACGTTGCCCGCGCTCCAGTCCACGTTCGGGGTGGGCGCGTCCACGTGCAGGGTGCGGGGCAGCTCACCGTGCTGCATCGCCATGATCATCTTGATGATGCTGGCCACGCCGCCGGCCGCCTGGGTGTGGCCCAGGTTGGACTTGACCGAGCCGAGCCACAGCGGCTTGTCGGCGGGCCGGTCCTGGCCGTAGGTGGCGAGGATGGCCTGGGCCTCGATCGGGTCGCCCAGCCGGGTGCCGGTGCCGTGCGCGTCCACCGCGTCGACCTGGTCGGCCGTCAGGCCCGAGACGGCGAGCGCCTGGCGGATCAGCCGGCGCTGCGAGGTGCCGCTGGGGGCGGTCAGGCCGTTGGAGGCGCCGTCCTGGTTGACGGCGGTGCCGCGCACCACGGCCAGTACCCGGTGGCCCTGGCGGCGGGCGTCGGAGAGGCGCTCGACCACCAGCAGGCCCACGCCCTCGGCGAAGCCGGTGCCGTCGGCGGCGGCCGCGAAGGCCTTGACCCGGCCGTCGGCGGCCAGGCCGCGCTGGCGGCTGAACGCGGTGAACATGCCCGGGCTGCCCATCACGGTGACGCCGCCGACCAGGGCCAGCGAGCACTCGCCGCGGCGCAGCGCCTGGGCGGCCAGGTGGAGCGAGACGACCGAGCCGGAGCAGGCGGTGTCGACGGTGACCGCCGGGCCCTCCAGGCCCAGCACGTAGGCGACCCGGCCGCTGGCCACGCTCGGCGCGTTGCCGGTCATCAGGTAGCCGTCCAGGCCCTCGGGAGCCTCGTGCACCCGCACGCCGTACTCGTGCACCTCGGCGCCGACGAAGACGCCGGCCCGGCTGCCCTTGAGCGAGGTCGGGTCGATGCCGGCCCGCTCCAGCGCCTCCCAGGCGGTCTCCAGCACCAGGCGCTGCTGCGGGTCCATCGCCAGCGCCTCGCGCGGGGCGATGCCGAAGAAGTCCGCGTCGAACAGGGTGGCGGTGTCCAGGAAGCCGCCCTTGGCCACGTAGCTCTTGCCGGTGGCGTTCGGATCCTGGTCGAACATGTTCTCGATGTCCCAGTCGCGGTCGGCCGGGAACGCGCCCAGCACCTCGCGGCCCTCGGCCACCAGCTGCCACAGCTCCTCGGGGGAGGAGACCCCGCCGGGGAAGCGGCAGCCGATGCCGACGATGGCGATCGGCTCGTCGTCGAGCTCGCTGGTGAAGACCGCGGCCGACTCCTCGTCCGCCTCGCCGAGCAGCTCGCCGCGCAGGAACTCGGCCAGCCGGCGCGGGCTGGGGTGGTCGAAGGCCACGGTCGGCGGCAGCGCGAGCCCGGTGGCCCGGTTCAGCCGGTTCTGCAGGTCCACCAGTGCCAGCGAATCCAGCCCCTGGTCCTTGAAGGCAACTTCGGCCCAGACCGTGGCGGCGGCATCCGGCCGCACCTGGCGCAGGGCGGCCAGGGTGTGCTCCAGGACCAGGTCCAGCAGCACCCGGCTCTGCTCCTGCCCGGGCAACGGGGCGATCCGGTCCGTGAGACCGGATCGCTGCTGGGCCCCCTCATCCACGGCCGCGGCGGCCCGAGGGTCGGTAACGAGGCTTTCGGATTCGCTCATCTGCGCGCTCCACGCAATCCCTGTCATCAACGGACAGACGTCATTCAGCTCCGGTCATGCCAGGGCATCACGGAACTGACGGTCGGTTACACCCCTGGGCACCCCAGACCGACCGCCCGTCACCCTGGAGAGGTGATGGGCGGTACCGGTCATCGGATGCCGCTCACCTACTGCTCACGATCGCCCGTCGCTGCTGCTCCGGGGGCAGGCCGCGGCCGCCCGGCAGCACCGCGCACTCCTCGTCGAACTTGCGCCGCACGTACGACAGGTCGGCCAGCAGGCCGCTGGAGCTGACCTGCCGGGCACCGGCCGGGCGGACCAGGTGGCGCAGCGGCAGCGCCCCCAGGTCGGCCCAGCAGAGCCGTCCCGCCTCGTCCAGGTAGGAGGAGGCCCGCCCCCGGTTGTCCGGGTGCAGGCAGTACGGGATGTCCAGCAGCCCGCGCCGGAAGGCCTGCACCAGTGCCCGGCCCGGATCCGGGTCCAGCTCCAGCACCGCCTCCACCAGGGCCCGGGCCTCCAGGTACGTCTGCGACTCCCCGGCCGGCATCCGCGGGGTGCCGGTCCGCCCCAGGTCCGCCGCCTCCGCGGCGTACTCCAGCGCGGCCACGTTCTCCTCGACGGTGGGGATCCGGACCGACTCCGCCACCGTCTTGACGATCACCCGCTCCGAGCCGGTGCGGGCCGCCAGTTCGGCGGCCAGCCCCAGCACCCGGTAGCAGCCGCCGGGCGTGCTCGGGTAGACGCCCATGTAGGCGTAGACGACCACGTGCCAGTTCTCGGTGGGCAGCAGTTCGCCCGCCAGCCGGCGCAGCGCCCAGACCGCCTCCACGTCCTGCTCGTGGTTGGTCTGCTGGGCGTAGCTGAGCGAGAGGCTGCGCACCCCGTGGTGGTGGAAGAAGAGCGCCTCCAGCACGCTGATCGCCACCAGCTCGCTGGGCGGGCACATCTGACCGAGCATGCAGCCGCCGAAGGTCTCCAGGTGCGGTTCCACGCCCTGTTCGCGCAGCGCCGCGTACCGCCGCACCGACTCCTCCCAGTTGCGCACCGAGTCGGCCAGCGGGGTGCGCCCGTACGGCAGGCAGTAGGAGACCGGGCCGCCCTCGGTGGCGTTCAGCCGCAGCCGGATCAGCGCCGCGAAGATCGCCTGCGGCACCGGCGAGCCGTGCCGCACCTGGACCGGGAAGTCCCGCCCGCGCAGGCCCGCCAGCACCTCGGCGGTCTGCCGCTCCGGGTAGCTGACGATCGGGTAGCCGTTGAGCGCGATGCCCTGGCGCAGCGCCTCGGTGACCGCGCCCAGGTCGCCCACCCGGGTGTAGCTGTCCAGCGTGATGGTGCCCACCGTGCTGGCCGCGGCCCGCTTGGTGGCCGCCAGCCCGGCCCGCATCGCGGCCGGGTCGCTCATGCCCATCCGCGGCTGCATCACCGGGGCGTGCGCACCGCGCTCGCGCACGAAGGCGCCGAAGTCCACCGGGGCGAAGGCGGCGAGCTCGCCGTCGGCCGGGCGGACCAGGGTCATGCCGGCACCCCCGGACTGCCGGCGAGCCGGTTCGCACCGGCCGCGGTGTTGATGAAGCGCTGGAAGTCGGCCAGTCCGGTGGCGCCGTCCTGGAAGACCGCGTCGAAGCCGGCCGCGAGCAGTTCGCCGATCTGACGCTCGTTCTGCTCGCCGCCGATGCCCAGCTTGCCGCCGATCACCAGCGGGGTGGCGGCCAGCTCCTGGCAGTCGCGCAGCTTCCCGGCCACCCGCAGGCCGTCCTGGAAGCCGTGCCCGTTGACGCTGCTCAGCACGATCAGCGCGGGCGCCAGCTCCTGGCACTCCTCGACCAGCAGCTCGTCCGGCACGGTGGGGCCCAGGTTGACCACCTGGTACCCGAGTTCCTCGATCAGCAGTTGCAGGAAGACCAGGTTCCAGGTGTGCGAGTCGGACGCGACCCCGGAGACCACCACGGTCGGTCGGCGGTCGGCCACCAGGGCGGCGCCGCCGTGCATCGGTTCGATCACTGCAAGGTCCCTTCGTAGGAACGGACGTGCTCGATCCGGGAGGCCGAGACCACCTCGCCGCCGCGCACCACCACCTCCACCGGGGCGGGGCGGCCCAGGAACATCAGCAGGCTGGCGGTCGGGCCGTAGGCCCCGGCGTTGGGGATCGCCACCAGGTCGCCGGCCTCGAGCGGCGGCAGGGTGATCTCGCGGCCCAGCACGTCGCCGGGGGTGCAGAGCGGGCCGACCAGGCTGGCCGACTCGGTCTCGCCGTCCACCTCGAGCTGCACCGCCACCGGCAGCAGCCGGCCCAGGCCCGACATGCCGCCGAAGGTGTTGATCCCGGCGTCCACGATGACGAACTTGCGGCCCCGGCTGACCTTGACGTTGCTCACCCCGGCCAGCAGGGTGCCGCTCGCGCCGATCAGGAACCGGCCGGACTCGCAGGCCGGTTGCGGGCCCTCGGTGCGCCAGTTCGGGAAGTGCAGGTCCAGCGCGGCGGCCAGCTCCTCGCGCAGCTTCGGGTACCGGCCGCGCCCGCCGGGCACCGCGTAGGGCACCGTGAAGCCGCCGCCGATGTCCAGGAACCGCAGCGGCAGCTCCAGTTCGCGCGAGAGCTGGGCGGCCAGCGCGATGGTGTGCTGGAACTCGCCGACCAGCGACTCCTCGTCGCGGGCGTTGGAGAGCGGGAAGAAGTGGAAGCCGGCCAGCTCGATGCCCTGGACGGCGCGCAGCTCGGGCATCACCGAGGGCAGCACCTCGCTGTCGAAGCCGAACTGCGAGGGGGTGCCGGTCATCCGGATGCTGGTGGTGGCGCTGGCCGAGGCGCTGTTCACCCGCAGCAGCACCTGGGCGGTGGCGCCCAGCTCCCGGGCCACCGCGCCCACGTGCTGGACGTCGGTGACCGAGTCGGTGGAGAACAGCCGCACCCCCGCGCCGATCGCCTCGCGCAGCTCGCCCAGCGTCTTGCCCGGGCCGGTGTAGAGCACGTCGGCGCCCTCGAAGCCGGCCGCCAGCGCCGCGGCCAGCTCGCCGGTGGAGCTGATCTCCGGGCGGCAGGCGCGCCCCTCGCCCTCGCGCAGCGCCCGCACCAGCTCCGGGTGCGGGTTGGCCTTGAGCGCGTAGAAGAGCTCGAACTCCTCGGGCAGCGCGGCGAACAGCTCGCGCCGGGCGGCCGCCACCTCGTCCAGGTCGTAGACGTAGACCGGGGTGCCGTAGCGGGCGGCGATCGCCTCCAGATCGGTCTGACGGGTCATCGGGTGCTCCCTTCGAGCATGGCGGCCAGCACGTCGCGCGCGTTCTTGCCGTGCAGGGTCAGCGGCAGGGTCTCCACCACGCGGCAGATGGAGGGCACCTTGAGCGGCTCCAGGCGCTGGGCCAGCTCCTTGAGGATCACGTGCGGGCCGAGCTCGGTCTCCACGAAGATCGCCAGGTCCCGCTCGGCGGCCGGCGGCAGCACCGCGGCGGTGCGCACCCCGGGGATGTCCATCGCGGCGGCCTCGATCTCCAGGGTGCTCATCCGGATGCCCTTGCGCTTGAACATGTCGTCCCGGCGGCCCTCGAAGTACAGGTAGCCGTCCGCGTCGAGGCTGCCGTAGTCGCCGGTGTGCAGCCGCAGCCGGCCGCTGACCGGGTCGGGGCGGAAGGCCTTGGCGGTCTGCTCGGGGGCGCGCCAGTAGCCGGGCATCACGTGCGGGCCGTCGGCCACGATCTCGCCGACCTGGCCGGGCGGCAGCTCGTTGCCCTCGGCGTCCAGGATCAGCACCCTGGTGCCGGGCAGCGGCAGGCCGACCGCGTCGGGGCGCTCCTGGTCCTGGTCGGGCGGCATGATGGAGATCCGCTTGCACTCGGTCTGGCCGAACTGGCGCACCACCTTGACGCCCGGGAAGGCCTCGCGCAGCGCGGCGATGGTGGCCGCGGGCAGCGCGGCGCCGGTGTTGGTGATCAGCCGCACCGGCGGGGCCGGCTCGGTGTCGCGCTGGGCCAGGGTGGCCAGCATCCCGGCCAGCGAGGGGACGATCGGCAGCACGGTGGCGCCGGTCTCGCGCATCCGGCGCAGCAGCACCAGGTCCGACTCCTCGCCGGCCAGCACGATCTCCGAGCGGCCCAGGGTGGCCAGCAGCACCTTGTACAGGCCGTAGTCCCAGGAGAGCGGGAAGCGGCAGAAGACCACGTCGTCGGCCCGGTAGCCGAGCACCTGCTGGATCGCGGAGGCGGCGAAGGCGACCTGGGCGTGCGGCAGCATCACGGCCTTGGGCGCGGCGGTGCTGCCGGAGGTGTAGATCAGCGCGGCCAGGTCGGTGGGGCGCGGCGGCTGCTCCTCGAACGGACGCCCCGTCAGCTCCAGTACCTGCGGCCACAGTTCGGTCAGCTCGTGCACCGGCACCTCGGCCCGGGCCCGCAGCACCTGGGCCTGCTTGCCGGTGCCGATCGCCAGTGCCGGCTCGGCGTTGGCCAGCACCGAGGTGAGGTGGAACTCCTTCATCGCCGGGTTGAGCGGCACGAAGACCGCGCCGGCCCGGCAGGCGCCGAAGAACATCGCGACCAGGTCGCGCCTGCTCGGCAGCTGCACCACCACCCGGTCGCCCGGGAGCACCCCCTGCTCGCGCAGCCAGTGCGCGAAGGCGTGGCTGAGCTCGCTCACCCGCGCGTAGTCCCACACCCCGTCGGCGTCGCGCACCGCGGGTGCGGTTGCCGCCTCGGCCACGGCCTGGTCCAGCAGGGCGTGGACCAGTTCACCGGTGGTGGCCGGAAGCGAATCAGGTTTGGTCGCTGAGAATGGGCCGTCTGTCGTGTTCTCGTGGCTGTCCAACGCCGCTCTCCGTTGCTTCACTGAAGGTGCCCGGGAATTGACCACTGAATGGGTGGCCGGCGCTTCGACGGAATTCCCCCAGTCCATCGAATACCGGGCCTGATCCCTCACGGTAGTCAGCGCAAAAGGGCCGCTACACCCCTAGCGACAGGATGTGCACCCCAGCTGCGGGTATGACGTTCGGTGACGGGAACGCGAAGGCCCGGCCGACTCCTCCGGAGCTGGAGGGATCGGCCGGGCCTTGCCGGGCTGACGGCTGGTCAGTCCTCGATGATCTTCAGCGCGGCGGCCGGGCAGGCCGCCACCGCGTCGCGCACGGCGGCGTGGTCGGCGTCCTCGGGGCGCTCGGTGAGCAGCACCACGATGCCGTCGTCGTCCTGGTCGAAGACCTCGCCGGCCGACAGCACGCAGGCACCCGCGCCGACGCAGAGGTCCTTCTCGACAGAGATGAGCATGGTTGAACTCCTTCGGAATGTCCGGTCGGAACTACCAGGTGACCGGCAGCTCCAGCACGCCGTAGATCAGCGACTCGGTGCGGAACACCAGCTCCTCCTCCGGGACCGCCAGGCGCAGCTCGGGGATCCGCTTGAACAGGCTGGTGTAGACGACCTCCAGCTCCATGCGGGCCAGCGACTGGCCGCCGCACTGGTGGATGCCGTAGCCGAACGCCACGTGGTTGTTCGGCTTGCGGTGGATGTTGAGGGTGTTCGGCTCGGCGAACGCCTCGGGGTCGTGGTCGGCCGCGTTGGTGGAGGCGATGATGCCCTCACCGGCCTTGATCAGCACGCCGCCGATCTCGACGTCCTCCATCGCCACCCGCTGGGTGACCGAGTCGGAGACGCTGTAGTAGCGCAGCAGCTCCTCGACGGCCTGCGGCATCAGCGAGAAGTCGGCCTTCAGCTCGGCCAGCTGCTCCGGGTGGCGCAGCAGCGCGATGACGCCCATGGCGATCATGCTGGCGGTGGTGGTGTGGCCGGCCGCGATCAGGCCGCGGGTCAGCATCGAGATGTCCTGGTCCTCGACCAGGTGCTCCTCGGCGTTGCGCGACAGCATCCGGGAGATGATGTCCTCGCCCGGGTTCTCCCGCTTGCCGTTGATGAGCTTCTCGAGGTAGGCGCCCATCTCCATGCTGGCGATGCCCTGCTGCTCCGGCGTGGTGGCGCTGGAGAGCAGGCTCTGGATCCAGTTGCGGAAGAAGTCGTGGTCCTCGAACGGAACCCCGAGCATCTCGCACAGGATCAGCGAGGGCACCGGGTTGGCCAGCCCCTTGACCAGGTCGACCGGGGTGCCGTCGTTGCCCGCCTCGACCAGCTTGTCGAGGTACTCGTCGACGATCTCCTGGAACCGCGGCCGCAGCGACTCGATCCGCTTGACCGTGAACTCCGGCATCAGCAGCCGGCGCTGGGCGGTGTGGACCGGCGGGTCCATGTTGAACAGGGACGGCGGCGCCATCTTGATCAGCTCGACCGGGATCTGCAGCTGGATCGGGTGCCCGTCCAGGCGCATGTCCGAGCTCATGGTCCGGTCGCCCAGCACCTTGCGGACGTCCTCGTACTTGGTGAGCAGCCAGGCCTCGCGGCCGTTGACACTGACCGTCACCTTGGAGACCGGCTCGGTCTCACGCAGTTCGGCGTATTCGGCCGGCGGGCTGAACGGGCAGCCCCGGGTGAACGGAAACGGACGCGGCGTGGCCGTCGCCGTCGTTTCCACCGGCTGGGTGGGCAGATCCGTCATGCTGGCTCCAGGATCCAATATCGGAGATTCCTCAGGTGAATTCGACGGTATGGCGAAGGACGAAGCGGCTGTACCCCTAGCGGCCCCCTAACACCGACCGGCACCTTGGCGGTGCCCGGTCCCGGGCCCCGGGCCGGGAGTCGGCTAAGGACTAGACCAATGCGGCGAAGCCGGGGCAGACTCGCGGCATGGGCGAGGACGAGGCGCTACGCGGCCGGGCGGAGCTGCTCGACCGGTGCCGGGCCGCACTGGCGGACGGCGGGCTGCTGCTGACCGGGCCGGCCGGGATCGGCAAGTCGGCGGTGCTGGAGCAGCTGGCCCTGGAGGCAGACCGGGCCGGGTATCTGTGCTGCGGGCCGACTCGTCGCCCGGTGAGGCGGTGTTGCCGCACCTGGCGCTCTACGACCTGTTCGCCCGTCAGCTGGCGGCGGGCCGGGGCGAGCTGATCGCTCCCCACCTGCGCGCGGTGCTGGACGCGGTGCTGCTGCGCAGACCGGGGGACGGCCGGGTGGTCGACCCACTGGCGATCCGGGTCGCGGTGCTGGAGCTGCTGCGGGCACTCGCCGGGCGGCAGCCGGTGCTGCTGGTGCTGGACGACGTGCACTGCCTGGATCCGGCCGGCGCCGAGGTACTGGCCTTCGCGGCGCGCAGACTGGCTGGCGAGCGGGTGCGGGTGGCGGCCGCCGAGCGGGTGGACGAGGAGGGGGAGAGCCGGTGCGGCGGGCTGCTGCCCGAGCCGCGCACCGAGCTTGCCGTCGGTCCGCTGCCGGTCGAGGTGATCGGGGAACTGCTGCGCGGGCGCCTGCCCGGCGAGCAGCCGGCCGGGCGGATCGGGGCGGCCAGCGGCGGCAACCCCTTCTACGCACTGGAGTTGGCCCGGGCCGCGGTGCGCAGTGGGCGACCGCTCGGTGCGGAGCAGCCGTTGCCGGTGCCACGCCGGCTGCGCGAGCTGCTCGCCGACCGGCTGGCGGCGCTGCCCGAGGAGGCCGCGCAGGCGCTGCTGCTGCTCGCAGCTTCGGCCCGGCCGCAGCTGCCCCAACAGGACGGCTGGCAGCAGGCGTTGGCCGCCGGGGTGGTCACGACGGACGCCGACGACCGGTTGCGCTCCGTCCACCCGCTGCTGCGCGAGATCGTCTACGCCGACGCGGGCGAGCAGCAGCGCCGGGCCTGCCACGCGCGGCTGGCCGAGGTGCTGGACGATCCGCTGGAGCGGGCCCGGCACCGGGCGCTGGCGGATCCGCGGCCCGGCCCGGAGGTGGCCGCCGAGTTGGCCGAGGCGGCGCGGATCGCGGTGCACCGCGGGGTGCCCGCGCTCGCGGCCGAGCTGTCCCGGCTGGCCGCCGAACGCACCCTGCGGGCACCGGAACTGGCCGCCGAGCGGCGGCTCGCGGCCGCCCGGCACGCACACGACGCCGGGCTCGCCGAGCAGGCCCGGGCGGACTGCCGGGCGGTGCTGCGCGGCGGTGGGCCGGCCGCCCGGGTGGGGGCCCGGCTGCTGCTGATCGAGCTGGCCGGCAGCGACCGTTCCGGGGTGCCGGCCCTGCTGGACGCGGCCCGGCAGGACGCGGGGGCCGACCCGAGACTTCGGGCAGCGGTCCAACTGGCCAGGGGCGAGCACGCCTTGAGCACCGGGCGGACCGGTGCGGGGCTGGCCGCGCTGGCGGAGGCGGAGCGGGTGGGGGAGGTGGAGCAGCAGATCGAGGTGATCGCGCTGCGCACCCCCATCGACATCCAGCTGCACCCCGAGCGGGTGCTGCCCGCGCTGCGCCGGGCCACCGCGCTGGCCGGCGAGTCGGCCGGGCTGACCGCCGCGATGGTGCAGATCCGCTGCTGCCTGGTGGTCCAACTGCTGCGCAGCGGCGAGGTCGCCGAGGCGATCGAGGCGGTCAACGAGCTGCGCGCCGACGTGGAGCGCGCCGGGCGGCTGACCGACCTGGGCCACGTGCTGCACCTGGTCGCCTCGGTGCACGAGCGGGCCGGCCGCTGCGAACAGGCCCGCCAGGCCGGGGTGCTGGGCGGGCGGCTGCGCCTGGAGCTGGGACCGACCGCGACCTCGGGCCTGGTGCTGAGCGCGGCCGCCGAGCTGAACGGCGGCAGCGTGCGGCGGGCCGCGGAACTGGCCGACGCGGCGCTGAGCAGCGGTCGGGCGGCCGGCGACGCCGAATGGTCGGCCTATGCGCTGGGCCTGCGCGGCCGGAGCGACCTGCTCGCCGAACGCCCCCAGCAGGCCGCCGAACACCTGGGACACTGCCGGGAGTTGCTGCACGGGCTGGGCTACACCGACCCGGCCCTGTTCCTGGTGGACGCGGACCTGGCGGAGGCGCTGGCCTGGTCGGGCGAGCCGGCCGCGGCCCGGCGGGTGCTGTCCGAGGCCGAGCAGGCGGTGGCCCGGCTGGACCGGCAGGTGGTCCGGCTCGGCCTGGCCCGGGCCGCGGCGGTGCTGACGGCGGTGGAGGGCGATCCGCGCGGCGCGGCCGACCGGCTGCGGGCCGCGCTGCCCGCCGCCCACCCCTACCCGCTGGAGCCGGCCCGGGCCCGGCTGACACTGGGCGAACTGGAGCGCCGGGCCCGGCGCCGAGCTGCCGCCCGCACCGAACTGCTCGCCGCCGCCGAGGCGTTCGCGGCCGCCGAGTGCCTGCCCTGGCTGGCCCACGCCCGCCGCCGGCTGGCCCGGCTGGACGCGCCGGCCGGCGAGCCGACCGAGCTGGAGCGGCAGATCGTCCGGCTGGTCCGGGCCGGGGCGACCAACCGGCAGATCGCCGCCGCGCTGCACGTCTCGGTCAAGTCGGTGGAGGGCAGCCTGACCCGGCTGTTCCGCCGCTACGGCGTCAGCGACCGCGCCGCTCTGACGACTGTTCAGCTCGCCGGGGTTACTGATGGGTCATGACAAGGGTCCACCCCCGCCATGGCAAGTGAAGGGCAAGGGTGGGTATCGGGCTTTGATTCATTGACCGAACTCGGCTGCCCGGCTTACGTTTTGCGCTCAACCTGGTTTTGCTGACGACGGCGGGCGGTCCCCCCACACCTCGACCGCCCGCCGGTCCGCGCTCCCGGGCGACCCCGCCCGAGCGAGCCCCTTGGTCCGCCCCCCACCGGGGCCAAGTCTGAAAGGAGTCCGAGTGGCCATGCTCCATTCGAGACGCCCTGGACGGTCCGCAACTCTCGCCCCACTGGCCGCACTCGGCCTGCTCGTCACCACCTTCACCGGCGCCTTCGCCGGCCCGGCCACCGCCGCCGCCCCGGGCGGCGTCACCGTGGCGCGCTCCTGCGCCGCCCCCAGCCACCCCGGCGAGTTCGCCTGCCTCGCCCTCCGGCGCACCGACCTGAGCCCGCAGGCGCTCAGCCCGAACGCCGCCCCGTCCGGCTACGGTCCCACCGACCTGGCCGCCGCCTACCAGCTGGCCGGCTCCGGCGGCTCGGGCCGGACGGTGGCGATCGTGGACGCGATGGACGACCCGAACGCCGAGTCCGACCTGGCCGCCTACCGCTCCCAGTACGGCCTGCCGGCCTGCACCACGGCGAACGGCTGCTTCAAGAAGATCGACCAGAACGGCGGCAGCAACTACCCGGCTGCCGAAAGTGGTTGGGCCGGCGAGATCTCGCTGGACGTCGACATGGTCAGCGCGGTCTGCCCCAACTGCCACATCCTGCTGGTGGAGGCCGCCTCGGCCACCATGGGCGACCTGGGCGCCTCGGTCAACCAGGCGGTGGCCCAGGGCGCCAAGTTCGTCTCCAACAGCTACGGCGGCTCCGAGGACTCCAGCACCACCTCGGCCGACGCGCAGTACTTCGACCACCCGGGCGTGGCGATCACCGCCAGCGCCGGCGACTCCGACTACGGCGCCTCCTTCCCCGCCACCTCGCAGTACGTGACGGCGGTCGGCGGCACCGCGCTCAAGCGCGACTCCAGCGCCCGCGGCTGGAACGAGACGGTCTGGCACACCAGCTCCACCGAGGGCACCGGCTCCGGCTGCTCGGCCTACATCGCCAAACCCGCCTGGCAGCACGACACCGGGTGCAGCCACCGGGCCGAGGCCGACGTCTCGGCGGTGGCCGACCCGGCCACCGGCGTGGCGGTCTACCAGACCTACGGCGGCAACGGCTGGGCGGTCTACGGCGGCACCTCGGCCTCCTCCCCGATCATCGCCTCGATCTGGGCGCTGGCCGGCGCGCCGAACGCGGGCGACCGGGCCAACCAGTACCCGTACAACCACACCGCCGCCTTCAACGACGTCACCTCCGGCAACAACGGCAGCTGCTCGCCGTCCTACCTGTGCACCGCGGGCACCGGCTACGACGGCCCGACCGGCTGGGGCACCCCGATCGGGACGGCCGGGTTCCAGTCCGGCAGCACCGGCGGCGAGACCGTCACGGTGACCAACCCGGGCACCCGGGTGGACACCGTCGGCGTCGCGATCAAGGTGCCGGTGACGGCCACCGACTCGGCCGGCAAGCCGCTGACCTACTCGGCCACCGGGCTGCCGCCGGGGCTGGCGATCAACGCCTCCTCCGGCCTGATCACCGGCATCCCCACCACCTCGGCGCAGTACACCGCCACGGTGACGGCCGCCTCCGACACCGCGACCGGCTCGGTCACCTTCGCCTGGTCGATCCGCACCCAGCCCACCGGCGACACGGTGACGGTGACCTCCCCCGGGGACCAGTCCACCGCCGTCGGCACCGCGGTGTCGTTGCCGGTCAAGGCCAGTGACGCGCTGAACAAGCCGCTGGCCTACTCGGCCACCGGGCTGCCGGCCGGGCTGGCGATCGACGCCTCGACCGGCGTGATCAGCGGCACCCCGACCACGGCGGGCTCCGGCACCGTCACGGTCACCGCCGACTCGGGCAGCGCCACCGGTTCGGCCGGCTTCAGCTGGACCGTCACCGGCGGCGGTGGGGGCGGCGGCTGCGCGGGCCTGCCCGCCTGGAGCGCCGGCACCTCGTACGTCCCCGGCGACCTGGTCTCCTACGGCGGCCACAGGTGGAAGTCCACCTGGTACTCCACCGGAGCCGCTCCGGGTGCCCCCGCCTCCTGGGCGGTCTGGTCCGACCAGGGCGCCTGCTGATGACCCCGGCGGGCGCCGAAGGGGAGCGGTAGCCCACCGGCTGGGGAAGGGGCCGCGACGGTTCGATGGGGACCGTCGCGGCCCCGCTGCGCGTCCACCGGGGCCGCCCGGCGGCCGCCCGGGGTCCGGGCCGCCCGGCCGCCGTTCGGGTGCGACTCGGGATGCGGGCCGGGCCGGCCGCGGTGAGGGTGGGAGCGGTAGCCGTACCGCTCTGGAGGACCTGCATGGACGTCACCGACCTGACCCCCGCCGCGCTGGCCGAGCTGGCGGCCCCGCGCCCGCTGCCCGCCGTCACCGTCGCGGTGCCCACCCACCGGCGCGAGCCGGAGAACGAGCAGGACGCGCTCTGGCTGAAGAACCTGCTCGGCGAGGCGCGCCGGCGGATCGAGACGGACGAGTCGCTGGCCCGCGCCGACCGCCTCGACGTGCTGGCGCAACTGGACCAGGCGGCGGCCGAGGTGGACCTGCGGCACGCGCTGGACGGGCTGCTGCTGTTCGCCGCGCCCGGTGAGCACCAGGTCTGGTCGATCCCGCGCACCGTGCCGGGCCGGGTGGTGCTCTCCGACACCTTCCTGACCCGCAATCTGGTCGCCGCCCGCGCGGTGCACGCGCCGTACTGGGTGCTCACGCTGGGCGCGCAGCAGGTGCGGCTGTGGAGCGGGGCCGGGCCGGAGCTGGCCCAGGCGCGGGTCGCGGGCTTCCCGCAGCTGCCCGCCAACCCGGAGAAGTTCGACCCGCAGCGCGAGGAGCGGATCGGCGACACGCCCAGCGTGTACCGGGCCGAGGAGACCAAGAGCTTCTTCCGCGACGTGGACACCGCGCTGACCGGGCTGCTCAAGCGCGACCCGCGCCCGCTCTATCTGGTCGGGGTGCCGGCCGCGATCAGCCTGTTCGACGCGGTGCTCACCTCCAGGGCGGCGCTGGCCGGCACGTTGGAGAAGGGCGGGCTGGGCGACGGCCCGGCCACCGCGCTGGCCCCGGCCCTGCAGCCGGTGCGGGCCGCCCATGCGACGCAGCGTCAGCAGGCCGTCCTCACCCGCCTGGAGCAGGCGGCCGGGCGCAAGACGCTGGCGGCGGGCCTGGACGAGGTCTGGGAGGCCGTGGCCGAGGGCCGGGTGGCCGAGCTGGTGGTGGAGGAGGACTTCCGGGCCGCCGTGGTGGTCTCCGGCGGCCACCTGGTCCCGACCACCGAGGCGGCCGGCGCCGACGGCGAGGTGCGCGAGGACGTGGTGGACGAGGCGGTCGAGCGCACCCTGCAGTCCGGCGGCGAGGTCAGCTTCGTGCCCGACGGCACCCTCGCGGACCGCCAGTCGATCGCGGCGGTGCTGCGCTACTGACGAGCGGCGCCGTGGAGGCCCCGGATCCGGCCACCCCCCGTGGGCGGCCGGATCCGGCGCGTGCAGCCGGGGCCGCGTGACCGCACCCCGCTTCCCCACGGAGGTTGATCCCGCGTCCCCGGCTGTTCCTAGAATCACCAGCTCGGTTAACGTTTCGGTCGCGTCGCCGTCGCGCGGGAGTGCGACACGTGAGTGACCATGGGGGATTCGATGGAATTCGGGCTGCTCGGTCCGTTGCACGTGCACGACGGTCAGCAGGCACTGGCCGTGCCGGCCGCCAAACAGCGGGTGATCCTGGCCGCCCTGCTGCTGCGCCCCGGCTCGATCGTCACCGTCGACGAGCTGATCGACGCGGTCTGGGACGGCGCGCCCCCGCAGGGCGCGCTGATCACCTTGCGCAACCACGTGATGCGGCTGCGCCGCACCCTGGGGGCCGAGGCCGGCGCCCGGATCCGCACCCGGGCACCCGGCTACGTGGTCGAGGTGCGACCCGGCGAGCTGGACCTGGACCTGCTGGCCACCCGCCACAAGGCCGGCCGCGCCGCCTGCCGCAGCGAGCAGTGGCCGGCCGCCGCCGAGCAGCTCAGCGCCGCGCTGCGGCTGTGGCGCGGCGAACCGCTGGTGGACGTGCCCAGCGAGCAGCTGCGCGAGGCGCACCGGGCGCACCTGGAACAGGTCCGGCTCGACGTGCTGCGCTGGCGGATCGAGGCCGAGCTGCACCAGGGGCTGCACGAGCAACTGGTCGCCGAACTGCGCACGCTGGTGCGCGACCAGCCCTTGCACGAGCGGTTCCGGGCCCAGCTGATGCTCGCCCTCTACCGCTCGGACCGCCCCAGCGAGGCGCTGGCCGAGTACCGGGCCGCGCGGGCGGTGCTGGTCGAGGAGCTGGGCACGGAGCCCTCCGCCGAGCTGGCCGAGCTGCACGAGCAGATCCTGCGCGGCGACCCGGAGCTCGATCCGGCCGCCCCCGCAGCCCCGGCCGATCCCCGCCCGGGGAGTGTGCCGCGCAACGACCTGCCGCGCGACCTGAGCGACTTCACCGGCCGCGACGGCGAGCTCCACCAGCTGCTCACCGACGCCCGCCCCGGCGCCACCGCCACCCGGGTGGTGGCGATCGACGGGATGCCGGGGGTGGGCAAGACCGCGCTGGCCGTGCACGCCGCGCACCGCCTGGCCGGGCGCTACCGGGACGGCCAGCTCTTCCTCGACCTGCACGGCCACACCGCCGGCCGCCCGCCGCTGGAGCCGGCCCAGGCGCTGACCCGGCTGCTCACCGCGCTCGGCGTGCCGGAGGCCGCGGTGCCGCAGGACGAGGAGGCGGGCGCCGCGCTGTGGCGGGCCGAGTGCGACGGGCGCTCGCTGATCATCGTGCTGGACAACGCGCTCGACGCCGACCAGGTCCGCCCGCTGCTGCCCGGCAGCGCCCGCTGCCAGGTGCTGGTCACCTCGCGCCGGCGCCTGTTCGGCCTGGACGGGGTCTACCCGCTCTCGCTGGACGTGCTGGACCCGGCCACCGCCGCCGCGCTCTTCGTCAAGGTCGCCGGCCGCCAACAGGCCCAGGAACCGCCCGCCGACCTCGCCGAGGCGGTCGCGCTGTGCGGGCGGCTGCCGCTGGCCCTGCGGGTGGCCGCGGCCCGGTTGCGCAGCCGTCCCGCCTGGAGCGTGGCCGACCTCAACCGGCGGCTGCGCGCCCACCGGGAGCGGGCCGAGCCGGACAGCGACCACCGAGAGGTCAGCGCCGCCTTCGCCCTCTCCTACGAGCAGTTGGAGCCCGAGCAGCAGCGGATGTTCCGGCTGCTCGGCCTGCTGCCCGGCAGCGACACCGACGGGTCGGCCGCCGCCGCGCTGGCCGCCCGCACCGAGGACGAGGCGCTGGACCTGCTGGACCTGCTGCTCGACTGCCACCTGCTGCAGCAGCGCTCCCGGGACCGGTTCGGCCTGCACGACCTGCTGCGCGACCACGCCCGACGCACCGTCACCGCCCAGGAGCCGGCGCCCCGCCGCCAGGCCGCGCAGCGCCGGCTGCTGGACCACTACCGCTGGCGGGCGGCCGCGGCGGCCGACGCGATGGTGCCGCAGGAGAAGGGGCAGCGGCCGCGGGTGGAGCCGCTCGGACCGGGCTTCGCCGACGTCGCCCAGGCGCTGGCCTGGCTGGACGCGGAGCGGGCCAACCTGGTGGCGGTCAGCGGGCTGGCCGACTTCCCCGGCCACCAGCGCGACCTGTCCCCGCTCCTGGCCCGCTACCTGGAGCGCGGCGCGCACTACCGCGACGCGCTGGCCGTGCACACCGCCGCGCTGGCCGCCGCCCGCACCCTGGGCGACCCGGCGGCGCAGGCCGAAGCGCTGCGCTTCCTCGGGCTGATCGTGCTGCACCAGGGGCGGTACGAGCAGGCGTTGGCGCACCTGCACGAGTCGCTGCGGGTCGCCGAGGGGCTGCCGCCCTCGTTCGGGCGCACCGCGACACTGCTCAACATCGGCGTGGCGCTCGGGCGCGGCGGGCGGCTCGAGGAGGGGCTGGCGCACTTCGAGCAGGCGCTGGCCCAGGCCCGGGAGCTGGGCGCCCAGGTGCAGGAGGGCACCGCGCTGACCAACGTCGGCGTGATCCTGCGCCGGCAGGGCCGGTACGCCGAGGCGTTGGAGCGGCTCGGCGAGGCGCTGGTGATCAAGGAGCGGCTGGAGGACCGGATCGGGGTCAGCATCGTCCGGGACAACCTGGGCGTGCTCTGCCGCCGGCTCGGCCGGCTGGACGAGGCGCTGGAGCACCACCGGCGCGCGCTGGACCTGGACCGCGAGGGCAACGACCGGGCCGGCGAGGCGACCACCCTGGACAACCTGGGCCTGGTGCACCAGCGGCGCGGTGAACTGGACCGGGCCGTCGAGCTGTTCGAGCAGTCGCTGGAGCTGGCCCGGGAGATCGAGGAGGGGGCCGGCGAGGCGATCGCGCTGGGCAACCTCGGCAACGTGCACCGCACCCGCGGCGAGCTGGACCGGGCGCTGGCCCGGCACCGCGAGTCGCTGGCGGTCGCCCAGCGGCTGGAGGGCGCGCTGGTGCTGGCCGAGGCCCACACCAACCTGGGCCAGACGCTGTGCGAGGCGGGCCTGCCGGACCAGGCGGTGACGGAGCACCAGGCCGCGCTGGAACTGGTGGTGCGCTCCGGCGACCCGTACGAGGCCGCCCGGGTGCAGGAGAACCTGGGCGCCGCGCTGCACCGGCTGGGCGAGGAGTCGGCGGCCCGTGAGTACCACCGCACCGCCCTGGCGGGCTACCGGGCGCTGGGCGTGCCGGAGGCGGCGGAGCTGGCTGCGGCGGGGTGCTGCCCGGGGCCGGCGTAGCGCGGTACGGGCCCCGGCAGGCGCGCGGAGCCGGCTCGCCCGGGCGGGGGCGGTCGGCGGGCGACACGCGCGGGGGTGTGGTGGGGTGACCGCATGACGCCGCGTGAGGCCATCGCACCGCCCGAGCTCGCCGTGGTCTGCACCCCCGCACCGGGCGATCCGGTGGTGGTCGCGGTGACCGGCGCCCTGGGCAAACGCAGCACCGCCGCCCTGCTCGCCCGGCTGCTCGGCGCTGCCACCACGGCCACCACCTCCCTCGCCGCGGCCGGTGCGCCCCGGGTGGCCGTGGTGCTCAACGTGGGCTGCACCGGGCACGGCAAGCAGCGGGCCGCCGAGGCGATCGGCGAACTGCTCGACACCCTGCCGCCCGACGGCCTGGCGGTGCTCAACGCCGACGACCCGTACGCCCGCGCGCTCGCCGCCCGCAGCAGCGCGCCGGTGCTCACCTTCGGCCGCACGGACGGGGACGTGCGCGCGGTCGGGGTCCGGCTGGACCCCGCCGGGCGGGCCGCCTTCACCCTCACCGACCCGCACGGGGCCGGCGCCCCGGTGCGGCTGGACCGGCCCGGGGCCTGCCAGGTGTTCAACGCGACCGCCGCCGCCGCGGTGGGCCTCGGGCTGGGCCTGGAGCTGGGCCGGGTGGCCGGCGCGCTCGGCACCGACTGGGGTGCCGGAGCGGCGTTCTAGGGGTCCGACGGCATCCCGGTGCGGCGGCGCGCGGTGCTTGAATCGGCGTCAGACTGCCATCAGAAGGGATGTCGAGCGGACATGGGCGAAGAGCTCGGAGCGTGGATCCGTCGGTTCCACCCGGCGCCGGCGGCGCCGACGCGGCTGATCTGCTTCCCGCACGCCGGGGGGTCGGCCTCTTACTACTTTCCGGTGTCGCGGGCGCTGTCGCCGGAGCTGGACGTGCTGGCGGTCCAGTACCCCGGCCGGCAGGACCGCCGGCACGAGCCGAACGCGGCCACCGTGGGCGAGCTGGCCGACGCGGTGGTGCGGGAGCTGGACGGCTGGACGGACAAGCCGTTCGCACTGTTCGGGCACAGCCTGGGCGCCTCGGTGGCGTTCGAGGTGGCCGAACGGCTGGAGGCGCGCGGGCTGGTGCCCGCCGCGCTGTTCGCCTCCGGGCGCCGGGCACCGAGCCGGTTCCGGGACGAGAACGTGCACCTGAAGGACGACGACGGGCTGATCGCGGACATCAAGAAGCTGGCCGGGACCGACGAGCAGGTCTTCGGGGACCCGGACATCGTGCGGATGGTGCTGCCCTCGGTGCGGGCGGACTACCGGCTGGCGGAGACCTACCGCTGGTCCGGGGACACCCGGCTCAGCTGCCCGGTCTACGCACTGACCGGGGACGACGACCCGCAGGTCACCCTGGACGAGGCGGGCGCCTGGGCCGGGCACACCACGGGGCCGTTCACGCTCAAGGTGTACGCCGGCGGGCACTTCTACCTGAACGCGCAGGCCCCGGCGGTGCTGGAGCTGCTCCGCACCGAGCTGCGCGACCTGGTGACGGCCCAGTAGCAGCCACCTCCCCACCCACGCGGGCCGGCCCCGGGAACCCACCTCCCGGCGCCGGCCCGCCCTGCGCCCGGGGCTCTCGCGCCGTGCTCCGGGGACCCGCGGCCAGGAGCACAGCGGGGCCGCCGGGCCCTCCAGGCCTCGAGCGAGCCCCGCGGGCCGGACGGGACCCGGGACCGGCCCCTCAGCCCGTGGCCCCCGCCGCGAGGCGCCAGACGCCCGGGCGGACCTCCAGGCCCGGTCCCGCGTCCTCGGTGCGCAGTTCGCGCAGGATGCGGCGGGCGTAGGCGTCCAGGCGGCGGTCGCGCAGGCGGTGGGCCAGCTCGACGCACTCGGTGAGCCGGCGTTCCGCCTCGGCCGGGCCGCCGCCCCCGGGGGAGCGGGCCAGCAGGGCTAGTGCGCGCAGCGCGTCGTACCGGCCCCGGGTGTCCTCGTGCTCGGTGGCCACCGCGAGCGCCAGGTCCAGCAGTTCGCCCGCCTCGCCGAACTCGCCCAGGCTGAGCTGGACGTCGCCCAGCCCCACCAGGATCCGCCCCAGCTGGCGCTGGTCGCCGGAGCGGGCGGCGGCCTGCCTGGCCTGCTGGTACAGGTCCGCCGCCGACTCCAGGTGGCCCTGCTGCCAGGCCAGGTCGGCCAGCGAGCGGAGCGCGCCGGCCCGCCCGCGCTCGTCCGCCAGGTGCCCGGCGGCGTCCAGGGCGAGCCGCTGCACCTTCTCCCAGTCCTCCCAGGCGGCGCAGGTCTCCAGGTAGCCGGTCAGGCTCTCCGCCAGCTCCTCGGTGACCGCCCACAGGCCGGCGGCGTGCGCGGCCCGCAGCACCTCGGTCAGTGCCCGCCGCTCGCGGGCGAACCAGTCCAGCGGCCGGCCGCCGACCAGCCCGGTCACCGCGGCGGGCCGGCTGCGCCGCCCGGGAGTGATCAACTCGTCCGCCTCGGCGGCCCGTTCCGCGTACGCCAGGCAGACCCGGTGCAGCACCGAGCACTCCCCGCCCGGCTCCGCCTGCTGCCCCTGCTGCGCCCCGAGCAGCTCGACCGCCAGCGGCCGCAGCAGCGCGGGCAGCCGGTACCGGTCGTGGTGCCCGCCCGCCCCGGCGCCGGCGGGGCGCAGCAGGTGCGCGTGCACCAGTGCCTCCAGCACCAGCTCGGCCTCCTCGGGGGCCAGGTCCAGGGCGGCGGCGGCAGCCCACAGCTCGAACGGCTGGGCCGGCAGCAGGCCGAGCGTCCGGAACGCCGACCGCAGCTCCTTGCCGACTTCCTGATACTGCGTCAGCAATCGGTCTGTCAGGCCGGGGTCGCCGATCCGCAGCGTGGCCAGCCTGGTCCGCTCGCCGCGCAGCCGTTCGGCCAGCGTGCCCGCCGTCCAGTGCGGGCGGGCCACCAGCGCCGCGCCGGCCGCCCGCAGGGCCAGCGGCAGGTGGTCGCAGTGTTCGGCGATCGCGGTCGCGTCGGGGGCGCCGGAGGGCAGTTGGAGCAGTTCCCGGGCGTCTGGGCCGGTCACCACGCCCAGCGCCAGCGGCGCCAGCCCGCGCAGTCCGGCGGGGGCCCGGCGGGCCACCACCAGCGCGATCGCCCCGGCGTCCAGCAGCGGCTGGACCTGCTCGGCGCCGGCCACGTGGTCCAGCACCAGCAGCAGCTTCCGCCCGCGCAGCAGTTGGGCGACCAGGGCGCGCAGCGCGCCCTGGTCGGCGGGCAGCGGGTCGGGCACGCCGCCCAGCCGCAGCACCCGGACCAGGGCCTCCTCGGCGCTGAGCGGGTGCCCGGGGTGCAGGTCGAGGTAGGCGCGCCCGTCGGGGAACAGCTCCGCCGCCGCGTGCGCGGCGGCCAGCGCCAGCGCGGTCTTGCCGACCCCGCAGGCGCCGGTCAGCAGCACCCCGGTGTGGTCCCGGGCCTCGGCCAGCAGCTCGGCCAGCCGCGCGAGTTCGACGGCCCGCCCGGCGAAGGCGGGATCGGCCGGCGGCAGCGCCTCGACCACCTGCCGGGGCAGCCGCAGCACCGGAGCCGGGGCGCCCGGGCCGACTCCCTCCGGCAGCAGCAGTTCGGGGTCGGCGGCCAGGATCCGGCTCTGCAGCCGGCGCAGCGGCACCCCGGGCTCGACCGCCAACTCCCGTACCAGGGTGCGCCGGACCTCGGTGAAGGCGCGCAGCGCGTCGCCCTGCCGGCCGGCCCGGTAGAGCGCCGTCATCAGGTGCCCGTGCAGCTCCTCGCGCAGCGGGTGCTCGGCTGCGGCGCCCTGCAGTTCGGGGATCAGCTCGGCGTGCCGGCCCAGTTGCAGGTCGGCCCGGAAGCGCTGCTCCAGTGCGGTGGTGCGCTGCTCGCCGAGCCGGTTGGCGATCCGCTCCAGCATCGGGCCCAGCGGGGTCCCGGCGAGCAGTTCGCCGCGCCACAACGTGAGCGCGCCGTGCAGCAGTTCGCTGGCCTGAAGGTAGTCCTCGGCGGCCAGCGCGGCCCGGCCGGTGTGGTGCAGGCGCTCGAAGACGGTCAGGTCCAACTGGTCCGGGTCCAGCCGCATCAGGTAGCCGGGGGCCCGGGTGAGCAGGGCGCGCCGCCCGTAGCCGGGGTCGGCGGCGTCCAGGAACTTGCGCACGTGCGAGACGTACACCTGGAGCGTGGTGGCGGCCGTGCGCGGCGGCACCTCGCCCCACAGTTCGTGGATCAGGCGGTCGGCGGAGACCACCTCGTTGACCCGGGCCAGCAGCGTGCCCAGGACCACCCGCAGCTTGGCGGCGCCCGGCGTCAGCGGGGTGTCCTCGGCGCCGTCCTGGTACAGCTCCAGCGGTCCAAGGATCCGGAACTTCATCGTGTCCCCCCTTTTCCTCTCCCCGGCAACTCTAGGAGCGCACCGTGCCGCCGCTCACCCGCCCAAGCCTCGAACGAGGGTCCGCAAGCTGCCCTTTAGGGGTGCTCGGCACGCTGGCCAGGACATGCTGACCGAGCGAGCACGACCAAGGGGGAACTGATGCGCGAGCCGTCGACTTTCACCGAGGTGGTCCGCGAGCGCGCCCAGGCCGCCGCCGACACCGTGGCCCACGTCTTCCTGCGCGAGCGGGACGGCGAGCTGGTACCGGAGCAGAGCAGCTACGCCGAACTGGACACCGCGGCGCGCCGGATCGCGCACCGGATCCAGGGCTACGGCGTCAAGGGCCAGCCGGTGGTGCTGCTCTACCCGGCCGGCCCGCAGTTCCTCCAGGCCTTCCTCGGCTGCCTGTACGCCGGGGCGGTCGCGGTGCCCGCCACCCTGCCCAGCGGCCACGGCCAGTTGGAGCGGCTGGGCGGGATCATCCGCGACACCCGGGCCACCCTGTTCCTCACCGACACCGCGCACGCCCCGGAGATCTCGCTCTGGCTGGCCATGGAGGGGGTGCCCGATACCGTCTGCCTGGCCACCGACACGGCCGGCTTCGGCGACCCGCAGGCCTGGCAGCCGGTGCGCACCGGCGCCGACGAGCTGGCCTTCCTGCAGTACACCTCCGGGTCCACCGCCGACCCGCGCGGGGTGATGGTCTCGCACGCCAACCTGATCGCCAATCAGCAGGTGATCCAGCAGTCGATGGGCACCACCGAGCGCGACGTGCTGGGCGGCTGGCTGCCGCACTTCCACGACATGGGCCTGATCCTGCACCTGCTGCACCCGCTGTTCGTCGGCGGCCAGGCGGTGCAGCTCTCGCCGACCAGCTTCCTCAAGCGCCCGGTGCGCTGGCTCAAGGCGATCTCCGACTACGGGGTGACCGCGGGCGGCGGCCCCAACTTCTGCTACGACCTGTGCCTGCGCCGGATCACCCCGGCCCAGCAGCAGGGGCTGGACCTGTCCAGCTGGCGGCTGGCCTTCAACGGCGCCGAGCCGGTGCGCTCCAGCACGCTGGAGGCGTTCGCCGCCCGGTTCGCCGAGAACGGCCTGCGGCCCGAGGCGCTCTACCCCTGCTACGGGCTGGCCGAGGCCACGCTGATGGTCTCCGGTCCGGTGCCCGGGGAGGCCGCCACCGAGTTGGCGGCCGACGCCGCGGCCCTGGAGCGGGGCCGGCTCACCCCGGCCGCCGAGGGGGCGGCGACCCGTCCGGTGGTGTCGGTGGGCCGGGTGGTCGACCTGGACGTGCGGATCGTCGACCCGGTCAGCCGGGCCGAGCTGGCCCCCGGCGAGGTGGGCGAGATCTGGGTGGGCGGCGACAGCGTGGCCCAGGGCTACTGGCACCGCCCCAACGAGAGCCGGCTGACCTTCCACGCCACCGTCGAGCACCCGCTCACCCCGGTGGCCGGCGGCTTCCTGCGCACCGGCGACCTGGGCACGGTGGACGAGCAGGACCGGCTGTACGTCACCGGGCGGCTCAAGGAGACCATCATCATCAACGGCCGCAACCTGTTCCCGCAGGACATCGAGTGGGCGATCCGCGAGCTCGGCCCGGCCTTCTCGTTCGGCGCCGCGTTCACCGTGGATGCCGGCGTGGAACGGCTGGTAATCGTCCAGGAGGTGCGCGCGGGCGAGGCGGACTGGAGCCGGCTGCGCGAGAAGGCGACCGCCGTACAGGCGCTGATCGGGCGCGAGTTCGCCATCCCGGCGGCCAACGTGCTGCTGGTCAAGCCGGGTTCGGTGGCCCGCACCACCAGCGGAAAGATCCGCCGCACCCGCACCCGGGAGCGGTTCCTGCTGGGCGAGCTGACCGGCGCCTACGAGATCCTCGAGCCCGAGGTGCGGGCCCTGGTGCGGCCGGGCGAGCTGGCGGGTCTGGGGGCGTGGCAGTGATGGGCACCGCGCTGCACCGGCCGACCGGCGAGCTGGCCGTGCCGGAGCGGGTGGCCCGGCTGGAGGAGCTGCTGGGCGACCCCACCGAGCCGGCCAACCCGGTCGGCTACACCCGGCTGCTGGAGGCCGACCGGCGGGCCGAGCTGTGCCACGAGGCCGAGGGCCTGCTGGACGAGTTCGGGATGAGCGCCGAGTACGTGCCGACCGCGCTGGGCGGCCGGCTGGACTCGGTGGACACCCTGGTACGGGTGATGCGCCCGGTCTTCCGCCGCGACGTGTCGACCGGCATGGGCTACGGCTTCATGTCCTTCATGGGCGCCAGCGACGTGTGGATGGCCGGCACCGAGCGGCAGCGGGCCCGGGTGGCCGAGCTGCTGCTGGCCGGCGGCAAGGTCTCCATCGCCCAGCACGAGACCGCCCACTCCAACGACCTGGTGCGCAGCGAGATCCGGGCCACCCCGGCGGGCGGTGGCTTCCTGCTCGGCGGCACCAAGCCGATGATCAACAACCTGGCCCGGGCCGGGGCGGTCGCGCTGTTCTGCCGCGGCCACGAGCAGGGCAGCCGCAGCCACTCGGTGATGCTGATCGACCCGGCCGAGCTGCCGGGGGAGTTCACCGTCCGCCCGTACCCGCCGGCGGTGGGCATGCGCGGCTGCCAGTGGGCCGGGCTGGAGCTGGGCGCGGGCAACTGGGTGAGCCGGGACCGGCTGCTCGGCCCCGAGGGCAGCGGGCTGACCACCGCACTGCGCTCCTTCCAGATCAGCCGCACGCTGGCCGCCGCCCTGGCGGTGGGCGCGGTGGACGCCTCGCTGCGGATCGCGGTGCGCTGCCAGTACGAGGACGGCTCGCGCCCCTCGGGCCGTGAGGCACTGGACCCGCAGCGCACCGCCGGCGCGCTCTCCGGCGCCTTCGTGGACCTGCTGCTGTTCGACGCGCTGGCGATGGTGGCCACCCGGGCGGTGCACCTGCTGCCGGGTCAGACCAGCCTGTACTCGGCGGCGGTGAAGTACCTGCTGCCCCGGGTGCTGGGCACCACCATGTACGACCTGTCGATCGTGCTCGGCTCCCAGCTGTACGTGCGCGAGGGCACCCTGGGCGCGTTCCAGAAGCACCTGAGGGACCTTCAGGTGATCACCCTGGGGCACGCCGGCTCGGTCGCCTGCCAGGCCACCCTGCTGCCTCAGCTGCGCGGGCTGGCCCGGCACTCCTGGTTCAACGACCAGGAGGCGCCGCCGGAGCTTTTCCGCCCCGGCGACGAGCTCGGCCCGTTCCGCTACCAGGAGCTGGACATCGCCTCGGGCCACGACTCGCTGGCCGCCGTGCTGGTCGCGGTCGCCTCGGCGCTGCCGGGCAACACCCCGCTGCTGCGGGTCTTCGCGACCCTGGTGCGCGAGCTGACCGAGGAGCTGCGCGACCTGCGGGACCGGCTGCTGGCACTGCCGGTGCCCGCGCACGGCACCCCGGTGGGCCCCGGCGCCTTCGCGCTGTCCGAGCGGTACTCCCTGGTGCTGGCCGCCGCCGCCGTGGTCGGCGTCTGGTGGTGGCACCAGCAGGACGACCGCGACCCGTTCCTGGCCTCGCCGGCCTGGGCGGTGCTGGCGCTGCGCAAGATCGCCCGGGCGCTGGGCGCCCGGGTCCCCGAGCTGCCGGCCGAGTGCCAGACCCGGGTCCACCACGAGGTGCTGGCCCGGTTCGGCGACCGCCGCAGCTTCGACCTCTACAACACCCCCGTCGCCGGCTGAGCCGAAGGAGCGTTGACCATGCACGAGTCGATCATCGGGAAGGACGCGGCCGAGGCCGCGATGCGCGAGTGGCTGGTCCAGCGGCTCTGCGGCTACCTGGGCAAGACCGCGGTCGAGCTGGACCCGCAGGTGCCGCTGGCCGAGTACGGGATGAGCTCGGTGGACGCGCTGAGCCTGTGCGGCGACCTGGAGGACGAGCTGAAGATCTACGTCGACCCGATCCTGGTCTGGGAGCGGCCGACCATCGACGAACTGGTGGTGCACCTGGCCGCGCTGCAAGCGGTCCCGGTCGGAGTGGACGACTGATGCCGGCCGTCGCGATCGTCGGCCTGGACTGCGCCTTCCCGGGCGCACCCGATCCGGAGGCCTACTGGGACCTGCTGATGCGCGGCGCGGAGGCGGTCGGCCCGATCCCGGAGCAGCGCTGGGACCCGCGCGAGGTGGCCGGCGGCAGCCGGGGCGCGATGACCCAGGGCGGCTTCCTGGCCGCCCCGGACGTCTTCGACAACGCCTTCTTCGCGATCGCCCCGCGCGAGGCGGCCGCGATGGACCCGCAGCAACGGCTGCTGCTGCAGTGCGCCTGGCGGGCGCTGGAGGACGCCGGGCGGGCGCCGCGCTCGCTGACCGGCCAGGGTGTGGGCGTCTTCGTCGGCACCATGGGCAGCGAGTGGGCCCAGCTGCACCTGCCCGACCACACCCGGGTCAACGCCCAGTTCGGGGTCGGCAGCACGGTCGCGATGGCCGCCAACCGGATCTCCCACCACCTGGGCCTGACCGGGCCCAGCCTGGTGGTGGACACCGCCTGCTCCTCCTCGCTGGTCGCGGTCCACCTGGCGGTCAACTCGCTGCTGTCCGGCGAGTGCGACCTGGCGCTGGCCGGCGGGGCCAACCTGGTGCTCACCCCCTCGCTCGGCGTGGTCTACGGCCACCTGGGCCTGGCCTCGGCACAGGGCCGCTGCCTGCCGTTCGGCGCCGAGGCGGACGGCATCGTGCGCAGCGACGGGGTCGGCCTGGTGGCGCTGCGCCGGCTGGACGACGCGCTCGCCGACCAGCAGCCCGTCTACGCGGTGATCCGGGGCACCGCCGTCAACCAGGACGGGCGCAGCAACGGGATCACCGCGCCCAACCCGTGGGCCCAGCAGGCGGTGCTCGAATCCGCTTACCGGCGCGCCGGAGTGACGCCCGATCAGATCCGGTTCGTGGAGACCCACGGCACCGGCACCGTGCTCGGCGACATGCTGGAGGTCCGCGCGCTCGGCCTGGTGCACGGCATCGAGCGCGAACTGCCCTGCGCGATCGGTTCGGTGAAGGGGAACCTGGGCCACGCCGAGGGGGCCGCCGGGATCGCCGGGCTGATCAAGACCGCGCTCAGCCTGCGCCACCGGATGGTGCCGGCCACCCGCTTCGGCCACCAGGAGAACCCTCAACTGCGTCTGGCCGACCGGGGGCTGAGCCTGCTCAAGGCGCCGCTGCGGCTCGGCGGGCAGGAGGTGCTGGCCGGGGTGAGCAGCTTCGGCATCGGCGGCACCAACGCGCACGTGGTGCTGGCCAGCGCGCCCCGCCCCGAGCCGGTGCGCCGCCCGCGCCGGGTGGACGGTCCGGTGGGCTGCGGGGTGTTCACGCTGACCGCCGACACCCCCGAGGCGCTGCGCCGCAACCTGACCGCCGCGGCCGAGGCGATCGGCCGCCGCCCGCGCGGGGAGGCCGCCCCGCTGTGCTGGAGCAGCAACCGGGTCAAGACCGGGCTGGCCTACCGGGCCGCGGTGGTGGCCGGGGACACCGTGGAGCTGGCCGAGAAGCTGCGCGCGGCCGCCGAGGACGAGTTGCTGCGGGCGGGCGTGGCCGTGCGGCCCGGGCGCGGCCCGGTCACCGTCTTCCTGTTCAGCGGCGAGGGCGCGGCCTGCGCCGGGATGACCGCCCGGCTCTACGCCGAGCACGAGGTCTACCGCCGGCTGCTCGGCGAGGCGGACGCGGCGCTCGGCCCGTACCTGGGGGTCGGGGTGCGCGACCTGCTGCTGGCCGGCGACGAGCGGGCCGCCCGCGGCCCGCTGGCCCGGCCCGCCCAGTTCGCGGTCGGCTACGCGCTGGCCGGCACGCTGCGCGAGCTCGGGGTGCACCCGGCCGGGGTGCTCGGCCACGGGGTCGGCGAGTACGCCGCCGCCGTGCACGCCGGCGCGCTGGACCTGGACGCGGCGGCCCGGCTGCTGGCCGCCCACGCGCTGCCCGAGCGCGGCGACTTCGCCTCGGTCGCGCGCACCGTGACGCCGGCCGCCCCCGCGCTGCCGTTCGCCTCCACGCTGTACGGGCGGCTGCTGGTGGACGAGCAGTTGGACGCGGCGTACTGGAGCGCCCAGGCCTTCACCGCGGTCCACTTCCACGAGGCGTTCGCCGCGCTGAACGCGGCCCTGACGCCCAGTCACGTGGTGGAGATCGGCGCCCGGATCGACCTGCTGGACCAGCTGGCCGGCGCCGACCTGGCGGAGGGCGGGCGGCTGCTGTCCGCCTCGCCGGAGCCCGGTGCGGGCGCGGCCGCGCTGGCCGACCTGGTGGCCGAGCTCTACCTGGCCGGCCTGGACCCGGCCTGGGAGGCCTGCTACCCGGCCGAACACCGCACCCTGGAAAGGCTGCTGCCGTACGCCTTCAGCGCCGAGACCCGCTACTGGAAGCGGTCCTGGGCCAGCTCGCAGCCGGCTCCCGCGGCGGCGCCGGCCGCCGCCGGGGCTCCGCGCACCATCGCGCAGAGCCTGGTGATGGCCGCCCAGCAGGTCGATCCGGTCACCCGGTTGGTGATCGAGGCGGTCCGCGAGGTGGGCGCCTACGAGGCCGACCGGGTCACCCCGGCGACCCGCCTCTACCAGGATCTCGGATTCGACTCCGTGATGCTCATGCAGCTCAAGGACGTGCTGGAGGCCAGGATGCCGCAGATGGCGGACATCTCGGTGCAGCAACTGCTGCCGGCCCTCCACTCGGTGGCCACCATCGCGGAGTTCCTCAACGAGTGGATCACCGTCCAGGTGGCCGCGCCCTCGCTCCCCGGAAGGAGTTAGCGATCATGAGTCAGAAGCCGACCTACCTCGCCGGTGTCGGCACCGCCCTGCCGGGCAAACCCGTGGACAACACGGAGCTCGGCAGGCACTTCGGGGTCAGTGACGAGTGGGTGGACATCTTCGTCGGCACCAGAACCCGCCACTTCGCCCGGGACCTGGAGACCGGCGAGGTGCGCTACCGGCTGGCCGACCTGTGCGCCGAGGCCGGCCACTGGGCGCTCGAGTCCAGCGGCCTGTCCGGGGCCGACATGGACTTCCTGGTGGTCTCCAGCACCACGCCCGACACCCTGCTGCCCACCACGGCCGCCGAGGTGGCCGACACCCTGCAGTTCAACCACCTGCCGGTCTACCAGGTCCAGGCGGGCTGCTCCGGAGCGGTCCAGGTGCTTGAGCTGGGCCGCTCGCTGATCGCGGCCGGCCACCGGCACGGCCTGGTGATCGGCGGCGACGTGACCAGCAAGCACCTGGATGTGCGCAAGAACATCAGTCGTCTGCCCACCGACGAGCTGGTGAACTACGTGCTGTTCGGGGACGGGGCGGGCGCCGCGGTGCTCAGCGCCGAGCCGGCGGGGGAGCGGGTGGCGCTGCGCGCGGTGCTCAACCGCTTCACCGGCCGCGGCCGGCCCACCGGCCAGGTGGTCGACTGGTACGGCGCGGCCGACCGGGACACCGAGCGGCCGATGCTCTACGAGGACTACAAGGCGATCGAGGAGAGCCTGCCGCAGATGTCGGTGGAGATCCTCTGGGAGCTGCTGGACGGGCTGGGCTGGTCGGCCGCCGACATCGACTACCTGCTCCCGCCGCAGCTGTCCGGCCGGATGACCCAGCGGATCGTCGACCACCTGGGCATCGAGGGCGTCAAGGAGGTCTCCTGCGTGGACCGGACCGGCAACACCGGCAACGCCATGCCGTTCCTCCAACTGGCCGAGCTGATGCCGCAGCTGCAGGAGAAGGAGCGGGCGCTGGCGATCGTGGTGGAGTCCAGCAAGTGGATCAAGGCCGGCCTGGCACTGGAGCGGGTCTGATGGCGGGCGGCACGCTGCCGGAGCTGCCCCCGGTGATCCCCGAGGCCCGGCTGATCCGGCACCGGGACGACGACTGGTCCCCGGTGGTGGCGGACCTGGCCACCCAGGGCACGGTGCTGATCCACGCCCGGCTGCCGCACTGGCGCCCGCCCGAACCGGAGGGCCCGGAGCTGCGCCGGCTGCTCGGCCGGGACTGGAGCAAGTACCTGGACATCGCCCACGAACAGCTGCGGGACCGGTTCGCGGCCACCCGGCTGCTGCTCAAGTACGCGGCCGGCAAGTCGCTGGGCGCCGGCGACCCGGCCGACGTGGAGCTCAGCTACGGCCCCACCGGCCGCCCGTACCTGCGCGGCTGCGACCAGGTGGACGTCAGCCTCAGCCACACCGACGACCTGCTGCTGGTCGGGCTGACCACCCGGGGACTGATCGGGGTGGACGCCGAGCGGGCCGACCGGCAGCTGTACGCCAAGGGCATGGGCCGGCACGTCTGCACCCAGGACGAGATGCGGCTGCTGGCCGAGGAGGTGGGCCGCGGCCGGGACGCCAACCAGGCGCTGCTGCGCCTGTGGACCCTCAAGGAGGCCTACAGCAAGGCGATCGCCCAGGGCATGGCGTTCCGCTTCACCGAGTTCGGCTTCGGCCCGGACGACCGCCCGGTGCAGGTGAACCGGCCGGACGGCACCCCGGGAACCGGCCAGGAGTGGGGCTTCCGCACCTTCGGGCTGGACGAGTACGTGGTCTCCGCCGCGGTGTACGACGCCGGCTTCGGCCGGCTGCGGCACACCGACTTCGACAATATGCTCGACGAGGAGGCGGTGGCCGCCATCGCGGAGGAGCTGGCCCGGCAGCGCAGCTGACGGGCCGTCACAGATCCTGCACCACCGTCGCGCCGGCCTGTGCGACGGTGCGTCCGTGCTGGGTCAGGGTGAGCGTCAGGGGCACCACCGGTCGCCCGGTGGTGTCCCGCTCCAGTGCGCCCGCCTGCACCGCGCAGCGCAGCGGCAGGTCCGGCTCGGCGTAGCCGCGGTGGTGCATCCGCACCCCGGCCAGCGTGCTGTATCCGGGGTTCAGTCCGCGCAGTCGCCCGGCCGCCAGCAGCGCGGCCTGCCGCACCGCCTCCAGCAGCAGCAGCCCCGGGGTGTGCTGCTGCTCGGGGAAGGCCGGGTGCGCCTCGGGCACCAGCACCTGGGCCACCAGCCGGGGCCCGGCCAGCACGGTCGGCTCGGCCAGCAGGACGTTGGCCGGCTTGCCGCGCCCCACCAGCTCGGGCGCCACCGGCTCGGTGGACAGCCGGGGCGGGTCCTCCGCGTCCTGCTGCTGCAGCAGGGCCAGTGCCCGGCCGCGGCTGAGCCGGCTGTAGCTGCGCGAGAGCACCGGGGTCAGGAAGACGATGTCCGCCGAGCCGGTGCAGCACGGCGCGTCGTCCATCTCCAGCTCGTAGTGGAAGGCCAGCGAGCGCGGCGCGCCGCCGAACTCGTGCACCGGCAGCACCCGCAGCCGGGTGGTCAGCCGGTTGCCCGCCGCGCTCACCCGCCAGCGGTCCAGGTCGGTCACCGCCAGGTCGAAGCGGTAGCACAGGCCGGTCCGCGCGGTCGCGATGCCGAAGTACCGCTGGCCGACGAACTCGCCCAGCTCGCTAACGAGTTCGGCGACCACCTGGAGGTCGTGGAAGGTGCCCGGGCCGTCGTTGAAGAGCGGGTGGTGGTCCGGCATCCGCCCGGCCAGGGTGAAGCGCTCCTCGCCGGTGGACGGCGTGTCCAGCAGGTACCGGTCCCAGTCGGGCGACTGGTGTACCAAGTGTCGGATCGCCGTGCCGCGTTCCAGCACGTCCCCGTGTCCCTCCAGCACCATGGCCCCTCATTCCACAGCTCGCGCGTCCCACCGCCATGGTGCCCCCGGCGGCCCGGCGGCTCCACCGCGCGCCGCTGTCAGCTAGTGGCCAGGCAAGCAGTGACGTCCTCGTCCAGCAGGCCCAGTTGGGCCGCCCGGGCACCGGCCTGGAACCGGCTGGTGGCGTGCAGCTCGTCGGCGATCTCGGCGATCAGCCGGCGGCAGGTGCGCACCGACATGCCCAGCCGGCGGGCCACCAGCTCGTCCTTGTGGCCCTGGCTCATCAGCCGCAGGATCGCCCGCTTCAGGTCGTCGCCGACCGGCTGCGGGACGCTGTTCTCCGGCTCGAACGGGGTGGCGTGCTGCCACAGGTGCTCGAACACCCCGCAGATGAAGCCGACCAGGTTGGGCTCGCGGATCACCAGTGCGCCGCGGCCCGGGTCGCGCAGGTGCTGTTCGGGGAGGAAGGCCACCTCCCGGTCGTAGACGATCACCCGGTCGATCACCTCGTCGGTGGTGCGGATCTCGGCGCCCTGCGCGCTCACCTCGCGCACGTAGGAGGCCTTCACCAGGTCGGTGCGGGCGGTGTGCTGGTAGAGGGTGCGCAGCCGCACGCCGCGGTCCAGGGCGGCCAGCATCGGGCTCAGGATGCCGGAGAGCTGCTCGGTGGCCAGATTGCCCGGCTGGATGGCCAGGATCTCCCGGCGGGCCGTCATGCGGTGGGTGTGCAGCATCGAGCGGACCGTCTCGGCGTTGGTGATCAGGTCCAGGTCGTCGATCCGGTTGCGCTGCCGGCGCCCCTCGAAGTAGGCGGGCATCAGCGAGAGCACGGTGGAGCGGATCGAGGTCACCGCCTGCTGCATGCCCAGGATCTGGTTCTCCACCGCGCCGGTCAGCTGGGCGGCGGCCGCGTCCGGGCTGACCGGGGTCAGCACCTGCGGATCGCCCGGCATCTCCTGCAGCAGCCGTAGCTCGCGCAGCGTCTCGCGAGCCCGCACCACCTCCCCGAGCGGCAGCCCGAGCGCCTTGGCCACGTCGCCGGCGATGAACCGCCCGGTCTGGGCGGCCTGCCGGTACGTGGCGGCGCTCACTTCGTCCAACTGCGCGAACTCCGGGTCGATTTCGACTGGTTCGACCATGCCGCGGATCCCCCTCGGGCGTATAGGCGGTTGCCAGACCGGACGGATAACGTGTCAGGCAACTAGGAGCCAGCGCGGAATCCTTGAGCCCCCCGCTGCGGAATTGCCACAGTACGAATGATGCAGCCGGTCCTATACCGGTTCTCTAGTCGGCCGATAGACCGGCCCACGACACCGAGGACGAACCATGCCCGAGCTCAGCGAACCGGCCCCGTGGAGTGCGACCGCAGGTGCGGGGGACGACAGTTGGCCGTGACGCGGCGGGGGAATTCCGCCCGCCGCGGACAGAATTGCCTGCCGTACCGCGCGCCGAATCGCGCGTTGAATCGCGTGCCGCGTTGCGCGCTGCATTGCGCGCCGAATCACGCTCCGCGCTGCGCGTTGCGTTGCGCGCCGTAATGCGCGCCCTTCGCGCGCCCCAGGATCCAGTCGAACCCTAGCGATGCACAAGAGGGCCCCGGCAGTCTCGATGTCGAGCCGCCTGGGCCCTCCCCCGTCCCGGCGCGGGCGAACCGCGGCCCCGGATTCCCGACCAGGAATCCGGGGCCGCGATGCTGCCCCCTGTCAGGCCAGCTCGGCCAGGCTCAACTGAAGCTCCACCGGCAGGTCCTGACGCCGAGTGATGTTGAGCTTGCGGTAGATCTGGGTCAGGTGCTGCTCGACCGTACTGACCGTCACGTACAGCTTCATGGCGATCTCCCGGTTGGTGTACCCCTGCGCCGCCAGCGCCGCCACCCGGTGCTGCGAACCGCTCAGCTCGGGCCGCGGCTCGCCGCCGGCGGGGGCCGGCTGCCGGTTGACGGGGTGCGACTCCGAGGCCAGGCCCGGCAGGATCCGCTCGCGCAGCCCCTCGGCTCCGCAGGCGTGCGCCAGGTTCCAGGCCCGCCGGGTGGTGGTGCCCGCCCGGCTGGTCTCGCCCACCGCCTGCAGCGCCTGGCCCAGGTCGGCCAGCGTGCGGGCCAGCTCGATCCGGTCACCGGAGCGGCGCAGCTCGTCCACCGACCGCTCCAGCAGCGCGGGCCGCTGGGTGCGGTCCGCCACCGCCGCCTTCAGCCGTAGCGAGAGGCCCTGCACCCAGGGCCGCTGCGCGTCCGGCGCGGACAGCTGCTGCAGCACCAGCCGCTCCGCCTGGTCCCGCTCGCCCAGGCGCAGCAGCGCCTCGGCCGCGTCCGTGCGCCACGGGTAGAGCAGCGGCCGGTCCAGCCGCCAGCGGCGCAGCAGCCGCCCCACCTCGCCGAAGTCGGCGAGGGCGGCCTGGTACTGCTCCACCGTCAGGTGGTGCAGTCCGCGGGCCCGCAGGTAGGCCACCCCGTGGATGGACTCCAGCGCCGAGCGCGGCACCGGCTGGTCGAGCAGCTGCACCACCGAGGCGGTACGGCCCAGCGCCGTGCGCACCCGGATCAGCGCCGCCAGCGGAGCACAGGCGAACGCGCTGCCCGCGGCCTGCGGCAGGCACTCCACGGCGAGCGCGGCCTGCTGCTCCGCCTCGCGCAACTCGCCCAGGTGCAGCAGGACTTCGGCATGCACGGTGGCGAACAGGGCGGCCCACCCCGGCGCCCCGCGCTCGGCCGCCTCCTGACTGAGCCGCTGGCACCAGGGCGCCGCGCGCTCCGGCTGGTCGCTGCGCGCCAGGGTGCGTGCCGCCTGGTGCAGCAGCAGCAGCGTGGTCGCCGTCAACGGAGTGGACTGCAGCAGCCGTTCGGCCTCGGTGACGACCGGCTCGCCGGCCGTCTCCTGCACCGCCCACACGCTGGCCCGGGCCTGCCCGCCGGCCACGGCCGGCGCCGGGCGGGACTTCGGGTCGGCGGTCTGCGCCGCCAGCAGGCCGCCAAGTTGCTGGTTGACCTCCAGTGCCTCCTCCACCCGCCCCTGGGCCATCAGCAGTTGGGCCAGCGGAGCCAGCCGGTCCTCGGGCAGGGTGCCCGCGCGCAGCAGCTCCAGCGGCCCGCGCAGCTGCCGCTCGGCCGCCGCCGGGTTGTACCGCCAGGTCACCGCGGCGATCCGGGTGGCGATCTCGTCCCGTCTTCGCTCGTCCGGGCAGGCCTGCTCGGCCGCGGCCAGCGCTCCGGCCGCCTCCATCGCCCGGTCCTGGGCGTGCAGTTGCTCGGCCAGGTCGCACAGCACGTCGGCCGCCCAGGAGGCGGTCGGCGGACTCTGGTCCGGCCGCTGGGCGCTGAGCAGGTGCCGGGCCACCACCGGGGCCGGCTGGCCTTCACGGCGCAGCAGGTCGGCGGCCCGGCGGTGCAGCTCGGCCCGCTCGGTGGCGCCCATCAGGTCCAGCACCGCCGCCGCGCCCACCGGGTGGCGGAAGGCGTGCTCGGCCAGCACCCCCGAGGCCTCCAGCACCGCGAGCCGCAGCTCGGCCACCGAGCCGGTCAGGTCGAGCAGTTCGGCCACCCGGGTCGGGGTGGCGAACTCGCCCAGCACCGCCACCGCCTGGGCCGACGCCAGCGCGCCCGGGCCGCTGCGGGCCACGCACTCGGTCACCGCGCGGGCGAACAGGCCACCGGTGGGCGGCTGCTGCTCGGCGGGCGAGCCCGGGTCGGCCAGCCGGGCCCGCACCAGCAGCGGATTGCCGCCGGTCAGCGCCAGCAACTCCGCCGCGGCGGTCTCCCCGTAGCCGTGCTGGTCGGCCAACTGGCCGACCGCTGCCAGGCTGAGCGGGCGGGCCGGCACCCGGCGGCAGTCGGCCCGGCGCAGCAGCGCCGCGTCCAACTCCGGCTCGGCCAGCCCGTACCCGCGCCCCGCCCCGGCCAGCACCAGCAGCAGCCGCGCGGTGCGGGCGTGCTGCACCAGGTGCGCCAGGTGCAGCTGGGACTCGCGGTCCACCAGTGGCAGGTCGTCCACCGCCAGCACCACCGGTGCCCGCTCGCCGGCCCGGGTCAGCGCCTGCAGCAGCTCGCGCATCCGCTCCGAGCGGACCGGCTCGCCCGACGCCATGGTGGGCAGCGCCAGCCCGGCCGACTCGGCCGCCCCCGTCAGCTGGTGCAGCACCCCGAACGGGAGCTGCCGCTCGTCCGGGTAGCCGGCCGCCGCCAGTACCACCGCGCCCGACTCGCCGGCCAGCCGAGCCAGCGCGTCCAGCAGTTCGCTCTTGCCGCAGCCGGCCGCCCCCTCGATCAGGAGCACCGCACTGCGCCGGGCGGCCGCCTGGACCAGCGCCCGCCGCAGGACACCCAGCTCGGCGTCCCGCTCCACCAGAGTCGTGATTGGCATGGTCATCTGCGGTTCCTCCCCCGTCCGTGGAGCCGTGCTTGATGACGTCCATCGTGCAGCGCACCTGGGCTTTCGACCTCGCCCGCTGCGGTTGCCGGTTGTTGCCTGACAAGAACTCCCCTACCGCGCCACAGGGGTTGTGAACCCCCTCGGCAGGGGTCGGCGGCCATGTCCCGGCCGCGGCACACGGGCTTCAATGTGCCAGAGGTCGTGGGCGCTCAACGCCCGATTGGAGTGGTGAATCGTGACGATCAACGACGAGGTCCTGGCGGACGTGCTGGTCGAGTCGGACTTCTCCGACCTGCGCTCCCGGGTGACCGAGCTGCACCTGGTCAAGGACCAGGCGCGGCAGGGGCCCGATCCGCGCGCCACCCAGGCTCAGTGGGACAAGGGCAAGCTGACGGTCCACGAACGGCTTACCCTGCTCTTCGACGAGGGAACCTTCACCGAGATCGAGCCGCTGCGCCGGCACCGCGCGCAGGGCTTCGGCCTGGAGGCGAAGAAGCCCTACACCGACGGCGTGGTGACCGGTTGGGGCCAGGTGCACGGGCGGACGGTGTTCGCCTACGCGCACGACTTCCGGATCTTCGGCGGCTCGCTCGGCGAGGCGCACGCGGAGAAGATCCACAAGGTGATGGACCTGGCCGAGGCGGCCGGCGCGCCGCTGGTCTCGCTCAGCGACGGGGCCGGTGCCCGGATCCAGGAGGGGGTCACCGCGCTGGCCGGCTACGGCGGCATCTTCCGACGCAACGTCAAGGCCTCCGGGGTGATCCCGCAGATCTCGGTGATGCTCGGCCCGTGCGCGGGCGGCGCCACCTACTCGCCGGCGCTGACCGACTTCGTCTTCATGGTGCGCGGGATCGCGCAGATGTACATCACCGGCCCCGACGTGGTGAAGGCCGTGACCGGCGAGGAGATCACCCACGAGCAGCTCGGTGGCGCGGCCGTGCACGCCGGGGTCTCGGGTGCGGCGGGCTTCGTCTGCGAGAGCGAGGAGGAGTGCCTGGAGGAGGTGCGCTACCTGCTCTCGCTGCTGCCCGCCAACAACCGCGAGCTGCCGCCGCGCGAGGTGTGCACCGACCCGGCGGACCGGCGCTGCGAGAAGCTGCTCACGCTGGTGCCCGCCGACCCGATGATGTCCTACGACATGCACGCGGTGATCGAGGAGATCGTCGACGAGGGCGAGTTCTTCGAGGTGCACGCGCAGTGGGCGACCAACATCGTCTGCGGGTTCGCCCGGCTGGACGGCCACGTGGTGGGCATCGTCGGCAACCAGCCGCAGTCGCTGGCCGGCGTGCTCGACATCCACGCCTCGGAGAAGGCCGCCCGCTTCGTGCAGACCTGCGACGCGTTCAGCATCCCGCTGGTCACCCTGGTGGACGTGCCCGGCTTCCTGCCCGGCAGCGACCAGGAGCACAACGGGATCATCCGGCACGGCGCGAAGCTGCTGTACGCGTACTGCAACGCCACCGTGCCGCGGATCCAGGTGATCGTGCGCAAGGCGTACGGCGGGTCCTACATCGTGATGGACTCGCGCTCGATCGGGGCCGACCTGTCCTTCGCCTGGCCGATCAACGAGATCGCGGTGATGGGCGCGGAGGGCGCGGCGAACATCGTCTTCCGCCGCGAGATCGCCGCCTCCCCGGACCCGGAGCGGGCCCGCGCGCAGGCGATCCGCGAGTACCGCCGCGAGCTGATGCACCCGTACTACGCGGCGGAGCGGGGGCTGGTCGACGACGTGATCGACCCGGTGGACACGCGCTCGGTGCTGATCCGGTCGCTGGCCATGCTGCGCGCCAAGCAGGCGCCGATCCCCGCCCGCAAGCACGGCAACTCGCCGACCTGAGGGGAGTGGTGGTCGTGGACACCTTGTTCCGGGTGGAGCACGGGAACCCGACGCAGGAGGAGCTCGCGGTGACCGCCGCGGCCCTGCTCGCGGTGCTGCGGGCCCGGGCGGATGTGACGGTGCCGCAGGACACCGGGGCGGGGAGCCCCCACTGGTTCGCGGAGCGGTTGCACCGGTCGCCGCGGCCGTGGTCCTCGCGGTGAGGGGGCTGCTCGGGCGGCTGTACCGGGCGCTGGTGGACGGGGGACGGGCGTACGTCTGCCCCCCGCCCCCGGCCGGCGCTCCGGACCCGACCGGCCCCCCGCCCGGCCACCCCGAACGCCTCTGCCCCCACGTCGCCCTCTCCCCCCTGGAGGCCCGCCTGGCCCGCGAACTCTGGGGGCGAACACCGCTGCGCTTCCGCTGACTGCATCCTCGCCCGGGGGCGGGCCCTCACCGCGCTCGCCCCCTGCGGGGCCTCGCTCCGCGCATCCCTCCGCCGTGCATCCCTCTGCCGGTCAGGCGACGGCGATCCAGTAGTCGGTCAGGTAGAGCAGGGTCAGCCCGAGCAAGGAGGCCAGGGTCCACACGGGGCGGCGGCCGCGGTGCAGGAAGATGCCGGCCAGGCCGACGGCCCAGGTGGCGGGGACGCCCAGCAGGGGGACGTCCCACAGGAGGATGCCGCCGAAGGCCGAGCAGGTGAGGCGGGTGCTCCCTGGGTCACAGGTGGTGGGCGCGGCGCCCCAGATGTCGGGGACCACGATCACCGCGAGGCCGGCCAGGGCGGTCAGGGCCAGCGCGCCCATCAGCATCCCGGTGATCTGGGCTTCCGTCATGGCGCCTGAACGTGCCGGGTGCGCAGCCATGATCGTCAAGGTAGCAGGCCGTGCGGACGGGCATTCGGGGATTCGTGGAGCCCGCCCGCAGGCTTCCTGAGGACACGTCGGCGGAGCCGGTGAGTCGCACGCCCGGCGGGTAGTACGGAGGCCATGGACATGAACCATGAGGAGCCGGTCGTCCGGCCGGTGGTGCAGGAGACGTACGGGCCAATGGACCTTGGCGGGGCGCCCATGTTCGGCGGGGGGTTCATCAACTTCGGCTACTGGCGGGGCATCGACCTGACCACCGCCGCCCCGCTCACCGAGGAACAGCGGATCGGCAGCCAGCAGGAGCTGTACCGGCAGGTGCTGGCCGCCGCCCTCACCGCCCGCGGCCCCGCACCGGGGGAGCTGCTGGAGGTGGGCAGCGGGCTCGGCACGGGGTGTGCGCTGGCGGTGCGCGAGTACCCGGGGATCGCGGTGACGGGGCTGGACATCCACCCCGACCAGGTGCGGCGGGCCCGCGCCGGGCACCCGGGGTTGCGGTTCGTCCAGGGAGCGGCGGAGCAGCTGCCGTTCGGGGACGCGGAGTTCGACGCCGTGATCAGCGTGGAGGCCGCCCAGCACTTCCCCGACCTGGCCGCCTTCGCCACGGAGACCGGACGGGTGCTGCGCCCGGGCGGCCGGCTCGCGCTGGCCAGCTTCTTCACCGTGGACGACGCCCCCCGGCGGGCCGGTCAACTGGCCGGCCTGCTGGAGACCTTCGCCAGCGGCCTCGACCTCGCCCGCCCGGTGACCGAGCTCACCCGGGCCCTCGCCAAGGCCGGCCTCACGCAGGTGCGCGCGGAGTCGATCGGTGACCAGGTCTGGCCCGGCTGGGACCAGTGGCTCAGCCGGTGGTGGCCGCCGCAGAGCTGGCCGCGGAACTTCCTGCGCGCGTACCAGGACCGGATCCTGGACTACTACCTGGTCACTGCCATACTGCCCGGGTGATCCTGCCCGCCGGCGCCGCCGATGCCGAACTCCTGGAAGTCGTCCGCATCACCGACCCGATGGGCTGGTTCGGCTGGACCGACACCGTCCCGGGCGAGACCGTCGCCCTGTGGACCGACGCCCAGTCGGTGCTGGCCCAGGTCGCGGCACTGCCGTCCGGGACCCTGATGCGCTGCTTCTCCCCGCGGTTCGCCCTGCGCGCGCACGCGGGGACGGCGGTGCTGTTCGAGCTCGCGTTCTGCTTCTCCTGCGAGCGGGTCGGCCTGTACTCGACCGGGGGAAGGTCCGCCACCCAGACCTTCGACCCGGCCAGCCCGCCGGCGGTCGAACTGCTGCGCCGCTTCCGGGAGTCCCCGACGGCCTGACCGGCCCGCCGGCGCAGGCCGCGCTGCGGCGAACTGCGCCGGCGGGGTGGTTCACCCGGGCGCTCGGTCCGCTGGTGCCGGTGTTCCAGGGGGCCTACGCCCGCCGCTGCGGGCAGGTGCTGCGAAGGATGGTGACGGGATGACGAAGGCAGAGCTCGACGCGGTGCTGGTCGCCGCGGACGACGAGGTGCGGCTCGCCGAGTTCTGGGCGGCGGCGCTGGGCTGGCACCCGGACGCCGAGGGGGTGCTGCGCCCGCCCGCACCGGGCGGGCCGGGCCTGCGGTTCACCCGCGCGGCCGGCCCCAAGCGCGGCAAGAACCGACTGCACCTGGACCTGGCCGGCGGCACGGACCTGGACGCCCGGGTGGCCGGCCTGCGCGCACTCGGGGCGGAGCCGATCGACATCGGGCAGGGCGCGGTGCCGTGGCGGGTGCTGGCGGACCCGGAGGGCAACGAGTTCTGCGTGCTGCCGGTGCCGGACACCGGCGGGCCGCTCGCCCAGCTCTGTCAGGACGCCGCCGACCCGGCCCGGCAGGGCGCGTTCTGGGCGGCGGCGACCGGTTGGCAGGTGGTCGAACTCACCTCCCACGTTGCCAGGTTGAGCTCCCCGTCCGGCGCCGGCCCGACCCTGGTGATGGGCCCGCCGGTGGCTCCGAAGGCCGGTCCGGCCCGCTGGCGGTTCCAACTGACCGGCGAGGGCGGGGAACTGCTGGACCCGGAGGGCAACGAGTACCAGGCCGGGCCGCTTCGGGGGCAGCCCGCTCCGAGGACGGCCCGGTCCGAGGGCAGCCCGGCCTGAGCGCAGCCCCGGGACCATGGGGGCGGACCCGGGACCGCGAGGCATTCTCGATCCGCAGGCCGGTGAATGTCCAACCAGACGGACGACACGTCGAGTTGACGTGTCGTCAGTAAGAAAGGCTCGGGGTCACGGGGTGATCATCGTCAACGCCCCCGGCAGCAACCGGATCCGGGCCGGCAGGGTGGTGACCTCGTCGCCGTCCGCGCAGACCGGGACCGGCCGGTCGGCGTCCACCAGCACTTCGCGGGCGGTGCGCAGCGAGACCTCGGGCCGGCGCACGTGTGTGCCGCGCTTGACCTCCTGCATGAAGGAGACGATCCGCGAGCGCGGGCCGTCGCCGACCACCATCACGTCCAGCAGCCCGTCGTCCACCCGCGCGGGCGGCACGATCCGCAGCCCGTGCCCGTACGCCCCGGAGTTGGCCACCACCACGGTGTGCGCCCGGACCTCGCTGCGCTCGCCGTCCACGGTCAGGGTGTACCCCGCCGCCCGCCAACCGAGGATCGCCCGCACCGGGGCCAGCCGGTAGAGCAGCAGGGCGGGCAGGCCGCGCCCGGCGTTGATCAGCTGGGTGGCCACCGCGTCGATGCCGATGTAGACGTTGCCGGGGGCGATCACCCCGTTGACGTCCAGCACGTCCACCGCGCGGGTGGGCCCGTCCAGCAGCAGCCGGGCCAGTGCCGGGGCGTCGGACGGGAAGCCGAGCATCCGGGCCAGGTCGTTGCCCCGCCCTGCCGGTACCAGTGAGAAGGTGCCGCCGGTGCGGACCGCGCCGTCGGCGGCGTCGCGGACCAGGCCGTCGCCGCCGACCGCCACGACCACCTCGCCGCGTTCGGCTGCGGCCTCGGCGCACTCGATCGCGTGCTCGCGGCCCCGGGTGAGCTCGGTGCGCACGGTGGCGCCGCCGGCCCGCAGCAGGGCGGCGATCGGCTCCCAGCGGGCGGGAGCGCGGCCGCCGCCGGAGATCGGGTTGACCACCGCGGTGAACGCCCGCGCACCGCCGGCGCCTGCCGGCCCCGGCCCCGAGCCCTCTCCCGCCGGCCCCCACCCGGTGGCTCCCCCTGATCCTGACGACATGTCAGCCCTCCGCGCGCGGCAGCAGCACACCCGGGTTGAGGATCCCGGCCGGGTCCAGCACGGCCTTGACCGCGCGCAGCGCCTCGATCGCCAGCGGGCCGACCTCCTCGGCGTAGGTGGCCCGGTGGTCGGTGCCCACGCCGTGGTGGTGGGTGATCGCCGCCCCGGCCGCCCGGATCGCCGCGTTGGCGGCCTGCTTGGCCTGCCGCCACTGGCCCACCGGGTCCGCGGTCTGGGCGCAGGCGACGGTGAAGTAGAGCGAGGCGCCGGTCTCGTACACGTGCGAGATGTGGCACAGCACCAGCGGCGGGGTCCCCTGCGCGGTCAGCGTGCTGCTGAGCGCCTCGGTGACGGCGGCGCGCAGCGCGTCGAGGTTGGACCAGAAGGTCACCGTCTCCAGCGTCTCGATCAGCACCCCGGCGTCCAGCAGCGGGTCGCGCAGGTAGGGAGCCCGGAACCGGCCGGTGCGCCAGGCCTCGCCGGGCTCGGTGCCCAGTGCCTGCCCGCCGGCCGCGGTGAGCACCTCGGTGACGCCGGCCCGCCGGGTGGCCACCTCGGCGGCCGTGCCCTCGTAACCGGTGACGGCCATGCAGCCGCCGGGGCCGCCGCCGAACATCGCGGCGGGGTCGGCGAGGTTGACCGAGGTCTCGGCCTCGTCGGACAGCCGCAGCACGGTGGGCAGCGGGCCGTCCTGGGCCAGCTCGCGCAGGGCGGCGGCGCCGGTGGCGAAGTCCGGGAAGCGCCAGCCCTCGAAGACCCGCTCGGCGGGCAGCGGGCGGACCCGCACGGTGACCGAGGTGATCACGCCCAGGGTGCCCTCGGAGCCGAGCACCAGCTGGCGCAGGTCCGGGCCGGCCGCGGACTTCGGGGCGGTACCGGTGCTCAGGGTGCCGCGCGGGGTGGCCAGTTCCAGGCCCATCACCATGTCGTCGAACCGCCCGTAGCCGGCCGAGGACTGGCCGGCCGAGCGGGCCGCCGCGTAGCCGCCGATGCTCGCACCCTCGTACGACTGCGGGAAGTGGCCGAGCGTCAGGCCCTTCTCGCGCAGCAGCCGTTCGGCCTCCACCCCGCGCAGGCCGGCCTGCAGGGTGGCGGTGCGGGAGACCTCGTCCACCGCCAGCACCGCGTCCAGGCGCGCCAGGTCGAGGGCGACCACGCCCGCGAAGCCGGCCCGCTCGGGGGCCAGGCCGCCGACCACCGAGGTGCCGCCGGCGAACGGGACCACCGCGTAGTTCAGCTGCTCGCAGCGGGCCAGCAGGTCCACCACCTCCTGGTGCGAGCCGGGCAGCACCACCGCGTCGGGCGCGTCGGTGGCGTCACCGGCCCGCAGGCGCAGCAGGTCGGGGGTGGACCAGCCGCGGGTGCGGGCCAGCCGGGCGTCGTGCTCGGCGCTCACGTGCTCGATGCCGACCACCTCGGCCAGGGCGGCCAGGTCCACCGTGGAGGCGGCGAGCTCGATCGAGTCGAGCTCGGCCGGGGGCTGCTCGGGGGTGCGCACGCCGAAGGCCGCGAGGGTCTCGGTGGCGGCGGCGGGCAGCGTGGTGCGGTGGGCCGGGTCGCCCCAGCGGTAGGGGTGGAAGTCGGTGCGGGGGAGGTCTGCCTCGGTCATGGGATCCTCGGGTGGCTCTTCGGAATAGCGCTGATACACTTCTACATGTGGTGTCGCAGCGAATCAACACGGAAGACGGTAGCGGGTCCGGCCTGAGGGCGCCCGCACCGAGGTCGGCCAACGCCATCCCCGAGCAGCAGATCCTCGACGCGGCGTACCAACTGCTGCTCACGATCGGGCTGCAGCGGATCACCATGGCCGACCTGGCCCGCCAGGCCGGTGTGTCCCGGGCCACCCTGTACCGCCGCTGGCACGGGGTGCACGAGGTGCTCGGGGCGCTCACCACCCGGGAGTGGACCACGCTCGCCCTGGACGCGATGCCCGAGGACGGCTCCCCGCTCGGGCGGTCCGAGCTGGTGGACGGCGTGGTGCGGCTGGCCCGGGGGATCCGGGTGCACCCGCTGCTGCGGCGGATCGTCGAGCTGGACCCGGAGTTCCTCACCCCGTACCTGCTGACCCGGCGCGGCACCAACACCAACCACCAGCTCGACCTGCTGGAGCAGGCGCTGCGCCAGGCGATGGCCGAGGGCTCGGTGCGGGCCGGGGATGCGGAGCTGCTGGCCCGCTCGGTGCTGCTCACGGTCTGGTCGTTCACCCTGACCGGGCCGGTGTTCACCGGGTCGCCGACCGGTACGGGCGCCGAACTCGACCGCTTGGACGAGGAGTTGCGGCTGCTGCTCGACCGTTACCTGGCCCCCTGAACCACTGAGGAAACCCGCTGATGAGCACCGCCTCTCATGCTGCCCCGAACACCGCCTGGAACACCGCCTGGAACGCCGCCCCGAACACCGCCCTGAACGCCGCCCGACGCGCTCGCGAGCTGGCCGCACTCGCCGAGGCCGGCGCCGGGCCGGTGGACGTGCTGGTGATCGGGGGCGGGGTGACCGGCGCGGGTGTGGCGCTGGACGCCGCCGCGCGCGGGCTGTCGGTGGTGCTCGCCGAGAAGCAGGACCTGGCGTTCGGCACCAGCCGGTGGAGCTCCAAGCTGGTGCACGGGGGGCTGCGGTACCTGGCCTCGGGTGCGGTGGGGATCGCCCGGGAGAGCGCGGTGGAGCGGGACATCCTGCTGCGCCGCACCGCTCCGCACCTGGTCCAGGCGCTGCCGCAGATCGTGCCGCTGCTGCCCGGGACGGGGTTCGCCTCGGCCGCCCTGGTACGGGTCGGGTTCCTGGCCGGCGACGCGCTGCGGATCTCGGCCGGGACGCCGGGCTCGGTGCTGCCGCGCTCGCGCCGGCTGGGGCCGGCGGAGGTGCTGCGGTACGCGCCGACCGTGGCGGCCGCCGGGCTGCGCGGCGGGCTCGCCTTCTGGGACGGACAGCTGACGGACGATGCGCGGCTGGTGGTCGCGCTGGCCCGGACGGCGGCCGGGCTGGGCGCGAAGGTGCTGACGCAGTGCGAGGCGTCGCAGGCCACGGGGGAGGGGGCGCTGCTGACGGACCGGCTGTCGGGCGAGTCGGTCCGGGTCCGGGCCCGGACCGTGATCAACGCGGCGGGGGTCTGGGCGGGGGAGGTGGTTCCCGGGATCACCCTGCGGCCCAGCCGGGGGACGCACCTGGTCTTCCCGCAGTCGGCGTTCGGCGGCCTGAACGCCGGGCTGACCGTGCCGGTGCCCGGGGAGACCAACCGCTTCGTCTTCGCGCTGCCGGCGCCGGACGGGCGGGTGTACGTGGGGCTCACCGACGAGGCCGCGCCGGGACCGGTTCCTGACGTGCCGTCACCGTCCGCCGCCGAGGTCGAGTTCCTGCTCGACACCATCAACTCGGCGCTGCGGGTGCCGCTGTCCGTCGCCGACCTGCTCGGCACCTTCGCCGGCCTGCGTCCGCTGCTGGACGACGGGACGGGGCGCACGGCCGACGTCTCGCGCAAGCACGCCGTGCTCACCGATCCCAGCGGCGTGGTCACCGTGGTGGGCGGCAAGCTGACCACCTACCGCAAGATGGCCGAGGACGCGCTGGACGCGGCGCTGGCCCGCACCCCGCTGGCCGCCGCGCCCTGCCGCACCCGGAACCTGCCGTTGGTGGGCGCGGCCGGGCCGGCCGCCCTCTCCGCGATCCCGGCCCCGCTGCGCCTGGTCCGCCGCTACGGCACCGAGGCCCCCGCCGTCCTCGCCGCGGGCCCCGCCACCCCCGTCGCGCCCGGCCTGGACACCACCCTCGCCGAACTCCACTTCGCCACCACCCACGAGGGCGCCCTCACCGTCGCGGACCTGCTGGACCGCCGCACCCGGGTAGGCCTCTCCCCGGCCGCCCGCACCGCCGCCATGGACTTCGCCGAGGCAGCCCTCCTCCTCTGACCCCTCACTCACCGTGCTCCGCCGCAGCTCGGTGCACCGGGTGAGCTCGTAGGGGAACCAGTGCAGGCGGTGGGAGGTGTACGGGGTGAACTCCTCCAGGCTGCGCATGCCACCGATCTCCGGCGGAACGCGCACCAGGTTGCTGCCGTACAGCACGAGGTGCTTCACCGAGGTGAGCTTGGCGATAGGGCAGCTGACGAAGCATCACCACCACTGACCGGCCAGCGAAAGGCATACCCGGCGTCCCGCCCCGTCACCAGCCGCTCGTGCCGCAGCAGTTCGCGGATGATCCCGGCGCTGCCCATCGCCCACCCGGTGGCGGGTTCCAACGCACTGGGCACGGAACGATGCTCGGTGTTCGACCAGCGGGCGCCGGCGGCGTCCACGGTGGCCCGGGCAGCCAGGTCGGCGGCCAGCAGGCCGGCGAACTCCCGGGCGCCCTCGGTGCCGGCCACCGCCCGATCCAGGGCGAAGGCCAGCACCCCGGCGGTGCCGCAGCAGTGGCCGCTGTTGTCCCAGAACCCGGGCCGCAGCCGCCGGGGCAGGCCGGAGCGGGTGACGGTGTGCCAGCAACGGTCCGTCAGCGCCGACCAGTCGGTCTCGCCCGACACCGCCCCCAGCACCTGGAACACCTCCGCATCCCCGGTCGGTCCGTTGCACCAGCCGTAGCTGTAACGCTCGTTGCGGTCCGGCAGGTCCTGCGGGTCGGAGTGCGGGACGAGGAACCCGGCCGGCCCGGCCTCGGCGCGGGCCACCACATCGAGCGCGCCGGCCCGGGCCAGCTCCAGCAGCTCGGGGCGACCGGTGGCGCTGCCGACGGCGGCGAGCGCCTGGACCACGCCGAGGGTGCCGTGCGCCACGTGGTGCAGGCGGGCGGGCCGGCCCGCCCGGGTCTCCCAGGTGACCCCGGCGGGGGTGGGCTCGGCGGTGCGCAGGTACGGGGTGACGGCGAGCAGGGCCAGCTCGGGGTCCCCGGCTGCCAGTGCGCCCAGCGCGATGCCCGCGTTGCCGCCGAGCAGGTCGAACTGCGGGGCCCAGCGGGTGCCGTCGAAGCGGGCCCGGGCCTCGGCCAGGGCGCGGTCGGCGGCGGTCCCGGCGGCGGTGTCACCGAGCAGGACGGCCACGGCGCGCAGGGCCACCGCGCGGCCGGTGAGGCCGAAGTGCAGCGAGCTGAGCTCCCAGCCGTTGGGCTCTACGGCGAGCGCCCGGGCCGCGCGCAGGGCCGCCTCCGCGTACCGGACCGCGCAGCCGTTCGCGCCGAAGTGCTGGTGGGCCTCCAGCAGGGTCAGCACGATGCCTGCGGCGCCGCTGTACAGGACGGGGTTGGCCTCGCGCTCCGAGGGGCGGGTGGGCCAGCTCAAGCCACCGCCCCCGGCGGGGGTCCGGCGGGCCTGGGCGAGCAGCCAGTCCAGGCCGCGCACCGCGAGCTCGCCGCTGTCCACCGTGCGGGACCCCTTCTGCAACGAACGTCAGCCGGCCGCCCGCTCGCGGCGCTGCCGCTTGCCCAGCGCGGCCTTGGACAGGTCCTCGGCCGTGGAGCGCAGGTTCCTGTACCCGTAGCCGCGCTGCTCCAGCCACTCCATCGCGCTCGCCTCGGCCTGCGCGGTGGCGGGCAGCAGGTCCTCGTCGGCGGCGCCGGTGGCCAGGTAGCGGAAGGTGAAGTCGGCCCGGGCCCGCAGGTCGTAGCTGAGGTGGCCCTCGGGGGTGAAGCGGGCGAACAGCATGTCGTGGTCGGCGGCCGCGGCCAGCAGCTCGGCGCGCTGCTCCTGCGTGAGGCCTTCGAAGGCACCCCGGACCATGATGCGGAACGTACGGTCGGTCATGCCGCGACCCTAATCGGGCGAAGGGGAGGGGACCACCGGATTAACCGCCCCACCCGACCGCCCCCTCAGAGGTCCTCCGCCGCCACCGCCCCGCCCTCGATCGCGGCCACCAGGGCGGCGTGGTCCGCCTCGGTCTGGTCGGCGTAGCGCATGGCGAACTCGGCGATGGCCTGGTCGAAGGCGTCACTGGCCCCCAGGTACCCGGAGATGGCGATCCGGTCCCCCGAGCGGGCATGGGCGCGGGCCAGGGCGGTGCCGCACAGGGCGGCGTACTGGCGCAGCCCGCCGGGCGTCATCTGCTCCACCTCCGCCGAGCCCTTCATGTCGCGCAGCTGGCGCCCGTAGAAGTGCCGGCCCGCGGGGCCGCTGGTCCAGCCGAGGAAGATGTCGCTGGCCGCCTGCAGCAGCCGCTGCCCGGCCACCACCCGGTGGCCCTGGTGGGCCGGCACCGGACCGGCGGCGTGCCGGGCCAGTACCGAGGGCTGGGCCTCCTTGAGCTGGAGGAAGAGCGGGTCGTCCGCGTCCCGGCCCTGCAGCAGCAGGATGTAGCAGCGGGTCCCGACGCTGCCGACCCCGACCACTTTGCGCGCCGCGTCGGTGAGCTGGAACCGGTCCAGCAGCACCTTGCGTTCGTCCGGCAGGCTGGCCCGGTACTGGCTGAACACCTTGCCGACCATCTGGTAGTCCGTCAGCTCGACCGGCTCCACCAGCGGCGGGTCGGCCACGATCCGGGGCCGGCCGTCGCGCGGTTCGGTGAGCTTGGCGAAGGCCTGCAGGCTGTTGCGGCGGCGGGCGTGCTCGAGGTTCTTCGTCGCCCGGCGCTGCCGCTTGCCCTTGAGCAGCGGCAGCAGGTCTTCGGTGTCCAGCATCTCGTACCAGACGTCGAGTTCGCCCAGTCCGGCGAGCCGGTGCAGGTGCAGCCGGTAGGCCTGGGCGGCGGCCTGAGCGGCGGCGCGGGCCTTCTCGTCGGGGTCGCCGTTGTCCCGGGCGGCCACCGCGACGCTGGCGGCCAGCCGCTTGACGTCCCACTCGAACGGGCCGGGGTGGGTCTCGTCGAAGTCGTTCAGGTCGAAGAGCAGGGAGCGCTCCGGGGAGGCGTACACGCCGAAGTTCAACAGGTGTGCGTCTCCGCAGAGTTGGACGATCAACCCGCTGTCGGGGCCGGCCGCCAGGTCGGCGGCGAGCACGGCGGCTGCGCCGCGCAGGAAGGTGAAGGGGGTGCGGGCCATCCGGCCGTGACGGATCGGCAGCAGTTCCTGGACCCGGTCGGCGCCCTGCTCGAGCAGCACCGCGACCGGGTCCGGACGGTCCGCGGCGGGGACCCACTGGCCCTGCGCCCGCCGCCCGATCCGGCGGCGGGCGGCCCGCCCCTGCTTGACCCGTTCCGCCGGAGTGGTCACGCTGCGCCTCCCAGTGATCGAGCACCTGGCGCAATTGTGGGCGGGGCCGCCAGCGCCCGCACCCGGGCGCGACCGGACGGGCGACCGCCGCCATCCCCCAGGAGGCTCACCCGCCCGGGCGTCACTTGGACGGGCGGCCCGCCTGCCGGGCCCCGAGCACCTTGTCCAGCGCCCGCCGGTCCTGCTTGGTGGGCCGGCCGGCGCCGCGGTCGCGGACGGCGAACATGCCCGCCTGGTCGCCGGTGGGGCGCGGCAGGCTCTTGTCCACGTAGCACTCCACGGCGACCGAGGCGCCGACCCGCTTGCTGATCAGCCGGGAGACGATCACCACCCGGTCCCAGTTCTCCTGCCGCACCCGCACCTCGTCGCCCACCCGCAGGGCCTGGGCGGGCTTGGCCCGTTCCCCGTTCACCCGCACGTGTCCGGCCCGGCAGTCGGCGGCTGCCGCGGAGCGGGTCTTGGCCAGGCGCACCGCCCAGATCCACGCGTCCACCCGGGCGGAGCCGGTGGTGGAACCTTCGTCTACAGCCATGGCTCCGACTCTACCCGCGCCCCGGATCCGCCCGGGCGGCGTTTCCCGCGTGATCCGGGTCAGCCGCACTCGTGCCGTGGGTGCGGGTGCGGTCAGTCTCGGTGTCCGGCCGGGTGCATGCCAGTCGGATCAGCAACTGACCGCGAATCAGCATCTGTTCAACTGCGGACAGATACTGATTCGCGGTCAGGAGTTGGAGCGGTCAGGTTTTGGGCGACGTGGGCCCCGGGTACTTGCAGGCGGCCTCGGAGGCGTACGGGGTCTCCTGCGGGGTCAGGGTGTTGGGTACGGCCGAGGCGGGCGGGGCCGAGGGGTCGGTGGCGGGCTGGTCGGGCGGCAGCAGGTGGGAGTCCAGCACGCCGGTGGGGCCGCCGCCGCCCAGGCAGGCCACCGCCACCACCGGGATCTGCGCGGTCGGCTGGGCGTTGCGCACCGGGGTGATCCGCCAGTTGTAGGCGAACTGGCCGTTCTGCAGGGTGACCAGGTCCAGGTGGTGCCAGCTCGGCGGGCCGTTGGGGACGTCGGCGAACTTGGCGGCGAAGCCGACCAGGCCCAGGTGGCTGCCCGTGGCGCTCACCTGCACGGTGTCCGTGGCGTTCGGGGCGGTGCCCAGCGTGAGGGCGATCGAGGCGGGCGGCGGGGCGTCGTCCGGGCAGTGGCTGGCGGTCACGGAGCCGGGCGGGTTGTTGTGCACGATGGCGGAGGCCACCACGCCGCCGCTGGAGAGCTCGAACCAGCGCATGTCCGGCGAGCCGCCGAAGGCGTCGAACACCACGTCGCCCAGGCAGTAGCCGGAGAAGTGCAGCTGGCAGCCGGGCGGGACGGTGCGCAGGGTCGGGGAGTTGGTGGTGGCGCCGGCCCGGATGTGGGCGCCGGCACCGTAGGTCATGCCGGTGAACTTGGTCTTGGCATCGTCGGCCGGGGATATGGTCGCGTCCACGCCGCAGTCCGGCGCCTTGGAGGCGGAGACGGTGTTGCTGACGGGCGCGGCGGTGGTCTTCTCGTTGCCGGCCTGGCTGGCGACCAGGCTGGCGAACAGCGCGATCACGGCGGCACCGGCGGCGACCAGCATGCCGACGCTGGGGCGGCGGCGCCGGCGGACCTGGGGCTCGTCCGCGGGGTCGGCGCCGCTCTCCAGGGTGTCGAGGTCGACGGAGCGGTCGTCGGGGTGGTCATCATGGTGGCCGTCGACCGAGGCGGGGTCGGGGCCCGGGGCCGGGTCGGGGAACACGACGGCTGCCGTCTCGACTGCCGCGGCACTGGCAGCCGCGGCCTCCGCCTCGGATGCCGGCTCCGGCGCGGCGGGCGGTCGGGGGGAGGCGTTGAGCACCGCGTTGAGTTCGTTCCACCGCTCCTCCCAGGCCGCCACGTCACCCCCGCAGGCGCCGACGTAGGCCAGGGTGACCTCCAGCGTGGGCTGGCGCATGCCGCCCGCCGCGTCGCTGAGGGTGCTGGCACTGAACCCGGCGGTCACGGCGAGGGCTCGGTAGGTGGGATTCCCTGCCTGTTCGCGCACGGAGCGCAGCTCGTGTGCGAAGGCTTGCAGGGGACCCTCGGTGGGGTCGATGGGACGTGGTTTGCGGGCCAACGAGTCTCCTGGGCTCTGCCCGTGCCGCCGCTGCTGTAGACGGCCGGGTCTGTCGTCCGAACGCGCGTACCTGGTCGTGCGGGTCGTACCTACTGATGGCAAGTCAGTCCGGCGCAGTGATGGTACTCGGCCATCTTTCGGGCTCGCGACCACGCAGGGCGGCAGCACGGTGTTACGGGGCCGCATACGGGATGTAACGGGCGATCATCCTCCGATGTCCCCTGGTAAACCGATCGTTGAATTCTGATCGAACCCTTGTTGACCTGGGCATGCCTAGCTAGCTTTGTCGCGAGCCGCCGACGAACAGCGTTCGGACAGCTCGTCATCGCCCCACACGTCGTCATCCGCACACGTCGTCATTCCCCACGCGTCGTGTTCCCCCCACGTCGTGATCCCCCACACGTCGTCATCCCCCGCGTGCCCAGGGCACGACCGTGCCCGCAGGCACTTGTGCACGCCCCTCACCGACCCCAGGAGGAAGTTCGTGTTCAGCTCTCCCGCCGCCACTCGGATCAGCCGGCTCTCCCTCGCCCTGACCGGCAGCGCCGTGCTCGCCCTGTCCGGCCTGGCCACCGCCGCTCCCGCCGGTGCTGCGACCGACACCGTCTACACCAAGGGCGGGACCTCCTGGGTCCGTTCCTGCGCCACCCTGGCCAAGGGCGACACCATGGCCTGCAACGCGCTCAAGGTGACCAGCGTGGTGCAGCCGCAGGCCCTCACCCCGGACGCGACCCCGAACGCCACTCCGTCCGGCTTCGGCCCGAGCGACCTGCTCAGCGCCTACAAGCTGCCGGCCAACGGGGGCGCGGGCCAGACCGTGGCCATCGTCGACGCCTACAACGACCCCAACGCCGCCGCCGACATGGCGGCCTACCGCGCCCAGTACGGGCTGCCCGCCTGCACCGTGGCCAGCGGCTGCTTCAAGCAGGTCAGCCAGACCGGCAGCACCACCAACCTGCCGGCCAACAACACCGGCTGGGCCGGCGAGATATCGCTCGACCTGGACATGGTCTCGGCGATCGCCCCGAACGCGCACATCATCCTGGTCGAGGCCAAGACGGCCAGCATGGCCAATCTGGGCACCGCGGTGAACGAGGCGGTCAAGCTGGGCGCCAAGTTCGTCTCCAACAGCTACGGCGGCGGCGAGTCCTCCGCCGACACCAGCTACGACAGCACGTACTTCAACCACCCGGGCGTGGCCATCACGGTCTCCTCCGGCGACTCCGGCTACGGCGTGGAGTACCCGGCGGCCTCCAAGTACGTCACGGCGGTCGGCGGCACGGCGCTCAAGCGGGACTCCAGTGCCCGTGGTTGGAGCGAGTCGGTCTGGTCCACCTCCAGCTCGGAAGGGGCCGGCTCCGGCTGCTCCTCCTACGACGCCAAGCCGAGCTGGCAGACGGACACCGGCTGCGCCCGGCGCACCGTCGCCGACGTCTCGGCGGTCGCCGACCCGGCCACCGGTGTCGCGGTGTACCAGACCTACGGCGCCTCCGGCTGGGCGGTCTACGGCGGCACCAGCGTGGCGGCCCCGCTGATCGCGGGCGTCTACGCGGACGCGGGCACCCCGAGCGCGGCCGTCCCGGCGGCCGACGCGTACGCCCACCCCGGCGCGCTGAACGACGTGACCACCGGCGCCACCACCTCCTGCTCCCCGGCGTACCTGTGCACGGCGGGCGCGGGCTACGACGGTCCGACGGGCCTCGGCACCCCGAACGGGCTGGCGGCCTTCACCGGCTGACGCACCGGCGGTCCAGCGCGCGGGGTCCGGCACCTGTTGGGGTGCCGGACCCCGCGTGGCTCGTTCCGGACCCCCGGTGTCAGCGGAGGAGGGCTAACCGAACGGGAGCGACCGCGAGGACGGCACGCGGCGGCAGAATCCAGCGGAGTACGCACCCTTCCATCCTTTCGAACAAGGAGAACCGTGCACCTCGATCGCCTGGTCCGCAGTCGCCTCGGCCGCCGCATCAGCGTGCTCCGCCGCGGCAGCCTGGTCCGCCGGATACCCGTCTGGACCGCCCTGGTCCTGATGGCCGCTCTGCTCGGCGCCGCCGCCCCGGCGACGGCCTCGGCCGCCACGCCCACCGGCAGTGCCGCGGCCGCCCTGGCCACCGCCAACGTCGGCAAGACCGCGGGCAGCTGTGCCAACACCCCGACCACCAACTCGCTGGGCGGCACCCAGTTCGAGACCAGCTGCTCGGGCGGCGGCTCCGGCGGCCCGGAGTACTGGTGCGCCGACTTCGCCATGTGGGTCTGGGCCAACAGCGGCTTCTCCACCGTCGGGCTGGACGCCGGCGCCGTCAGCTTCCAGACCTACGGGCAGCGCAACGGCACCCAGCACACCGCGACCTCCTACCTGCCGCAGGTCGGCGACGCGGTCGAGTACGGCTCGACCAAGGACTCCGCGATCCACCACGTCGGCATCGTCACCGCGGTGCACGCCGACGGCTCGGTCACCACCGCGAACGGCGACTGGAACGGCGACCCGAGCACCACCACGATGGCGGCCTGGGCGGTCAGCTCCTCGGTGGTCTCGGTGACCCTGCCGGCCGGTCAGACGGCGGTGGGCAGCGAGCCCAGCACGGTCGACCCGGCCGACGGCTACGTGATCGCGGGCTACACCACCCCCGTCGCGGCCGGCAGCAACCCGTACACCCCGAGCCAGGTCTGCGGCACCGGCTTCAACGTGGTCGACTCGCACAACCTCGGCGGCGCGCAGGTCTACCTGCTCTACTCCTCCACCACCGGCCAGAACTGCGTGACCACCCTGGTGACCAACCCGACCACCCAGGCCGCGCTGAACGCCACCCTGGCGGTGCAGGGCGGCGCCAGCGCGAAGGACCCAGGGAACTACACCTACTACGCCGGACCGGTGAAGCTGGCCGCGCCGGGCGTCTGCGTGCAGTGGGGCGGCAGCTACCAGGGTGTCAGCTGGACCAGCCCGTGGAGCCACTGCGGCTGACGTCCGGTCAGGCCCTCGGCGGTTCAGTGGGTTGGCGGCTCAGTGGCTCGGTGGCTCGGCCGATCGGTGGAATCTCCGGGCGGGCGGGAATGAACGGGGCGGGGCGGACGCTCGGGACCGCCGCACCGTTCGACTGCACCCTTGCCCGCAGGGCAGGCACCGCACGCTAGGAGAGCAAGCAGAGATGAAGATCGCCGTTCTGGGTACTGGTGAGGTCGGGCGCCGGATCGCCGGCAAGCTCGTCGAGCTCGGCCACCAGGTCACCCTCGGGTCCCGCACGGCACAGAACCCGGCCGCCGCCGAGTGGGCGGCCGGGTCCGGCGGTGCGCACGGCACCTTCGCCCAGGCGGCGGCCGACGCCGAGCTGGTGGTCAACGCGACCGGCGGCCTGGTCTCGCTCGCGGCGCTGACGGCGGCGGGCGAGGAGCACCTGAGCGGCAAGGTCGTGATCGACGTGGCCAACCCGCTCGACTTCTCCGGCGGCTTCCCGCCCAAGGTCGTCCAGACCGAAGGCCTGAGCCTGGCCGAGCAGATCCAGCGCGCCTTCCCGCAGGCCCGGGTGGTCAAGACGCTCAACACCATGAACAACGCCGTCATGGTCGAGCCCGGCTTGGTCCCCGGCCACCACACCGTCTTCCTCAGCGGCGACGACGAGCAGGCCAAGACCGTGGTGGCCGGCCTGCTCCAGGAGATCGGCTGGCGGCCGGACCAGATCACCGACCTGGGCGCCCTGCACACCGCCCGCGCCACCGAGCAACTGCTCCCGCTTTGGCTCCACGTCTACGGCACCCAGGGCGAGGTCCCGTTCAACTTCGCCATCGCCTCGGCCTGACGGCTGCGCCCAGCTCCCACCCACCTGGACCGGCCCCTACCCCCTCGGGCAGCGGGGGCCGGCCCGCTCCACCCGTAACCCGCTGCGCTCGCCCTCGCTGCGCTCGCCCCGAGGAGATCCTTGGCGCACTGCACCAAGTGCTCTCGGACGACTGGATGGGACTGCCCGTCTGGGCCCGCAATCTGGCGTTCCGGCTGGCCTGCCTCCAGCGCCCGGACGACCCGGCGCTACACCGCGAAGCCGCCGCAGACCTGCTGTCCTTCGGGCCGGACTGGGACGACAGAGCCAATGCCATGTTCCAGCAGGCAGAAGCGATGGAAGGACAGCCGCCAACCGGCGGGTGAGGAAGGCCGGCCACGGCCCAGCTGTCCGGCAGGCAAGCGCAGTGCACCTCTCTGGCCAGGTCAGCCCGACAACGACTCCCGTCGAAGGTGACTACCAGCCAGCCCCTGAGCACTCGCCAAGATCACGATCTACGCTGGAGTACTAGGCTTCTGCCCGTGTCCACTGAACCCGACTTCCTGCGTACGACCCGGGCCTCCTACGATGCCGTCGCCGAGGACTACACCGTCCGGTTCGTGGACGAGTTGGCGATCAAGCCGCTGGACCGCGCGATGCTGGCCGCCTTCGCCGGGTACGTGTGCGCGGGGGAACCGGGGCCGGTGGCGGACCTGGGTTGTGGGCCGGGGCGGGTGACGGACCATCTGCGCGGGCTCGGGGTGGACGCCTTCGGGGTGGACCTGTCGCCGCGGATGGTGGAGCAGGCCAGGCGGATCTATCCCGAGCTGCGGTTCGAGGTCGGCTCGATGACCGAGCTGAGCGGCTTCGCGGACGGCTCGCTCGCCGGGATCGTGGCCTGGTACTCACTGATCCACCTGCCGACCGATCAGCTGCCGGCGGTGCTGGCGGAGTTCCACCGGATCCTGGCGCCGGGCGGGCACTTCCTGACGGCCTTCCAGGTGGGCGACGAACTGCGCCACCGCACCGAGGCCTTCGGGCATCCGATCGACCTGACCTTCCGCCGCCGCCGCCCCGAGCAGCTGATCGCCCTGCTCGCCGCCGCCGGCCTCGAACTGCGCGCGCAGATGGTCCGCGAGCCGGCGGCGGACGGCATGGAGACGGTGCCCCAGGCCTTCCTGCTGGCAGTCAAGCAGGCCTAGGTCGGGCGCGGGGTGGGCAGGCAGGTGAGACGGGAGCTGCGGCTCGCCGCTGTCGTAGCGCTCGGCGAGCTCGGGGGGAGCCACGACTACCGGGACCGCGCGGATGCCGGTGGTGGCCTGGCAGGGTTCGCCGAGATGCCGGAGGCCCGTGGGCCGTTGCTGGAGCTCCCGCTCGACCCTGGTGACACCTTCGTCACCAGGGCGACCGCCGAAGCACTGCTCCGGCGAAGGGACCGGGCCGGACTTGCGACAGTCGCGTCCGCACTGGCGGCCGCCGACCCGAATCCCGGGGACTGGATCCTCACCGCAGTCGTCGACGTCTTCGGCATCTTCTCCGATGACCGGGACGACGTGACCCGGTTGTGCGGGGAGCTGTCCCAGGACGCTGACGACCGCGTTGCCCGAGGGGCCCGTCAGCTGCACGAACTACTGACCGGGATCGATCCCGTGCTCGGCCCCGCTCAGGCTCGGTCCGCCGGGTCACGGTCTGAGCCCGGGGGCCCGGTGCCGCCCAGGTAGATCGGGGGCGGCTCTAGTCGGCGGCCAGCGCGATCGCGTCGATCGACACCCGCCGGCCGCCTGCGAGGCCCACCACTGCGGCTGAGCGGGCCGGTGGGGTGGTCGGGAACGCGGCTGCGTAGGCCTCGTTGATCGCGGGGAGGTCGGCCGGGTCGGTGTAGAAGAGGGTGGTTCGCACCACGGAGTCCAGGCTGCGATCCGCTGCGGCCAGCACGGTGGCGAGGTTGGCCAGCGCCTGTCGGCACTCGGCGCCCGCGCCGCCGGGTGGGAGGGTGCCGGTGGCGGGGTCCAGGCCGGTCTGGGCGGAGACGAAGAGCAGGCCGCCCGCCCGCACGGCGGGGGAGTAGGGGCCGTGCACCGGGAGGTCGGGATGGTGGACGGTATCGCGGGTCATTGTGGCTCCTTCGCCGTTGCGGGCTGGTGGATATGATCCACCGTCAGGTGATCGGAAAAGCTTCAAGAAGTAGGAAAACAGGGGGAGCCATGACCGAGCAGCCCGTCCGGGACCTGACTGGCAGGATCGCACTCGTGGTCGGCGGCAGCCGCAACCAGGGTGCCGCGATCGCCGAGAACCTCGCCGCCCGGGGTGCCACGGTGGTGATCAGCTACGCGGGCAGCGCCGAGGCGGCGGAGGGGACGGTGGCCGCGCTGCGCAAGCACGGGGTGACCGCCGAGGCGGTGCGCTCCGACGCCACGGTGTCGGCGGAGGTCGGCGAGCTGTTCGACGGGGTGCTGGCCCGGCACGGTCGGCTGGACATCGTGGTGCACACCCCCGGCATGGTGCTCAAGAAGGCGATCGCCGAGACCACCGACGAGGACTTCGACCGGATGATCGGCGCCAACACCCGCAGCGCCTTCCTCACCCTGCGCGCGGCTGCCCGTTCGCTGGCCGACAACGGGCGGTACGTGATCATCTCCACCACCCTCACCTCGGTGATGACCGGCACGTACGGTCTGTACTCGGGCAGCAAGGCGGCGGTGGAGCGGATGGTGCTGGCGGCGGCCAAGGAGCTGGGCGCGCGCGGCATCACGGTGAACGCGGTGGCCCCGGGGCCGGTGGATACCGACTCCTATCGCGAGGCGGAGACCCCGGAGTCGATCGCCGCCGCGACCGACCACAGCCCGCGCGGGCGGCTCGGGCAGCCCGAGGACATCGCGCCGGTGGTGGGCTGGCTGGTCGGTGCCGAGGCGGGCTGGGTCTCGGGGCAGACGGTCCGGGCCAACGGGGCCATGTTCTGAGCGGCAGGGGGCAACTGCCGGGTGCCAGGTGGCCGGGTCGCAGGTGCCTGACATGTGAGCACTCGAGCTGAGGGCAGCCGCAGTCCTCTAGGCTGCCCCCCATGTTGCGCGATATGACCATCGGACCGGAGGCGGGGGCTGCCCATGGCTAGCTGGGACTGGGCGAACATCTCCGCCCTGGCCACGGCCGGCGGCACCCTGGTGCTGGCGGGGGCCTCGTTCGCCTCGATCCGCTCGGCGGACCGGGCCGCGCTCTCCGCCGAGCGCGCGGTGCTGGCCTCGCTGCGCCCGCTGCTGGTCGGCTCCCCGCTGGAGGCGCCGAGTCAGAAGCTGATCTGGATGGACGGGCACGCGTGCCACCTGACGGGCAGCAGGGGCTACCTGCGGATCGTGGACGACAACCTCTACCTGGCCGCCTCGCTCCGCAACATCGGGCCCGGCCTCGGGGTGATCCACGGGTGGTGGCCGGCGGGCCCGGAGACGTACCACCAGACGGAGCACGCCGACCCGGCCGACTTCCGCCGCCAGGCCCGCGACCTCTACGTGGCCCCGGGCGACACCGGCTTTTGGCACTCGGCGCTGCGCGACCCGCAGGACCCGGACTTCCTGGCCCTGCTGGACCCGGTGAAGAACCGCACCCGGGTCAACGTCGACCTGCTCTACGGGGACGCCGAGGGCGGCCAGCGCACCATCAGCCGGTTCTCGCTGATCCCGGTCGGCGACGAGGACGCCTGGATCTGCCAGGTGGTCCGGCACTGGAACGTGGACCGGCCCGACCCCCGGTAGTGCCCGAGTGCCCGAGTGCCCGAGCGGCCGAGCCGCGGACGTGGACAGAACTCCCGCGCACACCCGGGGCGCGTGACCAACTCTGCGCGCCCCCTTCGGGTCAGCCCGACGCGGTGGCCCGCCCGGGGCCGCAGGAGCGCCAACGGCAACCCAACTGCACTCGAACTACATTGCAGGGCGTGAGAATTCAACGATTCCCCAGTTCTCGGACACCTCCGTGATCTAGCCTTCGCAGCGGCCAAACGGTCGCTCCTGGGAGGGGAATTGACGATCATGCAGACCACTCGCCGAGTCCGGCGCCTACCCGCCGCACTCGTCGCGTCAGCGGCCCTGCTGCTGGTGTCCACCAGCGTGGCCACCCCGGTGTCGGCGGCCGCGCCGCCGACCGCCGTGACCGCCACCGTGCCGGTGGGCAGCGATCCGATCGCCACCGTGCTGTCCGCCGACGGCAGCCGGCTCTACACCGCCAACTCCGGTGACAACACGGTCAGCGTGCTGGACACCGCCGCGGCCAAGGTACTGGCCACCGTGCCGGTCGGCGCCCAGCCGGTGGCCCTGGCGGTCAGCCCGGACGGCAGCCGTCTCTACGTCGCCGACAAGGGCGACAACACGGTCGACGTCATCACCACCGCCTTCGGCACGGTGACCGCCACCCTGAGCGGCTTCAACCAGCCGCAGGGTCTGGCCCTCAGCCCGGACGGCGGCCAACTGCTGGTCAGCAACAACGGCGACACCACCGTCACCGTGCTGGACACCGCCTCCTCCGCCGTGGTCCGCACCGACCAGGTCGGCGCCTACCCGGCCGGCCTGGCGATCGCCGCGGACGGCCACTACGCCTACGTGGTCAGCCCGTTCAGCGACACCCTGACGGTGCTGGACCGCACCGCGGGCGACAGCCCGGTGGCCACCGTCGCGGTCGGCCCGCAGTCCTTCGCGCTCGCCCTGGCGCCGGACGGGTCCAAGGTCTACGTCACGGACGGCGCCGGCAACGCCCTCACCGTGGTGGACACCGCCACCCGCACCGTGACCGCCACCGTGCCGGTCGGCGGCCTGCCGCTGGGCGTGGCCGCGAGCACCGACGGCGCCTACGTCTACCTGGCCAACGCCGCCGACCACACGGTGAGCGTGCTGAGCACCGCCACCCTGACCGTCGCCGGCACCCTGTCGGTGCCGGCCGGCGCGGTCGCGGTGGCGCTGGACCCGGCCCTGCAGCACGCCTACGTACTGGGCGGCGGCATGGTCTCGCTGCTCACCCCGGTCCCGCAGGTCACGGCGGTCAGCCCGGCCTCCGGGTTCACCACCGGCGGCACCCAGGTCACCATCACCGGCAGCGCGCTGTTCGGCGCCACCGCGGTGATCTTCGGTACCGTGCCCGCCACCGCCTTCTCCTGCACCGCCACCTCGTGCACCGCCACCGCCCCCGCGGAGCCGGCCAGCACCGTGGACGTGCGGGTCACCACCGCGGCGGGGACCAGCGCGGCGGTGGCCGGCGACCACTTCGGGTACGTGGTGCCGACTGCCGACCTGTCGGTCGCCCTGGGCGTCACCGCGCACCCGGCGCTGCTCGGGGCGCACCTGGACTACACCGTCACGGTCACCAACCACGGTCCGGCGGCCGGCACCTCCGGCACGGTGCAGATCCCGCTGCCGGCCGGCATCCGGGCCACCAGCACGGACTGCACGGTGACGGCGGGTCAGCTCAGCTGCGCGACCGGAGCGCTGGCCAACGGCGCGTCGGTGGTGCGGCACTTCACCGTCCCGGTCGGGTTGCTGGGGATCAACGTGACCCTCACCGCCACCCGCACCGCAAGCGCCCCGGCGGACCCGGTGGCAGCCGACGACAGCGACCACCGCAAGTGCTCGGGCGTCACCTCACTCGCCATCACCTGCTCGTAGCGCACCGTCGAACGGCGAGCGGGCCCTGCCGGGTGCACCCGGCAGGGCCCGCTCGCCGTATACCGCGTCAGGCATCGGCCGCCGCCACGTCGGCACGGGCCGCCCGGGCCGCGCCCGCCGCGCCGGAGCTCGCCGCCACCGCCGCCAGGTCCCGGCCCCGGGTCTCCCGGGCGAAGGCCACCGCCGCCAGGGTGAGCACCGCCGCCAGCGCCACGTACACCGCGATCGGCGTCGCGCTGCCGTAGTCCTTGAGCAGCGCGGTGGCGATCAGCGGGGCCGGCGCACCGGCGGCCACCGAGGAGAACTGGGCCCCGATCGAGGCGCCGGAGTACCGCACCCGGGTTCCGAACAGCTCGGCGAAGAAGGCCGCCTGCGGGGCGTACATCGCGCTGTGGAAGACCAGGCCCACCGTCACCGCGAGCACCAGCTCGCCGAAGGAGTGCGCGTCCACCAGCCGGAAGAAGGCGAACGCCCAGGCCCCCACCCCGGCCGCGCCCACCAGGTACACCGGCTTGCGGCCCACCTTGTCGGAGAGCGCGCCGAAGAGCGGGATCAGCGCGAACTGGATCGCCGAGCCGATCAGCACCGCGTTGAGCGCGCTCTGCTTGTGGAAGTGCGCGTGCGACACCGCGTACACCAGCACGAACGTGGTCATCACGTAGTACGAGATGTTCTCCGCGAGCCGGGCGCCCATCGCGATCAGCACGTCCCGCCAGTGGTCGCGCAGCACCGCCAGCAGCGGCGTCGCCTCGGCCCGGCTCTGCTCCTCGCGGGCCTTGGCGGCGGCCAGCGCCTGCTTGAACAGCGGGGACTCGTCCACCCCGAGCCGGATCCACAGGCCCACCAGCACCAGCACCGCCGAGAGCAGGAACGGCACCCGCCAGCCCCAGGCCAGGAACTGCTGCTCCGACTGCACCCCGGTGAGCAGCGAGAGCACCCCGGCCGCCAGCAGGTTGCCGGCGGGCGCGCCGCCCTGCGGCCAGGAGGCCCAGAAGCCGCGCCGGCGCTGGTCGCCGTGCTCGGAGACCAGCAGCACCGCGCCGCCCCACTCGCCGCCCAGCGCGAAGCCCTGGACCAGGCGCAGCACGGTGAGCAGCACCGGGGCGGCCACGCCCACCTGGTTGTAGGTCGGCAGGACGCCGATCAGCGTGGTGGCGCTGCCCATCAGCAGCAGGCTGAGCACCAGCAGTCGCTTGCGGCCGATCCGGTCGCCGTAGTGGCCGAAGACCAGGGCGCCCAGCGGGCGGGCCGCGAAGCCGAGCGCGTAGGTGACGAAGGCGAGCAGGGTGCCGGTGAGCGGGTCGCTGTGCGGGAAGAACACCTTGCCGAAGACGAGGGCGGCGGCGGTGCCGTAGAGGAAGTAGTCGTACCACTCGACGGTGGTGCCGATCAGGCTGGCGCCGACCACGCGGCTGAGGGAGCGGGACATGCGGGAACCGTCCTGGGGGTGGGGAGGGGGAGTACCCGGGGGGAGTACCGGGGGTGAGCTGCCGGGTGAGCGGCGGGGTGAGTGACGGGAAGTCAGTGGGCGGTCCAGCCGCCGTCCATGGTGAGCGAGGTGCCGGTGATGTAGCCGGCGGCGGCGGAGCAGAGCCAGAGCACCGCCTGGGCGACCTCGTCCGGCTCGATCAGGCGCTTGATCGCGGGGCGCTCCAGCAGCACCTGGGTCAGCACCTGCTCGACCGGGATGCCGTGGGCGGCCGCCTGGTCGGCGAGCTGGCGCTCCACCAGCGGGGTGCGCACGTAGCCCGGGTTGACGCAGTTGCTGGTCACGCCGTGCGGCGCGCCCTCCAGCGCGACCACCTTGCTGAGCCCTTCCAGGGCGTGCTTGGCGGTCACGTAGGCGGCCTTGTAGGCACTGGCCCGCAGGCCGTGCACCGAGGAGAGGTTCACCACCCGGCCCCAGCCCTGCTGGTACATGTGCGGCAGGGTGCGGCGCAGGATCCGGAACGGCGCCTCCACCATCACCCGCTGGATCAGGGCGAACTTCTCCACCGGGAACTCGTGCAGCGGCGCCACGTACTGCAGCCCGGCGTTGTTGACCACGATGTCCGCGTCGGCGGGCAGCGCTTCCACGGCCTGCGGGTCGGCCAGGTCAACCGGCACGGCGGTGCCGCCGATCTCGGCCGCCAGCGCCGCCGCGGCCTCGGCGGCCAGGTCCACCACGTAGACCCGGGCGCCGGCTGCCGCCAGGGTCTGGGCGCAGGCCCGGCCGATGCCGCCGGCCGCGCCGGTGACCAGCGCGGTGCGGCCGGCCAGCTCCAGGACCGGGGCGGCGGGCTGGGCTGTTGACTCGGTGCTCTCCATGGGCCGAAACGGTAAGGAGCGCGGCGCCCGACACCCATGTGAGCCGGGACCACTAAACCCGCGCGGTCTGTGGGCGCCACCGCCATATCCCGCCCGACGCGCTGGCGGGATCTTGATGGAAGGTGGCACCGCCGCCACTGGCCGACCGGGGGCGCCGACCGGCAGGCTTGGGCCCATGGACAGCGCAGAGCACACCACCGACGCGATCGTCGCGGACACCAAGGACTGGACCTGGGTACTGGAGCGGGCCTGCCCCGACTGCGGCCTGGACACCCCGGCCGTGCCCCCCACCGAGGTGCCCGCGCTGGTGCGGGCCAACGCCGCCGCCTGGGCCGCGCTGCTGGCCGGCGACCCCGCCGCGCTGGCCCGGCGGCCCGACCCGGCCACCTGGTCGGCCCTCGAGTACGCCTGCCACGTGCGCGACGTGTTCCGCCTCTTCGCCTACCGGCTGGACCTGATGCTCACTCAGGACGGCCCGCTCTTCCCCAGCTGGGACCAGGACGAGACCGCGCTGGCCGAGCGCTACCACGAGCAGGACCCGGCCCTGGTCGGCCCCGAGCTGGCCGAGGCCGGCGAGCGGATCGCCGCCGCCTTCGAGCAGGTCGCCGACGACCAGTGGCAGCGCACCGGCGGCCGCTCCGACGGCGCCCGCTTCACCGTCGCCACCTTCGCGCAGTACTTCCTGCACGACCCGGTGCACCACCTGTACGACGTCACCGGCGAGCGGGCGGGCTGACCGGGGCGGGCCACCCGGACCACGCCGGCCGGTGACCGGCGGCCACGGGCCGGCAGGTCACCGGCCGGCGGGTCACTCCTCGATCGCGCCGCCGACCCGGCGCAGGTGCTCGCGGAAGGTCAGCGCGGGCTCGGCGGCGCGCGCGGCCAGGAAGGCGTCGAAGCCGACCTGCTCGCGCAACGGGCGGCCCTGGTGGATCAGCTCGGCCTGGCGTCGCTCGGTGTCGCGGATCGCCTCTGCCAGCTCCAGCAGTTCGGGCAGCCGGTCGGCGGGCAGCAGGAGCGCACCGTCCTCGTCGGCCACCAGGTAGTCGGCGGTCGTGGCGGTCCACTCGCCGACCCGGGCGGCGCTGAGCGCGTCCGCCGCCCGCTCGCGCGCGGCGAGCGGGCCGGTGGGCAGCGAGCCGAGGCTGAACACGGGCAGGCCGATCGCCCGCAGGTCGGCGCTGTCCCGGTGCAGTCCCCAGATCAGCAGGCCGGCGAGCCCGGCCGCCCGGGCCTCCAGCGCGACCAGGTCGCCGACGCAGCTCTCGTCCAGCCGGCCCGCGTTGTCCACCACCAGCACCTCGCCGGGGGCGGCCAGGGTGAGCGCCTCCAGGAAGACGTCCACGCTGCCCGCGTGCCGGGCGGGCCGCACCGGCCCGGCCAGGCGGGTGCCCGGAACCAGCGCCCGGGTGCCGGCCGGCGCGCAGCGCACGGGCAGGCCGGCCCGCAGGCAGGCATCGGCGAGGTGGGCGCAGGTCAGCTCGGCGATTCGCTTGTCCATATCGGCTTTATAGCAGTACGGTGGCCGGCATGAAGCGCGCTTGCATCGCCATGACGACGACGCCGGACACCGTCCCGGCGCGCTGACTGCTGACCTGGTCCGAAGCCCCGGGGCGAACGCCCCGGGGCTTCGTGCTGTGCGGCGTTCGCCCCCCAGAACGTCTTGAGGGAGAACGCCATGCCCGACCACCGCAAGCTCGGCCGCGAGTTGGAGCTCTTCGACACCGACCCGCTGATCGGCGCCGGCCTGCCGTACTGGCTGCCGGCCGGGGCCGCGATCCGGCACAGCCTGGAGGAGTACATCCGGCGCGAGGAGCGCCGGGCCGGGTACCAGCACGTGTACTCGCCGGTGCTGGGCAAACGCGAACTCTACGAACTCTCCGGCCACTGGGCGCACTACCGCGAGGACATGTTCCCACCGATGGAGCTGGGCGCCGAGGAGGAGCTGGTCCTGCGTCCGAGCCTGTGTCCGCACCATGCGGTGATGTTCCGCTCCCGGTCCCGCAGTTACCGCGAACTGCCGCTGCGGATGGCGGAACTGGGCGGCATGTACCGCTCCGAGCGGTCCGGGGTGCTGGGCGGGCTGACCCGGGTGCGGGCCATCCAGCTGAACGACGCGCACATCTTCTGCACCGTCGAGCAGGTGGCCGAGGAGGCGCGCGGCGCGCTGGAGCTGATCCGGCGGGCGCACCGGGCGCTGGGCATCGGGCCGGTCCGCTACCGGCTCTCGCTCGCGGGGGACGGGGCCAAGTACGTGGCCGACCCCGAACTGTGGCGCCGCTCGGCCGAGTTGCTGGAACAGGCGCTGGACGGGCTGGGCATCGAGTACGAGCGCGCGAAGGGCGAGGCCGCCTTCTACGGTCCGAAGATCGATGTGCAGATCACCGACAGCGCGGGCCGGGAGGCCACCCTGTCCACCGTCCAGGTCGACTTCCACCAGCCGGCCCGGTTCGACCTGCACTACGTCGGACCGGACGGCGCCAAGCACCGACCGGTGATGGTGCACCGCAGCATCATCGGCAGCGTGGAGCGGGCGGTGGCCCAGCTGATCGAGCAGCACGGCGGGGCGTTCCCGGCCTGGCTGGCCCCGGTCCAGCTGGCAGTGCTGCCGGTCTCCGAGGAGCAACTGCCGGCCGCGCGGGCGCTGCTGGCCCGGGCCCGGGAGCTGGACCTGCGGGCCGAGCTGGCCGACCCGCGCGAGGGCAGCCTGGGCGCCCGGATCCGGGAGCACCGCCTGGTGCCCTACCAGGCGGTGCTGGGCGCCAAGGAGGCGGCGGACGGTGCGGCGGCCCTACGGCTGCGCGACGGCCGGCGGCTCGAACCGCTGCCGGTGGAGCGGGTGCTGGCCGAGCTCGGCGCGGTGGTCGCCGACCAGCGCGCCGAGCTGTGGCCGCACTGACGCGCAGTCGGGCCGAGCGGCTGCGGTGCCCGTGGCCAGCGGCACTGCGGTGCTGAGTGTGCGGTACCTGAGACGCCATCAAAGTTCGCGCCGCTGCCCAGGCGAGCCCCCTTCCTGGGCCGAGCGGGTGACTTCGTCGGCGCCGTTGAAGCCAGGCACGGCGGGCTGCGGCATGATCGATTCCGGCAGGCAGTACCACTGGGTGGAGTGGCCGAGGGGCGAGGCAACGGCCCGCAATGCCGTGCACATAGGTTCGAATCCTGTCTCCACCTCAGGAAACGACGAGGGCCGGTCGGCCGGGGGAATCCCCGGACCGACCGGCCCTCGCGCCGGGCCTGCTGGTCAGCTCAGCGTGAACTTCTGGTTGCTGCCGCCGTTGCACGTCCACAGCTCCAGCAGGGTGCCGTCCGTGGTGGTGGCACCGGTCGCGTCCAGGCACAGGCCTGACTGCACGCCCGTGATGCTGCCGTCCGCGTTGAACTTCCACTGCTGGTTGGTCTGCCCGTTGCAGGTCCAGGTCTGCACCTTGGTGCCTGCGGTGGTCTGGTTGTTGAAGGCGTCCAGGCAGAGGGTGGCCGCGCCGGTGTAGAGGGTGATCTGGTTGGCGGCGGTGCGGGTGAAGACCTGGTTGGTGCTGCCCTTGCAGGTGAAGAGCTGCAGCTGCACGCCCGTGACGGGGTTGGTGTCACCGTGCGGCTGGTCCAGGCACTTGCCGCTGCCGGCCCCGTTCAGCACACCGGCGTTGAGCGCGGTGGCGTTGCCGCCGGAGAGGCGGTAGACGACGGTGCCGTGGGCCGGGACGGAGGCGCTGATCGCACCGGTGGTGGAGCTGGTGGCGCCGCTCCACAGGTCGGTCAGGCCGTAGGAGGCGGCGCCGGTCTTGCCGACCGCGGCCGCGCTGGTGGAGATGGTCGCGGTGCTGCCGCCCTCGTTGAACAGCGCCACCGCCACGTCACCGCCCGCCAGCGGCTTGGCCAGCACGTCCAGCCCGCCGGCGGCGTCGACCAGGTGCGCCTGCTGACTCAGCGAGTCCTGGTCGACCGCGATCAGCCGGGCGTTGGTCAGGGTGGCCAGCGCGTCGGGGCTGGTCCTGCCGAAGTCGTTGCCGGCGATCAGCGGCGCGGCCATCATCGACCAGAGGCTGAACTCGGAGCGGTCCTCGATGGCGGACATCCCGTTGCCCACCTCGAGCATGTCCGGGTCGTTCCAGTGGTGCGGACCGGCCCAGGCGCCCAGGCCCACGTTGGCGTGGAAGATCGACAGCATGCTGCCGTAGCTGGCGTTGATGTCGCCGGTGGTGCGCCAGGAGTTACCGGTCGCGGCGCCCCAGATCCAGGGCGAGTCCTCGCCCCAGTTGCAGATGCTGTACAGGATGTGGTGGCCGGTGGCGGCCAGCGCGTCGCGCATCGCGGTGTAGCGCTGCCGCGAGGGAACGCCGTTGTTGTAGCAGTTGTCGTACTTGAGGTAGTCCACGCCCCAGGCGGCGAACAGGTTGGCGTCCTGGCCCTCGTGGCCCAGGCTGCCGGGGAACTGCTGGCAGGTCATGGTGCCGGCGGACTCGTAGATGCCGAGCTTGAGGCCGAGCGAGTGGACGTAGTCGGCGACGCCGTTGATCCCGTCCGGGAACCGGGCCGGGTCGGCGACCAGGTTCCCGTTGCCGTCCCGGTCGTGGGTCATCCAGCAGTCGTCGATGTTGATGTAGGTGTAGCCGGCGGCCTGCATCCCGTTGCTGTGGATGGCATCGGCGGTCGACTTGATCAGCGCCTCGGTGGGACCGGGCTTGCCGTCGACCCCCGGGGCGCAGCCGAAGGCGTTCCAGGTGTTGAACCCCAGCTGCGGGGTGGTGGCCACGGTACTGTCCGGCGCGGCGGCGGCGGCGACCGGCGCGGTGGCCAGCGCGACGGCGGGCACCGCGGGCACCACGAGGGCGAGGACGGCCACCGCTGCGGCCTTGCGGCGCAGCAGCGAGCTGGCTGCCTGGCGAATGTGCATCAATTCTCCCCTGAAATGGATGCGGCATTGTGAAGATGCGTCAAATATCCACAAAGTGCGGCGTCAGCGTAGCAGTTGGGGATCTTCGTGCACACCGGATTCACCACCCGCGGCCGAGGGGGCCTCGGTCGCAGCGCGCCTGGCCGGTCAGTCTACGAAGAGCTCAGCTCGCGCTCCAGCGGAGTCCGGAACCGCGGTGTCACCCGGACCGCACCGAGCCAGCCGGACAGCCGCTCGGCCTGCGCCTCGACGGCCGCCCGCCCCTCGGCGCCGGGGTCGGTGAACAGGCGCCAGACCAGTTCGCCGTCAGCCCGCTGCGCCCAGCCGCCGATCACCCGGCCGTTCCACCAGACGGTCGGCCCGGCGTTGCCCGCCCGGTCGAACAGGGCCGGCACGTCCTCCGGGCGCAGGTACCAGCCGCGCTCCCGCCAGCCCATCATGGTCGGGTCCAGTGACGGCAGCAGCGCGGCCCACGGCTGCGGAGGAGCCGCCCCGGGCTCCTCGTCGCCGGGCAGCACCAGCCCTGCCACCCCGCCGGCCAGCTCGACCCGGATGGCCGCCAGGTCGGCCAGCGCCTTGCGGGTGTCGCCCAGCGTCCAGCCGGTCCACCACTTCAGATCCGTCTCGGTGGCCGGGCCGAACGAGGCCAGCCAGCGCCGGGCCACCTCGGCCTTGGCCTCGCGCACCGGCAGATCGGGCAACTGCGGTACCAGCGCCCAGGGATAACTGCTGCTCAGCCAGGAGCCGCGCGGGCGGCAGCGGCGCACGTGCCCGTCCGAGGCGAGCAGCCGCAGCAGCCGGCTGCCGATGCTCTGCCGCGCCTCGTACGGCTTGCCCGGGGCCATCAGGATGGTCTCGCGCAGCGCGGGGACATCCTCGGCGAGCTGGCTGGTGGTGGCCTCACCGCGCTCGCCGAGGGCGGTCAGCACCGCGCGCTCGGTCGCGGCCAGCCGCGCCTCGGTCCAGCCCTCGCCGCCCTCCACCAGGTGCTTCATCAGGGTGGCGCGCTCCTTGGCCGCGATCGCCCTGGCGGTGGAGGAGCTGACGTACGGGGCGAACTCCTCGGTCACCGCGAAGATGGTGCGCCGCATCGAGAGCAGCTTGACCAGCGAGACGTCCTCGTACAGGGCCCGGTCCACCGCCTGCGCCGACGGCTCGGCGAGGCGGGCGCAGGCACTGAGGTAGACGGTGGCGGCGTCGGTGGCGTGCAGGCCGACCAGGGCGTCCGCCACCTGCGGCACACCGGTGACCCGGTCGGCCGCCGCCAGCAGGTGGCGGCGGCCGAGCCGGGACCGGCGCTCTTCGTCGGTGACCAGGAGAGGAGGCATGGCGCGAGGGTAGCTTGAGGGTGTGTCAGTGGTGGTCGTGGTGCTGGTGGTGTCCCTCATGCCCCTCGGGCGCGCCATGTCCCTCATGCGGGCCGTGCCCCGCGTGCCCGTCGTGCCCGCTGTGGTCCGTATGCCCCGCGTGTCCGCTGTGGTCCGTGTCCGGGGAGCCACCCATCATTCGCAGCATGGCCCGGCCGCCGGTGCGCAGGAACCGCACCACCAGCACCCCGGCCAGCAGCAGGAAGACGATGTTCAGCCAGGTGGTGTAGTTCCAGCTGATCCCCTCCATCGGCACCGTCGCGTCGCGCTGGTCCGGTACCAGTCCCAGGCCGCCGAAGAGGAACTCCACCAGGTACCCGGCCAGCACCATCGCCAGGTAGAAGGTGCCGGCCAGGAAGGCGGCCATCCGCAGCCCGTAGTACTTCCGGTAGATGTTCAGGATCGGCAGGATCAGCAGGTCCGCGAAGATGAAGGCGACCACGCCGCCGAAGCTGATCCCGCCCTTCCAGAGCACCACCGCCAGCGGCACGTTGCCGATCGAGCAGACGAACGAGACCACCGCCACCAGTGGCCCGACCAGCGGTCCCCAGAGCTTGCCGGCCAGCGGGTGCCCGGCGAAGAAGAACGAGTGCCAGAAGCTGTCCGGCACCCAGGCGGCGATCGCTCCGGCGATCAGCAGGCCGCCCACCAGGTCCTTGAGGATCGCCGCCCACTCCATCACGAAGACGTGCGCGGTGGCGGTGAACCCGGCGGGGGAGAGCAGTCGGCGGCCGAGCGGGCCCTCGCCCGCCACCGACATGTCCATCGCGGCGTGCCCCTCCATCGACCCGGCCAGCCCCCGGTCGGCCTGCTCCCGGGCCTCGCGCAGCAGTTTGGACCGCAGGAAGAGGCGGAACAGCAGGGCCAGCAGCAGGATCATCACCGGCCCGCCGACGAACTCCGCCGCGGTGAACTGCCAGCCCATCAGCAGGGCCAGGATCACGCCGAGCTCGACCACCAGGTTGGTGGAGGCGATCTCGAAGGCCATCGCCGCGGTGAAGTTCGCCCCCTTGCGGAAGAGCGAGCGGGCCAGCGCCACCGCGGCGTACGAGCAGGAGGACGAGGCGGCGCCGAGCAGCGAGGCGACGGCCAGGGTGCGCGGCCGGTCGTCGCCCAGCAGCCGGACCACGGTGGACCTGCGCACCACCGCCTGGACGATCGCGGAGAGCAGGAAGCCCAGGATCAGCGCCCAGGTGATCTGCCAGGTCATCGAGCCGGTGATGGAGAGGGCGTGTCGGATCGCGTCCATGGCGTCGGCCTCCGCTTTCCTGGGGGTGGGTGAGCGACGCCGCCTATGTTATACCCCCGGGGGGTACCTTCCTCGGTCAGACCGTCGCCGTGGCCGTCTTCTGCCGCCCCACCTCGCGCACCCGCTCGCCGAGCCGCCGCACCACCCGGCTGCCCGACTGCGTGGCCACGCTGCGCCGCAGCACGTCGAAGTGCTCGTCGCCGCGCGCGGTGGACAGCGTCGTGTAGTCGTTCAGGAACTCGTGCCAGGTGGTGGCGGCCGCCTCCACGTGGCCCAGCTCCCACTGACGGGACGCCAGCACCCCGTTGGCGTGCAGCCGGCCCTGGCGCTCGTTGGCCGGGCGGACCCGGTTGGACTGGCGCATGGCCTGGATCGACCTGGGCAGGTCGCCGAGCGCGTACAGCACGCTGCTCACGTGGAAGTGGTAGGCCGCCCAGTCGTAGCCGCCCACCGCGTCGTTGCGGCCGTCGGCCTTGGCCAGCGCCGCCTCGGTCTGGTTCAGGCGGGTGAAGGCCAGGCGCTGGTCGTGCACCAGGGCGGCGCCGTGCGCCTGCTGGCCGCGCAGGAAGGCGGTGAGCCTGGGGCCGGCGGCGGGCGCGCACTCGGCGGCGGCGTCCGCGTACTCCAGGGCACGCGGCCCGTAGCCGAGGTTGGCGGCCTGCAGCGACATGCCGCGCAGGGTGCGGCAGTACGTCACGTGGTCCTGGCCGTCCTGGGCCAGGTTGAGCGCCTCGCCGAAGTACTGCTGGCCCAGGCCGTGCGCTCGTTCGTACATCGCCATCCAGCCGGTCAGGTACACCAGGTCGGAGGCGGCGGCCAGCATCGACTTCTTCACCGCAGGGGTGCCGTCGGCACTCAGCCACGGCATCACGGTGTTGGCCAGGAAGGCGGCGCTCATCGGGCGGGCGTGGCCGCCGCCGAGCTCGTCCAGGATCGCGGCGATCCGCTCGGTCATCGCGCGAACCGTCTCGACCTCGCTCTCCCCGATCCGCACCGTGCGCCCGGCGCGCACCTCCGCGCGTGCGCCGTCCAACCGGTGTGCGAGTTCGGTGTAGCCGGGCACCAGCATCGCGGCGGAGTAGAGTCCGGCGGCCAGCATGCTGCGGCGGGACGGGTCCATGTCGTCCCTGACCAGGTCCGACAGGTCGGCCAGCGCCGACTGCGCCGACTGGGTGCCGCCCTCGGCCCGGCCGGCCGGGGCCGCACCGAAGCCGGCCTGCTGCGAGGTGACCGGCCGCGCGAGCCGGCGGGCGAAGGCCTCGGCGATCACCGGCCGGACGGCTGCGCGCGGGCGCACGCCCTTGAGCCAGTGCGAGACCGCGGAGTGGTCGTAGGTCAGTTCCAGGCCGGTCTCCCGGCCGATCCGGTTGACCGCCCGGGCCAGCTGGTCGTTGCCCCAGCGGGCCTCGGCCAGTAGGTCGGCGAGTTCTCTGTTCGGCGTGCGTGCCATGGCTCCCCCGTGATTCACGTCATTCACGACTCAGTCCAGCATGGACCGTTCTCTTCGTCGGCGTAAGTCGGTTGACTGTGTATCAGTCGTGGGGGAGGAGCGTGCACCTCGTCCGCCCCCGGTTCGCCGAGGAGATGCCGAGATGGAGCGCGAGTACCGTCCCGAGCGGGACGAATTTTCCGTCACCGCCGGTGCCGGGGCCGTCCGCAGGGCCCGCGACCGGGTGGTCGCGGCGGCCGCGCGCTGGCGGCTGCCGTTCTCCCGGGACACGCTGGAGGACCTGCGGCTGTGCACCAGCGAACTGGTGGCCAACGCGCTCGAACACGGGGGCGGCCAGTGCGAGGTGACGGTGAGCTGGAGCGGTCGGCTGCTACTGGTGGAAGTCGCCGACCGCCCCCCCCACCCGCCGGTGCCGCTGGTGGCGGGCGACGAACTGCCCTCCGGGCGCGGCCTGGTGCTGGTGGACGCGCTGGCGGGCGGCTGGGGCTGGCGGCCCGCCGACCGCGGGAAGGTGGTGCACTTCGGCTTCGCGCCGGACCCGGCGGCCGCGGGGGCGGCCGGGTCGGCGGGCTCGACCGGCGCGGCAGCACGTGCCCGGGAGCTGACTGCCCGTCAGTGACCCCGGCTCAGCAACTCGGCGGCCAGCTCCGGGGTGATCCCGGTGGGCGAGTGCTCGGTGCCCGCGGGCTGCCGGCCAGGCAGTTCGCGCTGCCAGGCCCAGGTGTCGGCGACGGTCTCGGCCAGCGGTCGGCACGTCAGACCGGCCGCCACCGCCTTGGCCACCGTCGCCTGGTGCATGATGGAGTGCAGCTCGCCCGGCGGGATCCAGATCGGCAGCTGGGTCCACGGCTCGACACCCGCCGCGGTCAGCAGCTCCGGCTCCACCCAGCGCAGTTCGGCCCCGGCACCGGTGGCCTCGACGCAGGCCTCGAGCAGTTCGCCCATGGTGGCGTGTCCGCGCGGGCTGACCAGGTTGTACGCGCCGCTGCGCCCCTCGGCGGCCGCTTCCAGGCACCAGATCGCCAGGTCGCGGGCGTCGATGTACTGGATCGGCAGCTCGCGCGGCCCGGGCGCCAGTACGTCGCCGCCGCGCGCCACCCAGTTCAGCCACCAGGGCAGCCGGCCCACGTTCTCGCCCGGCCCGAGCACCAGGCCGGCCCGGGCCAGCAGCGCCCGGTCCCCGAACTCCGCGAGCGCGGCCAGCTCGCCGCCGCGCTTGGCACCCGCGTAGGCGGTGTCGGTGGAGTCGGGGTCGCCGGGCTCCAGCGGGCCGTCCTCGTCCAGGCCGGGCGCGGCGGGGTAGGCGTAGACGGAGCGGCTGGAGACATAGGTGTAGTGGCGGGCGCGCTCCTTGAGCAGCCGGGCGGCCCGACGGACGTGGACCGGCGCGCCCCGCCAGGTGTCCACCACCAGGTCCCATTCGCCGGCCTCGAGAGCGGCCGGCCCGTCGGGCGCGGTGCGGTCCCCGTGCAGGACGGTCACGTGTGCGGGGGCGGGGTGGCGGCCGCGGTGGAAGACGGTCACCTCCCAGCCGCGGGAGCGGGCTTCGTCGGCGAAGGCGCGGCCGACGAACTCGGTGCCGCCGAGGATCAGGAGTCTCATGCGACCGACTCTGCCCGCCGGTCGCGCCCGGTGGAACCCCGCGACGCTCTCAGCGCAATCGCCGTCAGCTGAACCCGCTCCCGGGCCGCTCCACCCTGACCCGCCCCTTCAGTTCCAGGTTTCTCAGCCCCCCAGTGCGCGGAACCGGTCGAGCCGGGCCCCCGGTACTGCCAGGCCTGCCGCCAGCCGCAGCTCGTCGGCCAGCACGCCCACCACGCGGCGGGTGAAGTCCGCTGCGTCCTCGTCCGCCGGTTCCGGGAGGATCCGGTCCACCACGCCCTCCCGCAGCAACTGCGCGGCGTTGATCCGCTGCTGGTCCGCCAGCTGCGGGGCCAGGTCGGGGGTTCGGTGCAGGATCACCGAGGCGCCCTCCGGCGGGAGCGGCGAGAGCCAGGCGTGCTCCATCGCCAGCGCGCGGTCGGCCGGCAGCAGCGCCAGCGCCGCACCGCCCGCACCCTCGCCGAGCAGCAGGGTCACCACCGGGACGGGCACCGTGCTCTGCGCCGCCACGCAGCGGGCGATCTCCCCGGCCAGCGCGCCCTCCTCGGCCGCCTGGCTCAGCACCGCGCCGTGGGTGTCGATCACGGTCAGCAGCGGCAGCCGCAGCTCCGCGGCCAGCCGCATGCCGCGCCGTGCGGTGCGCAGCGCGCCCGGTCCCACCGGCCCGTGCGCGGCTGCCGCCGCCCGGTCGTGGCCGACCACCACGCAGCTGACCCCGTCCAGCCGGGCCAGCGCCAGCCGCAACGCGTCGTCCCGCTCGCCCGCCCCGGTGCCGGACAGCGGCACCACCGCCTCGGCCTGCGCCAGCAGCTCGGCCAGCCCGGGACGGCCTGGATCGCGGGTCAGCGTGACGGACCGCCAGGCGGGCTCGCCCACCGGTGGGGGTGACACCAGGTCAGCCGCAGCCGGAGCAGCGCCGGCCTGAGGCGACGTCAGGATCCCCAGCGCCGGAATCAACCGCTCCCGCAGCGCGCCCGGCTCCAGTACCGCGTCCACCGTGCCGAACCGTTCCAGGTGCTCCGCCTGCTGTACCCCCTCCGGGAAAGGCGCACCGTACAGCGCCTGGTACACCCGCGGCCCGAGGAACCCGACCAGGGCGCCCGGCTCCGCCGTGGTGGACTGCCCGAGCGAGCCCCAGGAGGCCAGCACCCCGCCGGTGGTGGGGTGCCGCAGGTGCACCAGGTACGGCAGCCCGGCCGCCTTGTGCGCGGTGACGGCGTTGGCGATCGCGATCATGCGGACGAAGGCGGGCGTGCCCTCCTGCATCCGGGTGCCGCCGGAGGCGGGGAAGGCGAGCAGCGGCAGCCGTTCGGCCGTCGCCCGTTCGACGGCGGCGAGCAGCCGGGCTGCGGTTGCGGTGCCGATCGAGCCGGCCAGGAAGGTGAACTCGCTCAGCAGCACCGCCACCCGGTGTCCGCCGACGGTCCCCTCCCCGGTGAGGGCGGCCTCGTCGGCCCCGCTGCGGGCCCGGGCCCGGGCCAGGTCCGCGTCGTAGGGGGTGGCGGAGCGGTCGTAGACCGGCGGCGCGTCCCAGCTGCGGAACGAGTCGGGGTCCAGCACCTGGTCCGCGAAGACCAGGGCCGCGGGGCGGGCGGGCGTCGAGGGCGTCATGTCCACGTGACCAGTCTTCGGGCACCCGGACACCGGGGACAACCCCCGAATCGATCACACTGCCCCGGCTCCAGCGCTCCGCCGGCCGGACCTCAGCGCGGGTCCACCCGCACGCGACGCGCGCAACGCGGTCCTCACGCACGGTGCGATCCGCCCCGTCCTGGCGGCCGACTTCCTGCACCTGCTCGGCCGAGGCAGCCCGGCACTGCGCGCGCACCAAGAGCTGAGCGGCGGGCATCCGGCCTGACCTGCCGTCAGGGGAATCCGCGTCAGTTGGAAGCATTGACACGGACTGGTCCAGACCGGTTCAGTGGTCTGGACCAGTCCGGGGCCGGTGCCGGGGTCCCGTCCTGCCCTGTCCCGGGGGTGGTCTTCCCCCACGTGAGACAGTCCGAGGCAGGAGCATCCCCACATGCGCAGTCTCAACAGAGCCGGTCGGCCGCGCCCGCGCGCCGGATCCCGGACCACTGAATCCCCCAGTGCCGAATCCGGCACCGCCCGACCCCGCCCCCGCGCCCGGCGCCAACTCGCCGCGCTGGGCACCGCCTGCGCGGTCACCATCGCCGGCGCGGTCGGCCTCACCGTCGGCCTGGCCGGCACCGCTGCGGCCGGCGAGTACCTGGTCAACGGCGGCTTCGAGACCGGCACGCTGACCGGTTGGAGCTGCTCCGGCGGCACCGGCAGCGTGGTCACCGGCCATGCACACAGCGGCAGTTACGCCCTCGCGGGGGCGGCGAGCTCCGCCGACAACGCGCAGTGCACGCAGACCGTCACGGTGCAGCCGAACACCGCGTACACGCTGAGCTCCTACGTCAACGGCGCGTACGTCTACCTGGGCGTCAACGGCGGCACCAGCACCTGGACCCCGAGCACCGGCGGCGGCTACCAGCAGCTCTCGGTCAGCTTCACCACCGCGGCCAACCAGACCAGCGCCACGGTCTTCCTGCACGGGTGGTACGGACAGGGCACCTACTACGCGGACGACGTCTCGCTCGCGGGCCCGGGCAACCCGAGCACCTCCCCGACCCCGACGCCGACACCCACGCCCACCCCCACCCCCACGCCCACGCCCACCCCGACACCCACGCCGACCCCCAGCCCCACCACCACCCCGCCTCCCGGCGGCGGCCTGCCCACCCATGCGCTGGTCGGCTACCTGCACGCCAGCTTCGCCAACGGCGCCGGCTACATGCGGATGGCGGACGTGCCGGACACCTGGGACGTCATCGACCTCGCCTTCGGCGAGCCCGACTCGGTGACCTCCGGCAACATCCACTTCAACCGCTGCTCGGTCAGCGAGTGCCCGACCGTCGAGAGCGACGCCGACTTCAAGGCCGCGATTGCCACCAAGCAGGCCAAGGGCAAGAAGGTCCTGCTCTCGATCGGCGGTCAGAACGGCGAGGTGCAGCTCACCACCACCCAGGCCCGGGACGCCTTCGTCAGCTCGGTCTCCGCGATCATCGACAAGTGGGGCCTGGACGGCCTGGACGTCGACTTCGAGGGCCACTCGCTCTCGCTGAACACCGGTGACACCGACTTCAAGAACCCGACCACCCCGGTGATCGTCAACACCATCTCCGCGCTGCAGACCCTCAAGGCCAAGTACGGCTCGAAGTTCGTGCTGACCATGGCCCCGGAGACCTTCTTCGTCCAACTCGGCTACCAGTACTACGGTTCCGGCCCGTTCGGCGGCCAGGACCCGCGGGCCGGCGCCTTCCTGCCGGTGATCTACGCACTGCGCAACTCGCTGACCCTGCTGCACGTCCAGGACTACAACTCCGGTTCCATCATGGGCCTGGACAACCAGTACCACTCGATGGGCGGCGCGGACTTCCACATCGCGATGACCGACATGCTGCTGACCGGCTTCCCGGTGGCGGGCAACACCGGCAACATGTTCCCGGCGCTGGCCCCGTCCCAGGTGGCGATCGGCATGCCGGCCGACAGCTATGCGGGCAACGGCTACGTGGCCCCGGCCGCGGTCGACCAGGCGCTGGACTGCCTGACCAAGGGCAGCAACTGCGGCAGTTACGCGCTGCGCGGCGGCACCCACTCCACCCTGCGCGGGCTGATGACCTGGTCGATCAACTGGGACAAGTACAGCAACAACGAGTTCGCCACCAACTTCCACAGCTACTTCGGCTAGTCAGCACGCACGCCATGGCCGGCTGCCGGCCCGACCGCTCCCGAGCCCCGTTCCGGGCCCCGTTCCGGGCCCCGTTCCGGGCCCCGTTCCGGCCCCTACGGCCCCGAGCCCCGGTGGTCTGGACCGGTAAGGGCTGGCAGTCGAGCCGCAGCCGTGCCAGGGTGTCCGCCATGCCGATCTTCTCCTCGTACGACGGAACCAAGCTCTGGTACGAGCCGCTCGGCACCGGTGACGGTGCGCCGCTGATCGTGCTCCCGGGCGGGCCGGGTACCGACCTGCGCTACCTGGGCACGGTCGGCGGCCTCGACCAGGACCGTCCGCTGGTACTGCTCGACCCGCGCGCCACCGGCCGCTCGGCGGTCCCGGAGGACCGGGCCGCCGTCGCCTTCGCCCAACAGGCCCGGGATGTCGAGGCGTTGCGCGAGCACCTGGGCCTGGCCCGGATCGACCTGCTGGCCCACTCGGCCGGCACCCTGATCGCCCAGCAGTACGCGGCCGCCCACCCGGACCGGGTGCGCCGAATGGTCCTGGTCACCCCGGTCGGTCGGGCCGCCCGCGAGCCCGACCCGGCGGAGCTGGCCGCGCTGCGCGCCGCCCGCTCCGGCGAACCCTGGTACCAGCGCGCGGTCAACGCCGAACTGCGCCTGGAGAGCGAGCAGTTGCCGCCGGAGCAGGAGAGTTTCCTGCGGGCCGTGCTGCTGCCCTTCTCCTGGCACAGCTGGAGCCGGGACCGGTTGGCCGAGTACGTGCCGGGCCACAGCAGCACCTTCCCCTGGCTGCGCGACGCCTTCTACGCGGGGTCCACCACCGACCCCGCCGACCTGGCCCGGCTGGCCGTCACCGACCTGCCGGTCCTGGTGGTGGCCGGCGCCTCCGACGGCCTGCTCGGCACCGCCCCCGCCCGCGCGGTGGCCGCCCTCCACCCGGGCGCCCGGCTCGCCGTCCTGGACCGGTCCGGCCACCGTCCGTGGGTCGAACAGCCGCAGGAGTTCCGGGAGTTGGTGAACTCATTCCTCGCCGAACAGTAGCCGCGCCGGCGCTGGTTCGGGCTCTAGCTCCGGCTCTGGTTCCGGCTCTCGCCCTTCACTCCGTGCACCCGGGCGTACTCGGCGGCCAGCCACGGGCCGAGCTCGTCCAGCAGCAGGGCCGGCACCGCCGGATCCGCGCTGCCGACCCGGGCTGCGGCTGCGGCCCGGCGCATCCGGGGCGCCTGTTCGGGGTAGTAGGCGGCGAACACCTCGGCGGAGTGCGCCAGGTCGCTGGTCCACCCGCCCCAGCGCCCCATCACCAGGGTGAGCCCGGTGCGCACCAGCTTGCGGGCCGCTCCCCGGGTGAGTGCCACCGGGTCGGCCCCGGCGGCGGCCCGCTCGCGCCAGCGGGGTAGCCAGTCGGCGATCTCGCCGTTGGTCTCCCGGGCGAGCGCAGTGTCCTCGGGGCGGTAGCGAGGCAGTTGCTTGGCCAGGTCGGGCCCGAGCAGCGGGATGCACAGGCAGGCCAGGAACCAGCCCAGGTCGTACCGTTCGGCCTCGCTGAGCAGTCGCTCGACCGGGAGGAGCAGCGCACCCACCCCGGTGATCTGCGTGAACTGCTCGTCCAACGCGGCTGACAGGGCGTCGACCGCGGCCCGGTCGGCCGGGCCGGGCGGCTGACGGAGCGCCAGCAGCAGGTCCAGGTCCGAGCGACCGGCCTCGGCGGCGCCGCGCGGGATCGAGCCGTACAGGTAGGCGCTGTGCAGCCGGTCCGGCCCGAACGCCGCCTGCACCGCCTCGACCGCCGCCGCCACCACCGGCGCGAACTCCGCGCCGACCCGGTCCGGCGAGCCCTCGCGGACGAAGTACCCCGCCGCGTCCGTCCCGGGGCGCGGCCCGGCCATCGGCCAGCGCCCCGGGACCTCCCACGCCTCCTCGGAAGTCCCCGGCCACGGGGGAGCGGTGACCCCGAGCACCGCGAGGCCGTCCGGGCCGGCCCGGTACTGGAAGTGGGTGCCGAGCGGGGATGGTCACCGTGACCCCGGGCAGCAGTTCGGTGACCTCCTCGCACGCGTCCTGCCGGCGCCAGAGCCGGCCCGACCCGGTGAGCACGTGCCACAGCTCGGCCACGCTGCGGTGGGTGACCGGACGGCTCACCTGACCGGCCGTCAGCTCGAACCGCGCCGCACTGGCCGCGGCGGCCAGCACCCCGAGCGGGCGCACTGCCGCTCCGTCAGGTGCCTGCTCGCTGGGCAGTCGCTCGGGCAGCAGGGTCTGGAAGGGGTCCCTTCGGCCCTCCGTACCCGGCCGTCCGCTCGCGCCCTACCCGCTCGCACCCTGCCCTCCCGCGGCCTACCCTTCCGCGCGGGCCTGCCAGCGGCGGGCGGCCGCGATCCGGCGGGCCGTGCTCGGGTGGGTGGCGAAGAGCAGCTCCAGGATCCGGGGCGGATCGACGTCCGCCACGTTGGTCAGCGCCAGGCGCCGCTGCATCGCGACGAACTGCTCCGGGTCCCCGGTCAGCTCCAGCGCGTGCCGGTCCGCCCGGGCCTCCACCCGCCGGCTCACCGCCGCCTGCACCGGCCCGGTCAGCGCTCCCAGTACCGCCGCGCAGGCGGCCAGCAGCGGCAACGAGCGCGGGTCGGCGAGATCGGTGGCCCCGGCCGCGTCCAGCAGCGGCCGCCAACCGGCCATCAGGGCCAGCACGGCCACGCCGACGGCAGCCCCGACGGCGCCGAGCGCGGTGCCCAGCGGGACGTCCCGGTGCTTCACGTGCCCCAGCTCGTGCGCCACCACCAACTCCACCTCGCGCGGGTCGGCGGTGGTCAGCAGGGTGTCGTAGGCGACGATCCGCCGGGTCGCGCCCAGCCCGGAGACGTACGCGTTGAGTGCGGTGGTCCGGCGTGAGGCGTCCGCGACCAGCACGTCCCGCACCACGACGCGGTCCCGCTCGGCCAGCGCCAGCAGCGCGGTGCGCTGCTCCCCGTCCGGCATCGGGGTGAACCGGTTGAACAGCGGCTCCACCAGCAGCGGGAACAGGAACGAGAGGAGCACCGTGAGCAGGGCCGCCGCGCCCGCCGCCGGCACCCACCACCACCGGGTGGACCACCCGGTCAGCGCGTACACCCCGAGCGCGGCCGGCAGGGTGAGCGCCAGGGTCAGCAGCGTCGAGCGCACCTGGTCCACCGCCCAACCGCGCCAGCCCTGGGTGACCAGCCCGTACCGCTGCCGGACCACCCGCACCCGGGCCCCGAACGGCAGCGCCAGCACCTGTCCGAGCAGCACCAGCACCGCAGCCCCGCCCAGCACCCGGGCCGCCCAGGAACCGCCGAACCGCTCGACCAGCCAGGCCCCGGCCGGGGTCAGCCCGAGCACCAGGGTGAGCCCGAGCCCGGCCACCCGCCCGCCGAGCACCCAGGGCAGCAGGGCCCGCCGCAGATCCCGGCCGCGGGCGAGCTGCTCGGGCGTGAAGTCGGGCGTAGAGGTGGTCACCCGGCTACGGTAGCGGCCGCCACTGATCCGCCGTCACCTGTTCCGCAGGCCCCGCGCCGCCGCCTGCTCCCTGGCCGCCCGCTCCGCCGGGCCTACCCAGTCTCGACCTGCGCGGCCGCTTCATGCTCCGTCGCGACCTCCCCCTCCGTCGCCCCCTGCTCCGTCGTCCCCTGCTCCGCCGCGACCTCGCCCTCTACCGTCCCCTGCTCCGCCGCGACCTCGCCCTCTACCGTCCCCTGCTCCGCCGCGACCTCGCCCTCTACCGTCCCCTGCTCCGCCGCCACCCGTTCCAGGGCCACCATCGCGGCGTCGTCGCCCAGCCGCCCGCCCGCGTAGCCGAGCAGGTCGCGGCGCAGGTGCTGGAGCAGCGCGGCGGGGCGCTCGGTGGCCCAGGCGCGGATCCGCTCGGTGAGGGGGTAGAAGTCGCGGTCGCCGTTGCGGGCCTCCACTACGCCGTCGGTGTACAGCAGCAGCCGGTCACCACCGGCGAACGGGAAGACGTCCGCCTCGTACCGCGGCTCGACCAGCCCGCCCAGCCCCAGCGGTGGGGCAGGCCGGGCCGCGTCCAGGCTGTGCACCTGGCCGGCGTGCAGCAGCAGCGGCGGCGGGTGGCCGCAGTTGATCACCTGGATCTGGCCGCCGTGGTCCGGGATGTCCAGGATGACCGCGGTGATGAACGACTCGCCCGCGTCCGACGGCTTCACGTCGCCGGCGCCGTCGCCGCTACCGCCACCCCCGTCCTCCTCCCCGCCCCCACCGTCCGGCGGCGGCTCGGGGTCGCCGTCGTCGCCGCCATCGGCGCTGGCGGCGGCCGCCAGGTCCCAGCTCACGCTGCCGTCCAGGTAGGCGGCCAGCTCCGGCAGCGTCGCCTGCAGGTGCGCGGCAGCCCGGAAGGCGCCGAGCAGCAGGGCCGCCTCGCCCAGCGAGGTGAGCCCCTTGCCTCGCACGTCGCCGACGATCAGCCGGGTGCCGGTGCTGGTGCGGGACGCCGCGTACAGGTCGCCGCCGATCTGCGCCTCGGCCTCGGCAGCCAGGTAGACCGAGGCGATCCGCAGCGGCCCGATCCGGGTGGGCAGCGGGCGCAGCAGCACCCGCTGGGTGGCCTCGGAGACCGAGCGGACCTGCACCAGCTCCCTGGTATGTCGGTCCCGCAGTGCGCGGAAGGCCACCACCAGCGCCGAGACAAGGATCAGCGCGGCCAGCTGGGTCTCGTGGTTGGAGGTGGTGAGGCCGTCCCGCATCACGCCGATCACCACCAGCGCGGCCACCCCGATCACTCCGACCAGGGCGGTCAGCCGGGCGCCGGCGAACGAGGCGGTGATCGCGGGGGCGACCACCAGCAGCGGGCCCAGGTGGATGTTCGGCGGGCTGAGGATGTCCGCCACGGTGATCACCGCAATGAGTGCAAGCGGCAGGAGCACCAGGGCGCGGCCGGATCGCCGGGGCCGGGAGTGCACGTCGGATCGCCGCCGGACAGGCACCTTTCCTCTCTACACCCCGCCCGGCCCCCGCGCAGCGCGAGCTTCGTCCCGGGGCCGGTCCCGGCGTGGGAGCGGGGGGCGGCTGCCCCTAGGATGCGGGACCATGATCAGACGCGGCCTGACCTCGGCCCTTGCGATATCCCTCTGCTCGCTGACGGGTGCCGGTGTGGCGCACGCGGACTCGTGCACCACGCCGGTGACCGGGACCTGGCGGATCGACGGTGTCTACGGGCAGGTCCCCCAGTCCCCGATGGGCGGGTCACGGACGATCGACAACGTGCTGCACCTGGACGCCCCGGACCTGAGCAACACCACCTGGGACGTCGAGGTGGTCCCGACCGACCAGCAGGGCGGCTACCCGCACGGGCCGGCGCCGTCCGTCCGGCTGAGCATCGACGGGGAGCCGCGCACGGGTTCGGGCTCTCCCGGTTCACGCCGCCGATCGCCGGGACCATGTCGCAGTGGAACTCCGACCGCCTCCAGCTGGGCGGGCTCACCCGGGGGGACCACGTCCTGCACGAGACCCTGTCGGTGCCGGACGGCAACCCGGCCGGGAGCTACGAGCTGATCGTCGAAATGCTCATGGACGGGTGCAACCGGGTCTCCGGTACCAAGGACGGCCCGGTGACCGTCTGGTTCGGCGCCGTCCCGGGCAAGGCGCCGGCCGGCGCGCCCACCGGCGGGGGCACCACGGGTGGGACCGCCACCCGCAAGGCGAGTGCCAGCGCGACGCGCCCCAGCCCGAACACTGACTCCCCGTCACCCTCGCCCTCGGACTCGCCCTCCCCGAGCGCCGGCGCGAGCCCCTCGGACTCGCCGACCCCGAGCCCGTCCGCCTCGCCGAGCGCCGTTGCCTCGCCGACCGAGCCCGCCTCGCCGGCCGCCGTCCCGCTGGCGGCTTCGCCTGCCGCGCACAGCGGCTCGGCGCTGCCGTGGATGCTGGGCGCACTGGCGGCGGTGGCCGTCCTGGTTGCGGGCGGGGTGCTCGTGTGGCGCCGTCGCCGCGAGGTGGCTCCCGAGCCCGCGGCGGCCGAGACCGCCGTCCTGCCGGTGGTGCCCGCCGAGCCCGAGAGCCCCCAGGAGCCCGAGTCCGAGCCGAAGCCCGAGCCCAAGACGGACTGACCTCGGGGACACGCCTGCGGCGTCAGCTCACCGGGGCTTGCCTAGAGTGCACTCGAAGGTCTTAGCGTGGACGCCATGACGGTGATCGAGAGCATCCCAGCGACCGACCTGCTCGACCCGACGCCCTGTGCGACCCCGCCGTCGGCCTACCTGCGGCCGGACGGCGAGGACCGGTACACCATCGGCGAGGTCGCCCAGTTCACCGGCCTGAGCGCGCACACCCTGCGCTGGTACGAGCAGATCGGCCTGCTCGGGCAGGTCGAGCGCTCGCACACCGGACAGCGCCGCTTCTGCAACCGCGACCTGGACTGGTTGGAGCTGGTCGGGAAGCTGCGGCTGACCGGCATGGCGGTGGCCGACATGGTCCGCTACGCCGAACTGGTCCGCCAGGGCGAGTCCACCTTCGACGAGCGCCGCGAGATCCTGCTCGCAACCCGCCGCCAGGTGCTCGCCCGGATCGCGGAGCTGCACGGCACCCTCGCCGTCCTCGACTACAAGATCGACTACTACGGCGGTTCCGGTAGGTGAAAGATTCGGCGGACGCACGATGGCTTGGAGCGACAGGACAGCTACTGATAGTTGCTGACCCCGTGTCGCTCGTGTAGGGGGAAGCGTCACCTGAATGGCTATGATCAAGCGCGCGGGCACGCTCTCTCAAGATCCGAGTCCGCCAAGCTGATTCAGAGCCTGACGAGAGGAATGGACGATGACCGTTCGCCTGAGCCTGTCGATCCCGGCCTCGGTCAAGAGCAGCTACTCCCAGGGCGACAGCGGCAACTGCATCGAGTGGGCCCCCGCATTCGCCCCCCTCGGCGTCGTCCCCGTCCGTGACTCCAAGGACCCGAACGGTCCCGCGCTCCACTTCACCACCGCCACCTGGACGGCGTTCACCAGCGCGGTTCAGGGCGAGGCGAATCGCTTTCAGCAGGGAGCTCGGCTTCCCGAATGATCGAGAGCGAGCGGGCGGCGCTGACGGAGTTGTGGCAGCAGCGGTGGCCGGCGTGCCCTCCCCTCGGGCACCTGCTTCGGGGCCCGTACCGGGATGTCTGGGTGCGCTTCCACAGTCTGCCGGAGTCGAAGCGGTACGCCGAGGACGAGGCCGAGTATGCGACCGTCCTCGGACGCTACAACGCTGTACTGGATGAGCTGTTCGCGGGCGGCGAGGTGTACGTGATCACGCCTGCCTTCACGGCCAGCCCCGACGTCCCGTCACACCAGTCAGGCGCGGACCACTGGCAGACGCTGGTGGTGCAGGAAGACTTCGACCCGGAGTTCCGCTCCTACGCCCACCTCTTCGTGGTCCGGCGGGCCTGGCAGCACGGCTGCCTTGACGGCCTGCTGCGCGAGGTGGCGGACGATCAGGTCGCGGGTGTACTCGTCACCGATCTCCAGTTGCTCCGCCTCCACCATCCTTACGACGGTGGTGCTGACGTGTTCCTCCCCACCACCGAGGAGCGCGACCGGCTGAGGGAACGGCACGCCGGGTGGCTGTCCAGGTACCCGGGCGGTCTCTGACCGGTCCGAGCGGGACGGCTCCGGCCGCGGGTCACGCGTCCCGCCAGTCCCCCGAGGTGATCAGTGACGGGTGCTGCGCCAGTTCCGCTGCCACTGCCGGGCCGGCCAGGTAGACCCAGGCGTCGAGGAGTTCGCCCGTGGTCAGCAGGGTGACCGGGAGGGGCTGGCGCACGTACAGGCCGTTGCCGGTGGGGAGGCACTCCTCCAGCTCGTCCAGGGTGGCCAGGACGGCGGGGTAGTCGGTCGGGCGGACCGTGATCAGGTCGCCGAGCACCGTGTGGCCCGGGGCGGGGAGGGCGTAGGGGTAGCCGGGGCCGGCGTGCAGGGCGGTGTGGGGGAGGGCGGCCGGGCGGGCGGTGAGGGTGTGGGCGGCCAGGTGGCGGGCGAAGTTGCGGTGGCCCGGGCGCAGGGTGCCGTAGGCGAAGAAGGGGAGCTGCTCGGACACGGTCTCTTCTCCTGGAACGGGCTGGCGCGCGCGACCCCCGATGCGCTCTGATAAGGCCGCGAGAGTACAGCACCAACCCTAGGAGAGACCCATGACATCGGTCGGCACCCCCACCTCCGCGCCGGCCGGGAGCGGGTCTGTGACCGCCGCCCGAATATCCGGTCCGGTCTGGGCGGCACTGGCCATGCTGTACGTGGTCTGGGGGTCCACCTACCTGGGGATCCGGGTGGTGGTGGAGACCATGCCGGCGCTCTTCTCGGGCGCGGTGCGGTTCCTCGCCGCGGGGGCGCTGCTGCTCGGGTTGCTGGCGGTGAAGGAAGGGTCGGCGGCGCTGCGGGTGACCGGGCGTCAGCTGGCCTCGGCGGGCCTGGTCGGCCTGCTGCTCCTGGTCGGCGGCAACGGGATGGTGGTCATCGCCGAGGGCCGGGTGCCCTCGGGTCTGACGGCGCTGCTGGTGGCCGCCGTGCCGCTGTACGTGGTGGTGCTGCGGGCCGCCTTCGGCGACCGGCCGGGGTGGACCGCGTTGGCGGGGGTGCTGTTGGGGCTGGCCGGGCTGGCGGTGCTCGCGGTCCCGGGGAGCAGCGGCAGCGTGAAGCTGGGCGGGGTGCTGCTGGTGCTGGCGGCCGCGGTGTCCTGGTCGGTCGGCTCCTTCCTCTCGAGCAAGCTGCCGATGCCGGGCAACCCGCTGGTGGCCAGCGCCTACGAGATGCTGATCGGCGGCGCGGGCTGCGCGGTGGTCGCGCTGGCCCGCGGCGAGCAGCACGGGCTGGACCTGGCGGCGGTCTCCACCCGCTCCTGGGTCGCGCTGGCCTACCTGGTGCTGGTCGGCTCGCTGGTCGGGTTCACCGCCTACGCCTGGCTGCTCCAGCGGGCGCCGCTCGGACTGGTGTCGACTTATGCCTATGTGAACCCGGTGGTCGCGGTCTTCCTCGGCTGGCTGGTGCTGGGCGAGAAGCTGACCGGGATCGAGCTGGCGGGCGGCCTGGTCGTGGTGGCCGCGGTCTGCGTGGTGGTGAGCACGGAGCGTCGCGGACGCAGGTGACGCGGGATTCGACCCACCGGGCGGCGGCGCCGATCCGACGGGCCTACCGTGGAGACGGAACCAGCGAAGGGAGACGCGCCATGCCTGGATCCGTCACCATCGGCCACATCGAGGCCGCAGCCATGGTCGAGCACGGCGAGGCCGACCGGCTGGCCGTGCTGCTGGACGAGTTGGGGCACCTGCTGGCCGTCGAGGGGCCGAACCGGCTCTCCGACGAGCAGGTCGCCGCGCTGTGCGCGGGCGCGGGCATGCCGCGGCGGCGCGCGGACCTGGCGCACTGGTGCCGCGGCACGGCGGCGCAGCTGCACGAGCGGCACTGAGCGCTCCACCCACCCCGAACGCCCGGCCGACCACCCGCGCCGCCCACCCAGCAGACCCCGTACCCGAACACCGCCGACGGCCCACCCCACCCAGGCCGTCGGCGGTCGGCCGTCCGGGCCCGCTCGTCCCGTCCCCCTGCTCGCCGCGCTGTTCCCCCCGCTCGCCCCAGCCGTCCCACCGTCAACCACGGCCCCAAGCAGACCTCTTGACACTGCTCACAGCCCTGTGAGTACATGCCAACCGTGCTGACACCCTCCCCCCGCACCCTCGCTACGGCGGCCCGCACCCTGGCCGCCCTCGCCCTCGCCGCTGCGGCCGCCTTCACCGCCCCCGCCACCGCGAACGCGACCACCGCCGCCGCCACCAGGGCCGCCACCCCCGCCGCCGCCAACGCCACCGCGGCCACCCACGTGGAGACCGACTACGCCGATCCGGTGACGGCGTTGCCGCCGATATCGCGGCCGGACACCAAGCACTGCACGGTCACCGCGATGCAGCACGACTTCGCCAACAGCTACGGCCAGCCCTTCACCGGCACCCTCACCCCGCCCGCCGACTGCGCGGGCCCGTGGAACAAGGTGGTGCTCGACTGGTCCGGCAGCGTGGCCGGCCGCCAGTACGACCGGCTCGCCGGGGTCTGGATCGGCGGCGCCGAGGTGCTGCGCACCAGCACGCCGGAGCCCGACCCGTCCGGCATCAGCTGGCACGTGGACCAGGACCTGACCCCGTTCGTCCCGCTGCTGCGCACCGCCCAGCCGCTGGTGGTGGACCTGGGCAACATCGTCAACGACACGTACACCGGCATTTACCACATGACCTTGACGGTCACCTACTACCAGGCGGACCGCGCGCACCCGGCCGCCGCCACCGCCGACCAGGTGCTGCCGGTCTCCCAGTCCAGCACCGCGGCGGGCTGGTGGACGCTGTCCAAGGGGCAGACCGCGAGCACCGCCCTGCGGTTCCCGCGCAACCTGACCGGGGCCAAGCTCCAGGTCTACGCCCGCGGCGGCGGCTGCGAGGAGTTCTGGTACAGCAACGTGCCGGACGACGTCGCGGCCGCGCACCCCGACTGGGGCATGTGCGGCGGCGGCACCTACCGGGAGGTGCAGGTGCTGGTGGACGGTCGCCCGGCCGGCACCGTGCAGCCGTTCCCGGCGATCTACACGGGCGGGATCAGCCCGCTGCTGTGGCGGCCGATCCCCGGCATCGACGCCTTCCGCACCCAGCCGTACCAGGTCGACCTGACCCCGTTCGCCGGCACTCTGACCGACGGGGCCGCACACACCGTGACCATCGTCCCGCCGGCCGGGATCAGCGACGGCTGGACGGTGGACGGCTCGCTCTTCCTGGACACCGACCCGCTGCTCGCCCAGACCAGTGGCGCGGTCACCACCGACACCGTGACGGCCGACCCGAAGGTGACCACCACCGAGGCCGCCCAGGCCGACGGCAGCGAGCTGATCACGGCCGGCGCCACCCGGGACTGGACGGTGGCCGGCTACGTGAACACCTCGCACGGGCGGATCGACACCCGGATCGACCACCACGGCGACTACCGCAACTCCGACACGCTCAGCCAGCAGGGCCAGGTCCAGGTGACCAGCCAGCGCGACAGCGGCTGGACGGTGACCAGCACCGACCGGGACGGGCGCGGCCCGCACCAGCAGCAGCGCAGCACCTGGTCCTACCCGCTGGACGTGACCAGCACCTACGTCCCCAGCGCGACCGGTTACCTGGTGCGCGGTCAGGTCACGGTGGCCCGCGACCTGACCGAGGAGGGCCGGCGCGGCGAGGGCCGCTGGCTGCCGCAGGCCGGCAGCAGCGACCACCTCACCGCGCAGGGCGTCCTGGAGCGGCAGAACGGCCAGACCGTGCAGGCGGACGGCAGCGCCACCGAGCAGTACGTGGGCACGGTCGACGGCGGCTGCTACGACCACCTGCTCAGCGCCGACCACGGCTACCTGACCCTGGACCGGGTCACCACCTCGTCGGCCCCGGGCAACCGCGGGGCCTGCGGGTGACGCGCCTGTAAAGCCTTCAGGAATTGTGCGCACCCGATAGTTCCGGCCCGTTTTGACGAGCTGTTACGGCTCCGTTAAGGCGGGTCGGAACGCTCCTTGGCAGCGTGTCAGTTCAGTTTTGAACACGCTGCCGAGGAGAGTGAGATCTCCGTCACACTCGCCGCGGCCCGCGCTTTCGCCAGGGTGCTGATGATGCGTCCATGACCTGGGGAAACGCGGCGTGGCAGGGGCGTCCCGCGGTCGACCGCACCGGTGCGAGAACTGAGTTGATCTTGTTCTCCGGAGTGTTCTGCGCTTCACTTTTGCCGGTGTCAGCGGCGGAGCGGGGGCGGCCGACTTTCCCGAAGTGCGATCAGGGCTGGAGACAGTCCTGGTACTTGATGCTTTGACGAGAATGAGAAGCCCTTGCCGAACCCGTCGCCGAAGCGCCTGACCCTGAAGCTGCCCGCCGGCTCCGCGAAGCCGCCCGTCGGCTCCTCGCGCGAGGGGCGGGTCGCGCGGCGGCTGGCCAGAGCCCTGGTCGCGCTGCCGGCCCTCGCTACCCTCACGGGGTGCGGCGTCACCGGTCAGGGCGGTTCCCAGCTCTGGGCCACCGGCGGTGCGGCGGCCGTGGTGCTGGTCGGCGGCACGGCCGTGGTGGTGCGCCGGGTCACCGCGCGGCCGCTGGAGCGGGCCCGCGACCAGGCCGCCCGCAGCCTGGCCCAACTGCTCGACGAGCGGGCGGGACTGCTGGCCGAGCGCGACCGGCTGGGCGCCGAGCGGGACACCAACGCCACGCTGGCCCAGGCCTTGAACGGCGAGCGCCAGCAACTGCTCCAGGAGTACCAGGAGCTGCAGCGCACCCAGCAGGAGCTGAACCGCCGGCTGGAGGAGGCGGCGGGGCTGAGCCGGGAGAGCGACCAGCGGCAGGAGGAGCTGCTGCGCGAGTGCGAACTGCTGCTCGCCGAGCGGGACGGCCTGGCCAAGGAGCGCGACGAGCTGCAGGGCAGCGTGGACGCCACCTTCGTCAACCTGGCCATGCGCACCCTGACCCTGGTCGAGCGGCAGCTGGTGCTGATCGAGGCGCTGGAGGGCCGGGAGGCCGACTCCGCGCAGCTGGAGAGCCTGTTCCGGCTCGACCACCTGGCCACCCGGATGCGCCGCAACAGCGAGAACATGCTGCTGCTGGCCGGGTTGGAGAACAGCCAGCGCAGCCGCAAGACGGTCACCCTGCTGGACGTGGTGCGGGCCGGGGTCTCCGAGATCGAGCGCTATGAGCGGGTCAAGCTCGGCTTCCTGGCCGCCGTCCGGCTGACCGGCGCGGTCGCCGACGACACCAGCCATCTGCTGGCCGAACTGCTGGAGAACGCCACCGCCTTCTCCCCGCCCCAGGAGCAGGTCGAGATCGGCGGCTGGCTGCTGGACAACGGCGAGCTGATGGTCTCGGTCAGCGACCGGGGCATCGGCCTGCCCGCCGACCGGCTGCGCGCGCTCAACGAGCAGCTGGCCGAGCCGGTGCTGGGCGACCCGGCGCAGCGCCGCGACGCGCTGCTGGCCGGCGCGCTGACCGGGCGCAGCATGGGCCTGTTCGTGGTGGCCCGACTGGCCGCCCGGCACGGGATCCGGGTGCAGCTGCGGGAGAACGGGCAGGGCGGCGGGGTCACCGCGATGGTGGTGCTGCCGCGCGAGGCGCTGCACCAGGACGGGATCAGCACGGCGGACCTGGACGACCAGCGGCGGGCCGAGCGGACCGCGGCCGTGCACGCGGCGCGGGCGGCGGAGGACGCCGAGGTGGTCGCGGTTCCCCCGAGGGTGGCGGCCCCCGCATCCGCCCCGCCGGCGGCGCGCGCTGCGGAGCTGCCGGAGCTGCCACGTCGACGGCCGGCGGGAGCCGCTGCCGGACCGGTCGCGGGTGCTGCGCCGGCCGCCGCTGCCGCGGCCGAGCCTGCGCCCGAACCCACGGCCGGGCCGAGACCCGAGCGGGGCGCGGAACAGGGCGCCGAGCAGGGTGCCGAGCACCCCCTGGACACCCCGACCCGCGAACTGACACTCCCTCAGTTCACGCCGCCCCGGGCCGAGACGGCCGCACCCGAGCTGCCCCGCCGGGTGCCCAGCGGCAACGGCCTGCCCGGCACCGGCGAGGCGCCGACCTCCGGGCTGCGCCGGGTCACCACCGAGCCCACTGCGATCCCCGCGCCGGCCGCGACCCCCGACCCCGACCAGCCGACCGCGCCTGCCTCAACCCCCGACCCGACCGCCGGGCCCGCTGCCGACCCGGCCGCGGACTCCGACCAGGTCCGGGCGGGCGCCGAGGAGTTGCGCCGCCGGCTCGGCGGCTTCCAGCGCGGGCTGCGCCAGGCGGCCCAGGAGAGCGCCGCGGCCGCCGGGGCTGCGCAGTCGGCCGAACTCGTCCAGGAGCAGGACCGATGACCGATCCGACGCCCAGTACCCCCGCCGCCGCCGGGCGCCCCGCTTCCCAAGGCGCCGTCAGCCAGGCCGCGATGAACGTGCGCTGGCTGCTGGCCAACCTGCTCGGCGCGGTCCCCGGGGTGAGCGAGGCCGTGGTGGTCTCCTCCGACGGGCTGCTCCTCGCCGACTCCGAGCAGGGCCGCAAGGCCGACCAGCTCTCCGCGATCATCTCGGCGCTGACCAGCCTGACCTGTGGTCTGGCGCAGGTGGTCGAGTGCGGTTCGGTGCGGCAGACCATGGTCACCATGGGCCAGGGCCACCTGGTGGTGATGGCCATCAGCGACGGCTCCTGCCTGGGGGTCTACGCCTCGCTCGACTGCGACCTGGGCGTGCTGGCCTACCAGATGGCGCTGCTGGTGGAGCGGGCCGGCCACGCGCTGACCCCGCAGGTGCGCAGCGAGCTCCACCGGGCGATGGCCGTCCGATGACCGAGCAGCAGGAGGTAGGGAAGATGTCCGGCTCTGCCGGTACCAACACAGTCCGCTCCGCCGGTGCCGGCGCGGCCGGAACGGCCCAAGCGGGCAGCGCTGCCGGCGCGGTCGGCAGCAGTGCCCCGGTCGGCCACGGCCTGCGGACCGACAGCGTCCGCTCCGGCCATGGCCGTTCCGCCCGGGTGCGCCCCTACGCGATCACCCGGGGCCGGACCAGGTTCGGCCGGGTGCTGCTGGTGGAGACCCTGGTCTCGGCGCTGAACCGGCCCGCCGACCCGGAGGACCGCAGCCTGCCCGAGCTGGCGATGATCTGCGACGTGACGCGCGGTCAGATGCGCTCGATCGCGGAGATCTCCGCGCTGCTGCGGATCCCGCTCGGCGTGGTCAAGGTGCTGGTCAGCGACTTGGCCGACCAGGGTCGGGTGCGGGTGCACGGAGCGGACTCGGCCGAGCTGGTGGAGGGTCCGGAGAGTGAGGTGCCCGCGACCAAGCGGGTGCTGCTGGAGAGGGTGCTGGGTGGACTTCGCAAGCTCTGAGGCCGTTCCCGGGGTCCCGCTGGTCGCGGGCTCGGCAACGTCCACCAAGATCGTGGTGGCGGGCGGCTTCGGTGTCGGAAAGACCACGTTCGTCCGGTCGGTCTCCGAGATCCCGCCGCTGACCACCGAGGCGGTGATGACCGAGGCCGGCGCCGGGGTGGACGACGCCAGTGCCGTGCCGCAGAAGAAGTCCACCACGGTGGCGATGGACTTCGGGCGGATCAGCCTGGCGCCGGACCTGGTGCTCTACCTGTTCGGCACCCCCGGGCAGGGGCGGTTCTGGTTCATGTGGGACGACCTGGTGCGCGGTGCGGTGGGCGCGGTGGTGCTCGCCGACACCCGGCGGCTGGCCGACTCGTTCCCGGCCCTGGACTACTTCGAGGGCAGCGGTCTGCCGTTCGTGGTGGCGGTCAACCAGTTCGACGACGCCCCGGTCTACACACCCGACGCGGTGCGTGACGCGCTCGGGGTGGCGGCCCGGGTGCCGGTGCTGATCTGCGACGCCCGGCACCGCGCGGCCACCGTCGAGGTGCTCACCGCCCTGGTGGAGCACGCCCTGGCCGCGGAGCCGGCCGCGGTCTGACGGTCCGTTGCCCGGCCGGGTCGTCCGCTCTGCCGGGCGGTCCGCCCTGGCACCCCGTTCACCACCTCTCTCCCAGCACAACGAGCAAGAAGGCAGGCAGCGATGCGCAAGATACTGATCGTCGGAGCCGGGCAGGCCGGACTCCAGCTGGCGCTGGGCCTCCAGTCCAACGGCTACGACGTCACGGTGATGACCAACCGCACCGCGGACGAGGTGCGCGACGGCCGGGTGCTCTCGACCCAGTGCATGTTCGACACCGCGCTCGGTCTGGAGCGCAAGCTGGGCCTCAACTTCTGGGAGGAGGCCGCGCCGAAGGTCGAGGGGCTGGGTGTCTCGGTCTCCGGTCCCGAGTCGCAGAGGGTGATCGACTGGGTCGGCAGACTGGACGGCCACGCGCAGTCGGTCGACCAGCGGATCAAGATGGCCGGCTGGATGGAGGCCTTCGAGCAGCGCGGCGGCAAGCTGGTGATCCACGGCGTCGCCGTCTCCGACCTGGACTACTTCTCGCGCAGCCACGACCTGATCCTGGTCGCGGCCGGCAAGGGCGAGCTGGTCTCGATGTTCGGCCGGGACGCCGCCCGCTCCCCGTACGAGACCCCGCAGCGCGCGCTCGCCGTGTCCTACGTGCACGGCCTGGGCCCGCGCCCGGAGCACGACTTCCAGGCGGTGCGCTGCAACCTGGTGCCCGGGGTCGGCGAGCTCTTCATGATCCCCGCGCTGACCGGCACCGGCCCGTGCGACATCATGTTCTGGGAGGGCATCCCGGGCGGTCCGGTGGACGTCTTCGGCGAGGTCAAGGACCCGGCCGAGCACCTGAAGCTCACCCTGGACCTGATGAAGACCTACACCCCGTGGGAGTACGAGCGCACCTTGGGCGGGGTCGAGCTCACCGACGCGGGCGCCACGCTGGCCGGCCGATACGCACCGGTGGTGCGCAACCCGATCGGTGAACTGCCCGGTGGCGGCCTGGTGCTGGGCGTGGCCGACGTGGTGGTGGCGAACGACCCGATCACCGGGCAGGGCTCCAACAACGCCGCCAAGTGCGCCGCCGTCTACCTGGAGGCGATCCTGGCGCACGGCGACCGGCCGTTCGACCGCGCGTTCATGCAGGACGCCTTCGACCGCTACTGGGACGACGCCCAGCACGTCACCAAGTGGACCAACGCGATGCTGGCCCCGCCGCCGGAGCACGTGCTCAACCTGATCGGCGCCGCCGGTCAGCTGGCGCCGGTGGCACACCGGTTCGCCAACGGCTTCGACAACCCGGCCGACTTCGAGCAGTGGTTCTACGAGCCGGAGAAGGCGGGGGCGTACCTGTCCTCGATCACCGGCTGACGGGCGCTCACCGCTCCACCACCCGTTCAGCGCACCATCCCCACCATCGGCTAGAGTCCGGCGTGATCGAACAGCTGATGGTGGGGGAGCGGGACCGATGAGCACGGACGACACGACGCCGAATCCGTGGGCGGCGCCGACCGCGCCTTCTGCGCCCACTGCGCCGACGGTCCCGGTGCAGGGGGCGCCGGTGCAGGGCGCGCCGAGCCCGTGGCTGCCGCCCGGCGGCTCGCCCCCGCCGGGCTGGGACCCGCGGGGGCTGCGCCCGCAGCACTCCGGTACCAACGGCCTCGCCATCGCCTCGCTGGTCACCGGCCTCAGCTGCTGCCTGTGGCCCGCCGCCCTCGGGCTGGGCATCGGTGCGCTGGTCCAGCTGCGCAAGCGCCACCAGCGCGGCAAGGGGCTGGCCATCGCGGGCGTGGCGCTGGGCTTGCTGGGCCTGCTCGTCGGGATCGTCTCGACCACGCTGGTGGTCGTCAAGGGCAGGATCAGCCTCACCGGCAAGACGAAGACCACCGAGCAGTTGCGGGTCGGCGACTGCTTCACCAGGTCGCCGTTCGGCAGCCAGGTGGTCACCGTCGCCTGCGACATGCACCACGACGCCGAGGTCGCCGCGGTGGTCCACCTCTCCGCGTCGAGCTTCCCCGGTTCGGCGGCGGCCCAGGCCGACGCCCAGCAGCTGTGCGATGCCGCGGACTTCTCCTACGTCTACGACCTGTGGGCCTGGAGCCGGACCCTGCGGGCCGGCGAGTACGCGCCGACCAGCCAGGCGCAGTGGAACACGGCCAAGGGCACCGCGGTCTGCTACCTGACCGACAGTGCCACCGGCGGGCGGACCAGGCCGGTGCGGGACGACGCGAGCACGCTGAGCACGGATCAGTACGCCTTCCTGAACGCCGTGCACAATCTCGACCTCGATGCCAGGTTGGCCGGCCGGGACCGGGTCAAGGCGGTGGCGAGCGACCTGCGCAACGCGCAGGCGGCCCTGGAGCGGGTCCGGTGGACCGGTGCGCGCCCGGCCGCGGTCACCACGTACATCGCCCAGCTCGCCGCCGACCAGCCCAGCTGGCAGGCGGCGGCCCAGGACACCACCACCCCGGTGGTACAGCTGCTCACCCGGCTCACCCCGCAGGACCCGACCGTCTACGAGAGTGCCGCCCGCACCGCCCTCGGCCTGCCGGACCGCGACGGCTCGGACCTCACCGTCCCGCTGCCGCAGGCGCTGTGACGGCCACGGGAGCTGTGACGGGCGCAGCGGTCCGACGCCGCAGGCTCGCCGATCTGCCCGGCTGCGAGCGCGCGATGCTGGCCGTGCACCGGGCGGACGGGTACCCGGCGCAGTGGCCGACCCGGCCCTCGCACTTCCTCCGCCCGGCGGACCAACTGGCCGCCTGGGTAGCGGTGTCGGGGGCCGGCGAGGTGCTCGGCCACGTGGCCCTCGGGCGCGACTCCTCGGCCGGCGAGCAGTGGACCGGCCTGCACGGCGGCGACGGCACGGTGGCGGTCAGCCGGCTCTTCGTGGACCCGGCGGCCCGCGGACAGGGCCTGGGCGAGCGGCTGCTGGCCGCGGCCGTGCGCCAGGTCCGGCACTGGGGGCTGGTCCCGGTGCTGGACGTGGTGGCCGGCAGCACCCCCGCGCTGCACCTCTACCGCTCGCTCGGCTGGCAGGAGTTGGCGGTGGTGACGCAGGAGTGGTCCGGCGGTGTGACCGTGCCGGTGCACTGCTTTGCGCTCAACTCCCCAGCGGACGACGGGCGATGACGTCGAACAGGTGCCAGTGCTTGGGGCCGCGGAACGAGTCGCCGTCCGCGTCCTGCTCGTCCAGCCGCACCACCTCCAACCCGTCGAACAGCTCCTCGATCTGACGTCCGGTCAGATAGCTGCCCGGCTGCTGCCCCCGGTACGAGTCGTGCTCGCCGAAGAGGTTGACCGCCAGCCATCCCCCTGGGCGCAGGGTACGGCGGACGAGTGCCCACAGGCGCGGGAGTTCGGCCGGGTCGGCGTACGGGAGGGAGTAGCCCGCGTAGACCAGGTGGGCGTGCGGCAGCGCCCGGACCAGGCCGAACGGGACGGCATGCACGGTGAGGCGTTGCTGGTCCTCGGCGCGGGTGTGTGCCCGTACCTTCTCCGCCGTGTCCGGCGCCATGTCCACCGCGTGGACGAGGTAACCGGCCCGCAGCAGCGCGTCGGTCTCCCGGCCCAGCCCGCAGCCGAGGTCGATCGCGGTGCGCCCCGCCCCCGGGCCCGCCAGGGCCAGCGCCTCCCGCAGCAGCGGGCGGACCTCACGGGTCTGCTGGGCGTCGTTGTACTCGGTCCAGTGGGCTCGCGCGTAGCTCGTCACGGAAAAGAAGTTACCGGCGGGGCAATCGGCTTGGTAGCGTCCGGACATGCTTGATCATCGTGCGCCCGTCACCCCGTCCGACCTCACCGCGGCAGTGGACTGCCTGCTGGCAGCCCTGGGCCCGGCGGCCGCCACCGCCGGCCCGGCCGACTGGTCGGTGCCGGCCCGGGAGTCGGACTGGACCTGCTGGGAGGCGCTGGAGCACCTGGCCGACTGCCTGCTCGCTTACGCGCTCCAACTCGGCCCGCAGCAGCCGCCGCTGGACGACTACGTGCCGCTCGCCTGGGCCCACCGGCGGGACGGCGGCCCCGGGACGGCGATCGCGGTGGACCCCTCCTCGGGCCCCGTCGGCCTGCTGGAGGCGATCGCGGCCACCGGCGGGGTGGCAGTGGCGATCGCGGGCGCACGGGGGCCGCAGGTGCGGGCCAAGCACAGCTACGGGATCGCGGACCCGGAGGCGTTCGCGGCGATGGGCGTGGTGGAGACGCTGGTGCACGGGTACGACGTCTGCGCGGCGCTCGGCGTCGAACTGCGGCCGCCGGCCGAGCTGTGCGCCCGCACCCTGGCCCGGCTGTTCCCCGAGGTCCCGGTCGGCGAGGACCCCTGGCAGGCCCTGCTCTGGGCCACCGGCCGGATCGACCTGCCCGCCCTGGGCGAGGGGCGGCGCACCTTCACCACCTGGCACAGTGCGCCGCTGCACGAGGGGGAGTAGTCGCGTGTCGCTCCGCAGGCTCACCCTCGCCGCCGGGCGCGAGCTCTCGCTGTTCGAGTACCGGATGAAGGCTACCTACGCCGGCCTCCTGGAGGGCTACCCGAACGCCCGGCTGAACGAGAACCGCCTGCGCCTGCTGGAGCGCAGGGCCGCCGAGGCGTTCCCCGGCAGCCCCGTCCACCTGATCCCGCCGGTCGTCAGCTACCCGGACACGCGGCCGGGCGCCTTCGGCCCCGTCGCGGAACTGCCGTTCGTCGCCTGCCTCGCGCACTTCGAGTCCGGGCCGGTGGAGCCGGGGCACGATGCCGTCTCCTACCGCTCGGCGCTGACCGTCCTGTGGTTCCAGGACGACCTCGACACCGCGCTCGAGGACGTCCCCGGCCTGCTGGCCCTGCCGTGGGAGGAGCTGGCGGCGGACTACGAGTGGTAGGGGTCGCCAGCGGGGCTTGCGGAGTGCCCACTGGCAGGGGGCGAAGTCCGGCCCGTCCAGGGAACAGGTCACTCACCCCAACAACTGGGTACTCGCGCACCACCTCCGGGACCGCGCTCGTCCAGGACCCGTGCCACCTGCTCGTCGGCGCTCAGGCCCCGGTTCCGGCAGAGCAGGGTCCGGCGATGCGACTGCCGCGGAGTGATCGGCGGACGGGGCTCGACAGATACCTCTTACTGAGAGCTAAACTGGACCCATGAGCGAATCCACCGACGACCTCGCCGACGAGTTCTCCGACCTGCTGGTCGGGGTCCGGCGGTTGGTGCGGCGCAGGCTGCGGGAGGGGCAGATGGAGCCGCGGCTGCGGGGGGCGCAGGTGGAGTTGCTGCGGCTGGTGATGCACACCCCCGGACTGCGGGTGTCGGAGGCCGCCAAGGAGCTGTTCCTGGCGGGCAACTCGGTGTCCACGCTGGTCAACCAGCTGGTCACGGCCGGTCTGCTGGTCCGCGAGGTGGACCCGCAGGACCGTCGCGCTGCCCGGTTGCAGGTCACCGAGCAGGCGGTGGCGCGGCTGGCCGCCTGGCGGGCCAGGCGGCAGGCCGTGATGGCGCAGGCGGTGGCCGGCCTGCCGGCGGAGCAGCAGGCGGCCCTGGCGGCCGCGCTGCCCGCGCTGCGCGGCCTGGTCGAAGAGCTGAGGCAGGAGGGGTGACGATGGGGCAGGACGAGGACGAGGACGAGCCCGGCGCGGCCGTGGTCTGCGAGGGGCTCGAGTTCGAGTTCCGGCACGGCAAGGGCCAGAGCACCAAGGCCGTGGACGGGGTGGACCTGACGGTGCGCGCCGGTGAGGTGTTCGGGCTGCTCGGGCCGAACGGGGCGGGCAAGACCACCACGATCCGCGCCATCACCACGCTGCTGCCGGTGCCCGCCGGCATGGTGCGGGTGTTCGGGCACGACGCTGCCCGGCATCGGATGCAGGTCCGCCGACTGCTCGGCTACGTGCCGCAACAGCTCTCGGCGGACGGCGGGTTGACGGGGCGGGAGAACGTCGCCCTGTTCGCCCGGGTCTTCGACGTGCCGCGCGCCGAGCGGGCCGCCCGGGTGTCCCAGGCGATCGCGGCGGTGGACCTGACCGAGGCGGCGGACCGGATGGCGTCCAGCTACTCGGGCGGCATGGTGCGCCGGCTGGAGCTGGCCCAGGCCCTGGTCAGCGCCCCGCGCCTGCTGGTACTGGACGAGCCCACCATCGGCCTGGACCCGATCGCCCGCACCAGCGTCTGGGACTGCGTGGACGCGGTGCGCAAGGCCACCGGGATGACGGTGCTGGTCACCACCCACTACATGGACGAGGCGGACCACTACTGCGACCGGATCGGTCTGATGGACCGTGGACGGATCCGCGCGCTCGGCACGCCCGCCGAACTCAAGGCCCAGGTCAGCGCCCAGGATGCGGCGCTGGACAACCCCACCCTGGACGACGTGTTCCGGTTCTACGCCGGGCGCGACCTGGGGCACAGCGAGAAGGAAGGAGAGTTCAGCGATGTCCGCCGCACCCGCCGCACCGCGTCCCGCGTCGGCTGAGCCCGCCCGGCTCCCCGATCTGAGCCTGCTCCTGGTCCCGCCGCCCGCCCGCAGCGGCTGGCGCCTGGTGCCGGCCCGCGTGCAGGCGATGTGCGCGGTCGAGCTGCAGAAGCTGCGCCACGACCGGACCGAGCTGTACACCCGCGCCGTCCAGCCCGCGCTCTGGCTGCTGATCTTCGGTGAGACCTTCAACCGCCTGCACGCGATACCCACCGGCGGGGTCCCGTACCTGGACTACCTCGCCCCGGGGATCATCGCGCAGTCGGCGATGTTCATCGCGATCTTCTACGGAATCATGATCATCTGGGAGCGCGATTCCGGCGTGCTGACCAAGCTCCTGGTCACCCCGACCCCGCGCGCGGCCCTGGTCACCGGCAAGGCCTTCGCGGCTGGGGTGAAGGCGGTCCTGCAAGCGGTGGTGGTCGTCGTGATCGCCGCCCTGCTCGGGGTGGGCATGACCTGGAACCCTCTGCGGCTGCTGGGAGTTGCCCTCGCCGTCCTGCTCGGCTCGGCCTTCTTCTCCTGCCTCTCCATGAGCATCGCCGGCATCGTCCTCACCCGGGACAGGCTGATGGGAATCGGCCAGGCCATGGCTCTCCCGTAACCTATTTACATGGATGAAGGGGAGAACCAGACAGACCGTCAGCCGGAACGAGCGCGGCGCCTTGCGAAGTTCGTGGTGCCCCGTCAGCGGGGACACGCGCGTGTCGACTGGTCCGGGGAGACAGCCGCACTGTACTGCCGCATCTCGCACGCCAGCGACGACGATCAGACCGGCGTTGACCGCCAGGAACGCATCTGCCGAGACATTGCGGAACGCCTGGGGTTGGAGGTCGTTGCCGATTGGGTGTTCGTGGACAACAACCGGTCGGCATGGAACCGAAACCGCAAGCGGCCTGGGTGGGACGGCCTGCTCAACGCCGTTCGAGGCGGGCGCGTCCGGCACATCATCACGTACCACCCTGACCGCCTCATGCGTCAGCCGCACGATCTTGAAGAGCTTTTGCACCTCTCTGACGAGCACGACATCACTCTTCACGGGCAGGCGAACCGGCGGAACTTGGCCGACCCGGACGACCGCTTCTTTCTGCGCATCGAGGTAGCTCACTCGTGCCGGTCCAGTGATGACACGTCACGTCGACTGCTGGATGAGATGGTTGACCGCGCCCGGGACGGGAAGCCGCACGGCGGGAAGCGCCGCTACGGCTACACCCCGTCGGGGCTGGAGATCGTAGCCGCCGAGGCGACCATCGTTCGTGAGGTCTTCTCCAGGTACCTTGACGGAGACACACCCCAGAAGATCGCCAACGACCTGAACCAGCGGAACGAGCTAACCGCACTCGGCAAGGAGTGGAACCCCCACACCGTGCGTGCCCTGCTGGACAGCCCGCACGTGGCGGGCATCCGGGTCTTCCGAGGCGAGGAGATTGGTTCCGGGGAGTGGCCGGCCATCATCGCCCGAGGACTCTGGGAAGAGGTTCGCGACCGCCGGTCCTACCGTGCCAAGGCCGAGCCCGCGATCCAGAGCCAGCCTGACCGGTTCTACCTCTTGCGTGGAGTGGTGGTCTGCAAGCGATGCGCCGTGCGCATGGCGGGATCTGACGGTAAGTACCTCTGCGGACGCAGCCAGCGCACCGACTCGGCCTCATGCGGCCGGAGCGTCTCGGCTGCCACCTTGGAAGCCTTCGTGAGGGATGCCGCAATCAAGATTCTGGAGCGCTTGGACGTCACCGGGAGCGATGCACCGGCCCGCCTCTCCGCGAGTGATCAGGCAGCCATTGAGGCCGACCGCCAGGAGCTGAGTGATCTCAAAGAAATGTGGGACGCACGCGAGCTGACTACCCGTGAGTACCGCGCCATGCGCAAGACCGTCGAGGACCGCATTGCGGCGGTTCAGAAAAAGCTGATCGTTCGTCCGGTGGTCGAAGTCTTGGCCGGGCTGGTCGGCCCAGACGCCGAGCGCAGTTGGAAGGCCCTTGAGGAGGCGAAGGCCTATCAGCGGATGAACGCAGTCATGCGGTTCCTGTTCTCAGCAGTGATCATCGATGCGTCGAGCCTTCGAGGCCGGACCTTTGATTACGGCCGAGTTGAGATCGAGCCCAATCCCATCTTCACCTGACCAACGACAGCCGGTTGGGATCCTTGGAGAAGGATCCCAACCGGCTGTCAGTCGCTTTCTACGTCCTGGCATAGCTCCAGGAGTCGCGCCAACCGCTCTGCGCTCTCAAAACTGATCTTGCGGGGAAACCGAGCGCACACCCGTTCCAAGTGCCATTCACGGCTTTGGCGTTCGGCACTTGGTCCGTTCGTGTCAGTGGCCGGCCTACGCCCCGCCGCCTCAGGTTCCATGATCAGCCCCCGCCTGCCGAGGCCGCTCAGCCCCGCCGGATCCCCGCCGCGCCCCACCCACCCACCCTGGGATCAGGTAGTGCCTGGCGAGGTCGCGTGCCCGCTTACGCTCAGCGGCCATTCCGGCAGCGATCTCGGCTTCCGCGACCGTGTGCCCCGAGCCCGCGAACCACCAGGTCGACACCGTGACTTCGTCCACCCCGGCCGGGGCCAGCCCCTTGGCCACCCGCACCCAGGCCTGCCGCTCAGCCCGCAAGCTCTTGAACGTGGTCGAGAACACCCGGGTCTTCGTCAGGCAGTGCCCCCGGTACCCGAGCTGGTGAGCCACCGCCCGAAGCCGCAGCCCGGCCAGCTCCACCAGGCCGCCCAGCCGCCAACACGTCCCGATCAACGCCCGCACATGCCCTGTGACGGACAGTGAGGCGATCTGTTCCGCTCCGCGGATTGGCCGATCGACCGACCCCGCACCGTCCACACCCTTGGTGGTGTACTTCGCCAGATACGCGGCAACCTTCTCGTCCACCGCCCCCTGATCACCCGTGCTCGTGATCGCGTGCACATCCAACTGCGTGCCGAACCCGAGCCGCCGAGCCCCGACCGCCGCCGACTCCGGCACCCGCAACGCCACCGCCAACGCGGCCGAACGGACCACCTGACCCAGCAGCCCGGCCGACGCCCATCCCGGCGGAGCCTCACCCGGACCGGACGGCCCGTCGAACCGCAGCACCGCATGGAAGTGGACCAGGCCCCGGCGCTGGTACTCCGCAACCTTCGCCGCCGACACCCGCACCAGCCGCCGCACCTCGCTGCGACCGACCCCCGCATGCCGCGCAACGTGGTGGTACAGGTTGTCGGTGAACGCCTTCCACAAGGCCCCGGCGTGCGCGTTCCACAGCACGTGCCCCGTGTAGTCGTAGCAGCCGGCGCACAGCGGCTGACCCACCACCGGATCCGTCTCGGTGTGCTGGCCGCCACAACCGAGCGAACGCCCGTGCTCGCAGCTGGCCCGGCGGTACCGGTGACAGACGCCCGCCCGGTGCACCGCCCCGAAGCTCGGAGCCGTGAGCGTGGCGAACACCATCGGCCGCCGTGCCACCGCCCCCGGGACGCCCTTGCCGCCCACCAGCCCGGAGCGGACCACCTGCCACGCATCCCCCTGATACAGGCGCGAGCACGGCTCACAGCGCGTCGCCCGACGGTTGCGGCACCGCACCGCCAACCGGCCCCCCGGCTCATCACGGGTCGAGTACCGGCGCACCAACTCACCCGTCACCCGGTCGAACGTCTGCGAGCCCCCGGCCAGGTACACCGGATGAGCACACCCACCCGTCGCCGCGATCTGCTCCAACCACCGCTCACGGCCCGGCATCTGCCCCAGCCGCACCAGATCCCGATCACACTCACTCAGGGCCCGAAGCCGCGCGTCCCGGGCCAGGAACGCGCGGCGGGCCACCACCGAATCGAACGGACTACCGCTGTGCACCGTCATGGCGGATGACTCCACTCAAAGCAGGGCCGCCGCCCCGGCCGCACCAGGCACAACCCGGCACGGCCGAAAGCGACGAACGGACACGAGACAGGGATTGGTCGTGGTCGCATGGGAACTCCAGTTCGAATAGAAGAAGGCAGGTCCGGGCTCACAAGTGCCGCAGCACCCACGTGACGATCGTGGTCACCGGCTCCACCAGGTGAGCTCGGTCCAGGTACAGCCGCAGCGCCCTGGCTACCGAGAGCCGCCAGGCGTGTGCAACACGCCACATGCGCACTCCAGTTCGATTCAATAGGTGTGGGTCAGGCCCTGGAGCAGCCACTCCACGACCGCGAAGACCGGCGTGGCCAAAACCGTGCGGTCCAGGCACATCCCGAACAGGGTCAGCAGGACCAGCTGCCAGGTCAAGATCCAACCGACCCTGTTCAGCAGGACGATGGCCGCGAACAGCAGGCCCACCAGCGGCAGGGACACGCTCACGCCGCACCACCCCCGGCCGCCCACAACTCATCCAGCCCCGGGGCCAGGTGCGCGTACTCCTCCGCGACCTTGCGCGCCTGCTCCACCGTGACCACGTGCGTGCGCGCCCGCAGGAACCCGCCCGTCGACGTGTCCGACACCAGCGCCGTGCCCGGCATGTCGGCACTGATCGCCTGCACCGCGTCCACCGCATCCGGAGCCGTGTCACCCAGCACCATTTCTGCCGTGCCCTTGTCCAGCACCCGGAACGCGATCCGCCCCGCCAACTGCGACCGGATCGCCGTTGCCCCAGGCCCCAGGTCCGAACCGAACCGCTGCCCCGCGACCACCAGGTGCACCCCCAGCGCCGCGCCGAGCTGACCGATCCGCAGCAGCGCCGTCGAACACTGCGCCACCTCGTTCTTCTCCGCGCTGCTGGCCATCAGGAACAACTCGGCCACCTCGTCCACGAACACCACGATCGGCACCGGCTGCAACAGCCTGGGCAGCTCCCACACCGAGCGCACCCCCTCAGCCCGGCACCGCGCCATCCGACCAGTCATGATCTCCACCAGCCGATCCAGCAGCGGCCCCGCCTCAGCCCGACTCGACGCCAGCGCAGTCAGCCGGCGCTCGAACAGCCCCAGCTCCATCGCCCCCTTCAAGTCGATCCCCACCAGCGCGACCTTCTGACGCGCCAACTGCGCCACCAGCGCGGCGATCAGCGTCGACTTACCCGAACGAGTCGCGCCCACCGCCAGCACATGCGGGGTCTCACGCAGGTTCACCCGCCACCACACACCCGTCTCCAGGATCCCGACCACCGCCGAGAGCCGGCCCGCCGAGCGCACCTGCGGCACGAACGGCACCGCCAGCGGATCCCACGCCTGGGCCCGCAACACCACGAACCCGCGCTTCTCACTGATCGCCCGCACCGCGAACACCCGCCACGCGTGCACCATCGCCTCAGCCGCCGCCGCGTACTGCTCCGGCACCTGCCCCGGGTGCAGCCGCACCACGACTTCCAGGCCGCCCAGGCGCCAGCGCGGGAGGGACAGCTTCGGCTTGACCAGCTTGAGCGCGCGACCGCGCACCACCACCTGGTTCACGACCGCCAGTTGAGAACGCTTGGCCACCGACAGGTTCTGCACCTCCGCCAACCGGCGCCAGGTCCACAGCACCCGCGCCACCGCCACCGGGAACCCCGCCAGCGCCCACCACGCATGCGGGTGAGCCCGACGCAGCCACGGCGACGCCGACGCCAGACCCCCAACCACCAGCGCCCCGACCACCAGCAGCCACAGCCCCAGCGGCACCCCGTGCCCCGCCGGCGCAGCCGCCAACCACGCGACCGTTCGCATCACTTCACCACCTCCGCCATCTGATTGATCACACTGATTTCCACCACGACCGTGCGCGCGACCTGGTCCGCGAACGTCTGACGCCGCACGTGCACCAGCGGCCTGATGAACCCGAAGAACAGCGGCGCCACGTCCACGAGATGCAGACCCAGGCGCACCAGCGAACGCGCCACCCCCACCGGACGACCCGTGTCCTCATCCACCGTCACAATCCCCAGCAGCCGCTGCCCCAGCGACTGACCCGTAGCCCCGCGCTCCGCCGCCTGCCACACCAGGAAGCCCAACCCACAGACCCAGTAACCGGACTGGAACCACGACTGCATCTGCACCCCCAGCAGCAGACCCACCGCCTGAACCAGCGCGAACACCGGCCGCGCCACGTACAGGAACGTCGTGTACGCGCTCATCACCCCTGTAGCGATGGACAGTTCGAGCAGGGCCGCCGCCGCCCGCGCATTCGGCGACGCCAACCCCGGCAGCGCCTGCTGCCGCGCCTGTTTCGGTACCCGACCCGGGCCGATCAGCGCCCGCCACCGTGCCTCCTGACTCACAACCCCTCCCACACCGCAGCAGAGTCGACGGCAGGCGCTGACGCGCCGGCCTCACCGTGCAGTCCGCCACCCAGGTCCATCGGGGGCAGCTCCACCCCGTGTTCGGTCGCCAGGCGCACCAACTCCGCTTCGAGCTGACCGGCCAGCACCGCCGCATCCTGGGCCATGACCGTGATCACCGCGAACAGGAACCGGTACGTCCCCCACTCCAAGCCGGGCTCAATCTCGGCCGCCAACTCACCGATGTCCGCGAGCCGTTCGCGAAGGTGGGTCCAGTCCCGCTCGGCGCTCACTTCTCCACCGCCCGCGCCGGACGAGGATCAGCCGGCGGACGGGGCGGCGTCTCCACCGCGACCGTCACCTTTTCGGCCCGGTAGGCCAGCCCCGTACGGCCGTTCATCTCCCACCAGAACGCGTCCAGGCCGTGAACCTCCACCACCCGGCCCGGCTCCACTCCCACCGGCTCACCCGCAACCGAGATCTCCACCAGCGCCGTCTTGCGACCCTCCGGCCGCACCGCGACCGTCACCGCCCACACCTGCACACCCTCGGCGTTGGACTTGACCTCGCCCGTCTCCGGATCGACCTTCGCCTCCACCGAGACGCACATCGCCACCCCGAGCCGCCCCATGTCCAACGGCAGATTCTTCAAGGTCACAGCACACCTCCACCCCCGGACGACCGACCTAACGTTAGGCAGTCGTCATGATGAATTTGCTTGGAGGTGAAGCATGCGCCCACTTGACTCCAAGCGCAAGCAGATTCATCCTGACAACAACTGAATATGATCGTGATCATGGCGTCTGATCAGCCAAGACGACCCAAAAATCTCGTTCGAAGACGACGCGACGACACCCACGGCAGGGGAAGCACATGGCGGTCCGACCCAACGCCCTCTATCAGCAGGTCGCAGCCGAGATGCGCAAGAAGATCAAGCGCGGCACCTGGAAGGCCGGCGAGCAGATCCCCACAGAGGAGAAGCTCACAGCCGCATTCGGCGTCTCCCGCCCCACCATCCGCCAAGCCGTCGCCGAGCTGCGCGCCGAAGGGCTCCTAGACGTCCAGCAGGGCCGAGGCAGCTACGTCCGCTACCTCGAACCACCCACAGAAACCGTCTGGATCGACCAGGCCGTCACTTGGGACGGCACCCGCTACGACCGCGTGACCCAGTGGCACACCGAAGGCGACCCCACCACACTCCGCGTGCGGATCGATTCCGCGGCCGCCGACTGCCTGCACGTCGAAGAAGGCGAAGCCGCCTACCTGGTGTCCCGCACCATGGTCCACGAGTCCAGCCGCACCCGGGCCAAGCACACCACGTTGTTGCCCATGGAAGCCATCGCCGGGACCCCGCTCGCCGACCACCCCGCCGTGTCCGCACCCGACGCCTACACCCAACTCCACGCCACACACGGCCCATTGCTCTGGCGCGAAGCCATCACCGCCCGAACCCCCGCTCCCGACGAACGCGCCGCACTCCAACTCACCGACACCGTGCCGGTTTTGGTGTCACAACGCCTCACGATGGCCGACAACGGCACACGCCGACTCATCCTCGAAACCACCACCGTCGGAGCCAACGGCACGAACGTGATCTACACCCACGGGCCGAGCCCGCTCTGATCTCTGCGCCCGGCAGCCGTCGAAAACTGTCTTTACCTTCTCAAGGCGGCGCGTTCGCGCCGCCGGGGGCGGCCTTGCCGCCCCGACCGGGCTGCGGCCTGGCGGCCGGTCCCGGTCGGGCGGCCGGCTCGCCCCCGACCCACGAAGACCCCCAGAAGGCAAGCCACTACGCAGAGCCCGGCTCCGGCTCACGCCGGCCGACCATTCGGTCGAGTACCTCGCACAGCCTCAGCGCCCCGGCCGGAGTCGCCTTCACGTGCACCACCCCAAGGCCGTCATCCGACCAACCCGCCTGCGCCCGAACCGCGTCCGGCCCCGTCAGGCCGAACTCACCCAGCGCCCGGTTCAGCCGGTCGGCAACGGCACGCGCCTCGCGCCACGCACCTGCGTAGTCCACCCCTGGCAAGACCGCACCACCGCCCCCGAGGAAGAATCTTCCCGCCTCGTCCCCCTCCTCAGGCGCATCCATCCCACCCGGCTCAAAGTGCTCGTTCATCCCCACCCGCCACACAGGTTGTTATCCGTTCAACAACACCCGAGCGACCCACTGTAACAACGCGGTCACGGCACGCGGGGCCGCAGCGCGGTAAAACTCCTGTGTTTTTTGGCATATGCCAGAGCGCTAAGCAGGCGCAAGACGGGACGAAGCAACGCAGAAGGCCCCGCTCGGCAGACATCGCCGAACGGGGCCCGGTGGGCAGCTGGTACTACCGGTCGCCCAACAAGCGCCGCAGAATCGGGGCGCATCGCAGGCACGCCCACACCGCAAGTGCCGGACCGCTGCGCATCGGCAGCGCGCCCACGCGCACCGGGATCAACGGGACGGTGTAGCAGCGCACGCAGTGCGGGGGGTCGATCATCATGCCGCCGCCCCCCTCACGCTGTGCGCACCCGGGTACGTGTAGCCGGGGTCCGGCTCGCCTGCCGCCACGGCATCCAGCGCGTCACGGCGGAGCATCGCGCGATACCACTCGGTCTGTACAAGCGCAGGTCGAATCAGCTCGACATCCTCACCGAGGAGGGGGCGGTTGCGTTCGATGATGTGGCGCGGCAATGGCGTCGGCAGGTCCCGCAGTCCGGCGAGAGGCACGCGGATCAGGGTGACCGGCGGGGCCGTGACGACGGGCGACGCCAGCTGTGTGCGAAGGATGCTGTGCAGGTTTCGGGCCTTCGAGGCCCGCCGCCGGCCGGTGCCAGGCATGAGCACCTGCCAAAGCCAGATGAACGCTCGAACGGTAAGGTCGGTCATGTCTTCAGCTCCACTTGCTGTAGGCCATGCCCCGGGACGGCTGCAACCGTCGCCGGGGTTCTTGCATCTCAAGCTAGCAGCCTTGACTATCCTTGACTAGGTATGGCTTTGCTTGACTTGCCTTGGCTAGTCCGGGGGCGGTTCGTCGGATGGATAGGCTTGGGACCGTGACTGAAACCCCCATTGATCACGGCTCGCCCGAACCGCCCTACCGGCAAATTGCGGCTGCGCTTATTCGGGAGATCGAGAGCGGGGCCCTGGCTGTCGGGCGCCCAGTGCCCTCTCAGCCGACCTTGGTCACTCGATACGGGGTGGCGCGAGCCACAGTTCAGAACGCGATGCGCTACCTACAGGAACAGGGCTACGTCTACACGGTTCCCAAGCGCGGGACCTACGTTGCCGACCGCAGCAAGCACCAGCAGCCTGACTGAGCACAACGCCCGCTCATGCATCACGCCGGCTGGCGATGCCGCAGGCCGAGTCGATAACCCGTCACAAACCAGCAGGCCGCATGCTCTGACTCGAACCACAGGGCTCCGTCTTGGCCAGGCAGGTGAATGACGACCCCTCCACCTATGGCCGTGGCCGTGGCGTCGGGCTCACGTTCCTTCCCTTTGGTGACATGCCCCCAACGGTGCCCGTCAGCGTTTGGCGTAGACGCCCACCGAATTTCTCTGGATGCGGCAAATCCGTATTCCATCAAACCCTCTGATTTGGGCAATGAGAAGCCCCGTTCAGCCGGGTATTGGGCCAGGCCGAACGGGGCCGCTTTCAGGCTACTCGTTGCTCAGTAGCCCCTCGCGCTCCCAGATGTCCCGAGCGGCGGCAATCCGGGACTTCTTGTCCCGACGCCACTCCTTCCGGGCAAGATCAGCCAGGAGCGGTTCTTCCACGCGATAGCACTGCGGGCAGACGTACCCGCCGACAGGGCCGTCCGTGACCGGCGTCCCACAGGTCTGGCAGTAGCGAGTGTGGTGCACATCCTGAGCCATGGTCACCACAGTACTGCCGGTGCAGCCCTAGGGAAGCAGGATCACGGGGAACGGGAAGAGGATCACGGGCACGTAGCCGGACACGTAACCGCAGATGCCGCACGCGTACTGGCCCCTGCCGTTCGAGTACATCGCAGAGCCGTCTCGGGGACACGCCATTGCTGCTCCTCCTGTCAGTGGTTCAGTTCCGGTAATTCCAGAACTGCTGGTGCACTTTCAGAACCCGCCCCGGCGTCCGGCAACCCATCGAGCGCGAGGGTAAAACCATCTCGGGGCGGGGGTCTTTGGGGTCACATCGTGAAGACAGTCATCCCGCACTTCGTGCAGCGGAGCATGTTGGCTCCGACAGGAACCGGCGTGCACGGCGGGCAGCCAGCCGGAGTGGCCGACTGAGTCTCAGCAGCCCTCACGCGGCGAGCTCGCCACGGAACAGCGCGGGCAACGCCTGGTCGAACTCGCGGGCCGCCAGGGCGTGCTTGATGCGCCGTGCCTGGTACGGGTCGCACTTCTCGTCCAGGTCGGTGGGCGCGACCCAGACGAGCGCCTCGATCTCGGCGTGCGCCTTGGCGGGGATGCTCAACGCCGCCTCCTCCTCGGGCGTCAGGGTGCCGCCGTCGAAGACCACGTTCAGACCCTCGGTGGCGCCGGTGCGAGCGTTAGGCGGCGTCTGATCCACCGCCAGGATCTGGGCCAGCCGGCGCCGGAGCCCAGTTTCCTCGGCCAGCTCACGAGTAGCGGCATCGGCGAGCTTTTCGTCCTGGTGCGCGGCGCCGCCGGGCAAGGTCGGCTTGGATCGGTAGGTGGTCTGCACCGTGAGCACGTCACCGTTCTGGTTGGTGATGAGCGTCATGCAGCCAACCCGCCGACGGGGCTGCTCGCCGGGCTCAATGTCGTGGTGTGGCAAGGTAGTTACTCCTCAATGATGTTCAGAGTGAGCGGCACGCCTTCGGGGATGTCCAGCACCTTGCGGAATTCGTCCGACACCACCCTGTGAAGCTGCTCGTGTGCGTCGGCCGCGCAGATGATAGGGAAGTCGCTCGCTCCCTCGATATCCAGCTCGAAGCCGTCGAAGCGGCGCACGGTGGCGTTGACGACGCGCGGCGCTTCGGCCATCAGGCCGCAGCGTCGAAGAAGCGGTACGACTGGTCGACCCGGGCCCGCAGGCTGACACGGCGCAGCTGGACGACCTGCCCGGGGTTGCTGCGCAGGTGGGCGGCGATCCGCTCATGGACCTCACCCATGACCGACAAAGTCGCGTCCAACTCGGCATCGGTAGCGCCGCCGATGGCCTGGGCGTCGAGCACGTGCCCGAGCTGGCGCAGGTCCGTGAGCGCGTCCAGCCGGTTGAACGGGGCCGTCAGGGTCCGGCCAGCCGTGATCCTGGGATGGTGCAACGAGACGTTCAAGGCGCATTTCCTCTCATGTCAGTTGGATGGCCCCGCCCGCGTGCAACGGAACACACGGGCGGGGCCGGGCCCGCGTCGATCGTTCTCAACTTCCCCGAACGATCGGCACGGGGGCCGTGGGGTTGCCCGTACCTGGGGCTTGGAACCATGCGAAGGCGACTACGTCCCGCATGAGTGCCTGCCGTTCCGGCCGGGTGGGCTCGATCGGAGTAGGGAGGAATGGCCCTGCCGCGCGAGCCTGGCGGGTGGCCGCAATGAACCCCGCGAAGCGGGCGGGGCCAGTCATGCCGTCAGCCACGAGGCACGTCAGGCAGGCTGATGGCAGTCTCGTCACGCGGCCTGCTGCGACGCATGACGGGCTGCAACTTGGGTGCGTCGGGCACGGCTTGGAGGGATGCAGGGTCGGTTGTCCACTCGACGCCGCCCCCAATCGGGCGGAGGTGCGCCTTGCCGCTCAGCCTGCCCATGTACCTACCCTGCCGCTCGGTGACCAAGTCCTTCACCACGTCACCCACTTGGGGCTTCGGAAGCGGCTTCGGCGGGTCAACCCGTCTTGCCACAGCGCTGCTCCTCTCTGTAGCTGAGTCGCTACCGGGGAGACATACTGTGCTCTACGCTCGGACGGTCTTCAATCGGCCACTACGGAAGGAAGAGTGTGCTTTGAGTCGAACCGTGCTGCCTCCGCCCGTCACGCCGCGCGAGCACTTCGCGACTCAACTCCGACAAACCCGCGAGGCACTGGGGCTGACGCAAAGTCAGTTAGCTGCACGCATGGGCTACTCGGCGGTGCATGTCTCGGCCGTAGAAACTGGGCGCAAGCCTCCTACCCTTCCGTTCGCGAAGAGCCTTGATCATGCGTTCGACTCGGGAACCAAGTTCGTGGACTTGTACGGCAAGATCCATGGAACGTCGCTGCTACAGGGCTTCCCGGAGTATGTGACCCATGAGGCCAACGCGATCGCGCTGCGAATTTTTCAGCCTCGGACGATCGATGGCCTGTTGCAGACTGCCGAGTACGCCACTGCGTGGGAGTCGGGCAACGTCATCCGAGGTGAGGTGACCCAGGAGCAGGCAGACTCACGGGTTGACCTACTGCTGGACCGTCAGCGCATCCTTACTGGTGCATCCCGTCCTACGCTCAGCACCATCATGGACGAGACGTGCCTTCGCCGGCCGATTGGCAGCCCTCTCGTCATGGTCGCGCAGCTTCGGCGTCTCGAAGAGCTAGCAGAGCAGCCGCGAACCACGATCCAAATCGCACCGGATTCCCTTGGGCAGGCCAACCCTCTCAATCATCCGCTGACGTTGCTCACCATGCCGGGCCGTGTGGTGCTCGGGTACACGGAAGGGCTGTCACGAGGCTTCCTGGAGCGGGACGGTGAAACAGTGGCCCGCTGGGCCGACAGCTACGATCAACTACGCGTCGAGGCGCTGTCCCGAGCTGCTTCGTTGTCGATGATCCGCAAGGTACGAGAGGACTACGAACATGCACCTTGACCTGTCGCGTGCCACCTGGCGCAAGAGCACGCACTCCGGGAGCGGTGGCAACTGCGTCGAGGTTGCCGATGGCTTCCCTGGCATCACTCCGGTGCGCGACTCCAAGAACCCCGCCGGTCCCGCCCTGGTATTTCATGACGACGCGTTCGCGGCGTTCGTCGCAGGGGTCAAGGCGGGGAACTTCGGCGCCGTCTGACTCGCGGTCCCTCTGAACCCCTGTGCAGCGCTGGAGGCTTCGCAGGGGTTTAGCGCTGCCGCGCCGTGGCTGAGCCCGGCGAGGGAGGCTTTACGCACCTTGCCGAGCCGGGACCCGAGTCGGGCAAGCCCGGGGGGCCACTCGGCCAA
>NZ_PYBW01000049.1:130599-131193 GCF_003205575.1 Streptomyces tateyamensis
CGGGGGGCCACTCGGCCAAATTGCGGTCAGGCCCAGAAGCCCTGACCGAGTCGCAACAGCTTACGGCCCCCCGGCCATGCCCGACCCCAGCCCCGCAAGGACACCGCCCAAAGCCTCCCCCACCTCAGCGGACCCGCTCCCGCCCGGTGGTCTCGGCCCCAGACACGGCAGGCGCAAGCGCCGGCCTCCCCGATCTGCCAACCGCTCAGCGATCGCCGGAAATAGGTTGCCAACAGAGCTTGACCCAGGCCATCACCATGCCGCTCTTCTTCGGCTCCAACGCCCTCTACCCGGTCCACCTGATGCCGGGCTGGCTCCAGGCGGTGAGCAAGGCCAACCCCCTGAGCTACCAGGTCGACGCCCTACGGGGACTGCTGATCGGCACCCCGGCCCACCTCCCCCTGGACTTCGGGGTACTGGCCCTGGCAGCGGCCGCCGGCATCGCGGCGGCCTCGTCCCTGCTGGGACGCCTGGCGAGGTAGGGGCGGGGACAGTCTGACGGTGCGTCAGTCTGTTGACGGCCGGCGCGCCGTGGTTCGGTCCTTGACCTCCGGTCAGCGAACTCGGGACGAGCCGGGGTGCCCCCTCCCGCCG
>NZ_PYBW01000420.1 GCF_003205575.1 Streptomyces tateyamensis
CGACCGCCTCGCGGCGCACCGCGATCAGCTTGTGCCACAGGCGGGCGGCGAACTCGTCGTCCTGCAGCGCCTCCACGGCCAGGGCGCGGTTGAGGTCGCCGGCCACGCCCCGGCCGGCCCGGGAGGGGGCGGTGAGCAGCGCGGGCAGGTCCCCGCGCAGGCTGCCGGTGTCGGGGTCGGGCAGCTGGGTGAAGGCAAAGCCGACCAGTGCGTCGAGCACCACCTCGCCCTTGCTTCGGTAGCGGCGGGACACGGGCTTCTTTGCCACCCCCCTGCGGGGCCCGATGCCCCCCATGCTCCGGCCGCGGTAGCCCTGCTCCTGGGGGAGCTCCAGCGCGGCGGGGCGGGTGGGTTCGTCGACGGCGGGGTCTCGGGGGGGGCCGGGCCTGCGGGTCAGGAGAACCCTTGGCAATAGGTCCGGCTCCGTTTGAAATTATCCTTCAATATATACTCAAC
>NZ_PYBW01000421.1 GCF_003205575.1 Streptomyces tateyamensis
CGTGCGGGTGCTCTACGAGGAGCCCCGGCGAGGGTCGATGGGTTCGCGGATCACCTTCCTGCTCCCGAAGGACTGCGGCGGCGTGCTGACCGAGCTGGTCACCGCCGCGGAGTCGGACGGCCTCTGACCCTTCGGTAACCTGTCCAACCCCTGCCCTGCCCGGTTACAGGCCCGCTCCGGCCCACTACACTGCCCAGGGTCGCGGTGAGTCCGAATCCAGGGCACGGCTGAACGGTCGCAGTTCGGATCTGTCACCATTCTCCACAGGCAAGAGTTCGCCCAGGAGTCCGAACCGGTCCCGGGAGCGCGGTCACCGCGCCCCACCGGCCACGACTCCGACCACGGCCCGGGTTTCGCCCGCGCGACCGCGGATGCAAGGACCGGATCACCCGGCCCCGATGGGGCCGGCACCGGTCGAGGACGCGACCAGGAGATGGATGGGACCGCGCAGTGCGGGGCA
>NZ_PYBW01000422.1 GCF_003205575.1 Streptomyces tateyamensis
CCCCCGCGTCGTAGTGGCGCCGGACCCAGCCGGCGGCCCCGGGCCAGTGGTGGTGGAAGACCAGGCTCGCGCCGTGGTCGATCAGCCGCAGCGCACCGCCCACCACCAGCAGGTGGGGGTGGCCCCAGCACCGGTCGACGTTGTTGATCAGCGCGTCGAACCAGAGCCCCCGGGCGGCCAGCTCGGCGCCCACCTCGAAGCAGGGCGGGTCGAAGTTGAGCGCCCCGCTCCAGAAGCCCAGCCCGATGTTGAGCCCGCCGCTGGCCCGCATCTGCTCCTGGATCTGCTGCTCGGGCTCGCTGCGCGCCAACACCGGGTCCAGCCACAGGCGCACCAGCTCCGGCACCGGCAGTCCG
>NZ_PYBW01000423.1 GCF_003205575.1 Streptomyces tateyamensis
TCGGCGCCCAGGCCAGCGGCTGCGCGCCTGTGGCATCCGCCTTCAAGGCCGGCCAAGACGTGATCCGCCCGGTCAAGCCGGACACCATCGCCAAGTCGCTGGCGATCGGCAACCCGGCCGACGGCCCCTACGTGCTGGACATCGCCCGGCGCACCGGCGGCGCGGTGGAGGACGTCACCGACGCCGAGGTGGTCGAGGCGATCAAGCTGCTGGCCCGCACCGAGGGCATCTTCGCCTAGACGGCCGGCG
>NZ_PYBW01000424.1 GCF_003205575.1 Streptomyces tateyamensis
ATGGTAGCCGCCCGGACACGTTCCGTGTAGAGGGCGGGCGGCAGCTTTCCGGATCCGGCTGACGCCCCGTCGGGTCGGGGCCGGGCGGCACCGGTCGGGTCCGCTCGCCGCTCCCCGCGGCGCGGCTCAGAGCTTGCGCTGGCGGTAGGTCTCCTCGGCCGCCTCGACCACCCCCGCCAGGTCGCCGCCCGCCGAGGCGGTGGCCACCGCGGCGACCGCGCCCTCTCCCATCCTGGCCTCCGCCCCCCCC
>NZ_PYBW01000005.1 GCF_003205575.1 Streptomyces tateyamensis
GCGAAGAACAAGGGATGGCGCGACGCACCGGCTCCTCCAGGTACGCCTCGGGGCGGCGCCAGTAGGCCTCGAAGAAGCCGTCGGCGCAGTCCCACGGGACCAGGACCGGCTCCGCGCGGGCCCCGATCGCCCCGGCGAGGTCGGCCAGTGACGGCCAGTCGGCGAGGACGTCGGCGAACTCCGGCAGGTAGTCGCGGGTGAGCCAGAACCGGTCGAGCCAGCCGGGCGAACCGGCGTCGTAGGTGAGCACCACCACCCGGCGGGCCACCCGCCGCAGTTCGCGCAGGCCGGCCACCGGGTCGGGCCAGTGGTGGACGGTGCTGACCGCCATCGCCGCGTCGAAGGACTGGTCCGCGAACGGCAGGCTCTCCGCGCCGGCGGCCACGCACGGCGCCGCACCCGGCGGGCGCTGCGCCCGCATCACCGCCGACGGCTCCACTGCCGTGACCTCACGGTCCGTCGGCTCGTAGGAACCCGTGCCGGCGCCGACGTTCAGCACTGTCCGGGCATCCCCCAGCTCCTCCCAGAGCCGGGCGGCGATCCGCGGCTCGGTGCGCCGCGTCGCCGGGTAGGCGGATCCGATGGCCTCGTACAACTGCGCGCCGAACACCTTGAGTTGCTCCTCCGGCGTCGTCCTGATCCCCATCGCCCGTGCCTCCAGTTCCCGGTCGATGGCCGCCACCATGGCGGCCGCTCGGTCGCGCTGCTCCGACAGCAGTCCGCGCAGCCGGTACAGGTGCGCGAGGGCGTCGGCGGTCGGGTCGTCCACCAGGTCCGCGATCTCGCGCAGCCCGAAGCCCAGCCGCCGGTACCCGAGCACCTCGCGCAGCCGTTCCACGTCGCCCGCGGCGTAGGCCCGGTACCCGGCCCCGGTCCGCGCGGACGGTTGGACAAGGCCGATCTCGTCGTAGTGGTGCAGCGTGCGCACGCTCACTCCGGCCAACTCGGCCACGCGTCCCACAGTCAGGTGTTCTTCCACGCCTCTGACAATGCGGCATGACGTTGCGTGAGGGTCAACCGGTAAGGCCCACCGCCAAGCCGCGTGGTATCGTCGACCCCCTCGCCGGTGGGCCGGATGAGGTCCCCCGCAGGTGATCGTGACCACACCTTCCCAGCAGTTGCAGAACGCCCTTGACGCGCTCGACGCCGCCTTCGCGCCGCTCTCCGAGTCCCCGATCGCCGTCGGCGGCTGCGGGTACTGCTACGCCGACGCCGACCTCGAAGCGCTCGCCGGCCCTGCCTGCCTGGTGCCGGAGAAGCTGATCGCCTCCGTCGCCGTCGAATCGATCGACCACTGGGACCAGTTCGCCGCCCTGTACCGACGGTTGACTCCGCAGATCGTCCGCCTGCTGGTCACGGGGCGGCTGCACGTCGACCACGGGCTCGTCGCCTCCCGGCTGCTCGCAGCCGGCTGGCGGGACTGGCCGGCCCCGGAGCAGCAGGCGCTGGAGCGCGTCTGGGAGGCCTGGTGGCGGTCGACCCTGCACGAGCACCCGGGCACCGGCCAGGTCACCGAGGTGCTGGAAGCCGTCTCCGTCAGCACCGGAAGCCTCTCGCCGTGGCTGGCCGTCTGGGCCGACACCCGCACCGAGGCGGCGGACCAGCACCTCGGTGCGGCGCTCGACCAGTGGCTGACGGGGCGGGAGCTCCCGGAGCTCCGGTTCGGCTTCTACGACGAACTGCTGGTCGGGACCGATCTGGTGGGCTGGCTGCTCACCCTGGACGAAGGCCGGATCGGCGCCGCCCAACTCTTCGAAATCGAACGCGTCGCGTACAGCTGACGCCCCGACACGGCGTCAAAATTCCGTTGCCCGTCCCCACGCCCCTGCCGCAGAGGCCCCCGCTTCGCTGTGCCGGTTCGACTCCGGCCTCGCCCACCCCGCGTATCCGTGTATCCGCCAGGGCTGACGCCCGGTCCGTCAGGTTCCGCTCGTCGCGCCGACCAGCTCCGCCGCCGCGAGGCCGGCGGCGATGGCGGGCTGGTGGGCCGTTCCCTGGCGGAATGCCACCTCGATGGTCCGGGCGAGCCTGCGGTCCGTCACCGGGCGCACCGTCATCCCCGGTGGGAGGCGGTCCGGGGTCGCGGCCAGGCTGGAGATCAGGACGGTGTGCCCGCCACTGGCGGCGAGGGCGACCATGGCGGCGAAGTCGGTGCAGGTGTGCCGCACCTGCGGGGTGAAGCCCGCCGAGCGGCAGGCCTGCAGCACGGCGTCCCCGCAGTTGGTCTGCGGCGGGGCGGTGATCCAGGGGGTGTCGGCGAGCTCCCGCAGGTCGATCGGGGCGCCGGCGCCGTCGGCCGCCGGGTGGTCGTCCCGCAGCACCGCGACCAGCGGGTCGGTGCGCAGGGTGCGGGTCTCGATGCCGGAGTCCGGCGGGGTGGCCAGATTCGTGTACCGGTAGACCAGCGCGAGGTCCACCCGGCGCTGCTGGAGCAGCCGCACCGCGGCCTCGGGCTCCGCCTCGGTGATGTGCAGCCGCAGACCGGGGTGGGCGCCTTCCAACGCCTCGCCGAGTGGGACGGCCATCGCCGCCAGTGCGCTCGGGAAGCAGGCCAGGCGCAGCGGGCCGGCCGGCTCCCCGGCGCCGGACCGCAGCCGACTCTGCGCGTCCTCCAGCGCCGCGAGCACCTGCTCGGTGTCCGCGGCCAGCCGGTGCCCGGCCGCGGTGAGATAAACGGAGCGGCCGGCCCGCTCCAGCAGCCGGGTGCCGGTCTCCTCCTCCAGCAGCCGCAGCTGCTGCGAGACGGCGGAGGGGGTGACCCGGTGCAGTTCGGCCACGGCGGTCACCGTGCCGTGGGCGTCCAGGTCGCGGAGGAGAACGAGCCGTCGAACATCGAGCATTAGTTCAGCTTAACGACATGCTGTAGGAGATGTAGCTGGACGCGAGCCCGGGCCCGGAGCACCCTTGGCTGCCTGACCCCCGTCCTCGAACAGCAGGAGTGCCCCCGTGCGCGCCACCGTGATCCACGGCCCCCACGACATCCGGATCGAGGAGGTGCCCGACCCGGCCGTCCGCCGGTCCACCGACGCGGTGGTGCGGGTGGTCAACGCCTGCATCTGCGGCAGTGACCTGTGGGCCTACCGCGGGGTCGCCGCCCGGGTCCCGGGGCAGCGGATCGGCCACGAGTTCCTCGGCATCGTCGAGGCGGTCGGCTCGCAGGTGACCGGCTTCACGCCCGGCGACTTCGTCCTGGCCCCGTTCGTCTGGTCGGACGGCACCTGCGAGTACTGCCGCGACGGCCTGCACACCTCCTGCCCTGAGGGTGGCTTCTGGGGCCAGGTCGGCTCCGACGGCGGCCAGGGCGAGGCGGTCCGGGTGCCGTTCGCCGACGGCACCCTGGTGAAGCTGCCCGAGGAGACGGCCGGCGAGGAGAAGCTGCTGCCCAGCCTGCTGGCACTGTCCGACGTGATGAGCACCGGCCACCACGCGGCGCTGGCCGCCCGGGTGCGCACCGGTGCCACGGTCGCGGTGGTCGGCGACGGCGCGGTGGGCCTGTGCGGGGTGCTGGCCGCGCGGCGGCTGGGCGCCGGGCGCATCATCGCGCTCGGCCGGCACCAGGACCGCACCGCGATCGCCCGCGAGTTCGGCGCCACCGACGTGGTCGCCGAGCGCGGCGAGGCGGCCGTCGAGGCGGTGCGCGAGCTGACCGGCGGTCAGGGAGCGCACGCCGTGCTGGAGGCGGTCGGCACCGAGGAGTCGATGCGCACCGCCATCGCGATCACCCGCGACGGCGGCGCGGTCGGCTACGTCGGCGTGCCGCACGGCGGCAGCGCCGGGGTGGACATCAGCCAGATGTTCAACCGCAACGTCGCGCTGGCCGGCGGCGTCGCCCCCGCCCGCGCCTACATACCCGAGCTGCTGCCCGACGTGCTCTCCGGCGCCATCGAGCCCGGTCGGGTCTTCGACCGCACCGTCGACCTGGCCGGCGTCCCGGACGGCTACCGCGCGATGGACGACCGCTCGGCGCTCAAGGTCCGCATCGCCTTCTGACGCTGCTGCGGGGTGGGACGAGTTCGGCACGGGCCTCGCCGGTCCGAAGGACGTCGGGCCCTGCGCACCGCGCACGCAACCCCCCGCCACTACCAAGCTATAGCCGAGCCGGGGGCTTGCCACAAGCCCCCGGTCACCGCGCAGAATCGTGCGCCGATGCCACCACCTGCGGCAACGGGGCGCCGGACCTCCGTGTGTCGTCGACGCGCGAGGGGCCTGGTGGCGTCGAATCACAGCAGGCGCAAGCGGGGATGAGGACGTGATCGCGGTGACCGAGCAGGACGTGGTGGACCTCCGGGAGGTCGACAGGACGTGGGGCGCTCTCGTCGGTGGGAAAGGCGCGCACCTGGGTGAGCTGGCGCGGATCGAGGGCGTGCGGGTGCCGCCCGGCTTCTGCGTGACGACGGATGCCTTCCAACGGGTGGTCGCCGCCGTGCCGGCGCTCGAGGAGCAGCTCGACCGACTCGCGCGGGTGGATCCGGACGACCGGGCGGCCGTCCGCACGCTGAGCGCGCAGCTCCGGGCGACCGTCGAAGCGGTCGCGCTCCCGGCGGACCTCACGGCGGCGATCACCCGAGCACTCACCCGGCAGGGCGCGGAGGGTGCCTACGCCGTCCGGTCGAGCGCGACGGCCGAGGACCTGCCGACGGCCTCCTTCGCGGGGCAGCAGGACACCTACCTGAACATCATGGGGCCGGCGGAGATCCTGCGGCACGTCAGCCAATGCTGGGCCTCGCTCTTCACCGAGCGGGCCGTGACGTACCGTCAGCAGCACGGCATCGACCACCGTGCGGTCCGGATGGCGGTGGTCGTGCAGCGGATGGCCGTCCCGGACGCGGCCGGCGTCCTGTTCACGGCCGACCCCGTCACGGGCAACCGGAAGGTCGCCACCGTGGAGGCCGGCTTCGGTCTGGGCGAGGCCCTGGTCTCGGGCCTGGTGACGCCCGACGTCTTCACGGTGCGCGACGGCGAGGTGGTCGCCAGGACGGTCGCCGCGAAGCAGCATGCCGTCCAGCCGCTGCCCGGCGGCGGCACCCGGGCGGTGGCGGTCGAGGCGCAGCGGCAGCAGCAGCCGGCGTTGACGGACGCTCAGGTGTTGCGGCTCGTGCGCCTCGGGCGGCGGATCGAGGCGCACTTCGGCCGCCCGCAGGACATCGAGTGGTGCCTGGGCGGCGACGAGTTCCAGATCGTGCAGAGCAGGCCGATCACGACGCTGTTCCCCGTGCCCGAGAGCGGCGACCAGGAGAACCACGTCTACGTCTCGGTGGGCCACGCCCAGATGATGACCGACCCCATGAAGCCGCTGGGGATCTCGATGTGGCAGCTGACGGCCATGGCGCCGATGCACACGGCCGGCGGGCGGCTGTTCGTCGACGTCACCGGGCGGCTCGCCTCGCCGGCGGGCCGCGGTGCGCTGCTGGACCTGATGGGCAGGGGCGATCCGCTGGTGCGGGACGCGCTGGAGACCGTCCTCGCCCGCGAGGGCTTTGTCACGCCGGCTCCCGACCCCAGCCCTGCCGAACCGGCCGCCCCCGAGTCGGACCCCGCCCAGCCGGCCGCCCCCGAGGTGGACCCGGCCGAGCTGGACCCGGCCGTCATCACCGAGCTGGTCGGGCGCAGCCGGGCCTCCATCGACGCCCTGGAGCGCGAGATCCGGACCAAGAGCGGTCCGGCGCTGTTCGAGTTCCTGCTGGAGGCCTTCGAGGAGCACAAGCGCGTCCTCACCGATCCGCCGAACCTTCAGGCGATCATGGCCGCGATGGAGGCCGCCTGGTGGCTCAACGACAAGCTGCTGGAGTGGCTGGGCGAGAAGAACGCCGCCGACACGCTGACCCTTTCCGCCCCCGGCAACATCACCTCGGAGATGGGCCTGGCGCTGCTCGACGTCGCGGACGCGGTCCGCCCGCACCCGGAGGTGGTCTCGTTCCTCCAGCGCGTAGCCGACCAGGACATGCCGGACGGGGGCCTGCCGGACGGGGGCTTCCTGGACGAGTTGCCGAAGCTCCCGGGCGGCAGCGAGGCGCACGCCGCGATCCAGACCTACCTCGACCGGTACGGCATGCGTTGCGTCGGCGAGATCGACATCACCAGGCCGCGGTGGCGCGAGCGCCCCGGCACGCTCGTACCGCTGATCCTGGACCACGTCAGGAACATCGAACCGGGCGCCGCCGCCCGCCGCTTCGAGCAGGGGCGGCAGAAGGCGCAGCAGAAGGAGGCGGAGGTCCTGCACCGCCTGCGGGCCCTGCCGGACGGCGAACGGAAGGCCGCCCGGACCAAGCGGATGATCGACCAGGTCCGTGCCTTCATCGGCTACCGGGAGTACCCGAAGTACGCGATCATCAGCCGCTACTTCGTCTACAAGCGGGCCCTGCTGGCCGAGGCGGAGCGCCTCGTCCGTGCCGGCGTGCTGGGCGACCGGGAGGACGCCTTCTACCTGACCTTCCAGGAGTTCCACCAGGCCGTACGCTCCCAGCGGGTGGACGACCGGCTGGTCCGGCAGCGCGAGGAGGCGTTCCGCTCGTACCACGCGCTCACGCCGCCCCGGGTGCTCACCTCGGAGGGCGAGGCCCTGTCCGGCGCGTACCGGCGCGACGACGTGCCGCAGGGCGCGCTGGTCGGCCTGCCGGTGTCGGCCGGAATGGTCGAGGGCCGGGCCCGCGTCGTCCTCGACCTGGCCCGGGCCGAGCTGGCGGCGGGCGACATCCTGGTCACCACCTTCACGGACCCCAGCTGGTCGCCCCTGTTCGTCGGCATCGCGGGCCTGGTGACGGAGGTCGGCGGCCTGATGACCCACGGCGCGGTGATCGCCCGCGAGTACGGCCTGCCGGCCGTCGTCGCGGTACCGCAGGCCACCCGGCTGATCCGGGACGGGCAGCGGATCCGCGTCCACGGGAGCGACGGGTACGTGGAGATCCTGGCCTGATCCGGAGCGGCTGGACCGCGTGAGCGCGGCCCGGGCGACGGGACGTCATACCCGGTCGACTTTCGGTGCGTTGGGCGACGGCTCGGACTCGACCGTACGGGGGAAGCCTGCACCCCCGTACGGCGAGCCGGACCGGGGGCCGGGGGCCGCGGGGTGACGCTGCGGCGGTGCCCGGCATTCGCCGGACAATCAGTTCGTCCCACCACGGAGTGTCCTCATGAGCGAACTGCACGGGCAACGCCGCGTAGCCCGGCGCGCAGGCGCCTTCGGTACGGCCGTCGCCGCCACGGCGGCCCTCGCCTGGCTACCGTCCCCCGCCTTCGCCGCCCCCGGCGACAACGGGGATGTGAAGATCCACAAGACCACCGAATCCCAGGGCGACACCAGGAACGAGCCCAAGGTCTGCGGCTTCTACCTGGACGCCTTCAACTTCGACACCCTCACCCTGGTGACCTGGACCATCCACCAGCAACCGCCGACCGGCACCGCCCAGGTGCTGGCCGGCGACGTGGTGCTGGCCAGCGGGGCCGGCCGCACTGCGGACCTGTCGCTGCCGGACGGGCACTACAAGCTGGAGTGGACCTTCGCCGGCGAGCACGGCAACGCCAAACAGAAGGTCTTCGACGTCGACTGCCAGACACCGACCGGCACTCCCACGCCGACTCCCACCTCGGGCGGACCGGGCGGACCCGGCGGATCGGGCCAGGAACCCGGGAGCGCCCCCGTCGGCTCGGTGGCGACCGGCACCGGCGGCTCTGTCCGGGGCCTGAACGCCGCTCAGCTCGTGGGCGGCGGCGCCTTGATCGCCGCCTCCGGCTGGCTGGCGCTCCGTGCCCGCCGACGTGCGCGGCGCAATGACGTCGGCTGACCAATCGCCCCACCGCAGCGGCGCCGGCCGGCTGATGGCCGGCGCCGCGGCGGCGGCGTTCCTGTGCGGCAGTTGGCTTCTGCACGAAGGCGCCACCACCTCCTCCCCGCCGCAGCCCGACCGGGCTGCCGCCGCCGACGCCGCAGGCACGCTCGCTCCGTCCGCCCCGTCCGCCCCGGGCTCGCCCGCCGCCTCCGCCTCCCACACCACGACCGGGCCCGCGCTGCCGCCCTCGCCGCCGGTCCGGCTGCGCATCCCCGCGATCCGGGTCGACGCCCGGGTGACGGGGCTGGGTCTGGACAGCCACGGGGAACTCACCACTCCACCCACCGGCCAGCACGACCTGACCGGGTGGTACCGCGAAGGCACTGCCCCGGGCGCCTTCGGCACCGCCGTGATCATCGGCCACGTCGACGACCAGAAAGGCCCGAGCGTCTTCTACCTGCTCGGGAAGCTGCACCCCGGGCAGACCCTCACCGTCACCCGCCAGGACAACCGGACCGCCGTCTTCACCGTCGACGCCGTCCGCACCTTCCCCAAGGCCGGTTTCCCCTCCCACTCGGTCTACGACGCCACCGGCCGCGCCGAACTGCGCCTCGTCACCTGCGGCGGACACTACGACCACCGCAACGGCTACCAGGCCAACACCGTGGTCTTCGCCCACCTGACGGGCAGTAAGTAGGACCTGTGGCGCCCAGGGGCTGGGCCACCAGGTCCGCACCACCGGCGGCGAGCTGCGCCCCGACCTGAACGGCACCACCTCCGAGTCGGCCTGGCCCCCTCTCCGAGGTCCACGCCCTGCGCCGCTGCTCGCTCGTCGACACCGGCCTCGCCCTGGCCCATTCCCCCCTCCCCCGCCATCGGCCACGTCCGGCCCACCGCGGACGGCGGCCTGGTGCAGCACCGGTGCCGGCGGCGCTTGGTCCAAATGGCCGGTTCGAGAAGACCGGCCCGGACCGGGGTGCGTTCATGGACTTACGGCATGAACCACACCACGAGGAGCACTCATGGGTATTTCGGACCAGTTCAAGGACAAGGCCAACGAGCTCTCGGAGCAGGCGAAGTCGGCGATGAGGAACCAGGGCGGCAAGACGGAGGAAGCCGAGCAGAAGGCCAGGGAGAAGGCCGAAGAAATGATGCCGGGCGGGCACGAGGACGAGACGCAGCAGGACGGCTAGTCGTCCTGACTGCGGCTTGCCCTGCCTGGGCCCCGCGCGCGTGCGGGGCCCAGGTAGGCCGCGCCCAGGATCAACCAGCGAGCAGAAAGCGGCACTTGGATGCCACGTCCGCCCCCGCCGCGCCTCGACCGTCTGAGCAGTCACCGCCGCCGCGGCGCGTGCGCCGCGATCGGGTTGACCAGTTCGCCCACCAGCTGGAGCGCCGCGGCCGGGTCCCCGAGGTCCACCATCTGCTGGTTGTTGCGCAGTTGGAGCCGGTTGAGGCAGGAGAGCGGGAACGTCCCGGCGAACGGGTCGAAGCGCTCGAACTTCGCTGCCAGCTCGGGTACTTGGTCCTGGTAGTCGGCGACCACCTCGGCGACGGTGCGCCAGAAGTCGTCCTCGGGCAGCGTGCCGGCCTCGTCCAGGGTGGCCGCGAGGTAGCGGAAGAAGCAGTCGAAGACGTCGGTGAAGACGGACAGCAGCTTCAGGTGGTCGGGGATGTCCGCCCGCACCCGCCGGACCGGCTCGGGCAGCTCCGCCTGCGGGTCCATCACCACGATCTCCTCGGCGATGTCCTTGAAGATCGCCCGCCGCACGGTGCCGGACTCGTCCAGCACCAGGATGACGTTCTCACCGTGCGGCATGAAGGCCAGGTCGTGGGCGTAGAAGCTGTGCAGCAGCGGGGTCAGGTAGGCGTCCAGGTAGCGGCGCAGCCAGGCTTCGGGGGCCAGCCCGGACTGCTGCACCAGCGCGGCGGCCAGCGAGCCGCCCCAGCGGTCGGTGTGCAGCAGCGCGGCCATGGTGGCCAGCCGCTCGCCAGGAGCGAGCGAGGGCACCGGGCTCTCCCGCCAGAGCGCGGCCAGCATCCTGCGGTACGGCGAGTACCGGTCGGTGGCGGCCTCGAACTGGCGGTGCCGGTAGCCGATGGCGGCGTGTTCACGAATGACCGTCAGGCCGGTGCCGCGCAACACCGGGTCCTGCTCGATCAGTTCGGCCAGCCAGTCGTTGATCGCCGGGGCGGCTTCCATGTAGGCGGCGGACAGACCCCGCATGAAGCCCATGTTCAGCACCGAGATGGCGGTCTTGACGTAGTGCCGGGTCGGGTCGCTGGTGTTGAAGAAGGTCCGGATCGACTGCTGCGCGAGGTACTCGTCCGTGCCTTCGCCGAGCAGCACCAGACGGCGGGCGGCCAACTCCCCGGCGAAGGTGACGGAGAGCTTGTTCTCCCACTGCCAGGGGTGGACCGGCAGCAGGTGGTAGTCGGCCGGATCGAGGCCGAGGCCGGTGAGCACCGCGGCGAACCGGTCCCGCTCGGCCTGGCTCAACTCCGCTGCCAGGTGCCGCTCGTAGTCGGTGTCCGCGCCGCAGGTGAAGACCGAGTGGGCGCGGTGCGCCGCCAGCCAGACCAGACGCAGCGGATGCGCCGCCTCGGGGGCGTAGCGGTGGTACTCCTCCCCGTCGAAGCCGATCCGGCCGTTGTTGGCGACGAAGCCCGGGTGGCCCTCCGTCATGCCGGTCTCGATCGCCTGGAACCCGGCCCGGGCCAGCTCGGCGGCGGTCGGCTCGGGGCGGGCCAGCTTGTAGGCCGACCCGGCCAGGGTGGAGGTGATCTCCTCCAGGTAGACCGGCAGCACCTGGTCGGACAGGCCGAGGGTGGTGCGCAGCTCGAGCAGGAAGTCGACGGCGTCCAGCGGCAGTTCCTCCGCACCCCGGTGGCGGGTGATCGAGTCGGCGGCCACCTGCCAGTGGTCGAGCCGGAGCAGTCGGGCGGCGAAACGGTACTCCACGGTGCCGTCGTCGGACCGCACCCGGTACCGGCCGTCGCCCAACTCCTCGGGCGCGAGCAGGCGTTCGTGGCTGAACTCGGCCAGTGCCTTGCGGACCAGCCGGCGGTTGGCCGCGGCCCAGGTGTCCGGACGCAGGTGGGCGAGGTGGTGGTCGGTGGGGGTCATCCGCGGGCTCCGGTGGTGGCGGCGAGGAACTGTTCGCGGGTGCAGAAGCTGAGCAGCGCCTCCTTCTCGGGCTTGCTGATCGGGCCGGCCGGCACGAAGCCCACGGCGGCGTTGAGCGCGTGCACGGCCGTGTTGCGCAGGTCCGGCTCGACCACCACCCGGCGGGCGGCTGGGTCGTCGAGCACGAAGGCGACCACGGTGGTGATGACGGCCAGGGTGAAGCCGTGCACCGGCCGCGCGGCGGCCGGGCAGAGGAAGTGCATCCCGACATCGCCCGGCTGCGCGGGGTACAGGCCCACCAGCTCGGCGCGGGCCGGGTCGTATCGCTCCAGCAGGAAGGCGGGTTCGCCCTGCCACAGGCCGAGGAAGGCCTCGTGGTGGGGGTGTTCGGCGACCCGGCGGTACGCGGCGGTCACCTCGTCGACCGAGAGTCCCTGCATCATCCAGAAGGCGGCCTTGGGGTGGGTCACCCAGGCGTGCAGCACGGCCGCGTCGGTGTTCAGGTCGAGCGGGCGGACGGCGAACTCGCCGAGTGCCGGATCGGTGCGGGTGTACAGCGTGGCGGCGGCGGTGCTCATGCGACCAGCCCCTCGGGGGCACCGAACTCCTGGAAGGCGATGGACTTCTCGACCGGGTAGACCTCACGGCCGGTCAGCTCGCGCAGGATCCAGGAGTTGCGGTACGGGCCCATGCCGAGGTCGGGCGAGGTGATGCTGTGGGTGTGGGTGGCGCCGTTCTGCAGGAAGATCCCCCGGCCGGTGGTGTCGATGCTGTAGTTGCGGGCCACGTCGAAGCGACCGCGGCTGTCGTGCCGGATCCGGTCGAGCACCGGGGCCAGGAAGGCCGGGGTGCGGTACCTGTAGCCGGTGGCCAGCACCAGCCCCTCGGTCTCCAGGGTGAACTCGCGCTGTTGCTCGGCGTGGTGCAGGCCCAGGGTGTAGCGTCCGGCGGCCTCGTCCCAGGCGGCCGTCCGCACCGCGGTGTGGGTGAAGAGCCGGGTGGGCACCGGTCCGCCGACGCTCTTCTGGTAGAGCAGGTCGTAGATGCCGTTGATCAGGTCGGCGTCGATGCCCTTGAACAGGCTCTTCTGCTCGGCCTCCAGGCGGTAGCGGGTCTCCTGCGGCAGGGCGTGGAAGTAGTCCACGTACTCGGGGGAGGTCAGCTCCAGGGTGAGCTTGGTGTACTCCAGCGGGAAGAACCGCGGTGAGCGGGTCACCCAGTTGAGCTTGTAGCCGTGCACCTCGGTCTCGGCCAGCAGGTCGTAGTAGATCTCGGCGGCGCTCTGGCCGCTGCCGACCACGGTGATGCTCCGCTTGCGCTGCAGCGCCGCCTTGGCCGCGAGGTAGCCGGAGTTGTGCACCAGGTCGCCGCCCAGGCCCTGGCAGGCCTCGGGCAGGTGCGGCGGGGTGCCGGTGCCGAGCACCAGGTGGCGGGCGCGGTAACTGGCGCTGCCCGTCGCGGTGGTGGCCGTGACGGTGTACAGACCCTCGCTCTCGTCGTACTCGACCAGGGTGACCCGGTGGCCGAACCGCACCGAGCCGAGCTTGCCGGCGGCCCAGCGGCAGTAGGCGTTGTACTCGGCGCGGACCGGGTAGAACTGCTCCCGGATGTAGAACGGGTAGAGCCGCCCGCTCTCCTTCAGGTAGCTGAGGAAGGAGTACGGCGAGGTCGGGTCGGCCAGCGTCACCAGGTCGGCCAGGAACGGCGTCTGCAGGGTGGCGAAGTCCAGCAGCATGCCGGGGTGCCAGTCGAACTGGGGCTTCTCCTCCAGGAAGACGCCGTCCAGGTCGTCCAGCGGGGCGGTCAGGCAGGCCAGGCCCAGGTTGTAGGGGCCGAGCCCGATGGCGATGAAGTCATGAGTGGACACGGGGTTCTCCAGTGCGGGTGTCGGAGGCTCAGGCGGCAGCGGGCGCGGCCAGGCGGCCGGCGGCGTGCCCCGCGAGCAGGTCGAGCACCTGCTCGATGTCGTCCAACGTGGTCTCGGGATTGAGCAGGGTGAACTTGAGGTAGTGCCGACCGTCCACCTTGGTGCCCGCCACCACGGCCGCGCCGGAGGCGGCCAGCGCCTCGCGGGCGTGCAGGTTGGCGCGGTCGAGCTGCTCGCCGTCGGGCGCGCCAACCGGGCGGTACCGGAAGACCACGGTGGACAGCTGCGAGCGGGTGACCACCTCGAAGCGCGGGTCGGTGCTCAGCAGGTCGTGGGCGGCGGCGGCCCGGTCGACCACCTCGTCGAAGAGGCTGCCGAGGGCGTCCGCTCCCATGATGCGCAGGGTCAGCCAGAGCTTGAGGGCGTCGAAGCGGCGGGTGGTCTGGATCGACTTGTCGACCTGGTTGGGGATCCGCTGCTCGACCGTACGGGCCGGATTGAGGTAGTCGGCGTGGTAGGTCGCGTGCCGCAGCACCGCGCTGTCGCTGACCACCAGGGCGCTCGAACTGACCGGCTGGAAGAAGGACTTGTGGTAGTCCACGGTGACCGAGTCGGCCCGCTCGATGCCGTCCAGCAGGTGCCGGCGGGTCGGCGAGACCAGCAGGCCGCAGCCGTAGGCGGCGTCCACGTGCAGCCGGACCCCGGCCTGCTCGCACAGGTCGGCGACCACCGGCAGCGGGTCGATGGTGCCGAAGTCGGTGGTCCCGGCGGTGGCCACCACGGCCATCACCGGCAGGCCCGCGGCCCGGCAGCGGTCCAGCTCGCGGGCCAGCGCCGCGGTGTCCATCCGGCGGTCGGTGCCGGTGGGGACCGAGATCACCGCGTCCGGGCTCAGTCCGAGCATCTTGGCGGACTTCTGCACGCTGAAGTGCCCGGCCCGGGAGGCGAGCACGCGCAGCCGGGGCAGCAGGGCCGTCCGGTCCTCGACCGAGGCGGCGCGGGTCAGGGCCTCCTCGCGGGCCAGCAGCAGCGCCTGGAAGTTGGACTGGCTGCCGCCGCTGGTGAACACGCCGTCGGCGTCCACCCCGAAGCCGATCCGCCCCGCCGTCCAGTCGATCAGCCGGCGCTCGATCAGCGTGCCGCCCGCACTCTGGTCCCAGGTGTCCAGCGAGGAGTTGACGGCGGTCAGCACGGCCTCGCCGAGCAACGCCGGGATCACCACGGGGCAGTTGAGATGGGCCAGGTAGCGCGGGTGGTGAAAGTAGACCGCGTCGCGCAGGTAGACGCCCTCCAACTCGTCCAGCGCGGCGGCCGGGTCCTCCAGCGGCCGGTCCAGGTCGATGTCGACGATCTCCGGGGCCAGCTGCTGGGGGGAGATCCCGCTGAACGGGCGGTCGGTGCGGGCGATCCGGTCGCTGACCCGCTCGACCCCGGCGGCCAGCGCCTCCCGATAGGAGGCGAGCGTGCGGTCGTTGAAGAGGTGCTGTCGCGCGCGCACCGCGCTGCCGGCCGGGCGGGTCTGGACCGCAGGTACTTGGGAGCTCATCAATTCAGTCCTCAACGGTCACGTGGGCACGGAGGGAGGCAGGAAACTGGCGTCGAACGATCGAGAGGCGATCAGTTCCGCTCAACTTAGGTAAGCCTATCCTAACTGACCGGTAACGCGAAGGCCCGCCCCCGCGTACGGGGGCGGGCCTTGAGGCGTCCAGAACGAACTGACGAACAGTCAAGAAGACGAAGACGCGAGCTTTTCCGCGCGCAACTGCTCCTCGGAGGCGCCGCGGCGCCAGTAGCCGGAGAACTCCACCCGGCGGCGGTCCACCCCGCGCTCCCCGACCAGGTGTCGGCGCAGCCCCCGGACGGTGGCGGACTCCCCCGCCAGCCACACGTACGGCGTGCCGGCGGGCAGGTCGGCCGTGCGCACCGCCCCGGCCAGCGGGCTCCCGGCCGCGCCCGGTTCCCGGACCAGCCAGGTGATCGCGACCTCCGCGCGGCTCGGCAGGTCCAGGATGTCGTGCGGGTGCGGTACCTCGATCCAGGCCCGGACCGCCGTCCCGGCCGGGAGCCAGTCCAGGATGCCCCCGAGCGCGGGCAGCGCGGTCTCGTCGGCGGCCAGCAGCACCCAGTCGGTGTCGGCGGGCGGGCGGAAGCCGACGCTGCGGTTGTCCGCCACGGCCGGGCCGAGCAGCACCACCCGGTCCCCCGGCGCGGCGCCGGCCGCCCACCGGGAGGCCGGACCTGACTGGCCGGCGGAAGCAGCCGGACCGTCAGGGTCGATGCCGTGCAGCGCGAAGTCCACGTCCACCTCGTCCGGGCCCCGGCGCCGGTCGCGCACCGTGTAGGAGCGCAGCACCGCCCGCTCCTCCTCCGGCAGCGCCCGCCATGCCCCGTACCAGCCCGCGCCGGTGCGGTCCGGCAGCAGCGGGGCCTGCTGCCCCGGGTGCGGCAGGAAGAGCGAGAAGCTCTGGTCCCGCCCGCCGGAGGCGAGTCCCGCCAACTGCTCGCCGCCGAAGGTGATCCGGGTCAGCGTCGGACCGAGCCGGCGGGCGCGCAGCACGTGCGCGTCGAAGAAGCGGAACTGCCCGGAGACCAGACCCGGGTCCTCGGCCGGGCCGGGCACGGTGCCACCGGATCCCATGTCGTGGGCCACCGCGATCAGCCGGCCTTCCTGGCGGACCGGATGTCCTTGGCCAGCCGCTCCAGCAGTGGAGCCGCGCCGGCATAGGAGAACCGCGGCACCGAGCTCCACGGGGTGATCTGACCGGCCTTCACGGCCGGCAGTTGTCCCCAGGCGGGCTTGGCCGCGAGGTCCTTGGGCTGCAGCGAGGTGCTGCGGTCGTCCAGCAGCAGCAGGTCGGCCCGGTACTTGCCGGCGTTCTCCCAGCTGAGGCCCTCGTAGTAGCCGCCGGCGTCCGGCTTGTCCGGCACCACCAGGTCCACGCCGAGCTGGGCGAAGTACATCAGGTCGGTGCTGACCTGCGGGTTGCAGGCGTAGAACAGGTCGGCGCTGCCGGAGCAGGCCAGCACCCTGATACCGCCCGCGGCCTTGGCGGCCTGGCGCATGCTCTCGGCCGCGGCCTCGAAGCGGGCCTTGGCGTCGGTGACCTTCTTGGCGCCCGGGTCGGCGCCGAGCGACTCGGCGAGCTTGGCGTAGTGCTCGATCGGCTGGGTCATCGGTACCCGGGCCACCGTGATCGCGGCGACGTTCGGGTTGACCTTGAGGATCTTGTCCTTGCTCTCGTCCGGCAGGTACCAGTAGGCGCCCGGGTCGTACATGTGGGTGACCAGCAGGTCGGGCTGCAGGGCCGCGTACTTCTCGATGTTGAACTCGCCCCAGGCGTTGCCCAGGATCTCGACCTTGTCCACGGCCAGCTCGCCGGCCTGCGGGTCGGGCTTGCCGTCGGCGGTCTTGGTCTCGCCGAAGACGCCGACGATCTGCCGGTCCACGCCGAAGTCGACCAGGGCGGCGGCGGTACCGGTGAAGGCGACCACGCGCCTGGGGGTGCCCGGGAGGGAGAACGTCCTGGGCTGGTCGTCGGTGAAGGTCCAGGGGCCGTTCTTCGGTGCGGCCTTGGGCGAGCCGGCCGCGTCCGCGGCGTCCTTGGCGCCGCCGCTCCCGCAGGCGGCCAGCAGGGCGCCGAGCGCGGTCGCGCCACCGGCGGCGAGCATGCCGCGGCGGGTGAGCCGACGGGCGGTTTCGGGGTGCGTCACGGTGTCTCTCACAGGTGCTCAGGAAAGCCGGGCGGCTTCTCAGGAAGGCCAGGTGGCACGGCGGCCCCGGCCCGAGCGGAACGACCGGGCAGGACGACAGGGCGGGGGCATCGCCGAGCGGAACTTAGGTTAACGTAACCTAAGTTTCTGTCCAGAGCGCAGGCCGGCTCGCAAAGCCCGCCCGCACCGAGCCCGGAGCCGCCGCCGTGTCCGACACCCAGTCATCAGCTCCGCCCGGGCGGGTGGTCGACGCCGCAGGGGTCCCCGGCGCACCGGTCCCGGACCCGGCCGGCCCACGCCCCGGCCCCCGCGCCATCCTGCGCGCCCCGGGCCTGCGGGCCGGCGGTCTGCTGGCGGCGGTCCTGTTGCTGGCCGCCGTCGCGGTCGCCGGCCTGGCGGTCGGTGCCAAGCCGCTGCCCCCCGGTCAGGCCTGGCACGGCCTGCTCGACCCGGACAGCGCCGAGTACACCGTCGTGCACGGGATGCGCCTGCCGCGCACCCTGCTCGGCCTGCTGGTCGGCGCCGGCCTGGGTCTGGCCGGCGCGGTGATGCAGGCGCTCACCCGCAATCCGCTGGCCGACCCGGGCCTGCTCGGCATCAACGCCGGCGCCTCCGCCGCCGTGGTGACGGCCAGTTCGCTGCTGGGCGTGGCCACCTTCGCCGGCTACGTCTGGTTCGCGCTCGCCGGGGCCGCCGCGGTGTCGGTCGCCGTGTACGCCGTCGGCGGCGGCCGGGCCGCCACCCCGGCCCGACTGGCCCTGGCCGGCTCGGCGCTCAACGCCACGCTGTACTCCTACGTCAGCGCGGTGATGCTGCTCGACACCACCTCGATGGACCGGATGCGGTTCTGGACCGTCGGCTCGCTGGCCGACGCCCGCCCGGCGACCGTGCTCAAGGTGCTGCCCTTCGTCGCGGCCGGCCTGCTGCTCGCCCTGCTGACGGCCCGCCCGCTCAACGCGCTGGCGCTGGGCGACGAGGCCGCCAAGGCGCTCGGCGCCCGCCCCGGCGCCGTGCGTGCCGCCGCCATCGTGGCCGTCACCCTGCTGTGCGGCGCGGCCACGGCGGCCTGCGGGCCCGTCGTCTTCGTCGGCCTGATGGTGCCGCACCTGGTCCGCGCCCTCACCGGCCCCGACCTGCGCTGGCTCTTCCCGTACTGCGCCGTGCTCGCCCCGGCCCTGTTCCTCGGCGCCGACGTGCTCGGCCGGCTGCTCGGCCGCCCCGGCGAGGTGCAGGTCGGCGTGGTCACGGCGGTGCTGGGCGGGCCGTTCTTCCTCTACTTCGCCAGGCGCGGAAAGGCGGCCCGCGCATGAGCACGATCCGCACCGCCCGCCGGCCCATGAGCACGATCCGCACCGCCCGCCGGCCCATGAGCACGATCCGCACCGCCCGCCCGGGCCTGACCACGGTCCGCATCACCGGCCTGGGCTGGTCCCTGCGCTTGCGCCCCCGCGCGCTGGCGGCCGGCCTCGGCTGCGCCCTGCTCGCCGTGCTGGCCGGCCTGCTCACCCTGGGCAGCGGCGACTACCCGCTCAGCCTCGGCGAGGTGGTCCGCGCGCTCACCGGCGGCGGCACTCCGGCCCAGGACTTCGTCGTCAACGAGCTGCGGCTGCCCCGGGTGGCCACCGCCCTGCTGGTCGGCGCCGCGCTGGCGCTGGCCGGGGCGCTGTTCCAGTCCCTGGTGCGCAACCCGCTCGGCAGCCCCGACATCCTCGGCTTCACCCAGGGCGCCGCCTGCGGCGCGCTGCTCGTGGTGGTGGCCGGGGGCAGCAGCCTGGCACTGGCCGGCGGCGCCGTGGCCGGCGGGGTGGCCACCGGTGCGGCCGTCTGCGCGCTGGCCTGGCGGCACGGGCTGCACAGCGGCCGGCTGGTCCTGGTCGGCATCGGCACCGCGGCGATCCTCACCGGCCTCAACGGCTACCTGCTCACCCGGGCCAGGCTGACGGACGCCGCGCGCGCCGTACTCTGGCTGACGGGCAGTCTGGACGGCCGGGGCTGGTCCGAGGCCCTGCCGCTGCTGGTGGCGCTCGCGGTGCTGGGCCCGCTGGTGCTGCTGGGCTGCGGCCGCGCGCTGCACCTGCTCGAACTCGGCGACGACACCGCGGCGGGGCTGGGCGTCCGGGTCGGGCCGCTGCGCCTGGTGCTGCTGGCCGCGGCGGTGCTGCTGGCCGCGCTCGCCGCGGCGGCGGCCGGCCCGGTCTCCTTCGTCGCCCTGACGGCCCCTCAGCTGGCCCGCCGGCTCACCCGCTCCCCCGGCCCCAACCTCGCCGTCGCCACCCTGGCCGGCGCCGCGCTGCTGGCCGCCGCCGACTTCGCGGCCCAGCGCCTGTTCACCGGCCACCAGCTGCCGGTCGGCGTGGTGACCGGCGTCCTCGGCGGCGGCTACCTGCTCCGGCTGCTGGCCGGTGAGCGCCGCGCGGGGCGGATATGACCCAGCGACACCGAACGGACGGAGAAAGCACCATGACGCCGCGGACGGCACGCCTGCAGGGCCGGGGGCTCACCCTCGGGTACGAGAAGCGGACCATCGCCGAGCAGCTCTCGGTCACCGTGCCGGACCGGTCCTTCACCGTGATCATCGGCCCCAACGCCTGCGGCAAGTCCACCCTGCTGCGCGCCCTGGCCCGCACCCTGCGGCCCAGGGCCGGCCAGGTGCTGCTGGACGGCGCCGACCTCGCCTCACTGCCCGCCAAGCGGGTCGCCCGCACCCTCGGCCTGCTGCCGCAGTCCTCGGTGGCGCCCGACGGCATCACCGTCAGCGAGCTGGTCGCGCGCGGCCGGTACCCGCACCAGGGCCTGCTGCGCCAGTGGTCCGAGCAGGACGAGCGGGTGGTGCGCGAGTCGATGGCCGCCACCGGGGTCGGGGACCTCGCCGACCGGCTGGTGGACGAGCTCTCCGGCGGCCAGCGCCAGCGGGTCTGGATCGCGCTGGCGCTCGCCCAGCAGACCCCGCTGCTGCTGCTCGACGAGCCCACCACCTATCTCGACATCGCCCACCAGGTCGAACTCCTCGACCTCTGTGCGTGCCTGCACGAGGAGCAGGGCCGCACCCTGGTCGCCGTCCTGCACGACCTCAACCAGGCCGCCCGCTACGCCACCCATCTGATCGCCATGCGCGACGGCGCCGTGCTGGCGGCCGGTGAGCCGCGCGAGGTGGTCACCGCCGAGCTGGTCGAGCGGGTCTTCGGGCTGCCCTGCCGGGTGATCGAGGACCCGGAGAGCGGCACCCCCCTGGTGGTGCCCCGGGCCCGCCGCCGGGTGGCGGTGGGGGCCGCGTGACCGCCCGCCTGTACCGCGACGCCCACGGCATCGCGCACCTGCGGGCCGCCGACCCGCAGGCCCTGCCTTCCGGCATGGCCTGACGGGCCGTCACACGAGCACCGCCCACAGGGCTTGCGGAGGGCGGGCGTCAGTGCAGCCTGGGCCCGGTCTTCGTGCGGATCTCGTCCTCGCTGACGCCCGGCGCGAGTTCGACCAGGGTGAGGATGCGGTCGCCGGGGGTGCCCGCCGGGACGCTCCGACCGGTGGCCGGGTCGACCACGTCGATCACGCCCAGGTCGGTGATGATGCGCTGGACCACGCCCCGGCCGGTGTAGGGCAGGGAGCACTCCTCCACGATCTTGTGGGCGCCGTCCTTGGCCACGTGCTCCATCAGCACGATGACCCGCTTGGCGCCGTGGACCAGGTCCATCGCGCCGCCCATCCCCTTGACCATCTTGCCGGGGATCATCCAGTTCGCGATGTCGCCGTTGGCCGAGACCTGCATGGCACCCAGGATCGCCGCGTCGATCTTGCCGCCGCGGATCATGCCGAAGGAGGCGGCCGAGTCGAAGTAGGACGCGCCCCGGTTGATGGTCACCGTCTCCTTGCCGGCGTTGACCAGGTCCGGATCGACGGCGTCGGCCGCGGGGTAGGGACCCACGCCGAGGATGCCGTTCTCCGAGTGCAGCACCAGCTCCAGGCCCTCGGGCACGAAGTTGGGCACCAGGGTCGGCAGGCCGATGCCGAGGTTGACGTAGGAGCCGTCGGTCAGCTCCGCGGCCGCCCGGGCGGCCATCTGCTCACGGGTCCAGCTCACCGTACGGTCCTCTTCTCGATCCGCTTGGCCGCCGTCTGCTCGGCGGTCAGCGCCACGACGCGCTGCACGTGGATGCCCGGGGTGTGGATCAGGTCGGGGTCGAGCTCGCCCGGCTCGACCAGCTCCTCCACCTCGGCGACGGTGATCCGGCTGCACATCGCGACGAGCGGGTTGAAGTTGCGTGCGGACGCCCGGAAGACGAGGTTGCCGTGCCGGTCGCCCTTCCACGCCCGGACCAGGCCGAACTCCGCGGTGATCGCCTCCTCCATGACGTAGTCGCGGCCGGCGAAGGAGCGCACCTCCTTGGCGGGCGAGGCGAGGGCCACCTGGCCGTCGGAGGCGTACCGCCACGGCAGGCCGCCGTCGGCGACCTGGGTGCCGACGCCGGTGGCGGTGTAGAAGGCGGGTATGCCCGAGCCGCCCGCCCGCATCCGCTCGGCGAGCGTGCCCTGCGGGGTGAGCTCGACCTCGAGCTCGCCGCTCAGGTACTGGCGGGCGGACTCCTTGTTCTCGCCGACGTAGGAGCCCGTCACCCCCCCCGCCCCCCGCCCCCCCCGCCGCTCCTGCAGCAGCAGCCCCAGGCCCCAGTCGTCCACGCCGCAGTTGTTCGAGACGACGGCGAGGTCACCGGCACCCTGCTCCAGGAGGGCCTGGAGCAGTACCGCCGGGATGCCGCACAGTCCGAAGCCGCCCACGGCGAGCGTGACCCCTGACGGGATGTCCGCTACGGCTTCCGCCGCTGTTTCCACTGTCTTGTCCACGCGGCGATTCAAAGCAGCGCGGTTCGGGCGGTCAACGGGCGAGCGCGGATCGGGCCGGTTTCATTCGCACTGCGAACGCCTGTCTGGCCTATCGTTCATCCAGTGAACACTCCCTCGGATGTCCTGGGGCGCTGTGCCGCCGTGCTGCGGGCTCTGTCGGCCCGCGAGCCGGGCGGGGCCACGACCACCCAGGCCGCGACCGACACCGGCCTGCCCCGGCCGACCGTGCACCGCCTGCTGGTCGGGCTGGAGCGGGAAGGGCTGGTCGAACGGCTGCCGGGTTCGGCGCTCTGGGTGCTCGGGACCGAGCTGTACCTGCTCGGCCGCACCGCCTCCGCCCGCTACGACGTCACGGACACCGCCCGCCCGTACGTGCAGCAACTGGCCCGGCTCACCGGCGAGAGCGCGTTCTTCTCCGCCCGGCAGGGCGACGAGACGGTCTGCCTGGTCCGCGAGGACGGGGCCTTCCCGATCCGCTCGCACGTCCTGTACGAGGGGATCCGGCTGCCGCTCGGCGTCGCCTCCGCGGGCCTGGCGATCCTGGCCCACCTGCCGGTGCGGGAGACGGACCTGTTCCTGTCGCGGGTCGAGCTGACCGACGAGTTCGGCCCGGCGCACGCCGAGGACCAGCTGCGCGCCCGGATCGCGGACGCGCGCCGGCGCGGCTGGTCGCTGAACGCGGGCCACGTCGTGCAGGGCAGTTGGGGGATGGGCGCGGCGGTCTTCGACGCCCACGACCGGCCGCAGTGGGCGCTCAGCCTGACCGGGGTCGAGCAGCGCTTCACGGGTGCGCGCCAGGACGAGTACGGCCGGCTGCTGCTGGAGGCGGCGCACCAGCTGACCCGGGCGATCCAGCAGCGGAGGGCCTGACCCGCCGCGAATACTGGGCAATCTGTCCAGTCGCGCGGCGGCTGCGGTACGCAGATCGAGCAGAGTGCCCAGCCCGCAATGGAACACTTGCACACCCCCGGGCTGGTGCGGTGTCCTCTGCCTCGGACCCCGCAGTGCGCAGTCAAGGAGGACGCCGCATGACCGTTCAGGACACCCTCACCAACCAGGAGCGCCTCGCCGAGCTGGACCTGGGTCAGCTCCGGCAGCTGGTCGGGCTGGTGGAGTACGACGGCGAGCGGGACCCCTTCCCGGTCACCGGCTGGGACGCCGTGGTCTGGTCGGTCGGCAACGCCACCCAGGCCTCGGTATTCTTCCAGGCCGTCTTCGGCATGGAGCTGGTCGCCTACTCCGGCCCCACCACCGGCAACCGCGACCACCACGCCTACGTGCTGCGCTCGGGTGCGGCCCGCTTCGTCCTCAAGGGCGGCGTCGACCCGGACAGCGAGCTGCTGGACCACCACCGCCGGCACGGCGACGGGGTGGTCGACATCGCGCTGGAGGTGCCGGACGTCGACAAGTGCATCGACCACGCCCGCGCCTCGGGTGCGACCGTCCTGGTCGAGCCGCACGACCTGACCGACGAGCACGGCACCGTGCGCCTGGCCGCGATCGCCACTTACGGCGAGACCCGGCACACCCTGGTCGACCGCTCCCGCTACACCGGCCCCTACCTGCCGGGCTACGTCGCCCGCAGCGGCGGCTGGGTGAAGCCGGCCGGCGAGCCCAAGCGGCTCTTCCAGGCCCTGGACCACGTGGTGGGCAACGTCGAACTCGGGCGCATGGACGAGTGGGTGGGCTTCTACAACCGCGTCATGGGCTTCACCAACATGGCCGAGTTCGTCGGGGACGACATCGCCACCGAGTACTCGGCGCTGATGAGCAAGGTGGTGGCCAACGGCAACCACCGGGTCAAGTTCCCGCTCAACGAGCCGGCCGTGGCGAAGAAGCGCTCGCAGATCGACGAGTACCTGGACTTCTACCGGTCCCCCGGCGTGCAGCACCTGGCGCTGGCCACCAACGACATCCTGACCACGGTGGACGTGCTGCGCGCCAAGGGCGTGGAGTTCCTGGACACCCCCGAGACCTACTACACCGACCCGGCGCTGCGGGCCCGGATCGGCGAGGTCCGGGTCCCCATCGAGGAGTTGGCCTCGCGCGGCATCCTGGTCGACCGTGACGAGGACGGCTACCTGCTGCAGATCTTCACCAAGCCCATCGGCGACCGGCCGACCGTGTTCTTCGAGCTGATCGAGCGTCACGGCTCGCTGGGCTTCGGCAAGGGCAACTTCCAGGCGCTGTTCGAGGCGATCGAGCGCGAGCAGGCCAAGCGCGGCAACTTCTGAGGTCCGGCTGCCGGGTCCGGCCTGGTCCGGGCCCGGCAGCCTGGCAGCTTCCAGGCCCGGCACCGTCCGGGCCTGGAAGCCGCCGGGCCCGGTCACATCCACGCTGTCCCGGAGAGGCCCGACATGCCGTACTACCGCCGGGTGGGCCACGTCCCGCCCAAGCGCCACACCCAGCACCGCCGCCCGGACGGCGGCCTGTACTACGAGGAGCTGGTCGGTGAGGAGGGCTTCTCCTCCGACTCCTCGCTGCTCTACCACGGGGGCATCCCCTCCGCCCTGGTCGCCGCCTCCGAGTGGCAGCTCCCCGACCAGCGCACCGTGCCCAACGCCCCGCTGCTGCCGCGCCACCTGCGCCTGCACTCGCTGTTCGACGGCGAGCGCGCCGCGCCCGTGGACGTGGTCACCGGCCGGCGGCTGGTCCTCGGCAACACCGACGTGCGGCTGTCCTACGTAGTGGCCGATGCGCCGAGCCCGCTGTACCGCAACGCCATCGGCGACGAGTGCGTGTACGTCGAGTCCGGCGGCGGCACCGTGGAGACCACCTTCGGCGTGCTGCCGTTCCGCTCCGGGGACTACGTGGTGCTGCCGCGCGGCACCACGCACCGCTGGGTCCCGGACGCCGGCACCACGGTCCGGGCCTACGTGATCGAGGCGGAGGGCCACCTCGCCCCGCCCAAGCGCTACCTGTCCCGCTACGGACAGCTGTTGGAGCACGCCCCCTACTGCGAGCGGGACCTGCACGGCCCGGCCGAGCCGCTGGTCGTCACCGGCGGCGAGACCGAGGTGCACGTGCGGCACCGCGGCGCGGGAGCGGGCGGGCAGGCGGGCACGGTGCACGTCCAGCAGCGCCACCCGTTCGACGTGGTGGGCTGGGACGGCTGCCTGTACCCCTACACCTTCAACATCGCCGACTTCGAGCCGATCACCGGCCGGATCCACCAACCGCCGCCGGTGCACCAGGTCTTCGAGGGCAACAACTTCGTGATCTGCAACTTCGTGCCGCGCAAGGTGGACTACCACCCGCTCGCGGTGCCGGTGCCGTACTACCACGCGAACGTGGACTCGGACGAGGTCATGTTCTACTGCGGCGGCAACTACGAGGCCCGCAAGGGCTCCGGGATCGGACAGGGCTCGATCTCGCTGCACCCGGGCGGCCACTCGCACGGCCCGCAGCCGGGCGCCTACGAGCGTTCCATCGGGGCCGAGTTCTTCGACGAGCTTGCGGTGATGGTCGACACCTTCCGCCCGCTCGCCCTCGGCGTCGCCGGGCAGGAGTCCGAGGACCCGCACTACGCCTGGACCTGGGCGCGCCAGAGCGGGGGTACGCAGTGACCGCCGCGCCCGAGAACGCCCTCGAAGCCGCCTTCCACGGGCTCCTCGACGACGCGGCCGTGTTCCCCCCGGGCGACCTGCCGCTGGCGCAGGCGGTGCCGGCCCACCAACTGCACCGCTCGGCCTGGTACGCGCCGTTCGTCGGCTCGTTCGTCTGCCCGGCCACCCGGGCCGGCGAGGTGGACGCCCCACTGGAGCTGAGCCTGACCCTGCCTGACGGACCGTCAGGCCTGGCCGGGGTGCTGGCGGCGCCGGACCGGCGCCCGCTCGGCCGGCTGGTGGCCGTCGAGGTCGCCCTGCCGGCGGCGGTCCCGGCCGCCGAAGCCGTCGCCCTGCTGGACGCCCAGCTGCCCGAGGATGTCACCGGCTTCGTCGAAGTCCCGCGCGACGAACGGCAGTCGGCCGTGCTGGACGCGCTGTCCGGCACCCGGCACCGGGCCAAGTTCCGCACCGGCGGGCTGGTCCCGCAGGCGCACCCGGACGAGGCCGAGCTGGCCGGCTCGCTGCTCGCCGCCGTCCGCCGCGAGCTGCCGTTCAAGTGCACGGCGGGCCTGCACCACGCCGTGCGGCACACGGACGGCACGCTGGAGCAGCACGGTTTCCTCAACGTGCTGCTGGCCACGGCCGCCGCGCTGTACGGCGCCACGCAGGCGCAGCTCGCGCAGCTGCTCGCCGAGCGGGATCCGCAGCAGGTGGCCCGGCAGGTCGTCGCGGCCGCCGCGGACGGCCGGCTGGCGCAGGCCCGCACCCGGTTCCTCTCCTTCGGGACCTGCAGCATCACCGATCCGCTCACCGACCTGACCGCCCTCGGTCTGGTGCACCGCCCGCAGGAGACTGACGCATGACCTGGCTCGACCTTCCGCAGGACTCGCCCTTCGGCGTGGCCAACCTGCCCTACGGAGTCTTCTCGACCCCGGACACCGCACCGCGCGTCGGGGTGCGCATCGGCGACCAGGTCCTCGACCTGGCCGCCGTGCTGGACGACCCGGTCTTCGCCGAGCCGACCCTCAACTCCTTCCTGGCGCAGGGCCGTGCGCGCTGGGACGAGGTGCGGGCCAGGGTCACCGAGCTGCTCACCGACGAGCGCTGGCGCACGACCGTCGAGCCCGCGCTGGTGGCGCTCGACGATGTCCGGCTCCAGCTGCCGTTCGCCGTGGGCGACTACGTGGACTTCTACGCGAGCGAGCACCACGCGGGCAACATCGGCCGGATGTTCCGCCCCGGCTCGGACCCGCTGACCCCCAACTGGAAGCACCTGCCGATCGGCTACCACGGCCGGTCCGGCACCGTCGCGGTCTCCGGAACCCCGGTGGCGCGGCCGAACGGGCAGCGCAAGGCACCCGCCGACGCCCTGCCCTCCTTCGGGCCCTGCCTGCGGCTGGACATCGAGGCCGAGGTCGGCTTCGTGGTGGGCACCGGCACCGAGCCGGGCCGGCCCGTCGCCCCGGCGGAGTTCGCCGACCACGTCTTCGGCGTCTGCCTGGTCAACGACTGGTCCGCACGGGACATCCAGGCCTGGGAGTACGTGCCGCTCGGACCCTTCCTCGGCAAGTCCTTCGCCACCTCGGTGTCCGCCTGGATCGTCCCGCTGGCCGCGCTCGAGTCGGCCCGCACGGCCCCGCCGGCCCAGCAGCCGGAGCCGTTGCCGTACCTGACGGACGGTCAGCCCTGGGGACTCGACCTGGAGTTGGAGGTCCTGCTGAACGGACACCTGGTCTCCCGGCCGCCGTACGCGTCGATGTACTGGACCCCCGCGCAGATGCTGGCCCACATGACGGTCAACGGCGCCTCCGTGCGGCCCGGCGACCTGTTCGCCTCCGGCACCGTCAGCGGCCCCGACCGCGACCAGCGCGGCTCGCTGATGGAGCTGAGCTGGGGCGGCCAGGAGCCGATCACCCTGCCGGACGGCTCGGTGCGGACCTTCCTCGAGGACGGGGACGAGGTCGTGATCCGCGCCACCGCCCCCGGCCCGCACGGCACCCGGATCGGCCTCGGCGAGGTCGCCGGCCGCATCCTGCCCGCCACCACTCACCCCCACTTCTCCAAGGAACAGTCGTGAAGGACCAGTTGGCCGCCTTCGAGGCAAAGGCCCCGCAGATCGTCTTCGAGTGGCACGACAGCCAGACCCCCGCCCGGGGCTGGGTCGTCATCAACTCGCTGCGCGGCGGTGCGGCCGGCGGCGGCACCCGGATGCGGGCCGGCCTGGACCGCCACGAGGTCGAGTCGCTGGCCAAGACCATGGAGATCAAGTTCACCGTCTCCGGCCCCGCGATCGGCGGCGCGAAGTCGGGCATCGACTTCGACCCGCGCGACCCGCGCAAGGAGGGCGTCCTCACCCGCTGGTACGAGGCGATCACCCCGCTGCTGCGCGCCTACTACGGCACCGGCGGCGATCTGAACGTGGACGAGGGAGCCGAGGTCGTCCCGCTCACCGAGCGGCTGGGGCTGTGGCACCCGCAGGAAGGCGTCGTCCAGGGCCACTACGGCTCCGGCGACCGGGTGCGCCGGGTCGGGCAGCTGCGCCAGGGCGTCGGCAAGGCCGTCGAGGACCCGCGCTTCTCCCCCGCTCCCGAGCGGCGGTACACCGTCTCCGACCTGATCACCGGCTGGGGCGTGGCCGAGTCGGTCCGCCACTTCTACGCGACCTACGGCGGCGACCTGGCCGGCAAGCGCGTCGTCGTCCAGGGCTGGGGCAACGTGGGCGCCGCCGCCGCGTACTACGCGGCGCAGGCGGGTGCCCGGGTGGTCGGCATCATCGACCGGGACGGCGGCCTGCTGAACCCGGACGGCCTCGGCCTCGACGAGGTCCGCGAGCTCTTCCTGAACCGCCGCGGCAACACCCTCCAGGCCCCCGGACTGCTCCCGCCCGCCGAGGTCGACGCCAGGGTCTGGGACCTGGGCGCCGAGGTCTTCCTGCCGTGCGCCGCCTCCCGCCTGGTCACCCGCGAGCAGGTCGACCGGCTCGCGGCGGGGGGCCTGGAGGTCATCGCCTGCGGAGCCAACGTGCCGTTCGCGGACCCGGAGATCTTCTACGGCCCGACCTACGAGCACGCCGACAAGAGCGCGGCCGTCGTCCCCGACTTCCTCGCCAACTGCGGCATGGCCCGCACCTTCGCCCTCCTGATGGACGGCGCCGCCCCGATCACCGACACCGCCGTCTTCGAGGACGTCTCCCGCACGATCGCCACCGCCCTCCAGCGCTGCCACGACCGCTCCCCCGAGCCCACCGGCCTCGCGGCCACGGCGTTCGCCATCGCCCTGGAGCAGCTGGCCTGACGGCCGCCGGTCCGCCTGGTGCCCACTGTCGAGTGAGCACCAGGCGGACCGGCGCATCGGGACTGCCCCGTGCTCACGCGACGTCAACTCTGCGTCGGGTTCGGAATCGGAATCCCGCTCTGCACCGGGCCGCACCAAGATCCGCCGCGGATCCTAGCCGCCCGCGTCGTTCACGCGACAGGCGGGAGCGAACGTCGCACCACAGCACCCGATGATCTCCGGAGCAGAACACGTGTGTATACGTTCCGCTACAGTGGGTAGTGACCCGATGCACGCTCAGATGGGAGAACCATGCTGCTCCGCAGGACTTTCGCCACCCTCGCCCTGACCGCCGCCCTCGCCGTCCCGGCCACCACGGCCACGGCCACGGCCACGGCCGCCGATGCACACCCGGCGGGGACCGCCCCGGCCTCGACCACCAGTCTGCGCCAGTCCCCCACCCCGGACTGCGCCGACAACGGGGGCCGGGTCCCGTGCTACGAGTACCAGACGTGGTTCTGGTCCTTCTCGAACTGCGAGGACTACGCCAAGAACCACTACATGGACCCGGGCGTCTACGACCGCCACGTCTGCGCGGTCTTCACCGACGGCGCGACGGTCGGCCTCTGGTACCACAAGTACCGCACCAGCTGAGCCGACCTCAGGGCAGGGTGAGGACGCGCGGGCCCTCCTCGGTGATGGCGACGGTGTGTTCGATGTGGGCCGCCCGGCTGCCGTCGACGGTGCGCAGGGTCCATCCGTCGGGGTCGGTGCGGTACTCGTTGCGCCCGCCGGCCATCAGCATGGGTTCGATGGCGAGGACCAGGCCGTGGCGCAGCGGGAAACCGCGGCCGGGCCGTCCGTGGTTGGGGACGTGCGGGTCCTCGTGCATCTGCCGGCCGATGCCGTGCCCGCCGAAGTCGGCCGGCATGCCGCAACGGGCCCTGCGGGCCACCGTGCCGACAGCATGGGAGATGTCGCCGACGCGGTGGCCGACGGTGGCCGCGGCGATACCTGCGTCGAGGGCCTGCTGAGTGGCGGCGATCAGCTCGATGTCGCCGGGGCGAGCGGTGCCGACGGTGAAGCTGACGGCGGAATCCCCGCTCCAGCCGTCGAGTTCGGCTCCGCAGTCGATGCTGACCAGGTCGCCGTCGCGCAGGCGGTAGTCGCCGGGGATGCCGTGCGCGACGGCGTCGTTCACCGAGGCGCAGATCACGGCGGGGAAGGGGGTCGGCGCGAAGGCCGGCCGGTACCCCAGGAACGGGGAGCGCGCGCCGGCCTCGGCCAGCACGGTGCGGGCGGCCTCGTCGAGCTCGCGCAGTCGGACTCCCACGGCAGCCGCCGCGCGGACGGCTGCCAGGGCATCGGCCACCACCCGCCCGGCTTCTCGCATGGCATGCAGTGCCGTGTCGGTCTTGATCTCCACCATCTCCGTGACTCCTCGCGAGGCGACGTGACCCAATACTTATACCGGTATTAGTATCACGGGTATGGTGAGAGTTCCGTTGAGTCCGCAGGAACGGCAACGCGGCGAGCGCTTCGGGAACCTGCTCCGGCAGGCCCGCGGCGACCGCAGCATGGTGGAGGTGGCGGCGGCCGCCGGGGTGTCCGCCGAGACCCTCCGCAAGATCGAGACCGGCCGGGCCCCGACCCCGGCCTTCTTCACCGTGGCCGCGCTGGCCCACGCCCTGCACCTGTCCCTGGACGAGCTGGCCACCGCCTGCGCCGAGGCGGAGGCGGAAGCAGTTGCCGCTGGGGGCGGCGGCGACCAGGCCCTGTCGGCGTGACGCTCGCACCGGCGACGCCCTCCACCAGGCCCCGGGAGCGAGGCCCGAGGAAGCTCAGGGCAGGGTGACCGTGCTGCTCTGGTACACCGGGCTGGTCGTGGAGGCGCCGCCGTAGGTCTGGATCACGGTGTACTGCGCGTAGGTGGTGTACTGACCCGCCACCAGGGGGGCCTCGGTGTCCGCGGAGCCGGTCGTGGTGCTGTAGATGGTGTGCGTGTTGAAGCCGACCTGCGTGGTGCCGCGGTAGAGGGCGACCACGGTCTGGATCTCGTACATCGGCTGCGTACAGGTCAGGCCGGCGAGGCCTTCGACACCGCCGCCGAACGGGCCGCCGTAGTACCGGAACGGCGCGTTGACGTTCGGGGTGCAGGTGACGGCAGTGGCCGCACCCGTCCGGGCGTCGTGGCCGGCGAAGGTGAAGCTGCCGGCCGCCGACGGGCCGTGCCCGGCCGCGGTCTCGGCCGAGGCCGCCGGCGCGACCGCACCGGCCAGTGCGAGCACGGCCGCGGCGGCGAGGGCCGAGCGGGTCAGGCAGGGGCGAACGGTTCGGTTCAGCATGGCGTTGCTCCTCATGCGTCAGGGACGAAGCAGGACACGAACAGCACGAACAGAACAGACGAACAGAACGGGGATCGGGACCTCTGCCCCCAAGGGCGCCGCAACCTCGCGCGTTCTCGCGCGACCTCGTACATGGCGGCGCTTCCGACGAGTCCGCACGCCGGAGCAGAGTGAGGAGAACGGTCGACGCGTCCAGGCCCCCCTGGCGAGACTGCTGCCTCGCGGCGCCGACCGGGTTCAGTATCCGCGCCTCCGGTCCAGAGCGTCAACTGTCAACTCGCCTTCACAGCAAAACGTTTGATGGACAGTCAGTAAGCTCCCCAGCAGCCCCTCGCCCCCCGAGCTTGACGATCAAGGGCCTCCTGCATCACCATTCCACTAATGCCTTAGTGGAATGGTGATGCAGGATGGACTACCGCATCGACCGGCACAGCGGGATCGCGACGTACCTGCAGATCGTGCAGCAGACCAAGCACGCGCTGCGGCTGGGTCTGCTGCTGCCGGGAGACAAGCTGCCCACCGCCAAGGAGGTGGTGGCGGCGACCGCGATCAATCCGAACACGGTGCTCAAGGCCTACCGCGAACTGGAGCGGGAGGGCCTGGTCGCCCCGCGGCCCGGGCTCGGCACCTTCGTGCTGCGCTCGCTGGCCCGCGAGGAGGGCGCGGCCGACTCGCCGCTGCGGGCGGAGCTCGCCCGGTGGGCGGCCCGCGCCCGGCGGGCCGGCCTCGGGCGCGAGGACGTCGCGGCACTCGTGGCATCAGTGGTGGAACAGGAATTCGCCGGCGACGGCGGCACCGGAGGGGAAAACGATGACTGAACCGCGCACGGCGCTGACCGTGACCCGGCTGGGCAAGCGGTACCGGCGTGGCTGGGCACTGCGCGACTGCTCGTTCGCGCTGCCGGCCGGGCGGATCTGCGCCCTGGTGGGGCCCAACGGGGCGGGCAAGTCCACCCTGCTGGCGATGGCGGCGAACCTGCTGACGCCCAGCGCGGGCACCCTGGAGCGGCCCGACGGCCAGCGGGTCGCCTTCGTGGCCCAGGACCGGCCGCTGTACCCGGGCTTCACCGTGGCCGAGTCGCTGCGCCTGGGCCGCGAGCTGAACCCCAGCTGGGACCAGGCGGCCGCCGAACAGGTGCTGGCCGCGGGGGACTTCCCGACCAGCGCCAGGATCGGCTCGCTCTCCGGCGGTCAGCGCACCCGGGTCGCCCTCGCCCTCGCGCTCGGCAAGCGGCCCGATCTGCTGTTGCTCGACGAGCCGATGGCCGAGCTGGACCCGCTGGCCCGGCGCGAGCTGATGGGCCATCTGTTGGGCCAGGCGGCGGAGTACGGCACGACGGTCCTGATGTCCTCGCACGTGATCGCCGAACTCTCCGAGGCCTGTGACTTCCTGGTTCTGGTGGCCGACGGCGCCGTCCGGCTGGCCGGGGACATCGAGGAACTGCTGGCGGCGCACCAGGTGCTGGTCGGCCCGGGCGAGGCGGCCGAGTGGCTGGCCGGGCAGGTCGTGGTGGAGCGGCGCGAGGCCGGCCGGCAGCTGACCTCGCTGGTCCGCGCCGCCGGACCGGTCCCGCCGCCTTGGCAGGCCGGGCCGCCGAGCCTGGAGGAGCTGGTCCTGGGCCATCTGCGCGGGCAGGGCGCCCCGGCGCTGCTGACCGACGAGGCCCGTGTCAACGAAATGGTGGAGGTGGGCGGATGACCGCCGTGCTGGAGGCGCCGGTGCGCCGCGGGTTCGCACCGCGCGGGCTGGTCTGGCTGATGTGGCGTCAGCGGCGGTTGTCGATCCTGCTCTGGCCGGTCGTGGTGCTGGCCGCCGCCGTCGCGGCGGTGTGGCTGCACGGTGCGTCGGCCGACTACATCCGCAACCACGGGATCGCCGGCTGCGCGATGATCAGCTTGGACCCCGCCTGCCAGCAGCCCGGTGTCCAGGAGTCGGTCTCGCAGTTCCGCGACAGCTACGGGCACCTGCTCAAGCTGGCCGGCCTGCTGATGCTGCTGCTGCCGGTCGCGGTGGGCGCGGGCCTCGGCGCACCGCTGCTGGCCCAGGAGTTGGAGCAGGGCACCTGGAAGCTGGTGCTGAGCCAGTCGGTCTCCCGGCGGCGCTGGGTGCTGGCCAAGCTGGCGGGGGTCGCGGTGCCCGCCGCCCTCGGCTCGCTGGCGCTGGCCTCGCTGTACCGCTGGGCCTGGCACCCCTCGGCGAACGACGTGTCCGGGATCGCCTGGTCCAGCCAGTTCTTCTTCAGCACCGGCGGCCCGGACCTGGTGGCCACCGTGCTCGCGGCGATCGGGGTGGGCGCCCTGGCCGGCGCGGTGCTGCGCCGCACGGTGCCCGCCATGGCGGTCACGGTGCTGCTGGTCGGGCTGCTGCAGGCGGGGCTGAGCACCGTGCGCCCCTACCTGTGGAGCTGGCAGACCATGCGGGTGCCCGAGTCCGAACTTCCCAACAGCGTCTGGGGTTTCGCCCACGGGCTGATCCGCCCCGACGGCACCCGGCTGCCCTACGACGGCTGCGGGGCCCTGCTCGACCCGGGCCAGTGCGCCGCCAAGTACGCGGGCACGGTGGAGTACTCGGACGTGCACCGCGCCACCGACTACTGGCCGCTGCAACTGGTCGAGACCGGCATCTGCCTGGCGCTGGCCGCGCTGCTGACGGCGGCCACCGTCTCCTGGATCCGCCGCCGCCTGGCCTGACGGCCGACCCCTCCGGGCCGGACCGCCGCCAAGGCCGGACCGACCCCTCCGCGACTCGCTCGGCGCCGCAGCCTGGACACCACCCGGGCCGTGGCGCCGAGCAGCAGCAGGTACAGGAGCAGCGCCCGGGCCTGCCCGGATGGCGGACAGCCAGGTCCCGCACCACCAGCGGCCGGAGCGGCGCGGCCCGTCTTCCCGGACCGCGCCGCCGCACGGCACTTATGAGTGGCTGGCTGTCAGCCCGCGAAGTCGGCCAGGATCCCGTCCCAGAGCGCGACCCGGGCCGCCAGCGCCCGCTGGACGGTCTCGGCGCACTGGGTCCAGCGCTCCTCGTCGTCACCGCACAGGTCGATCAGCATCTGCATGGCCATCGGCGTGTGCTGCTCGCCGTCCACCTCGATGTGGCGGGCCAGGTAGTCCTTGAACACGGCCAGCCGGCCGCCCTCGTCCTCGATCTTGATCACCTGCTCGAACATCTCCGGGATCAGGTCCTCGCGGCCGAACGCGAAGGCCGCGGCCTGGCAGTGCACCGGGGCGTTGTCGATGACGTCCCAGGTGACCGCCATGAACTCGGCTGCTGCCGAGGGCACTTCGGCCGCCTTCACAGCATCGGCCACACTGCTGCCGCCGCCCAGCAGCCGCAGGAAGGCGTCAACCGCCGTGGTCTGGGCCCCGGCGCGCGCCATCCCGTCCAGGTACAGCTCGAAGTGGCTGATGTAGCCCTCGCCGAGCTCGTCGCTCTCCTCCACCAGCACGATCTCGTTGATCAGTCGCCGGCTGGCCGTCGGCCCGCTCGGCAGCCACGGGAGCTCCACCGAAGTCAGCTGGCGCTGCAAGCACTTGAGCAGGGACATGAAGTCCCAGACCGCGAACACGTGCCGCTCCTGGAAGGTGCGCACCCGCTCCAGCGAGCTCAGCTGGTGGTACATCGGGTGGCCGACCACCTCCTGCCGCACCGGCTCGATCGCCTCCCGCAGCGCCGTCAGGCCGGGGTGCGAGCGATCCCAGTGGTAGCGGTCCGAACTCAATGTGACTCCAGGGGAAGTGAGCAGCCCGAGCTGACCCGTCGTCAAGCTGGGGCCCGCATGGCGATTGGTACGGCTCAGGCTAGCGGGATCGACCCTCCCGGCAAAGGCTTGTGCCGGGGAGCCGCAGCTCAGACCGGGTGCGCTAAGCCGGGCCCGCAGACGGCCGGTTGACCGTGCGCCGACATCCGCCGAGGTCAAGATCTACTGAACGTACGCGGACCGCCGACCGGCGGCGCCGACCCGCTCGAACACTTCGCACCCGGACTCCCCGGCGGGCCCTCCCGTCAGGTCGCCGGGCGGCAGTCCCAGTCACTGGCTGTCACTCCTGGCGAGCGCCGACCGGCCCCGCCCACCCGATCCGGTGCGCGGCGAACTGCTGCGCCAACCGCGCCGCCAGGGCGGGCGCCAGGGTGTCGACGTAGGTCGCGGTCAGGTGGGTGCCGTCGCGGTACACCAGGACCGAGCCGATCACCGCCGGGCAGTGCTGCTCCGGGCAGATCCGGGCGTTCAGGTCGATCACGCCCGCGCCCAGTTGCCGCGCCACCTCGGCCTGCAGGTCGGCGGTCCGGTAGTCCGGGCGGAAGGCGCAGGTGGAGAGGGCGGCCGGGTGCCGGGCCACGCACTCGTCGACCGGGGCCGGGACGACGGTGGTGTTGTTCAGCACGGCCACGACGGGAATGCCCGCCTGCTGCAGCCGGGTCCAGGTGCGCGCCAGGCCCGCGCGCATCGGCGGTGCCGTCCCCGGCCCGGCGGCCGCGGCGGAGTCCAGAGCGAGGGCGGAGTTCTGCGAGGTCAGGACCAGGGCGGGCTTCAGTGCCAGGATCCTGGCCGTCACCTGCCGGTTCCAGGCGACGCAGCTGGCGTACGGGTGGTCGGCCAGCACCGGGACCGCGTCGGTGAAGGCGCAGTTGGACTTGGTCATGGTGACCACGTGGATCGCGTGCTGTCGGCCGATCAGGTCCAGCGCCGGTTCCCACTGCAGGATCTTCGAGTCGCCCGCCAGCACGATCAGCGTGCCGCCCGCGGGATCACCGAAGTCGCAGCTGGCCACGGCGCTCGCCTCGGTTCCGGCCTGGCAGCCCCGGCCGTACGCCGCCGGGACGTCCAGGCCCGCGTGCAGCGGGTCGGGGCGCACCGCGGGGTACGCGTCCACCCGCCACAGCGCGGCCTGCTGCTGGGCCGTCAGCCCGTCCAGGGCGCTCGCGCCGATCACCTGGCCGGTGGCCTGCGCGGTCGCCGGGGTCCCGATCGGCGGAGTCCCGGTCAGCACGAGGCCGGACGCCACCCCGAGCGCGGTGCAGCCGGCCGCCACGGCCCAGGTGGCCCCGGGGCGGCGGGCCAGCGCCGGGGAGACCCGGACCGGGTTCTCCACCCACCGGTGCGAGAGCCAGGCCGGGAGCACGGAGGCCAGCACCACGCCCGCCCCGAGCAGCGCACCGCCCTCGGGTCGGACCGCCCGGGCGGCGACCAGCAGCGGCCAGTGCCACAGGTAGAGCGAGTAGCTCAGGCCGCCGATCCACACCAGCGGCCGAACCGCGAGCAGTCGGCCCGCCTCCTCCGTACCGCCGACCAGCACCGCTGCCGCGCCCAGCACCGGCCACAGCGCCCGGTACCCGGGCCAGGCGGCCTGACCCGCAGTCAGCAGCGCACTGCCCAGCACTAGCGCCAGGCCCGCGCCGGCGAGCAGCGGACCGAACCGCCCCAGCCGGCGCCGGCGCAGCGTCAGAGCGCACAGCGCACCGAGGGCCGGCTCCCAGAGCCGGGTCGGGGTGACGAAGAAGGCCGTCGTCGGCGAAGTGGCGGTGCGGACCACCGAGCAGGCCAGCGACCCGCCCGCCACCAGCGCGATCACCGCCGCCGCCACCCCGGTGCCCGGGCGCCGCCACCGCCGGGCGCCCCAGCGCGCGAGCACCAGGAGCACCGGCCACAGCAGGTAGAACTGCTCCTCCACCGCGAGCGACCAGAAGTGCTGGACCGGCGAGGCACCGATGTCGCCGGCCAGGTAGTCGACGGAGCGGGCGGCCAGGCGCCAGTTGACCACGTCCAGGGCCGCGGCCGCGATGTCGCCGCCGAAGGTGGGCAGCTGGGTCAGCGGCAGGAACAGGTAGCTGAGCAGACCGGCCACCGCCAGTACGAGCGCGGCGGCCGGCAGGATCCGCCTGGCCCGCCGGGCGTAGAACCCGGCCAGCGAGATCCGCCCGGTCCCCTCGGCCTCGCGCACCAGCAGCGAGGTGATGAGGAACCCGGACACCACGAAGAAGACGTCCACCCCGACGAACCCGCCGGGCAGCAGCCGCGGCGCGGCGTGGAAGCCCAGCACCAGCAGCACGGCCACCGCCCGCAACCCCTCGATGTCCGGCCGGTACTCCGCACCGCGCTGCCCAGGCTTCCGCACGGGCCGACGGTACTGGCTGACCGGCCGTCAACCGCGCCACCCCGTGCCCCTCACCCTGCTCGGCCGCCCGGCCCCACCGCCGCCGCACCGCGACGCAGCGTCACCCGTGCGGGACGCATGCGGAGTTGACCCCGGTGCCGTGCCCGGTGTGCTCCACCGGGACGCGAACCGGGCGCTGACGCCCGCCACTCCCCCGGTCACTCCACCCTCACTCCCCCGCCGTCACCACCCCCAGCGCCGCCTCCCGCACGTCCGGCTCGGCGTGGCCCCGCAGGGCGCGCAGCTGGCTGCGCCACTCCGGGAGCCACTTGGTGCGCGCGCCCAGTGCCTGGGTGAGCGCGACCGCGAGCAGGCCGGCCGAGTAGGTCCCGCTCGCCGCGAGGCGTTCGGTGGCGAGCAGCAGGACCACGGGGTCGCCGGGGTGGCCGGCCGCGCCGAGGCGGGCGCGAACCGTCTGCGCGGTGCGGGCGGCCAGCGCGGGGCGACCGGTGTGCAGCTGCGCCAGGTCGTCCAGTGCGGCCGGCAGCTCCGCCGCCGGTGCTTCCAGGTCCAGCGCCGCCGCCCGCAGCTGCACGCCCTGCGGGAGGAAGTCACCCGCGGCACAGAGCAGTTCGCCGGCCTGCCGAGCCGCGGCCGACTGGCCCGCCGAAATCCGCGTGGTCGCGGCGGTGGCGAGCCGCGCGACCAGGTGGCCGATCCGCTGGCGGGCCGGGCGGTCCCGCCCGGGGGCCGCGTCGAGTTCGACCGGGACCGCGTCCTCGGCGGCGACCAGCGCGGCCAGCACCGCCAGCAGCGGGCCGGACCCCTCCGGTGTGCTGGTCAGGGTGACCAGACCGTCCGCCACCGCCGGCCAGGACGAGCGGTTGCCCAGGTCCACCGCGGTCGCCCGCAGTAGCTCCATCGCCTCGGGGTACCACGGCGCCCAGCGGGCCAGCAGGGCGATCGCACGGTCGGCAGTCTCCCGCTCCGCGCTGCCCACCACCTGGCCGACCAGCCGGGCGTACCGGGGCCGGTCGCCGACCGGGAGTTCGTACGGGGCGGTGCGGAGCACGGCGCCCTGGGTGACCGGCAGTCCGGCGGCGGCGAGTTCCAGCAGCCGCCAGGCCAGCGGCGAGCGCAGCAGCCCGGCCGCCACCGGCACGCAGGCGGCCTGCACGTCGCGGTGCTGGTCGGGCAGCTCGTACACCTCGACGAGCAGCGCGGCGGCCTCGGCGACCGGCAGCAGCGTGGCGGCGAGGCGGACCAGCTCCTTGCGGCTGGTGATCTTGGCGCCCGGGGCCGGCGTGCCGCCAGCAGCGGGGAGCAGGGCGGCGCGCAGCACCTGGGCGAGCCGGGACGGCGCGACGAACCTGGCTGCCCGCCCGGCCGCGAAGAGCGCGACCCGGGCCCGGTCGTCGCCGGCGTGGGCCAACAGCAGCGGCAGCGCGTCGGCCGGACGGTCGGTCCACACCAGCGCCCCGAGCGCGGCCTCGGCCAGCACCGTGTCCAGGGACTCCAGGTAGCGGCCGACCAGATCGAAGCCGACCTCCGGCACGGCGGCCGCGGTCCGCAGGTGCCAGGCCCGGTTGTGCTTGGGCAGCGCGGCGTCACCGACCGCTGCGGTCAGCAGGCGGGCGGCCGAGGCCTGCTGGCTGGGCGTCCAGCGGTCGATGCCGTGGATCGGCGGCAGCCAGTGCGACCCCGGGGTCAGGAACCTCCCGTACGGCGGCCGCTCGCCGAGGACCAGGTGCAGCAGGTCGGTCCGACGGTGGGTCAGCACCCCGAGCACGGCCGGCAGGACGGCGGCGGAGGGCTCGAGTTCCAGCACCCGCACGGCCCGCTCGGACCGGGTCCGCGGGTCCTCCAGCCACAGTTCCACGGCCTGGCGCACCGTCGCGTCGTTGCCGAACTGGACCGCCTGCCAGAGCAGTTCCTGCAGCCCGGACAGCCCGCGGGCGCGGCGGCCCAGCGCCCGGGCGAGGGCGAAGGTCAGCGTGTGGTCGACCTTGTCGGCGCCTGCCTCCAGCCACGGCAGCAGCGCCTGGAAGACCGCCACCTCCTGGCCCCGGCGCAGCGTGCGGTCCAGTCGGCCCAGGCCGGCGCCGCCCAGCTGGCCGGACAGCTCCGTCAGGGTGGCCAGCGCCCAGCCGATCAGCGCCTGCTCACCGCTCACCGCGTGCTCGCGCAGCACCGCGACGGCCAGCTCGGAGAGCGACAGCCTGGTCCGCCAGGAGCTGTCGCGCGCCTCGACGGCGTCGGTGGCCAGCCGCCCGAGCGCCTCGGCGACGGCGCCGGTGAACAGGCGCGGCGGCACCTCGGCCAGCGCCGCCAGGGCGGGTGAGCGGACCGGGTCCTGCTCGTTGCGCAGCCGCTGCAGGTCCTGGAGCAGCTCGGCGACGGCGGCCGGCTGTCCGGACCGGGCGGCGTTGCGCACCAGCAGCGGGTAGGCCACCGCCCGGTCCTCCGCCGCCGGGCGGCGGGTGGCGGCCAGCAGCTCGGGGCGAGCCTCGGCGACGGGCAGGTGGGCGGTGGCGGTCAGCACGACAGCCCACGGCGCGCCGCGTTCGGCGGCCTGGGCGGCGATCCTGCGTGCCTCGGCCTGGGCGCGCGGGCGCGGCAGGGCCGTCAGCAGAGCCTCGCTGAACTCGCTGCGGCCGAGGTCCTGACCGGCGGTGGCGGCGTCGAAGAAGTCGTTGCGCCGGGACGGCGGCAGTGCGCGCAGCAGCAGGGCGAGCGAGTCGGGGCGGTGGCTCCAGGCCCGCCCCAGGTCCAGCAGCTCCGGTGCGCCGAGCCGGGCCACCCGGCCCAGCGCGGTGCGCGACAGCGGCACCTGCAGCGCTGCGGCGCGCCGTTGCGGCGCGGTGAGCAGCCGGATCGTCCGCCCGGGCGCGGCCCGCAGCAGCTTGCCCAGACCGGCCCGGACCGGCCCGGGGAGCTGCGGCGGGCAGTGCTGCTCCAGCAGCTCCAGGACCCGCAGCGGACGGGCTTCGGCGGTGGCGGCGAGTGCGTCGGCGTTCCGCTGCCACCAGGCCGGGCGGGACTGCTCGGGCAGCTCGGCGAGTTGGCGGGCGATCTCGTCCAGCAGCAGGTCCGGATGGCGGCTGCCTATCGCCTGCCAGCGCGCCACGGCCAGGAAGAGCCCGGGCAGCAGCCGGGCCACCGCCTCGGGCCCGCAGCCCGGCAGCAGGCGCGCCGCCTCCTGGTCGCCCCAGGACTCCCGCACCGATTCCAGCAGCCGCTCGGCCAGCGCGGTGCGCCCGCCGGCCACCACCGCGTCGGCGATCTGGCGGCGCACGGCGTACGGCGCGTCGTCCATCGCCCGCTCCAGGGCGGCGTCGCTGACGGGCAGTCGGAGCGAGGCCTTCAGCGCCTGGGCGCGCACCCCGCCGTCCGGGTCGGCGAGCCGGGCCTCCAGGAAGGCGACGTCACCGGCGATGGCCGCGCCGACCACGGCGAGCGAGCGCCCGTAGCGCCCCCGGGTGCCGAGCTCCGTCAGCACCGGCCCGAGCTGCCCTGCCGACGCGCCCTCGCCCACCCGCTGCCTGGTCCACCCGGCCAGCGCCCGCATCCGCTCGGGGTACGCGAGCGGTTCGAGCTCCGCGAGCAGGCGGTCGACGGCGGCGCGGGAGTCTGCGGCACTGGAGTCTGCGGCGCGAAGGTGACCGGGACGGGAGTCGTCGGGACGGGGGTCTTGAGGCACGAGGGACATGCGCACCATTGTGGTGCGCCAGGTCATGCCCCTCCCACCGGTTTTCGCGCGCCCCGGGTGCGCGAAGCTCGGACGCGCGAGGCCCGGGCGGGCCGCTGGACGGCGGTCCGCCCGGGCCGACGCCCGGTCAGGGGTCAGAACTGCGTGCTGACCGTCACCCCGCTGAAGTCGGTGGCCGCGTACAGGCTGACGTACCGGTAGCCGGCGGTCGGGTTGGTCACCGTGAGGGTCTGGGTGGTGCCGGGGTTGGTGGAGGAGGCGGTGAAGGCGCTCGGCGAGGCCCAGGTGCTGTCGTTGTAGTACAGGTACGCGGTACCGGTGCCGCCGGAGGTGGTGACCTTCAGCGTGCTGGTGCCGGCCGGCAGGTAGACGTACTTGTAGACCAGGTTGCCGGCGGTGGCGGACTGGTTGGACCGGGAGCAGTTCTGGCCCATCGCGTCCGTCCGGGGGTCGGTGCAGGTCGGCAGGGTGACCGGGCCGGCGCCGGTGGTGACCACGGCCGAGGCGGGGTTGCTGTCGGACTTGCCGCTGCTGTCGGTGACGGTCAGCGCGACCGTGTAGGTACCGGCGTTGGCGTAGGTGTGGGTCGGGTTCTGCAGGTCCGAGGAGGTACCGTCGCCGAAGGTCCAGTGCCAGGCGGTGATCCGGCCCGGGCCGGTCTGCACCGAGGTGTCGGTCAGGCTGACCGTCGCACCGTTGACCGACTGGGTGAACAGCGCGGTCGGGCCCTGCGCGTAGCAGGCACCGGCGGCACAGGCGGTCAGCCAGGAGTCGAAGTCGGCGTCCAGGCTGGTGCCCAGAGAGTTGTAGACCGCGTAGCCGCCGGTGTAGTCACCGGTGCGGAAGTGGCCCAGCATCGACTGGATCACGTCGGGGTGCTTCTCGAACATGTACCGCACCGCCAGGTAGCCCCACGGGTAGGTGCGCACCGAGTCCGAGTTGTCGTAGCTGTTCTGGAAGATGGTGCTCAGCTTGTAGGTGTGCTTGGCCGCCTCGCCGAGCGCCTGCTGGTCCGACAGGCCCCGGTAGGTGTAGGACTCGTACTCGGCCACGCCCTCGATCCACCAGATGTCCGGCACCGAGATCTCGGTGCCGAAGTTGCCCTTCATGTCGTAGATGCCGTCCAGGTAGTGCGTGTACTCGTGGTTGAGGTTCCACACGTTGGCCGGGAAGCTGTCGTTCCACGACTTCTGGTACATCACCGACACCGGCTTGTTGTTCGGGTCGGTCGGGTCCATCACGGTCTGTCCACCGTTGTTGGTGGAGTTGTTGAAGATGGCCCAGGAGTAGGTGAGGTAGTCCGCCTGGTTGGCGAAGACGGCCAGCGTGATGCTCCGGCCGTACGCGTTGACCGGGCCGCTGTCCTTCACCAGGTTGTGGAAGAAGGTGTCCTCGCCGCGCAGGCTGGTGCAGACGGCGGCCAGGTCGGCGTCCGACAGCGTCTCGGTCTGGATGCTGCGGTTGTCGCAGACCAGTTGGTGCGGCAGCACCGCGGCGGTCAGCTTGGCCGGCAGGTTGCACACGTCGAAGTACGAGCAGCTGGCGGCGTCGTACTGGTTGGCGTTGAAGGCGACGTGCACGTAGAGCGGGCCGGTCGGGCCGGTGATCTGGATCCCGTCGAGCACCTGCTTGACCAGCGGCTTGGCCGCCGCCTCGACGGCGGGGCCGTCGCCGGCCATCCGGGCCAGGTCGTTGCCCGCGTTGACGTCCAGGAAGGAGTTCGCGGTGGGCAGCAGGTCCTTGTGGTTCTGGGTGAACGCCGCCAGCGAGCTGATCAGGCTGTGGTCCGCGGCGATCGCGTCGACGAAGCCGGTGTTCCAGTTGCCGCGCCACAGCGGCGCCCAGAAGATCGCGTTGACCGCGTCGACCATCTTCGGCGAGGCGTTGTAGCTGTTGTTGTAGGCGGCCAGCACCTGCTGGTAGAGCCCGAGGTAACTGGCCTGCAGGTTGGCGCTGTCGGTGAGGATCAGCACGTCCTTGAGGACCTGGCCGTTGTTGTCGTTGACGTCCCGCCAGTGCGGGCCGGCGAAGAAGGCGTCCATCCCGGCCTTGGTGGCGGCGGTCAGCGTCGCGTCGTAGCTTCCGACGGCGGCGGCGTTGTACGACTGGACGTAGTAGCCGGCCCGCAGGAACAGCACCAACTGCCAGATGCCGGTGGAGTTGTCGCCGGTGTAGCCGGCGGCCTGCTGCTGGAAGGCGTTCGCCACGGCCAGCATCTGGGACTGCTTGAAGACGGCGGTCGCGTCGGGGCCGGTGAGGTTGAACAGGCCGTTGACGCAGGCCATCGTCGAGGCCTGGACGAAGCTGACCAGGGCGGCGCCGGTGCGGCTGCCGAAGTCGGCCGGGGTGCAGGTCTGGGCGGTGGCGGGGGCGGCCGCGGCGCCGGCGGTGGTCGCCGGCCCGGCGGCGCCGGCCGGCTTGCGGGCGGCGGTGCTGGGCCCGGTCTGCAGGGTGGTTCCGGCGCGGTGGCCCATCACCGCCTGGCCGAGCAGGGCCGGGGGCAGCGGGGCGGCGACGGGGGCGGTGTCCTGCGAGCCGTCGGCGACGGTGCCGCCGAGCGGGCCCGGGACGACGGCGGTGGCGGAGGCGGTGTGCCCCGCCTTGGCGGTGGGGGCCGCGGCCGCCACCGCCGGGGTCGGCAGCAGGGTCGCGGCGGTGGCACAACCGGCCAGCAGTCCGGCCATGAGAGTGGGGAGTTGTATGCGCGTGCGCATGAGGCGGTCCTAACTCCGGGGGGCACTCGACGGGTCTATGGGGGCCGGTCGGGTGGGGGAGCCGCGAGGCAAAGGGGAATTGACGTGGATCCTGACACAGAATGACAGTCAGAACAATGTCACAGTTCATATGGCAGCAATGAACGGCTGAATCTCCGTCACCAAATACCATCAATCCCTCACAAATTGCCCCAGCTGCCGGGCCCCGCCCGGCCGACACGACAAAGAGGGCGGGCGCACCAGGTGCGCCCGCCCTCCCAAGACCTGTCGCCAGAGGCGACCCGTCGTCACCTCACGCGCCGCCAACGGCGGCCCGTGGTCACGTCACCCGTTTCTCCACACCTGCCCCCGCCCGTCGCGTTGCACCGCCCGTGGTGTCCCGCGTCACGGCGGCGGGGCCGTCAGCCGCTCCCGAGCCAGGCCAGGTACCAGTCGCGGAAGTCCGGACCCGGCGTCAGCGCGCCGCGGACCTGATCGTCGAGCCAGACCTGGCCGGCGCTCGGCCCGGTGACGACAAGTCGGGAGAACTGGCCGCAGCACCCCTCGCCGATCACCAGACTCCCCGTCACCGCGTACCCGTCGCGGCGCAGCCGGGCGGCGGTGTGCGGGAAGGCGGTGGCCAGGAAGCCCGGCCGCAGCGCCTCGGCCCGCTCGCCGTGCAGCACCCCCGCCTCGTCCACCTCCTCGAACAGGCCGAGCACCCCGTACTCCGGGCCCGCTCCCCCGTCGGCCACCTCGGTCAGGAAGCGGCGGTAGGCCTCGGGCAGCCGCACACCGTGCCGGTGCTCGAACTCCTCGACCGCGGCGCCGCTCAGCGGCTCCCGCAGCCGGTACCGGTGCCGGTCGGCGCCGAACCGCTGCTGCTCGAAGTCGCCGGCCGCCAGGGCCGCCACTCGTGCGCGCACCTGTGTGCTGTCCCAGCCCATCCGGTCGCTCCACCCCCTGCTGTCGCTTCAGGCGACCTTATGATACTCACCGGTACCGATCCGAAGGTGAAGGTGGACGACGTGGCACCGGAGAACCCGCACGAGGTGCTGCGGATCCTCACCGAGCGGGCCGCCGCGGGCAGCAGGCCCGGGGCCCGGACCGACGGGTACCGGGTCGCGCTCGCCGTCGAGGGCGGCGGGATGCGCGGGACGATCTCCGCCGGGATGGCGCTGGCGGTGCACGAGGCGGGGCTGCTCGACTCCTTCGACGCGGTCTACGGCGCCTCGGCCGGCGCGATCTCCGGCGCCTGGCTGCTCAGCGGCGCACCCGAGCTGCTGCGCGGCTGGGCCGACCCGGTCTACGCGAGAGCGATGATCCGGGTCGGCAACCCCTGGCGCGGGCGTCCGATCGTGGACATGCACCAACTGGTCGAGCACGTCTACGTGAACGTGGCCCCGATGGACTTCGCCACCGTGCTGGCCAACCCGATCACCCTGCACCCACTGGCCACCGACGTGGCCACCGGCCGCGCCACCGACCTGCGCCCGTACCTGGCCGCGCCCGCCGACCTGCGGCTCGCACTGCGGGCCAGCGCCGCGCTGCCGCTGCTGGCCGGGCCGCCGGTCGAGTTCGCGGGCCGGCGCTGGTTCGACGCGGGCCTGGCCGAGTCGATCCCGTTCCGCACCGCACTGGACCAGCAGGCCACCCACGTCCTGGTGCTCCGCTCCCGCCGCGCGCCCGCCGCCGTGGCCGTGGCCGTGGCCGCACCCTCGCGGGGCTCGCACCTGGTGGCCCGCACCGTCCTGCGCCGCTACCCGCAACCCCTGCGCACCGCCTACCTGGCCCGCGCCGAACGCCTGCTCGCCGACGACCTGCTCCTCGACGCCCCGCACCCCGCCGTCCTCTCGGTCCGCCCGGCCGCCGACTCCCCCCAAGTGGGCCGCCTGGCCAAGGACGGCCCGCTGCTGGAGGCCGCGTTCGAGGCGGGCCGCGCAGCCGTGCACGCGGCGCTGGCGGCGGCGTGAGCGCCTGACGGCGCTTCGGTTCCCACCACGACACGGCGCTACCTCGGCCTGGCCCGCCCGAGGCCCGTCCCGTCCACCGGCCTGGACCGCGCCGCCCTGTGGAGAGCGCGTACGATCACGGCGTCCCGGGCCACGGCGCGTCGGCCCCGCACACCGGCTCGCTCCCCCGCCCGCCCTCCTCCGACAAGGCCGCCCGCGTATGAAGCTGATCACCGCTGTCGTCAAGCCGTTCCGGCTGGATGCCGTCCGCACCGCCCTGCTGGAGCTCGGCGTCCACGGACTGACCGTCACCGAGGCCAGCGGCTACGGCCGCCAGCGCGGCCACACCGAGGTGTACCGCGGCGCGGAGTACCAGATCGACCTGGTGCCCAAGGTGCGGATCGAGGTCGTGGTGGAGGACGAGGACGCGGATCCGGTGATCGAGGCGCTGGTCGCGGCCGCCCGCACCGGCAAGATCGGGGACGGCAAGATCTGGGCCGTCCCGGTCGACACCGTGGTCCGGGTCCGCACCGGCGAGCGCGGGCCCGCGGCGGTCTGAACCGGGCCCCGAGGGCGCGGGGTGACGGGTGTGCCTGGCAACGGCAAAGCACCTCTCACCGGCGGGCCCCGACCGTCAGCGCATCAACTGCCCGGCGAACGCGCCCGCCAGCGCGCCCAGAGTGCCGATCAGCAGGACGGCGACGACGATTGCCGTGATCCACACGGCCTCGTCCTCGCGCTCGGCCTGGCTCCTGCGCATCGCGCCCACCCCATTTCGCCGTACGGTCCGTCCTCGTCCACCACAACAACGTCTGAATGCCAGTCATTTCTCCGCGCACGCTCTCCCGAAACCCCGCGCCCTCGCACCCCCACGCCCGCGGCCTCGCACCACCGCCTCCGCAGGCTCTCCCGTCCGCGAACCGAGCTGCCCGCGGAACCGAAGCGCCTGCGGAGCGCGTCCTTCCGCTGCCATGCTTGGCGAGTGCACCGCCGTGGACCGGAGGAGACCTGATGCAGCAGCCCGAGAGATCTCGACTGCCCTTAACCGCAGGGGTGTTGGCCGCTCTGCTGGCCACCGCGGCGGCAGCCTGCGGAGCACCGGCGCCGGCCGGCCGGGCCGGCGGTGCGGCTGCCCCACGCCCGGGTGGAGCGGGGGTGAGCGCCCGTCAGGCCGCCGACCTGAACTGCGACCCGTTCGCCAGCGCGTACCCGCCGAGCGGTGACGAGAACGGCGCCACGATCAAGGCGATCAAGGCCCGCGGGGTGCTCAACGCGGGTATCGACCTGAACGACTACCGCTGGGGCTACCGCGGGCCGGACGGCAAGCCCGCCGGCTTCGACATCGACCTGGTGAAGGCGATGGCCAAGGCCCTGCTGGGCAGTGCGGACAAGGTCAACTGGGTGGCGCTGCCGAACGCCAAGCGGATCCCGGCACTGCAGAGCGGCCAGGTCGACGTGGTGGTGCACACCATGACCATCACCTGCGACCGCAAGCAGCAGGTGGCCTTCTCGACCGTCTACTTCGTGGCCGGCCAGCGCGCCCTGGTGCCGCGCACGGGGCATCAGGCGGGCGAGAGCGTCGACCAGGCGCTGGCGGGGCGCCGGGTCTGCGTCTCGGACGGCTCCACCGCGCAGGACCAGCTCAAGCAGAACTCACGCGGCGCCGGTTCGGTGGTCGCCCTCACCACCGACCTGGACTGCCTGGTCAAGCTCCAACTCGGTCAGGTGGACGCACTGCTGACCGACGACGCGGTGGCGGCCGGCCTGGCCGCGCAGGACCCGCAGACCATGGTGGTGGGCGCCCCGATCACCCAGGAGCCGTACGGGATCGCGCTCCCGCTCACCGCCCCCGACCTGGCCTCCTGGGTCAACCAGTTCCTGGACGGCTACCGCCGGGGCCCGTGGCAGAGCGCCTACGACACCTGGCTCGGGCCGTACCTGCGCAACGGCGCCCAGGGCGACACCGCCAACCCGCCGCCGGCCAAGTACGGCCGCTGAGGCCGTTGAGGCCGCTGAGGGGCTTCCGCCAGTCGGACACCGACCGGCGGAGGGGGCGAGGGCCCCGGCCCCCTGCCCCCTGCCCCGGTCTCAGCCCCGCACGAACTGCCCGCGCAGGTGGCTGCCGTTGACCACCACGGCCACTCCCAGCAGCGTCAGCCCGCACAGCACCTGCTCGACCTTCATCCACATCGGGTAGGGCGCGGTGGACACCACCCACACGATGGCCACCACCACGATCGGCGACAGGAACCGCAACCGCCGGTAGGCCCGGTAGGAGCCCTTGGCAGCCCGGTCGACCAGCCAGAGGGTGATCACGGCGCTGACCGCCACGCCGATGCCGCGGCCCCACATCGCCGAGGTGGTCGCGGAGTGGTCGTGGCGCACCAGCGCGATCACCACCAGGGTGAGCAGGCTGAGCACCAGGTAGCCCTGCACCAGCAACCGCACCGTGCGGAACGCCTTCACGGTGTCGGGGTGTTCGCGGTCGAACTGCGTCAGTGTCATGGTCCTCATCATGTGCCGCCCGCACGCCCGGCCACCAGTGTGACGGCGCACCGACTCCGTCTGACAAACGTCAGGTCGGCGGGCGGCAGGCTCGCGCAGCGCGGTCAGCCCGCGGCGGGCCGACGGCGCGTCAGCGCCAGGTACAGCCCGGCCGCCACCAGCACGCCCACCGGCAGCGACAGGTCGACCCCGTCCAGCGCGTGCGCGACCGGGCCGGTGTACAGCGTGGTGTGCAGGCAGAGCACGGCCGCGGCGGTGGCCGCCACCAGCGCGGCGGCACCGGCCCAGTTGACCCCGCCCCGGTACCAGTACGGGCCACCCGGGTGCTGGTCGGTCAGCCGCACGCCGTCGTACCGGTTGCGCCGCCACAGGATGTCCACGGCGTAGATCGTCATGCTCGGGCCGAGCAGCGCCACCGTCAGCTCCAGCATGTTGTTGACGGTGTCCAGGAAGTTGGAGACCAGCAGCGCGTACAGGGTCAGCGCCACGCCGAGCGCGCCGTCCAGCGCCACGCTGCGCGAGCGCCGCACCCGCAGCCCGACCGCTAGCAGCGCCAGGCCCGAACTGTAGGCGGTCATCGCGTTGTTGGCGATCGCCCCGAGCACCACGGCGAGCAGGAAGAGCGGCTGGAACCAGCCCGGCAGGATGCCCTCCAGGGCAGGTCCAGGCCCAGCAGCACCAGCGCGCCGCCGACCACCAGGCTCAGGTAGCTGACGTTGGGCGCGGCCCAGACCGCGAACAGCTCGCGCGGCCGGCCGTGCCGCTCGCCGTCGGGGATGTGGTCGATGCCGTGGGCCTGGAGTGCATCACCATGCGCCGGGTCGCGGAGGAGCTGACGGTGCGTCCGGGCCTGATCAGCCACTACTTCCCGGTGGCCGAGGAGCTGGTGGCGGAGGCATTCGGCACGGCGGCCGGCCAGGAGTTGGACGAGCTGCTGCCGCCCGGCCCGGGCCCCGGCGCGCTGCTGCCCGCCGGCCCGGAGCTGGACGAGCCGCTGCCGCCCCGCCCGGAGCTGGACGAGCCGCTGCCCGTCGGCCCGGCCCCCGGCGCGCTGCACCGGCTGGCCCGCTTCTTCGGGATGACCGGCGGCCCGCGCTACGACGACCTGAGCCGGCTGTGGCTCAACGCCCGCCACCTGAGCCGGTTCCGCCCGGTGCTCGCCGAACGGGTCGCCCACCAGGAGGCCCGCTGGCGCGAGCGGCTCACCGCGCTGCTGTCCGACGGGGTGGCCGAAGGCAGCTTCCGCACCGCGGACCCGGGCGTCGCGGCGATCCGGATCCTGGTGGTGCTCGACGGCCTGGGCGCCCATGCGAGCACCGACCGCAGCAACCGGCCGCCCGCGGTGACCGACTTCGCCGCCCACACCGCCGAACGCGAACTCGGCCTCCCCCAGGGCGCGCTGCTCGCCGCCGCCCGCGACGGCCGCACCGGCGGTGTCCACGCCGACGGCCCCGAGGCCGGCGACCCCCACCCCCGCGACTCCCGCTCCCGCGACCCCCAGTGAGGACCCCCCCCGTGCCCGACCCCGGCCCCACCCCGCACCCCGAGCTGATCCTGCTCTCCGCCCGCCTGCTCGACCCGGCCACCGGAGAGTTGCTGCCGCACCGCGCGCTGGCCGCGCGCGACGGACGGATCAGCGCCCTCGGCTCCGACCAGGAGCTACGGGCGCTGGCCGGACCGGCCACCCTGGTCATCGACCTGCGCGGCGCGGTGGTCACCCCCGGCCTGGTGGACGGCCACGGACGATCGACAACGGAACCGCCTGGCTGGAGCAACCCGACCGCCAGGGCGAGTCGACCCACGCCTTCTGGCCCGACCCCGCCGGCTACGCCCGCACCGTGGCCCGGCTGCACGCCGCGGGCGTGCCGACCGCCACCCACGCGATCGGCGACGCGGCGGTCCGCTATGCGCTGGACGCTTTGGAGCAGGCGGGGGCGCGCCGCGGCGGCCCGGTCCGGCACCGGATCGAGCACATCGAGACCGTCCCCGACGCCACCGTGCGCCGCTTCGCCGAACTGGGCGTCACCGCCTCGATGCAGCCCACCCACTGCTGCGAGTACACCCGGGCCGACCACACCGACAACTGGTCCCGCCGGCTCGGCGAGGAGCGTGCCTCGCGCGCCTGGCGCTGCCGCGACCTGTGGGAGGCGGGGGTGCGGGTGGCGCTCGGTTCGGATTGGCCGATCGCCCCGTTCGCCCCGCTCGCGGTGATGGCCGGCGCCCGCCACCGCCGCCCGGCCGACCTCTCGCTGCCCCCGCACGGGCCTGCCCAGGCTCTCACCCCGTTGCAGGGCTACACCCTGGCCCCGGCCTGGCTGGCCGGCGAGGAGGAGCTCGCGGGCCGGCTCGCCGTCGGATACCGGGCCGACCTGACGGTCTTCGCCGACGATCCGCTCGCCGTCCCGGACACCGAGCTGGCCGGGCTCCCGGTCCTGCTCACCGTGCTGGCCGGCCGCCCGACCCACCGGGCGGCCGCACTGGGCTGACCGGCGTCCACCGGGGCAGCGCCGCGGCCCGGCCGTCCAGCGGCGGGCCGCCGGCGGTCCGGAGCCGACCCGCCGTCAGTCGGTGCTGCTCCCCGTCGGCGGTCCGGGTCGAAACCTCACGCAGGCCCCGTCACTTGGCGGAGCCGCGGCGGACCACCGACCCGGCCAGCAGGTAGGCGATCACGGCCACGCCGTAGTCCAGCAGGATCTGGCTGACCCGGTTGTGCGTGGTGAAGATCCCGCGCGACCAGCCCGCCAGCCAGTTGGCGGCCTGCTGGACCCAGTGGACCACCGCGAGCCCGGTGTTGGCCTTGGCCAGGTCCAGCACGATCCACACGTTCAGTATCACCACGGACACCGCGATGGCCGCCCGGATGGTGCTGCTCAGCGTCTTCATGACAACCGCCCTCGTTCCGCTCTCCCCGCTCGGACATCTTTCCGGGTGGGCGGCCGACCGCCACCCCCTAGAGTCCCGTCATGTCCCCGAACTGGGGCGGCAAACCGTTCAAGTGATCAGTGCTGCGCCGATCGACCGCCGCCGGACGGTCAACCCGCCGGTGGGGCGACCGGCCGGGGCATGACCGAGGTCACACGGTTCTGGTGTACGCGAAACAGTGGTTATAGTCTGACCGGCCATCGCGCCTTCGGGCGTCACGGGGATCGGCAGGGGTTGTGGCGGCGGCACCCCCCTGCGCTCCTCGGGATCAGGGGTACCGGCAGCGTTCCATGCCTGTCAGGTCCCCGACGAGACGCCCCTGTGGATTCGAACCCTCCCGGAAGAGCACTGACGATGACCCCCAACTCCCATCGCCGCAACGCCGCCCTGGTCGTGGTGGCCGCCGGCAGCCTGCTGCTGAGTGCCTGCGGCTCGGGCAGCTCCGCCACCAAGTCGCTGCACGACCAGCTGCCCGCCGCGATCCGCAAGGCCGGCGTGATCAGCGTCGGCGCCTCCTTCACCGCCGCCCCGGTGGTCTTCAAGAACTCCCAGGGGCAGCCGGACGGGCTGGACCCGGACCTGGCGGCGGCCCTGTCCAAGGAGCTCGGCGTCACGCTGGAGTTCCACGACGTGGGCGCGTTCGCCAACGTGCTGCCCGGCCTGCTGTCCAAGCAGTACGACGTGGCGATGTCCGGCATCACCGACACCCACGAGCGCGAGAACGGCCTGGACGCCGACGAGAAGCCGGTCAACGCGGGCAACGACTTCGTCGACTACTTCATGGCCGGCGTCGGCATCGTGGTGCACCGGGGCAACCCCGAGGGCATCAACACGCTCGACAAGCTGTGCGGTAAGACGGTCGCGGTGAAGAAGGGCACGATCCACGACACGCTGGCCAACAACCAGCAGAACGCCTGCACCCGCACCGGCAGCCCGCTCAAGATCCTGGAGGTGGACGCCGACACCACCCTCCAGGACGACGTGCGCACCGGCAAGGCCGCCGCCTACCTGACCGACTACCCCAAGGCGCTGTTCCACTCGGAGACGGTGGACAACGGCCAGACCTTCCAGGTGGTCGGCCAGCAGCTGCAGCCCCGCCCGTACGGCATCGCGCTGCGCAAGGAGGACACCGTGCTGCGCGACGTGCTGACCAAGGCGGTCGAGCGGCTGATCCTCAACGGCACGTACGACGGGGTGCTGAGCAACCGCAAGCTGCAGGACGGTGCGATCCCGGCCGCCGTGGTCAACGGCAGCGACTGAGCGGCGGTACTGGTCGAACGGGGCGGCCCCGTCAGTCGTTCACCGGCGGCTCGCGCCGGTCGGGGTCGCTCAGAACCGGTCCAGCTCCATGACCTTGCTCCACGCCGCCACGAAGTCCGTGACGAACTTCTGCTTGGCGTCGTCGCTCGCGTAGACCTCGGCCAGCGCGCGCAGCTCGGAGTTGGAGCCGAACACCAGGTCCACCCGGCTGCCGGTCCACCTGACCCGGCCGTCGACCGAGCCCTCGAAGGTCTGCGAGTCCGCCGAGGTGGGCGCCCAGGTGGTGCCCAGGTCCAGCAGGTTGACGAAGAAGTCGTTGGTCAGCTGCCCGGGGTTCTCGGTCAACACGCCCAGCGAGGACTGCTGGAAGTTGGCGCCCAGCACCCGCAGGCCGCCGACCAGCACGGTCAGCTCGGGGGCGCTCAGGGTGAGCAGGTTGGCCTTGTCCAGCAGCAGGTACTCGGCCGGCAGCCGGGTGCCCTTGCCCAGGTAGTTGCGGAACCCGTCGGCGACCGGCTCCAGCGGGGCGAAGGACTCGGCGTCGGTCAGCTCCTGGGTGGTGTCGCCACGACCCGGGGTGAACGGCACCTCGACGGCGAAGCCCGCGTCCTTGGCGGCCTTCTCCACGCCCGCCGCGCCGGCCAGCACGATCAGGTCGGCCAGCGAGACCTGCTTGCCGCCGCTCGCCGCCGCGTTGAACGAGGACTGGATGCCCTCCAGGGTGCGCAGCACGCCGGCCAGCTGGTCGGGCTCGTTGACCTCCCAGCTGCGCTGCGGCTCCAGCCGCAGCCGGGCGCCGTTGGCGCCGCCGCGCTTGTCGCTGCCGCGGAACGAGGAGGCGGCGGCCCAGGCGGTGGAGACCAGCTGGGAGACCGTCAGGCCGGAGGCGAGCAGCTGCTCCTTGAGCGCGGCGATGTCGGCCGCGTCGACCAGCGGGTGCTCGACGGCCGGGATCGGGTCCTGCCAGAGCAGCGTCTCGCTGGGGACCTCGGGGCCGAGGTAGCGGGCGATCGGGCCCATGTCACGGTGGGTCAGCTTGAACCAGGCGCGGGCGAACGCGTCGGCGAACTGCTCCGGGTGCTCCAGGAAGCGGCGCGAGATCGGCCCGTAGACCGGGTCCAGGCGCAGTGCCAGGTCGGTGGTGAGCATGGTCGGCTGGTGGGTCTTGGCCGCGTCGTGCGCGTCCGGCACGGTGCCCGCGCCGGCCCCGTCCTTGGGCTTCCACTGGTGGGCGCCGGCCGGGCTCTTGCTGAGCTCCCACTCGTAGCCGAACAGGGTCTCGAAGAAGGTGTTGTCCCAGGTCTTCGGGGTCGGGGTCCAGGCGCCCTCGAGGCCGGAGGTGATGGCGTCGCCGCCGACCCCGGTGCCGAAGGAGGACTTCCAGCCCAGGCCCTGCTGCTCGAGCGGGGCGCCCTCGGGCTCCGCCCCGACGTGGTCGGCCGGGCCGGCGCCGTGGGTCTTGCCGAAGGTGTGGCCGCCGGCGATCAGCGCCACGGTCTCCTCGTCGTTCATCGCCATCCGGTGGAAGGTCTCGCGGATGTCGCGGGCGGCGGCGATCGGGTCCGGGTTGCCGTTGGGGCCCTCGGGGTTGACGTAGATCAGGCCCATCTGGACCGCGCCGAGCGGGCTCTCCAGGTCACGGTCGCCGGTGTAGCGCTCGTCGCCGAGCCAGGTGCTCTCGGGGCCCCAGTACACGTCCTCGTCGGGCTCCCAGACGTCGGCGCGGCCGCCGGCGAAGCCGAAGGTCTCGAAGCCCATCGTCTCCAGCGCAACGTTGCCGGTCAGCACCATCAGGTCGGCCCAGGACAGGCTCTGGCCGTACTTCTTCTTGACCGGCCACAGCAGGCGGCGGGCCTTGTCCAGGTTGGCGTTGTCCGGCCAGCTGTTCAGCGGGGCGAAGCGCTGCTGGCCGGCACCGGCGCCGCCGCGGCCGTCGCTGATCCGGTAGGTGCCGGCGCTGTGCCAGGCCATCCGGATCATGAACGGGCCGTAGTGGCCGTAGTCGGCCGGCCACCACTCCTGCGAGCTGGTGAGCACCTCGGCGATGTCCTGCTTGACCGCGGCCAGGTCCAGGCTCTGGAAGGCGGCCGCGTAGTCGAACTCCTCGCCCAGCGGGTTCGCCACGGCGGGGTTCTTGGCCAGGATCTTCAAGTTCAGCTGGTCCGGCCACCACTGGCGGTTGCCGCCGCCCTGGGTGGGGGGCGGTGCACGGCCATGGGCGACCGGGCAGCCGCCGGCGGCCTGCGCGTCAAGGTTCTCAGACATGGGTATTCCTTCCGGACCAGCAGATCAGTGCGGGGAGCGGCACTCGGTACTCGGGAGCGGTCGTTCGGTCACGGTTCCGTCTCCCGCCTGTACTGGAAGCCTTCAGTCCCTTGGCTACCATCGGAACCGATCCTAGTATGGACGAGTTCCAAGTCAAGAAGGACATCAAGTCCGGATCGAATCGGAGTCAGATCCTCCGCTGATAAAGTTCGGGGATCCCATCGGACCTGAATAGGTGACCCATATGAGCGACCTGCTGGAGCGACTGCGTGGACGCGGCTGGCGGATGACCTCCCAGCGGCGTGTCGTTGCGGAGGTCCTGGACGGCGACCACGTGCACCTGACCGCGGACGAGGTGCATGCCCGGGCCACCCAGCGGTTGCCCGAGATCTCCCGCGCGACCGTCTACAACACGCTGGGCGAGCTGGTCTCGCTCGGCGAGGTCATAGAGGTGTCCACCGACGGGCGGGCCAAGCGCTACGACCCGAACGCCCACCGCCCGCACCAGCACCTGGTCTGCTCCAACTGCGGCACCATCCGCGACGTGCACCCGCTGGGCAACCCGCTGGCCGACCTGCCGGCCGGCGAGCGGTTCGGGTTCACCGTGTCGGCGGTCGAGGTCACCTACCGCGGGCTCTGCCCGAACTGCGTCTGAGCCGGGCGGCACCGCCGCCGTCCGGGTCCGACGGTCCGCCCGGGTCCGACCAGGAATAGTTGAACCGTAAACTTGTTGTCGTCTCCGCAGCCGTCTCCCCCGGACGAAGGAACGACCATGACCCGCACCACCGCACTGACTCCCACCGTCGACGTGCGGCGCGCCGCCGACCGCGCCGCCACGAAGATCGACTGGCTGGACTCCAAGCACTCCTTCTCCTTCGGCGGCCGGTACGACCCCGCCAACACCCACCACGGCCTGCTGCTGGTCAACAACGACGACCGGGTCCGCCCGGGCAGCGGCTTCGAGACCCACCCGCACCGCGACATGGAGATCGTCACCTGGGTCCTGCAGGGCTCGCTGGTGCACCAGGACTCCACCGGGCACTCGGGCGTGATCTACCCCGGCCTGGCCCAGCGGATGAGCGCCGGCACCGGGATCCTGCACTCCGAGAAGAACGACTCCTGGCGCCTGAGCGGCGGTCCCAGCCACACCGAGCCGGTGCACTTCGTGCAGATGTGGGTGGTCCCCGACGAGCCCGGCACCACCCCCGGCTACGAGCAGTTGGAGATCGAGAACGAGCTGCTGGCCGACGGCCTGGTCCCGGTCGCCTCGGGCATGGCCAAGCACGACGGCGAGAGCGCGATCCGGATCCGCAACCGCTACGCCGCCCTGCACGCGGCCCGCCTGCAGCCGGGCCACAGCGTCGACCTGCCGGACGCCCCCTTCCTGCACCTGTTCGTCCCGCGCGGCCAGGTCGCCCTGGAGGGCGTCGGCCCGCTGGGCCCGGGCGACGCGGTCCGGTTCACCGCGACCGGCGGCATGAAGGTCACCGCGGTCGAGCCGGCCGAACTGCTGGTCTGGGAGATGCACGCCACCGTGGCGGCCTGAGCGGAGCCGGGCCGCGGAGGCCCGGGGCGTGAGCGGCGCCGGCGCCGGGGCCGGGCCCCGGCGCCGGCGGGGCCCCGGAACCTGAGTATCCGTACCCATGTGCGCCGGGGCCCGGCGCCGTCACACTCTGAGCCATGGTCACGCCCTCGCCTGCCTGCCCGGACTGCGGTGCGCCGCTCCCGGCCGAGTTCACCACTGCCTGCCCGCAGTGCGCACTACCGCTGACCGGTGCGGCGGCGGGCGCCCTCTGGCAGGTCACCCTCGCCCTGCACGGGGTGGAGCGCCACCGCGCCGAGCTGTTGCGCCAACAGGCCGAGCTGCTGGCCGCGTTGCGGGCCCAGCGGGACACCCGGCAGTCCGGGCCGGCGCGGCCCCCGGCGTCCCCCAGGTGGGCGCCTCCTCCGGTGGCCCCCGGCTGGGCGCCGCCGGCCGGCTGGGCGGCGCCCAGCGGCTGGACGACTCCGGGCAGCCGCGCAGCCGAGGTCTCCGGCCGCTCCGCGCAGACCGTGCTGCTGGTCCTCGGCGGCCTGCTGGTCGGCATCGCCGCCCTGGTCTTCACCGTGGTCAACTGGGGCAGCCTCGGCCTGGCCGGGCGCGCCGCGGTGCTGCTCGCGGTCACCGGCTGCGCGCTGGCCCTGCCGCCGCTGCTGCGCCGGCGCGGGCTGACCGCCACCGCGGAGGCGGCCGGCACGATCGGCCTGGCCCTGCTGCTGCTCGACGCCTACGCCGCCCGGGCCGGTGGCCTGGCCGGTCTCGGCTCGCTCGACGGCGCCGGGTACTGGGCCGGGGCAACGGCCGTCGTCGGCCTCGGCGGGCTCGGGTACGGCTGGTGGCTGCGGCTGCGCCTGCCGCTCGTGCTGGGCTTCCTGGCCATCCGGGCCGTGCTGCCGCTGGCCCTGCTGTCGGCCGGGGTGGTGGACTTCCAGGCCTACGCCACCGCACTGGTCGCCACCTCGGTCCTGGACGCCTTGCTGCTGCTCCTGGCGAACCGTGCGGCGGCCCGCACCCGGCTGGGCAGCCGGGCCCCGGAGCGTTTCGCGCTCGTCGTCGCGGTCGGGTGGGCGCTGCTCGGCGGGCTGGTGGCGGCCGGTGCAGCCGTGTTCACCGACCGCCTCGCCGAGGCCGCCGTGAGCTGGGTCCCGCTGGGCCTGCTCGCGCTGCTGGCGGGTACGGTCGCGGTCCGGCTGCGGGACCGCGGTGAGCGGGCCTGGCCCGTCGGCGCCGCCGCCGTCGCCGGGCTGGCGCTGGTGGCGGCCGGCGGCGGGACGCTGCGGCTGCCGCTCGGCGCGCACTGGGCCGCCGTCGGCTACCAACTGACCGGCTCGGCACTGGTGCTGGTCACCGTGCCGCTGCTGCACCGGACGGACCCGCGGCTGCGCGGGCTGCCCGGCCTCGGCGCGGTGGGCGCCCTGACGGCACTGGCCGCCGCACTCGCCGCGCTGACCGGCCTCGGGCCGGCCCTGCGGGCGCCCACCGTCCAGGCCGGCCGGGTGTGGGGTCAGCACCTGTCCGGCTCCTGGGCCTGGCCGGTGGACGGGGCCGCGCTCACCGGCCTCGCGCTGCTCGCCGCGCTGCTGGCCGTGGTGACGGTGCTTCGGATCCCCGGTGCGGCGAGCGGGTGGCCGGCGGCCGGTACGGCCGTGGTGGCGGTGCCCGTACTGGCCCTGCTGCCGGCCATGTTCGGCCTGCCCTACGCCCTCGCGGTGGCGGTCGCCCTGCTGCTGGTGCTGGCGGCGGCCGCCGGCCTGCTGCTGCGACCGGGGCACCCGGCGGCAGTGGCGATGCTGTTGACCGCCCTGGTGCTCGCCCTTGACTGGGCGTCGGCTGACCGCACCGCGAGCCTGCTCACGCTCGCCCTCTGCACCCTGCTCGGCGCGACCCTGGCCTGGCGGCTGCGCGCGTCCGCCCAGCTCGCCCCCTCGGCCGCAGTCGGCACCGTCCTCGCGCTGGCCACGACGGCGCTCGCGGCGACCGACACCGCCGGCCTGTCCGCACCGGTAGTGCTGCTGACGGTGCTGGCCGTCGCCCTCGCCACCGCGCCGGCGGCGGCCCGGCTGGCTCAACTCGCGGCACTGTCCCGTGCGGTGGAGTGCACCGGATACGGCCTGGCCGCCCTCGCCCTGGCCCTGCTCACCGCGCACCCCGAGCCGCTGGTGCTGGGCCTGGCCGCCGGTGCGGTCACCGCGCTCGGCGTGGCGCTGCGCGCCGACCGGCGCCCGGGTGCCGGGTACGTGGGCGCCGGCCTGGCCCTGCTCGCCTGCTGGGTCCAACTGGCGCTGTGGCACGTGCACAGCCCCGAGCCGTACTCGCTGCCCCTGGCCGCCGCCGCCCTGCTCGTCGGCCGGGCCCACGCCCGCCGCGACCCGGCCCCCTCCTGGACCACCGACGGCCCGGGCCTGGCCGCCGCCCTGCTGCCCAGCCTGCCGGCCCTCTGGCTCGCGGACAGCAGCCACTGGCTGCGCCCCCTCCTGCTGGGCACCGCCGCCCTGGCCGTCACCGTGCTCGGCGTCCGCCTGCGCCGTCAGGCCCCCCTACTCCTCGGCGGCACCGCCCTGCTCCTCACCGCCGCCCACGAACTCGCCCCCACCGTCCTGCACGCCCTCGGCCTCCTCCCCCGCTGGATCCCCCTGGCCACCGCCGGCCTCCTGCTCCTCACCCTGGGCGCCCGCTACGAACAACGCCTTCGGGACATGCGGCGGCTGGGGCAGACACTGCGTCAGTTCAGCTGACTCGAAGGCCTTGCAACGCCCGTACAACCCCGGAGTTCGCTCCCCTAGCAGTGACCTGGCGGAGCATCAGCTCTTGGCCGCCCACTTGGTCTCGACCTTGGCCAGCCGCCAGTACCCCAGCGCCACCGCCCAGACCGCCACGAAGATGCCGACGATCACGAATCCGACGTTGTTCAGGTCGACCCCGGAGATCCAGCCGGTGACCGGGTCGGTCAGGTCGAGTTGCTCGTGCAGCACGCCGACCAGCTCGATGGTCCCGATCAGGAACGCCACCGCGATGGACAGGCCCGTGATGGTGAGGTTGTAGTAGACCTTGCGGGCCGGGTTGGCGAAGGCCCAGTGGTAGGCGAAGTTCATGAAGGTGCCGTCCAGGGTGTCGAACAGGCTCATCCCGGAGGCGAACAGCAGCGGCAGGCAGAGCACCGCGTACCAGGGCAGCCCGGCGGCGGCGCCGGAGCCGGCCATCACCATCAGGGTGACCTCGGTGGCGGTGTCGAAGCCGATGCCGAACAGCAGGCCGATCAGGTACATCTGGCCGGGGCGGGTGATCGACTTCGTCAGCCGGCCCAGGATCCGGTTGACGAAGCCCCGGCTGTCCAGGTGCTTCTCCAGCTCGTGCTCGTCGAACTGGCTGGCCCGCATCGCCTTGAACACCCGGTAGATCCCGGCCAGCGAGACCACGTTGAGCGCGGCGATCAGGTAGAGGAAGCCGCCCGAGACGCTGGTGCTCAGCACGCCGAGCAGCTTGTGGGTGCCGGAGGCGTCGTCGGTGAGGGTGCCGACCACCTTGGCGCCACTGGCGATCAGGCCGGCCAGCACCACCACGATGCTGGAGTGGCCGAGCGCGAACCAGAAGCCGACCGAGACCGGGCGCTTGCCGTCGGCCATCAGCTTGCGGGTGGTGTTGTCGATCGCGGCGATGTGGTCGGCGTCGAAGGCGTGCCGCATGCCCAGGGTGTAGGCGGTGACGCCCAGGCCCAGGCCGAACACCTGGGTGCCGACGGTGTAGTGGTGCGGGGCCACCATCGCGATCAGCACGGTGAAGGCCGCCACGTGCATCGCGACGATCACCGCCAGCAGGCCGCCGGTGCGCAGCCAGTCCTTGCGCTCCCAGCGCAGCGCGGGGGGTCTGGCGCTGCCGCGGTCCGGGACGGCGACGGTTTCGGGCATGGTCATAGGGGGGCAGCCTCTCCAGCACCTCGTGGATGGGTCATCGTGCGGTGCCGTGGCCGGTCTCCTGGCTGACGGGTTCCCTTCCGCGGACGGAGTGGCGTGCGCCCGCACCTGGCCTTCCCGGACACCGCGGTGTCCAGTGACCGCCCGCACCCCGAGGGCGCGGACTCGATGCGGGAGCTCCCGATCACAGTGGCGAGGGCCGCTCCGGACTCCTGTGACGAGCACAGTGCACCGGTCTTCCCGAACACCACGGCGGCTCCACCGTAGAGGTGACAGCCGCTCACCCACAAGCCTGCACAGGTGTGCAGGTGTTTCAGGTGGCGCAGGTCACGCCGGGAGCCGGGTGGTGAATGATGGACCCCATGCACCTGGTCCCCGAAGAGCGCGCCCACCGGCGCCCCATCGACGAGCACACGGTCTGCGCGGCGGTCGCCGGCATCGGTGAGCCGCAGGCCGTCCGGGTCTGGGCCGACCGCTTCTCGCTGCTCGGCGAGCCGGGCCGGCTCGCGGTGCTGCTGGCCGTGCACCGGGCCGGGCCGATCGCGGTCACCGACCTGGCGCTGGCCACCGGGATCAGCGAGACCGCCGTCTCGCAGATCCTGCGCCTGCTGCGGGTGGCGGGCGCCGTGACCGCCGCCAAGGAGGGCCGGGTGGTCCGCTACCGCCTGGACGACCCCGACCTCGCCCGGCTGCTCGACTCGGTGCCGCCGCTGCCGGGCGGCCACTGACTGCGGATCAGCTCGGCCCGCGCGCCTGACGTACCGTCAGGCCGCCTTGCTGCGAAGGCGGTAGCTGCCCGGAGCCAGTCCGTACTCGCGCTTGAAGGCCTTGCCGAGCGCGTACTCCGAGCCGTAGCCGGTGCGGGCGGCCACCGTGCTCAGCGGGGTGTCGCCCTCGCGCAGCAGGCGGGCCGCGGTGGTCATCCGCCACCGGGTCAGGTACGCCAGCGGCGGTTCGCCGACCTGCGCGGTGAACCGGCGGGCGAACCCCGCCCGGGACAGGCCGACCCGGCCGGCCAGACCCGCCACCGTCCAGGCCGCCGCCGGGTCGGCGTGGATCGCGGTGAGCGCGCCGGCGATCGCCGGGTCGCTCAGCGCGGCGGCCCAGCCGCGGCCGGTGGTGGTGTCCTGCTCGTCCAGCCAGGCCCGCAGCACGTAGAGCAGCAGCGCCTCGACCAGCAGCGGCACGATGCCGCTCGACCCGGTCCGCGGGTTCTCCAGCTCGCTGCTCAACAGCTGCACGGCGGCCGACAGTTCGGGATGCCGGCCGGGGCGGGCCGGCAGGTGCACCACGGCCGGCAGGTGGCTGAGCAGCGGGTGCGGGCGGTGCTGGTCCAGCTGGTACGCCCCGCAGAGCAGCCGGGAGAGCGCGCCGTCCCCGCCCAGGGTCACGCTGCCGATCGGCGAGTCCGGCGGGACCGGGTTCGCGCTGACCGGGGAGAGCGGCGAGCCGGGCTGGTCGGCGAGGATGTGCCCCTGGCCGGCCCGCAGGAAGACCACGTCCCCCGGGCCGAGCGGGACCGGCGCGCCGGCGCCCGGGGTGCCCTCCAGCGGGACCAGCCAGCAGGTGCCCTGCAGCACCACGTGGAAGCCCGCGCCGGAGACCGGCGGCAGCCGCAGCCCCCAGGGTGCCCGCCCCTCGGTGCGCACGGACGTCGCGCGCCCGGTCCGCATCGAGCTCAACGCCTCGCTCAGCACGTCCACCGCTGCTCCTTCTCCCTCACCCCGGTCCTGGTCCCGGTTCCGGGCCTCGTTCCGGTCACACCGTCAGGACGATCTTGCCCTGTGTGTGGCCCTGCTCGAGCTGCTGGTGCGCCTTGGCCGCCTGGGCCAGCGGGAAGACCGCGTCGATGTACGGGCGCAGCAGACCCTGGTCGACCAGTGCCGCCAGCTCGGCCAGCCCGGCGCCGTCCGGCTCGACCGAGATCCCGACGAAGCGCCGCCCGGCCGCCGCCACCTCGGCGGCGAGCTCCTGGTCGCGGTGCTCCAGCAGGCTCACCAGCGCGCCGCCGGGGCGCAGCACCCGCAGCGAGCGCGCACCCTCGGCGTTGGAGTCCAGCACCACGTCCACGTCGCTCAGCACGGTCGAGAAGTCCACGGTGCGCGAGTCGACCAGCTCGTCGGCGCCCAGCTCGCGCAGGAAGTCGTGGCGGGCCGCACTGGCCAGCGCGATCACGTGGGCCCCGCGCGCCTTGGCGATCTGCACCGCGAAGTGGCCCACCCCGCCGGCCGCGCGGTGGATCACCACCCGGTCGCCGGCCTTGATGCCCGCGCCGAGCACCAGCCCCTGCCAGGCGGTCAGCGCGGCCAGCGGGAGGGCAGCGGCGTGCACGTGGTCCACGCCGGCCGGCTTGGCGGCCAGCTGGTCGGCGGGCGCCAGCACGTACTCGCTGTAACCGGCCGCCTGCGCCGGGAAGTGCGGCATCCCGTACACCTCGTCGCCCACCGCGAACGCCGCCCCGGGGCCGGCCTCCTCGACCACTCCGGAGATGTCCCAGCCGAGCGCGAACGGCGGCTCGCCCAGCAGCGGGAGCAGCCCGGACCGCACGGCCGCGTCCACGGGGTTCACCGCGCTCGCGTGCACCCGCACCAGCACCTCCCCCGCGCCGGCCTGCGGCCGCTCGACCTCCATAAGCTCCAGCACCTCGGGGCCGCCGAAGGACTTCTGCACCACGGTACGCATGATCTCTCCTCGTTGATCGAGCCCTGCTCGACCTGCTCGTTCTGCCCGACCCGGCGTCGAACGAGATCAACGTTAGGGATGCCGACTGAGACGCTGAATGGCCGATGATCCACCATGGATGTCCGAGCGTCTACGCGCCCTGGACGGCCGGCCATGTCAGCCACTGTCCGTTCTGCCCCGCTACTACCCTGGACTAGACCAATTCCAGCGACTATGGTGCTTCGAGGGCCCCCGGTCGGCCGGCCCGCGAGAACCAGGGCCGGCCAACGCACAACCAGCTGCCCCAGGAGCGCGCAATGGCTCTTGCTGTTCCCCCCACCTCGGCCGACTCCGACGCGGACCACCGCACCGTTCACCGCCCCGTCCCGCCCCCGCGCTCCTGCCGCGCCGGCGACCTGGGCCTGCCGCTCTGGCTGGTCACCATGCCGACCAGGCTCACCACCGGGGCGCACGGCACCCAGACCTTCGCCGTCCGCGCCCTCACCATCCCGGACGCCATCGCCACGGCCACCGCCCTCGCGCACAGCCATCAGGCCGCCACGCGCCGTCGGGGCGCCGAGATCGACCCCCTGGGCGCTTGCGCTGCGCCGTTCCACTGAGTAGCGGGTGATCGAGCACGGTGCGCGGGTTCCGGCCGGCCGTGCCCTGAGGTAGGCGCGCGTACCGCGGCCGCCGGACGCTGCCCCGCGACACCCCGTACCGAATGCGGGAGTTCGCACTGGTGGACCACAGCGGGAACGTGCTGCGGCGAGGCATCCTGCTCGCTCGCCGCGCATGCGGATCCCCAATGTGACCGACATTAGAGCAGCGCGCTACCCCTGCGCCGCCAATCCCCTCGATCCAGTGAAGATGCGCATGCCAGGAATGCCGTTCGGGCATGCTGGGCCTCGTGACCAAGACTCAGACCGCGCCGGCGCAGCCCGTCGGCAGCACGCTCCCCGCACCAGCGGACCAGCGCGCCTTCGCCGCACCACCACGCATCGTCAACGACCTTGCCCGCGACCTGGCCGGCGCCGCCGCGGCCGCCCGCGCGATGCAGCCCGGCGCGGGCGATGTCACTGTCTCCGCCTACACCGCCGTGGTCTGCACCGGCGCCACCGTCCGGGACGCCCTGCTGGAGGCCGCCCGCTGGTGCCACGAGGCGCCCGCCGCCGAGGTGCACGCCAGCAGCCTGGCCCGGGTCCCGGGGCACCGCGAAGACCTCTGGGAGTACACCGTCACCCTCACCGTCTCCTTCCCCGACGAAACCGGCGTCCCCACCGGCCAGTCCCACCACAGCTCCCGCCTCCGCCCGGCCTGAGCGACTGGCATATGCAGAAACGGTTCAGCAGCCGCCTCGGCTGCCGACCGGACCGCCCCGGTCGCCTCGCGTTCGACGCCCGGCAGGCCCAGCAGCACCTCGTCGCCCCGGACACAACTCGCAGCCGTGAAAACCGAGTCGAGTTCACACCCTGCCGACAAGGCCCCGCGACAGGATCCGCCCCGCCCCAGCCCCCACCACGCGACCTGACCGACTGCATCACCCAGCCCCCTGACCGACTCGACGCCGACCGCCCCGAGCCCCTCGCGGAGCTCCCTCCCGGCCCACCGTCCGGGCCGCGTCCATACCGTCGGACACGTCCGGGTTGTCGCCGAATCAGCTCCCCGCCGTGCGCATCAGGGCGCGGGCTGCGGTCACCTGCCCTGGCGGTGAAGTTCAACGCCCTGCTCACCAACCGCCAGATCTTCCACAGCACCCTGGACATCGCCCAGGTGGTGCGCGAGGACCCCGGCCGGCCCATCACCGTCACTCCCCTGGACTGGCGCCGCCGCCTCGTCGGCCAGGGCCGGCCTGTGTGATGTCGCCGTTGCCGCGCTGACCGCGTCTGGCACCGGTTTCGTGGCGGTGGACGCCTCCCGGTCAGCCGGCTACGTGGGCTGTGTTGTCGACCCACTGCTGAGCGAGGTCGGTGTCGCCGTCGACGCTGACCCCGGCGGCGACGCGGTCGGTGAGAGGAAGTCGGCGGGTCAAGATCAACAGCAGCGAGCGCGCCGGGCCGGTCACCGTGACATCGGCCTGCTGGGTCCCGGGCTTCCACACCGCCCCGTCAGGCCGCCGTTCGACGAACCAGGCGCCCGCATTCTCAAAGGTGTCGGTGGCCAGCCACTGCAAGGTCTGCCCCGTGCCCCGGATGGCGTGGGCGGACTCGGAGCGCTGCATCTCCCACGTGGGGGAGGTGAGCATCGCAAGGTGGTGGCTGATGAGCGCGGCTGCGACGTCAGCGTCGATATCGGCCGGTCGGCCCGCCGCGTCGGCTGCGTCGAAGCCGTGGACGACCGCCTCGTTGAGCATGCTGGACAACCAGAACCGCGTCCCGGGCCGCCCGTCGGCCGCAGGGTTGAAGACCGGTGCGTCGAGCGCCTCGTCCGAGCACGCGCTCACGACCCGCTGCGCGGACTCCGACAGCCATGCCTGCCACTGGCGAGGGTCGGTGGGGGACACGGCAAACTCCGTCGGCAACTGCGTGGGGTCGGTGATGCGCCGTTCGATGATCTCCGCGACCCAGTGCTGGGTTTGGCCCACGTGCGTGACCAGGTCGCAGACGGTCCACTTCGGGGCTGTCGGCACGGCCGCGTCAGGACCGGCCTCAGCGGCTGATTCCGCCAGACGCCGGGTGTGTTCGACAAGCGCTAGCCGGGCCTGCTCTGCGTTCAGCTCGGTCATGGACTGCCCTTTCCGGAGGTCATGGTGCTGTGTGTGACACGCCGTGTCGGGCAAACTCATCGGCGGCCAGCAGATCGGGATGCCAGGCCGCTCGCGGATCGCTTCCTGGCCCGTCATCCGTCGGTCGGATCCTCGAAGAGTTGGACTCGGCGCGCGGGTCCGAGGGGAGAGGCGATTGCCTCGTCCTGTCGGCCCACTCAGTATGGAGCGAGGGACCGACAACCCATCAGATCGGTTGCGCTGGCGACTCGAACACGGTCACGGACGTAACTGCGGTGCCGTGGACACGCCCCCCGCGGCATCGCCCACTCGCCGACGCCGACCACCCGCGGCCGCCGTCGCGGAGCTGATGGTTGCCCTGACGCATTGACGTCCGACGCCGCTTGGGTGCCGCGCGCCCTGAACCGCGAACCGTCGGGACGGACCCTCACCGCGGCGGGCTCGTGATGTAGTTCGTGACTCCCATCGAGCCGGCGGTCAGCGGGCAGCCCTGGTTGGTACACGGCCCGGCGGCCTGCCAGCCCGTCTCGAAGAAGTGCACCTCGTGGCAGTACAGGCCGAAGCACGGCCGGGTGGTACTGGACGCCGTGGCGGCTGCCGCGGACGGCGTCGCCGGATGCGTGTGGGTCAGCCAGTTCTTGAACTCGTCGAAGGTGTGGAAACCGAAGAAGCCGGCGACTGCCAGGGCGGTGCCGATCCCCAGGTAGCCGAGCCTTGAGACTGCGTCGCCGCCTACCCCCCCGGAGCACCACCCTCGCCCACCACCGGACGACGGTGTTGGCAGCACCCGCCGGCCCGCCTCTGCCCGGGTCGAACCGTCGGCCGCCCTGCGCCGCCGGCCGACCCGGGCCAACGCCCCGTCAGCCGACGCCGAGCCCGCCGGCCCGCACCTCGGCAACGAACGCCCGCCACGCCCCACATCCGAACGCCAGCATGCCGCCCTCGGCGTCCTTGGAGTCACGCACCGGGACCACACCCACCCGAGCAGCCTCGGACGGCGCCCACTCGATGCACTCTCCGCCAGTCTGGCTGTAGGACGACTTCACCCACGCCACGTCAGCAACCGTCATCACTCTTATCCCTTCGAACGGTGGCGACCCGTCAGTTGGTGCCGAACTCTCCCGCCTGCACCCCGGCGACGAACGCCTGCCACGCCCCACGTCCGAACGCCAGCGCGCCACCCTCGGGGTCCGTGGAATCCCGCACCGGGACCACACCCAGCCGAGCGGCCTCGGACGGCGCCCACTCGACGCAGGCTCCGCCGCTCTGGCTGTACGACGACTTCACCCACACCACGCCGGTGACCTCTATCATTCGTATCCCCTTCGGACAGTGCGGATCACCCTGAGCGAAGCCACGGTTGAGAGCGACTCCACCGGAAGCTGATCGTAGTCCCTCTCCCAGCCCGCGCATGTGGCTGGAGCCCGCTCCAGGTACCCGCGCGCGTGAGTCTCCGTATAGCCGACCAAACTGCGGTCCGGGAGATACAGCAAGAACACCGGGAAGACAAACGGATTCAGCTCACCAAGACTGAGCGGCGCGACCCGCATCGTGATGTTCGGTCGTGCGGACAGCTCCACCAGGTGGTCCAGCTGAGGACCCATCACCTCCGGGCCGCCGACCACCCGGGTAATGCAGGTCTCGTCCATCACGGTGTAGATGAGCGGTGGCTTCCGTCGCTCCAGCACCCGCTGCTGCCGCGCCGCCAGGAAGGCAACTCGTTCGTCCGCCTGGTCCTGCGTGATGCTGCCTCGTCGAACGGCCGCCGCTGCCAGGGCAGCGGCATACTCCGGAGTCTGAAACAGGCCGGGGATCACGCCCGTCTCGAACGACCGCAGCTTGCGGCACTTGGCCTCGCAGTCGGCGAACTCCTCGAAGCCCTCCAGCAGGGCCGTGTTCTTGATCCGCCGGTACAGCTCGACGAAGGTCCCACCCGTCTCGAACACTTCATCGGCTTTTACCGCGAATTTCGGTGTTGGTAGGCGGTTCACTCGTTCGATGAAAGAGATGGCGGTGTCCGAGTAACCCATCCGCCGGCCGAGTTCGACCTGGGACACCCACGCGCCCGCCGCAGCCTGCGGAGTTCCGTCGCGAACCGGACTGACGGAGATGACGTGACGTCAGTCTCGTAAGCTTCCAAGACCATTCCTGGATTTTACCCGCCGGTCCATTGCGGGTGAAAGCCCTAGCTTTCAGCCATCTCCGAGCCAATCCTGGTAACCGATCGACTACGGAGAGGAGTGCACCCATGGCACCGCGGACCAATCCGCCCAACACCCCGCATTCACCCCAAGTAGGCGAAGTCGTCGCCGACTTGGGACACGAGGGACGTCAGGGGGTCTATATGGGCCGACTGCGCGGCCGCGCCTACCTGCGCCCGCTCGGCGGCGGGATCGAGTGGGACACCGACCCTCGCAACCTCGAACAGCTCTCCGACCCCGCGCAATTGGTGCAGGTCAGCACCCGCAGCAGGCCTCGCTCCCCCGAACGCGTCCGCCTCCCGGGGCCTGCCCCGGCTTGATCCGTACCCTCATCAGCCCAGGAAAGACCGAAGTGAACCCCTACGGCAGCTTGCCGTTCCCCGACCCCGTGCCCGACTGCACCGAGTGCGCGACCTTCCGCCGCCGGCTCGCCGAGGTCAGCCTCGACGACTCCGCCGCTGCCGACGTGCGCGTGCTGTGGCGCCGGCACGCTGCGGAGCGGCACGGCCAGCAGTTCTCGATCCTTCAACACCCGCCTCAGCAATAGGCTTCCGAATGCCCAGCCCCGCCAGCACCACACCGCCCCGGCTCCCGTGCTTCCCTCCCCCGCACTGCGACCGCTGCCACACCGTCCCCCTGCTCCCGGTCCGCATCGGCGCCCTCCCCACCCTCACCGGCCCCGCCCTCCCCCTCTGGGCCTGCCTACCCTGCGCCCCAACACTGCGAGTCCTGCTGGGGTCGCCGCCGGGGCTCGAACGGCCAGATCCCCGTGGCCGGCCATAGGACCCAGCACGTGTCCCTGCCCTGCTCAGCCCCGCCCAAGGGCTCGCCCACCGCTTGCGCTGGTCACACCGGCCACGCCGGCAGCGAGCCTGCGTAGTGCGCCCGTGTCATCACTCCAGGCAGCCCGCCGCCCATCCGCCAAGCTCAGGATCTCCGCCTTGAGTACTACTGGCTTGTCAGACCCGCGCGCCATCGTCGAGCGGCTTCCGGCTGGTCCTCACGCGCGTGAGGAGCCGTCTCGACGAGATGCAGGAGACTCCAGGCCACGCCGAAGCATTCGTCGTGGCCGAAGCACTGCGCCAAGGCATGGCCCTCTTCGTCGGTCACGGGACGCTCAATGAGATCCAACAGAGCTCCCGCGCGTTCAACGGCATCCGCAAGAACCTCGTCCGGCTCACCGTCTTCGACTGTTCAACGCCGCTGCGTTTGGCGTGGTGAGCGGGATGCAAGTCCGTTTGGTGCTGTGCCTGCGTTGTCGGACGTGCTCACGAGCACCGGCGGTCTGTGCCGGGTGCGCCGCAGATTCGGCTGACGCCCAGGGGGCTCGCTCAGCGACCGTGCAGGTCGACAGGAACGAGCACGTTCAGCCGAAGACTCAGGCCCGCAGTCTCTTGTCAGAATTGGTTTGCGATGCAAACCTAACTGCATGACAGATGCATCGGTGCCATCACCCAGCTCCCCCCGCGAGGTGCTCTCCAGCCTCGGCGAGCTGACCCGCCGTGTCCGTTCCGCCCAGCGCGGTACCTGGTTCCCGCTGCTGCTGTTCGGGGTGCTCACCCTCGGCGGGATCCTGGTGGACCGGCTCACCTTCACCCTCCAGACGGTCACCTGCTCCCCCGCCCCCGGATCGGCCGACATCGCCCCCGCGAGCTGCACCCTCGCCAGGCAGGGGTCACCGGTGTACTGGACGCTCGGGGTCGCCCTGGCCTACGGCGCGACCGCGTACTTCTACGTACGCCAAGCCCGCAGCCGTGGGGTCGGCAGCCCGGTCCGACCGTACGTCATCGCCGGCGCCGCCCTCCTCGCCTTGGTGGCCGCGACCACGTTCTGGGCCACCCGGCACGGGGTGCCGGCGCCCAGGACCCCGATCGACTTCTTGGGTCTGCACCTCGACCCCGCCAGTGAGTTCACACAATTCCTCGAACGGTTCACCGGAGAAGCCGCGACCATCGGGCTGCCGCTGCTGGTGCTCGCCTGGGCGGAGCGCAACCGCGCGCTGCTGTCCTTCGCGTTGGCCTACCTGCTCGTGGAGCTCGCCCCGATCTCCACCGGCTGGGCGGGAATCTCCGCCACCTCACCCTGGTCGGGCCTGCCCCGGCTCGCCCTCCCCGCCGGGTTCCTGCTGCTCGGGGCGCTCGGGTTCGCCCTGGCCCAGCGGGCCCGTCAGCGTGACGCGTCATGACCACCGAACCTGATCAGCACCCCGTCAACTCCCTGGACGACGTGGTCCACCAACGCGTCCGTCTGGGCATCCTTACCGTCGCCCGCCAGGCCCGCCGGGTCGAGTTCGGTTTCCTGCGCACCACCCTCGGCCTGACCGCCGGCAACCTCAGCCAGCACCTGACGGTCCTGGAGAAGGCCGGTCTGGTCCACATTGAGAAGGGCTACGAGGGCAAGCGCGCCCGCACTTGGCTCTCCCTCACCCCGGCCGGGGACCGCGCGCTGAGGGATGAGGTGGCCCAGCTGAAGCGGCTCATCGAGCAGATCGAGCAGGGGGGCTGGCCAGTGGCAACCTGAGTCCTCGTCATACCCAACGCACCGTCCCGTGCTGCGGGCGTGCTCATCGACGGGACCGCCCGGTTGCGCTCGCGCCACGCAAGATGACCAACCGTCGGTCCTCGGAAATCACCGCGGTTGCTGCTCGGCGATGACTGCCCAGTCGTCCGCCCCGCGGCCGTCGGCGATGGCCTGATCGAAGATAGCGCGCAGCAGTTCACCGATCGGAAGCGGTGTGTCCTGGTCGGTCGCTGCGTCGAGTGCGAGGTGGAGGTCCTTGCGGCCCAGGACGGTGGTGAATCCGGCCGGCTGGTAGCGCCGTTCAGCGATCATCGATCCGTAGCCGGTGTAGACGGGTCCCGGGAAGAGGGTTGAGGTCAGCAGCTCGACGAACTGGCCGGCGTCGACACCGGCGCCTTCCGCGAGACCGACGGCCTCGCCCATCGACTGGATCGCGCAGGCGATCAGGTAGTTCCCGAGGATCTTCACGATGTTGGCTTGCTCCGGACGGTCGCCGAGCCGCCAGGTCCGCGAGCCGATCACGTCGAAGAACGGCTGCACCCGATCGATCAGGCCGTCCTTGCCGGCCGCAAGGATGTTGAGTGCTCCGGCTTCGGCGACCGGAACCCGGCCGAAGACCGGTGCCGCGAGGTACGCGACACCGTGCTCCGCGTGCGCTGCGTCCGCCCGGCGAGCAAGGCCCGCGCTGACTGTCGCGAGGTTGACGTGAATGGTCCCGCCCGGGGTCTGCGTGAGAACGCCGGAGTCGAGGAACGTCTCGGCCACAGCCCTGTCGTCGGACAGCATCGAGAAGACCACCGGCGAGTGCATCGCCTCCGCGACCGAGGCGGCTCGACGGGCACCCGCGGCGACGAGTTCGTCCGCGGGCCTGTCGGAGCGGTTCCACACCACGACCTCGTGGCCTGCCTTCACGAGGTTGTGTGCGATGGGCCGCCCCATTGCTCCCAGACCGATGACCGCGATGCTGTCCACGTGGAGAATCCTTCCCATGAACCGTCTAAGACGGTTCATGGTGTCATAGGGTTACCATCCTGTCGAACCAGCTAAGACGGTTCGAAGGTGCTGTCGCTTGCTGTGGAGGCTGGGAATGACCGGGGAAGTACGTCGTGCGTTCCGCATGGACAACGAGGTCCTGGCCTTCCGGTTCACTGCCACGGTCAGCGATCGGGCCAGTACGGCGCCGCGCGAGCGGCTGACCGACCCGGCCTGGCTGAAGATGTGGCTGCAGGCCACCGGGCTCGACGTCACGGACGTGTCGCCGCCTGATCTGAAGGACGCCGTCGAACTGCGTGAGGCCATCTACCGCGTCGGGTCAGCACTCGCCGCAGGCGAACCGGCCGACTCGAAGGATGTCCGCACCCTCAACCTGGTCGCCGCCGCCGGGCACGCCAAGGCCGCGCTCGAACACGGTCTCGCAGGATGGCACTTGACCGAGACCACGCCGGTCGGTGACGCGCTCGGGGTGCTGGCCACGGAAGCCATCCGCATCCTCGGAGGCCCCGAGCGCAGCCGGATCAAGAACTGCGAAGGCCCAGGCTGCGCGGGACTCTTCCTCGACACCAGCCGCGGGGCCAACCGCCGTTGGTGCTCCATGAACACCTGCGGCAACAAGGTCAAGAAGTCCCGACTCGCCGAGAACTGACCCACCAGCCGGTAGGGTGCTGGGCGGCGCCACCCGCGTCTGCGGCCGGCGTTCCGCGCACGCCGGCCGGAGACGTCAGGGCTCACCACTCGTGCAGGCTGTCCCGCAGGGTGTCGCCGGCCAGCCTGAGCGCGAGGTTGTTGGCGGCGGTGTCGCGCAGGCTGTCCAGCATCATGAAGTCGTGGACCATTCCGAGGACTCGAACCGCCGTGACCGGGACGCCTGCCGTGCGGAGCTTGGCGGCGTAGGCCTCGCCCTCGTCGCGCAGCACGTCGGCCTCGTCGGTGATGACCAGGGTCGGGGGCATGGGTCTGAGCTGGTCCAGGGAGGCACGGAGCGGTGAGGCGTGGGGGTCGGCGCGCTGGGCGGGGTCGGCGGTGTACTGGTCCCAGAACCACTTCATGCCGTCGAGGGTGAGGTAGTAGCCCTCGGCGAACTGCTGGTAGGACTCGGTGTCGAAGCTGGCGTCGGTGACCGGGTAGAGCAGGACCTGGCACTTGAGGGTCAGTCCGCCGCGCTCGGCGTTCATCATCGCGAAGACGGTGGACATGTTGCCGCCGACGGAGTCGCCGCAGACCGCCACGTGGGCGGGGTCGAGGTTCTTCTCGTGGCCGTGGTCCTTGAGCCACTGGCCGACCGCGTAGTTCTGCTCGATCTGCGTGGGGTACTTGGCCTCCGGCGCCCGGGCGTAGACCGGGAAGACCACCGCGGCGTTCGCGCGCACCGCCAGCTCGCGTACGAGCCGGTCGTGGGCGCCCTCGTCCCCGAAGACCCAGCCGGCGCCGTGGATGTACATGATCACCGGTAGCACGCCGGTGGCACCTTCGGGGCGGATGATCAGGGTGCGGAGGGTGCCCCAGGTGCCGGCGTCGACCTCGGTCCACTCTTCGTCGACGGCGGGCTTGTCGACGCCCGCGCCGGTCTGCAGACCGGCCAGCGTGTCGCGGCCCTCGGCCGGGGCGACCTCGTAGATGCGCGGGTGGGGATCGGAGGCCTGGGCCAGCTCGGTCGCCGCAGGCTCCAGCACGGGGGTGGACGACATGCGGGAGGACGTGGCCATAGGGGCCTCCTCGATGGGATGAACGCGGCGAGCCGTCGTGGCCACCGTCGGCACCATCCTCTTCACACGCCCTTGTCCGGCGCGTGCCGGACCGTCTGGCAGCTGAGCCACCCGGGTGAACCTTCCGCCCGGCAGCGCCCCCTGACGAGCAGTCCGAGGCCGGCCCTCAGCCTCAGACCGGGTCATGGCGGTATCGTAACAGCACTTATATAAGTGCTGTTACGATACCGCCATGACCACCAACCAACCCCCGGACCCCACCCACCACAGCCGCTGGCGCCCCCTGCGTCTGCTCCAGGCGGCCATGGACGCCGATATCGGCCGGGTCTACCCCGAGCAGCCGATCGAGGGGCTCAAGCCCAGCTTCGTGATGGAGCTGCTCCGGCTGCACGCCTGCGGGCCGATGACCATCGCAAAACTGGCCGAGTCGGTCCAGCGCACGCACTCGGCGCTCAGTCAGAAGGTGGCCGCGATGCGGGCGGCCGGGTGGGTGCAGACCGTCGTGGGCGAGGATGCGCGGACCAAGAGGGTGGCGCTCACCGACAAGGGCCGCGACGTGGTGGGCCGGCTCGCGGCGGAGTGGCGGGCCACCGAGGCTGCGCTAGCCGAACTGGAGGCGGAGATTCCGTACCCGCTCTCCCAGGTCGTCACCGACATCGAGTGTGCGCTCGAGCGCCGCAGTTTCCACGACCGGATCGCCGAGAAGCTGGCGAAGGATCCCGCATGGGGCTGAAGCACACGCTGATCGACGTGACGCCGTTACGGTCGTCGCCACCCTTCCGCCGGCTGTGGGTCGGGCAGACGCTGTCCGGCTTCGGCAGTCAACTGACCCTGGTCGCGGTCATGTTCCAGGTCTGGCAGCTGACCCGCAGCCCGGTCTGGACGGGTGCCGTCGGACTGGCCCAGGCGGTTCCGCTGGTCGCACTCGGGCTGTTCGCCGGCTCGCTCGTCGACCGGGTGGACCGCCGGAGGTTCTACCTGGTCACCATCGGCGGGCAGGCCGGGTGTTCGCTGCTGCTCGCGCTCCAGGGGTTCCTCGGGCACGCTCCGGCCGTCGCGGTCCTGGGGCTGGTGGCCCTCCAGTCCTGTTTCGGCGCCGGCAGCGGGCCCGCCTCGCGCACCTTCCTTCCACACCTGCTGCCCGAGCGCCAACTGGCGGCGGGCCTGGCCCTGCGGCGGATCGCGTTCCAGGGCGCGATGCTGCTCGGCCCTGCCCTGAGCGGCCTGCTGGTGGGCGGGCTTGGCGTCGGTGCCTGCTACCTGATCGACGCCCTGACCTTCCTCGCCGCGCTCCACGCCGCGTACGGCCTGCCGCAGCCGGCCCCCGTGGACGAGCCCGCCCAGGCGGCCCGCCCCGGCCTGCGCGGCGTGCTGGACGGCCTGGCCTTCCTGACCCGCACGCCCGTCATCCGCGGGGCCCTGCTCACCGACCTCGCCACCACGCTGCTGTCGATGCCCGTCAGCCTGTTCCCCTCGATCAACGCCGAGCGGTTCGGCGGCAGCCCCCGCACCCTGGGGCTGTTCCTCACGGCCATCGCGGTCGGCGGCGTGGCGGCGTCACTCTTCTCGGGGACCTTCACCCGGCTCCCCCGCACCGGCCTGGCCATGATCGGCGGGTCCGCCACCTGGGGCGCGGCGCTGGCCCTGTTCGGCTTCGCGCGCAACCCGTGGGCCGGCCTGGCCTGCCTCGCCGTGGCCGGCGCGGCCGACACCGTCTCCGTCGTCTCCCGGAGCACCGTCGTCCAACTGCACACCCCGCGCGAGCTGCTCGGCCGGGTCAGCGCTGCCGAACAGATCGTCGGACAAGCCGGACCCGACCTCGGCAACCTGCGCGGCGGCCTCGTCGCGAGTGCTACCTCGGGCACAACGGCCCTGGTCAGCGGCGGACTGCTCTGCCTCGGCGCCGTCGCGGTGGTGGCCGCCACGACGGCAGGTCTGCGCAGTCCCGCCACCACACCCATGCTCAGCCGCCCTGCGGCGCAGAGCACTCCGTGACCTGGTCCTCCGTCAGGTAGTCGCACGCCCGCTCCCGGCGGCGATCACGACCCACCGGACACCACACGTCCTCCCAGACGAATCGCCGGACTCACCGGCCTCCCCTCGCTACACCGGCCGCTCGTCCACCACCTGCTGCAACTTGCCGGTGCGCGGGTTGGTGACCAACTCGGCGCGCGGGACCCACTCCACCCGCAGCGGGTGGATCCGACCGGCCTCGGCCTCCTCCCGGTAGAGCGGCCGGGCGGCGTACACCGCGGCGACCAGCTCCTCGGCCAGGTCGGCGGGCGGCCGCTCGACGCAGCCCAGCCGCAGGACCAGGCCGTCCCGGTTCTCCCAGCGGCGCTGGACCAGTTGGATGCCGGAGATGTGCTGTCCGGGGTCGGCGGCGACCAGCACCCCACGGGTGTCCTCCACCCCCATGGTGACGGTCCCGACCCGGGCGCCCTCGATCGAGCGGCCGACCAGACGGAACCGGCGCAGTTCGCCGTCCACCCACTCGGCCCGGTCACCGGCCGGGTAGCGCAGGATCGGCATCAGGGTGCGGAACAGGTTGGTGACCAGCAGGCGGCCCGGGACCCCGGGCGTGGTGATCGGCTCGCCGGTCAGGTCGTCGACGATCTCCACCACGGTGCGGTTGGCGAAGGCCTCGTGCACCCGCACGTCGTCGCCCGGCACCGGGCCGGCGACCAGGCCCGCGTCGACCGAGGCGTAACCGGCCGAGGAGATGGCGGCCTTGGGGAAGGCCCGGGTCAGGATCGGGCGCAGGTCGGCGAAGAGGATGTCGCCGGCGAACAGCAGCAGTTCCACCGACTCGGCCACCTGCCCGTGCTGGAGCAGGTGTTCGGCGACCGCGCTGAGCCGCATCGGCTCGCCGGCCAGTACGTGCACGCCGAAGTTGTGGATCAGGTCGACCACGAACGCGTCCGGGGCGGAGCCGGCCACGGGCAACCGGACGTTCTCCACCGGGGCGGCGTGCAGCGCGTGTTCGATGTAGAGGAAGCTGCTGTAGAGCTCCCCGGCCCAGAACAGGTTGGCGACCCGGTGCCCGGGCCGCAGCCCGGCCTGCACCAGGCCGGCGCCGAATGCGGTGACGGAGTCGGCGTGTTCGCTGCGGGTCCAGGGCGAGACCTTCGGCCTGCCGGTGGTGCCGCCGGTCGTGTAGACCCCGGCGTCGCTCAGCGGGCCGGTGAGCAGCTGGTTGTCCGGCCAGGTGTTGGCGGCCCAGAAGGCCTTCTGGTCGATGATGGGCAGTTGGGTCAGGTGGGTCACGGTCGCGGGCACGTCGCGGTAGAGCTCGGCGTAGAACGGCGAGTTGCGCCGGGCGTGGTCCACCAGGTCCTGCAGTGGCTTCGCGGGCAAGAGGGTCTCCGAGTAGGTCGGTGGGTCAGTCCTGGGCGCTCGGTACAGGGCGCTCGGTCCTGAGTGCTCGGTCCAGGGCGCTCAGTTCAGGGCGCTCAGTTCAGGGCGCTCAGTTCAGGGCGCTCAGTTCAGGGCGCTCAGTCCAGGGCGCTCAGTCCAGGGCGCTGGGCGGTCGGCCGAGCCAGCCGCGGGCGAGGCCCTGCACCGTGGCGCCGTCCGGGTCGGCGAGTTTGTGCGCGAGGTACTCGGCGGCCCACGGGCCGGTCGGCACCCGGAAGGCGGGGCGTTCGGCGCGCAGCGTGGCCAGCACCACCTCGGCCACCTGGCGGGCGGGCTGGCCGGCCGACTCCCAGCCCTGGCCGGTCACCCACTCCAGGTAGCCGGCGTAGGTGTCCGCGTAGGGGCCGGAAGCGGCTTGCAGGGTCTGCCGGTTGACGTCGGGGAAGTAGCCGAACCGGGTGTCCGGCACGAAGCCGGGCACCACGATGGAGACCCGCACGCCGTGCGCCTCGGCCACCGGCGCCAGGCTCTCCAGGAACCCCTCGACGGCGAACTTGGCTGCGCAGTAAGCCTCGTTGAACGGCTGCCCGACCACCCCGTGCACGCTGCCGACGGTGACCAGCCGCCCCCGGGCGGCCCGCAGCAGCGGCATCGCCAGCCGGCTGACGGCGACCACCCCGAAGAAGTTGACCTCCAGGTTGGCACGCAGCGCGGCCATGGTGGACATCTCCATGGTCGGATCGGAGTTGGCCACCCCGGCGTTGTTGACCAGCGCGTCCAGCCCGCCGTAGTCGCCCACCACGCCGGCCAGGCAGCGGGCCGCCGAGGCCTCGTCCGTCACGTCCAACTGCCTGACGTCAACCGGTAGTTCGCGCAGCTCCTCGGCGCGGTCCGGGTCGCGGACGGTGGCCACCACCTGCCATCCGTCGCGGGCGGCCGCGGCGGCGGTGGCCAGCCCGATCCCGGTGGAGCAGCCGGTGACCAGCACGGTGCGGCTCACGTCTGCACCAGCACCGGGTCGCCGGCGGGGTCGGCCGCCGCGTCCAGCAGCGGCTGGATCCGCACCGCCGACAGGAACGAGCAGGCGGCCAGCAGGGTGCCGCCGACCATCGTCACCCGCGCCGCGTCCAGCGCGCCGAGCGGGTGGCTGAGCAGTGAGACCGCGAGTCCGCCGACCAGCGCGGCCAGCGGGATGACGCCCCAGGTGAAGGTGCGGTAGGCCGCGTGCATCGCACCCTGGTGCTGGGCCGGCATCCGCAGCTGCCGGGTGGGCGCGCTGCACACGTTGATGCAGGACATGAAGAAGCCGTAGCAGCCCATGGTGACCGCGATGACCGGCCCGGCGGGCAGTGCGGGCGCGGCCAGCACGCCCAGACCCACCAGGCAGTGCAGCAGCAGGGCCCAGGCGAAGGCCCGGCCCAGGCCGAACCGGGCGCTGAGCCGGGGCGCCACCAGGGCGCCCAGCAGCGCGCCCAGCGCCGCCACCGACATGGCCGCGCCGTACCCGGCGACCGACATGCCCAGTCCCCGGTAGGCCAGTAGCGGCAGCACGGTGACGAAGATCGGCCCGCCGCTGTTCAGCGTGACGGCGGCCAGCACCACCCGGCGCAGCACCGGGTCCTGCCAGTTGAGGCGGAAGCCCAGGGTGAGCCGCTGCCAGACCGAGCCCTCGACCACGGTCCGCTCGCCCCACGGGCGCATCGCGCGGAAGCAGGCGGCGGAGACCAGGTAGCTGGCCGCGTCGACCAGCAGCGCGGCCGCCCCGAACACGGTGTACAGGCCGGCCGCGATCGACGGCCCGGCGACCTCGGAGACCGAGCCGCTGCCCTCCAGCCGGGAGTAGGCGCCGACCAGTTGCTCCTCCTCGACGACGGCCGGCACCGCGACCAGGTAGCCGACGTTGAAGAAGATGGTGGCGCCGCTGATCACCGCGACGCAGCAGAACAGCAGCGGGGTGGACAGGAAGTGCTGCCAGCGGGCGATCGGGATGACGGCGACGGCCACCAGCCGGATCAGGTCGCAGGCCAGCATGGTGGCCCGCTTGTCCCAGCGGTCCACCAGCACCCCGGCGATCGGCCCGAGCAGCGGGATGCCCAGGTACTGGGCCATCGAGACGATGCCGACCTGGAGGGCACTGGCGTGCAGCACGAAGATCATCAGGGTCGGGACGACGAAGACGGTGATCCGGTCGCCGACCAGGCTGACGGTCTGTCCGCCCCAGAAGAAGTTGAATCCGCGGCCCATTCCCAGACGGTTCCGACGTGCCATCAGTCCACCTCCTGGATGACCGAGTTGGCGGTCTTCCCGGTGCGCCCGTTGCTGATCAGCGCGTCCACGGCGCGGACCCGGAACGCTTCCGGGTCATGCTGGAAGGCGGTGGCCAGGGTGAAGGTGGCGGCGAACAGCTCCTGGCGCAGCCGGGCCAGGTCCACTGCCGGGTCGGCGAGCACCAGCAGGTCCACACCGGTGGCCCGGCCGCCCTGCTGGGTGACCAGCACCTGGGCCTGGCGCACGCCCGGAGCCTGCTCGGCGCGGGCGACCAGATCGTCGACGTGCAGGCCCAGGCCCCGCACCTGGACCACGCCGTCGCGGCGGCCCAGCACCCGCATCGCCCGGCCCGGCCGCCCGCACGGGCAGGCCACCAGTTCGCCCGCGTCGCCGGTGCGGTAGCGCAGCACCGGGTTGAGCATCTGCGGGTTGAGGGTGGTGAAGTCGAGCAGCAGGTCGGCGTCGCTGTGCACCAGTTGCTCGGGCAGGGTGTGGAAGGTGTCGGCGGGGCAGCCGGGGGTGTTGGTGCCGACCACCCAGGTCTCGGTGCTGCCGAACATCCCCCACCGCTCGGCCTGCGGCGCCACCTCGGCCATGTCCTCGGCCAGTTGCTCTTGCCAGGCCTCGCCCAGCCAGAGCACCTTGCGCAGCGCGGGCAGCTTGCGGCCGGCGGCGCGGGCCTGCGCGAACCAGAGCCGCAGCACGCTGGGGGTACCGCCGATCGCGGTCACCCTGCGGTCGGCGAAGAAGTCCAGCCAGTCGCCGTACTCGTCCTTGGTGACCGAGCCGAGCGCGATGATCTGGCAGCCCGACAGGTCGGCCAGCGCCGCGGCCAGGAAGTGCGCGCCCCACATCCGGCCCGCACCCCAGGCGTTGACGAACACGTCGGTGCGGTCCAGCGGCTGCCAGTGGGCGTGCACGCCCGCCATGTAGAACCCGGTGGGCGCGTAGCCGACCTTGGGCGCGCCGGTGCTGCCGCCGCTCTGGAACAGCCAGGTGGCACTGTCGGCGGCGGCCGGCTCCAGGTGGGCCAGCGCGGTGTTCAGCTCGTCCTTGACCAGCGGCGGCAGCGCGGCCAGTTCGGCCAGCGTGCGCGGCGCCGCCAGGCCCGCGTAGCGCTCGCCCAGGCCCGGCACCGAGCGCAGCAGTTCGAGGTTGCGGGCGGCCACCGCCAGCAGCGGCTCGGCGGCCTCGGGATCCAGCGAGAAGGCCATCACGCCTCCGTCCGGACCGCGCCGCCGCGCGGGGCGCCGGCAGCCAGCCAGCGCGCGTGGCCGGCCCGGTAGGCCGCGAACCGGGCCCGGGTGATGTCGCGCTGCAGGGTGCGCTCCGGGTCGGCGGCGTCCGGCAGGATCACCCCGTCAGGCTCGAGTTCGGAGAACCAGAACCGCTCGCCGTCGTGCAGGAAGTCCACGCAGAAGAACGGGATCGGCAGCTTCTCGGCGAAGTAGGCGGTGGCCTCGGCCAGTTCCGGCGGCATCGGCGGGAACTCCATCCGGCCGCCGCGGCTGGCGTTGGCCACCAGCGAGCCCGAGTCCGGGATCCGCTTGGCCACCGCGTACGGCTCGCCGTCGATCACGTAGACCCGGTAGTCCACCGTGCCCTCGCCCAGGTAGGGCTGGACCACCAGGGTGGTGTCACCGCCCTGGGCCAGGCTGGCCAGGCCGCGCAACTCCTCGCTGTCGCGGGCCAGGTTGATCCCGCCGCCGCCGCACCAGCCGGCCGGCTTGACGATCGCGGGGTAGCTGACCTGCTCCATCCCGACCTCGTAGCCGTACTTGCCGACGTCGCGACCGGTTCCCAGGCGCCAGGTGGGGATCGCGGGCACCGGGGAGCCGTCCAGGTAGAGCATGGTGGCCAGCTTGTCGTTGCCGATCAGCGAGACCTGCGGCGGGAACGGCAGGTAGAAGCCGGCCTGTTCGAGTACCGCGTAGAGCGCGTACTGGTTGAAGATGTCCATCGCCTGGTACGGCAGCGAGTAGAGGGCGGTGATGAAGAGCGTGTCCTGCGGGGTGACGGGCTCCTGGTCGACCCAGATCCGGGGCTTGCCGGGGACCGAGGCGTCCACCGTCACCTCCTCGGGCGCGTGCCGGGACCAGGCCAGGCCCAGGTCGGCGGCGCACTCGGCGTAGAGGTTCCAGAAGAAGTCCTGCCACATGGCCGTGCCCTTGATCGATTCCCGGTCCGGGAAGATCCAGCACATCCGGCGCAGCGGGCCGTTGGGCTCCGCGGCGGTTCCGGCAGGTTCGCGTGTCGAGGGTATGGACATCGAGATCCTCACGAGGAATCGCCCGGTGGCCGACCGCCGGGCGTGACGCGCCGACCGCACGTTCGTCTGCCCACCCCGCGCACGGTCGGCGCGCGGAATCGGCTGAGCGGGTCGGTGAAGATGCTGAACGCTGCGCAGCCCGGGTCGAGTTGGCCAGGCGGAGGGTACCGCCGGCCGACGCGCCCCCTGCGTCGAACCTCGCCCCGGACGAGGGAAACTCTCGCAACGCCGTTCGGGCGCTGTCAATGCTCGCGCCACGCTTGGTTCTTGTCGTTCCATGCTTGCAATGTGCAGGTCAGATAGGTGATCGGACGATCCGTCAGCTCTTGCGGCGGGTGTTGCGCCGCGTGATCACGTGGTAGGAATCGTGATCACGCGACGGGCACCGCGAGCCGACGGCCGACGCCGGCGGCGGTCCCCGATTCCCGACCAACCCATAAGTTGATCTTATGAGGTCATAAAGGCGGCCCTACTACTGGAGCCGGGCCCGGGGCGGTGAGCTGTCAGCCAGCCACCCGTGTGACCCTAGGAGCCGCCGCCATGTCCCGCCCCCTGCGCGTCGCCATCGTCGGTGCCGGTCCGGCCGGCATCTACGCCGCCGACGCCCTGCTGAAGTCCGACGCCGCCCGCGAGCCCGGGGTCTCGATCGACCTGTTCGAGCGGCTGCCCGCGCCCTTCGGGCTGATCCGCTACGGCGTGGCCCCCGACCACCCGCGGATCAAGGGCATCGTCACCGCGCTGCACCAGGTGCTGGACAAGCCGCAGGTCCGGCTGCTGGGCAACGTCGACTACCCGGCCGACCTCACCCTGGACGACCTGCACCGGTTCTACGACGCCGCAGTCTTCGCCACCGGCGCGAGCGCCGACCGGGCGCTGGACCTGCCCGGCATCGAGCTGGCCGGCTCGTACGGTGCGGCCGACTTCGTCTCCTGGTACGACGGCCACCCGGACGTGCCCCGCGAGTGGCCGCTGGAGGCGGTCAAGGTCGCGGTGCTCGGCGTCGGCAACGTGGCCCTGGACGTGGCCCGGATCCTGGCCAAGACCGCCGAGGAGCTGCTGCCCACCGAGATCCCGCCGAACGTCCACGACGGACTGAAGCGCAACCGGGCCGTCGAGGTGCACGTCTTCGGCCGCCGCGGCCCGGCCCAGGCCAAGTTCAGCCCGCTGGAGCTGCGCGAGCTGGACCACTCGCCCAGCATCGAGGTGGTCGTCGACCCCGAGGACATCGACTACGACGAGGGCTCGATCGCCGAGCGGCGCGGCAACAAGCAGGCCGACATGGTCGCGAACACCTTGGAGCGCTGGGCCATCCGCGACCCGGGCGACCGCCCGCACCGCATCCACCTGCACTTCTTCGAGTCCCCGACCGAGGTGCTGGGCGCCGACGGCGCGGTGGCGGGCCTGCGCACCGAGCGCACCGAGCTGGACGGCACCGGCAACGTGCGCGGCACCGGCCGGTTCACCGACTGGGACGTGCAGGCCGTCTACCGGGCCGTCGGCTACTACTCCGACGAGCTGCCCAAGCTGCCCTTCGACCCGGTCGCCGGCACCGTGCCCAACGAGGCCGGCCGGGTGCTGGCCGCCGACGGCTCGCACCAGCAGGCCACTTACGTCACCGGCTGGATCAAGCGCGGGCCGGTCGGCCTGATCGGCCACACCAAGGGCGACGCCAACGAGACCGTCGCCTGCCTGCTGGCCGACCACGCGGCGGGCCGCCTGCCCGGCGCGGCCGAGCCGGACCCCGAGGCGGTGCTGGCCCACCTGGCCGAGCGCGGCGTCCGCTGGACCAGCTGGGCGGGCTGGCAGCGCCTGGACGCCCACGAGCGGGCCCTGGGCGCCCCCGAGGGCCGCGAGCGGGTCAAGGTGGTCGAGCGCGCCGAGATGCTGCGCCGCAGCGAGGGCTGAGCCGGCCGGTGCGCGCAGCGAGGACTGAGCCGGCCGCTGCGCGGCCAGGCCCAGCCGGGCGGGCCCGAGGCAGGCGGCCTTAGAAGGCCACCTCCTCGGCCGCCGTGGTGGCGCAGCGGCGCCCCGGGGCCTCCTGCTCGGCCCAGTAGAGGTTGGTGTGCGCGATCACCAGCTCCGGGGCGGGGGCGCCCCACTCGGTGTTGTCCTCGGTGGTGTGGGCGTCACCGACCAGGGTCACGTCGTAGCCGCGGGTCAGGCCGCCGTGGATGGTGGAGCGGACGCACATGTCGGTCTGGGCGCCGGCCACCACCAGGCGGCCGGCGCCCAGCTCGGCGAGGTGCAACTCGAGCGAGGTGGCCTCGAAGGCATCGGGGTACCCCTTGAGCACCACCGCCTCCCCCGCGGCCGGCACCAGCTCGGGCACCAGCTGCCAGCCCTCGCTGCCCTCGGCGAGCTGCTCGTCGGTCTGCTGCACCCACACCACCGGGGTGCCCGCCTGCCGGGCCCGCGCGACCAGGCGGGCGATCCGCCCCACCACCTCGTCGCGCCGGTGGGCGCGGCGCACCACCTGGTTCTGCACGTCGATGACGAGCACGGCGCTGCCGGGGCGGTTCTCCAGGGTGGTCATCGGTCGGTCTCTCCTGAGGCTGCTGAGGCTCTGCGGCTTCCGGCGCTCGTTCACGGCCGGCGCCTGAGCCTAGAGCGCGCCACTGACAGGCCGTCAACTCCCGAGCTGGTCCGCCAACCCCGTCAGCGCGGCGCCCAACGGGAGGGTGAGCCGGACCGCGGCGTAGCCGTCCCCGCGGGTCGGGCCCTGGTTGACGATCGCCACCGGCCGGCCGAGCTTGACCGCGTACCGCACGAACCGCAGGCCCGACATCACGGTCAGCGAGGAACCGAGCACCAGCAGCGCCTGCCCGCCCTCGACCAGCCGGTAGCAGTGCTCGACCCGCTCCTTGGGCACGTTCTCGCCGAAGAAGACCACGTCCGGCTTGAGCGTCCCGCCGCAGGCCGTGCAGGGGGCCACCCGGAACCCGGTGACCAGCTCCTGGGGCAGTTCCACGTCCCCGTCCGGATTGGTCCGCGCGCCGCTGTCCCACAGGGCGCCGTTGAGCGCGTGCAGGCGCTGGTCCAGCTCCTCGCGGCCGCTGGTGCGCCGGCAGTCCAGGCAGACCACCCGGTCCAGGCCGCCGTGCAGCTCGACCGCGTCCCGGGTGCCGGCCGCCTGGTGCAGGCCGTCCACGTTCTGGGTGATCACCGCCGACAGGTGGCCGCTGCCGCGCAGCCGCTGCACCGCGTGGTGCCCGGTGTTCGGCTGCGCCCGGGCGATCCCGCGCCAGCCGGCGTGGCTGCGCGCCCAGTACCGCTGCCGGGCGGCCGGGTCGGCGACGAACTCCTGGTAGGTCATCGGGCGGTGCCGGCGCCAGGTGCCGGTGACCCCGCGGTAGTCCGGGATCCCGGACTCGGTGGACAGCCCCGCCCCGCTGAGCACCACCACCGCGCGCCGCGCCAGCAGCTCGGCCAGCTCGGCCGGGCCGCCACGCTCGACCACCGGTTCCTGTCCCTGCCACTCCGTCATCGCCCGCACCCGCATACCGCCAGGCTACCCACCCGCCCGAGGCGGCGCGGCGGCGCGCACCCCACCCGGTCAGCCCGCCCCGATCTCCACCACCCGGGCCCAGTCCGGAGGCGCGTCCGGCCGGTAGTCGGGATCGACCTCGCGCACCTTCGACCTGGCGCGCGGAAAGAGGCCGACAACGGTGCGACAGGGCGGGCGCTGGGAGGGCCACGGGGTCTGACCATCCGTCAGGGCCACGATGACGTCCGGCCGGGCGCGCAGCGCGCGGGCGAAGCCGGCCCGCAGGTCGGTGCCGCCGCCACCGAGCAGCGGGATGCCCTCGCTGTGGCACAGGGGGTGGACGGAGCGGGCAACCGCGTCGCACGGCACCACGCTGACCAGCTCGCGCCGCCCGCCGACCGCGCGGCCGATCGCCGCCACCTCCAGCAGGGCACTGCCCAGCTCGGCGTCGCTGACCGAGGCCGAGGTGTCGATCACCACGCAGACCCGCGGCGGCCGGCGCCGCAGGCTGGGCAGCACGATGCCGGGCAGCGAGGCCGAGCGCCGGGCGGGGCGCCCGTAGCTGTAGTCGTCGCCCGCCCCGCCGGCCGCGGCGGCCGAGCGGAGCGCGGCGCCCAGCAGGTCGCGCCAGGGCTGCGGGGGGTGGAAGGCCTGCTCGGCCCAGCGCTGCCAGCCGGCCGGTGCGGTGCCGGGGCGGCCCCGGATGCCCTCAGCCACCTTGAACCGGACCGCGTCCCGCTGCTGCCTGCTCAGCCCGTGCGCACCGTCCGGGCCGAGCTCCCACTCGCGCGCCATACCGTCGGCGCCGCTGCCGCAGTCCAGCCAGGCCAGCTGTTGGGTGCGCGGGCCGAGCCCGAACCGGTCCAGGTACTCCTCCATCAGCAGCCCGCTGTCCAGTTGCAGCCCGAAGGGGTGCACCGCGCCGCTCGGGCGGTGCAGGCCGTCGCCGTAGATGTCGTCGTTGATCTCGCAGTCGGCGGCAATGTTCATCCGCAGCCGCTCGCCCGGGCCGGTCAGGCCGTACCGGCGGGCATACCGCTCACTGCGCTCGTGGTGCTCGCGCAGCAGGTGGGAGACCTCGTGCACCCAGACTCCGGCCAGCTCGGCCGGCGGGGTCCGGGCCACGAAGGCCGGGCTGACGTAGCAGCGCCAGTGCCGGTCGACCGCCATGGTGAGGACCTGGTGCGACTCGACCGGGCGCAGCGCGAACAGCGCGGTGGCCAGGTACGGGCGGACCCGGGCGGCGTGCAGCCGGGCGGCGAACAGCTTGTCCCAGTCGACGGCCGGCGCCGGGGACGCGGGGGCGTCGGCCGGCTCGCGAGCAGCCGCGGGGGCGGCGACGTCGGCGGGATCGGCGGTGGGCTCGGCAACGCCCTCGGGCCGGGCGACGTCGGCGGGATCGGCGGTGGGCTCGGCCACATCAGCGTGATCGGCAGCGGTCACCGGTGCGCCCCGCCGACAGCCTTGGCCCTGGCCACCGACCGGTCCACCCGCTCGTCCAGGGCGACGGTGCCGGCCAGCCGCTCGACGGTGTTCGGCACCGGCCAGTCCGCGCGCCGCAGCGCGGCGAGCGTCTTGGCGGGGACCACCACCAGATCGGGGGCCCCGGTCTCCAGGGCTCGGGCGAGCACCGCCCAGGCCGCGTCCCACCGAGCCCGCTCGGGGCGGTGGTGAACAGCGGCCACCACCGCCTCCAGCGCGGCCTGGCGCAGGTCGCCGCGCTCGGGCAGTTCGGCTCCGGCCGGGTCGGCGAGCAGCGTCTCGGGGTCGGGCAGCTCCATCCGGTCCAGGTGCGCGAGCAGTTCCAGCCCCGGCCCGTCGCCGACGGTGCCGCGCACCAGTAGTGACAGCACCTCGCGGTCGACGCCCGCCGCGGTGGCGAAGGCGATCAGCCGCAGGGTCATCTCCCAGCTGCGCGGGGAGGGCCAGGCGCCGCCGCGGCGGGTCTCGGTGGTGGGCAGCCGGTGCACCAGGTTGGGGCGCACGGCCAGCAGGCCGCACACCGCGCGCCGGGCGAAGTCGACCGCGGCGGCCAGCCGGTCGGCGTCGAGCCGCGGCAGCACGGCGCGCGGCCAGGTGCCGCCCAGGCCGCGGACCACCACCTCGTGGTCGTGGACCCACTGCAGGTGGACGAAGCGGTTGGCCAGCGGCGGGCTCAGCTCCCAGCCGTCGGCGGCCGAGGCGCGCGGGTTGGCGGCGGCCACGATCCTTACCCCCGGAGGGAGTTGCAGGGCGCCGATGCGCCGCTCCAGGACCAGCCGGAGCAGCGCGGCCTGCACGGCGGGCGGGGCGGTGGACAGCTCGTCGAGGAAGAGCAGGCCGCGGCCGGCCCGGACCAGGCGCACCGCCCAGTCCGGCGGGGCCATCGGGACGCCCTGGGTGGCGGGGTCGTCGCCGATCACCGGCAGGCCGGCGAAGTCGGCGGGCTCGTGCACGCTGGCGATCACCGTGGTGAGCGGCAGGTCCAGGGCGGTGGCGAGTTGGGTGAGCGCGGCCGTCTTGCCGATCCCGGGCTCGCCCCAGAGCAGCACCGGCAGGTCGGCGGCCACCGCCAGGGTGAGCGCTTCGAGCTGCTGGTCGGGGCGGGGCTCGGTGTCGGCCTCGCGCAGCAGTGCGAGCAGCGCATCGGCGAGGTCCAGCTGGGCGGGCACGGCCGCTACAGGCACAGGCGCCGTGAGCGCAGATGTCAAGGGCATGCTGATCACCATTCAAGTAAGAGGTCTGGAAAATGAGTTGCCGCTGCGTCAGCGACTGAGCAGCTTGCGCACCGCGTGGGCCGACTGCCCGCCGCGCACCCGCCGCCGGTCCGGGCGGCCCCGACCCGCCAACGGGTCGGCGAGCCCGGCCCGGAACAGCCCGTGGTCGATGCGCCGGGCTACCGCGTCGTCCAGCTCGTCACGCAGCTCGCCGTCCCGCAGCACGGCGTTCGCGCCGAGCAGTTCCTCGACCACGGCCAGTGCGCCGGTGTAGTCCCCGTGGTCCAGGCGCCCACGCACCTCGGACAGGCAGCCCGGCTGCCGGTGCGCCCGCTCGATCGCTTGCAGGCACGGCACCGGAGGGCCGCCGAGCGCGGCGAGCAGCTGCTCGCGCCGCAGTTCGGCCGCGCCGTGGTCCAGGGGCACCAGGACGCCGTCCACCAGGCCGAGCCGGTGCCGCTCCCCCTGGCAGTCGACCAGTTGCGAGCCGGTCGGGGCGCTCGGGCGGGCGGACTCGCCACCGGGCGCCAGCGCAGCTGCGACCAGCGGGTGCAGCTGATCGGGCCGGATCGCGCCGGCCCGCAGCAACGCCAGGTCGGGCTGCACCCAGGTCGCGGCGTCGGGCAGCACCGGCAGCCCCGCCCCGCGCTCGGGCCGCACGGCCACCGACATTTCGCTGCCGGTCAGTTGGAGCTCCAGCCAGCGCCGGGAGCCGAGCCGCACCGCGACCGCACGGCCGCCGCGCCCCTCGTCACCCAACAGTAGCTCCGCTTCGGCCGCCCAGCGCCCGACAGCGCACCGCTCGGCGGCACCGAAGGGCAGGTTGGACAGCTCAACTGACGGAGCGTCAGCCCGGTACAGCAGCTCGCCGCTGCGCCGTACGTCCCACAGGTGCCGGTGCAGGTCGAGGCGGTAGCGCTGCTGCGGGTGCCGGCCTGCCCCGGCCGCGGCGCCCCAGAGCCCGAGGCTGATCCGCTGCCCGGCCTGTGCCCAGCCCGGCGGCGTGCGCACCACCAGGTGCACGGCACCGGTCCCGTCCCGCGCGGCCCCGTCGTAGCGGGCCAGCGAGCTGCTCAGCCCGGGCCGCAGCAGCCCGTCCGGGGCGATCCGCGGCAGGTGCCAGCGCAACAGGTCCGGTGCCAGGTGCCGCAGGTCGTCCCGCACCCGGGCGGCCAGCTCGCACCCGTGGCTGCGGCTCAGGTCGCTCAGCCGGAAGTCGACATCGAGGCCGGCCGCAGCGCAGGCGCCGCCCCAGTCGCCGACAGCGCGGCGGGCGGCAGCAGTTTCGATCATGGTGGGCGGCACGGCGAACTCGCGCACGCGCAGCCAGAAGGTACGGAAGGAATCCCCGTCGGCGACAGTGGGGTGAGTGGCCATCAGCACTCACCTTGCGCGGACGGGACCCCCGATCTCATGCGAAGGTCGGTAGTCATCGCCCCGGAGCATAGCCCGGCCCGCTCCGGAGGGCCAGTGACTTCCGCGGGCAACGTCACCTCCGCTCCCCGGCCGGTGATCTAGATTATCCGGGTACACCACCCGCCCCCGAGGAGGAGCCGCCCGCCATGTCCGCCGAGACCCTTGAGTTCCAGGTCGAAGCCCGCCAGCTGCTGCAGTTGGTGATCCACTCGATCTACTCGAACAAGGACGTGTTCCTGCGCGAGTTGGTCTCCAACGCCTCGGACGCGCTCGACAAGCTCCGCCTGGCGGCGCTGCGCGACGACGCGCTCGGGGTGGACACCTCCGACCTGCACATCGAGCTGGCCGCCGATCCCGAGGCGCGCACCCTCACCGTGCGCGACAACGGCATCGGCATGTCGCACGACGAGGTGATCCAGCTCATCGGCACGATCGCCAACTCCGGTACCGCCAAGTTCGTCCAGGAGCTCAAGGAGGCCAAGGACGCCAAGGACTCCTCGGCCGCCGAGAACCTGATCGGCCAGTTCGGCGTCGGGTTCTACTCCAGCTTCATGGTCGCCGACGAGGTGGAGCTGGTGACCCGCAAGGCCGGCGAGGAGCACGGCACCCGGTGGACCTCCAGCGGCGCCGGCACCTACTCGCTGGAGCGGGTGGAGGAGGCGCCGCAGGGCACTTCGGTCACCCTGAAGCTGCGCCCGGCCGACAGCGACGACCAGTTGCACGACTACACGGCCGCCTGGAAGATCCGCGAGATCGTCAAGAAGTACTCGGACTTCATCACCTGGCCGATCCGCCTCCAGCAGGAGACGCCGGAGGCCTCCGCCGAGCCGGTCAACTCGATGAAGGCGCTGTGGGCCCGCTCCCGCGACGAGGTCAGCGACGAGGAGTACCACGAGCTCTACAAGCACATCAGCCACGACTGGCTCGACCCGCTGGAGGTCGTCCGGCTCCAGGCCGAGGGCACCTTCGAGTACCAGGCGCTGCTGTTCATCCCCTCGCACGCCCCGCACGACCTGTACACCCAGGGCTACCAGCGCGGTGTCCAGCTGTACGTCAAGCGGGTGTTCGTGATGGACGACTGCGAGGCGCTGATGCCGCCCTACCTGCGGTTCGTCAAGGGCGTGGTGGACGCGGCCGACCTCTCACTCAACGTCTCCCGGGAGATCCTGCAGCAGGACCGGCAGATCCAGCTGATGCGCCGCCGGCTGGCCAAGAAGATCCTGGCCACCGTCAAGGACCTGCGCGCCGGGGACCCGGAGAAGTACGCCACGCTCTGGCGCGAGTTCGGCCGGGTGATCAAGGAGGGCCTGCTCAGCGACTTCGACAACCGGGACGCGATCCTGACCGCCGCCTCCTTCGCCTCCACCCACGACGCCGAGCAGCCGACCAGCCTCGCGCAGTACGTCGAGCGGATGAAGGAGGGCCAGCAGCACATCTACTACCTGACCGGCGAGTCGCGGCAGTCGGTGGAGCACTCCCCGCACCTGGAGGCCTTCCGGGCCAAGGGCGTCGAGGTGCTGCTGCTCACCGACCCGGTGGACGAGCTCTGGGTCGAGGCGGTGCCGGAGTTCGACGGCAAGCAGCTGCGCTCGGTGGCCAAGGGCGAGCTAGAGCTGGACGGCGAGACGGACCAGGAGCAGCAGGAGGACCGCGAGCAGCGCAAGCAGGAGTTCGCCGCACTGCTGGGCTGGATGACCGAGCAGCTCGGCGCGGAGGTCAAGGAGGTGCGGCTGTCCGCCCGGCTGACCGTCTCGCCCGCCTGCGTGGTCACCGACACCAACGACGCCAGCCCCGCGCTGGAGGCGATGTACCGGGCGATGGGCCAGGAACTGCCGCACGCCAAGCGGATCCTGGAGCTCAACCCGGAGCACCCGCTGGTGGCCGGCCTGAACCGGGCGCACAGCGACCGGCCGGACGACGCGGCGGTCACCGAGACCGCCGAACTCCTCTACGGGATGGCCCTGCTGGCCGAGGGCGGCCAGCCGGCCGAGCCGGGCCGGTTCCTCACCCTGATGGCCAACCGCCTCACGCACAACCTCTAGCAGCTCGCCCGGCCGGCGGCTCCCTGCGGAGCCGCCGGCCGGCGCACCCCCGTCACGAGGTCTCCGAGGCCCCCTGCTCCTCGTCGAGCGCCGCCACGGCCAGCGCGAGCATCCGGGCCCGGTACGGGTTGGCCGGGCTCAGCCCCCGGGCCACCGCCACCGCCTCCTCCAGCAGGGCCACCCTGGCCTGCGGCAGTTCGGCCACCCGGGGGGACCGGCCGGCCTCCACCAGCACCTTGACCAGCTTGGAGCCGTACACCTCGGGGTTGACCCCGGTCAGCACCCGGTAGGCCGACAGCCCGCGCGGCCCGCGGACCACCCGCCGGTTCGCGCCCAGCAGCAGCACCTTCGCCCGCATCACGGCATCCTGATCCACCGTCATCCCCCTTCGTTCACCCTGCCCCGCTCCCTGCCGCCGCACGACGGCCGGGAGTGGATGTGCGGTCGAGTCTGCGGGTCGGCCAGGAGCCCGGGCAACGTGCGCTTGGTCCTACTCACAGCACCGCTGAGCTGGCATGATGGACTCGACACCCTCCCCGCGGGCGGTCCGGTGGGCCAGGGCGGCGGAGCGCGTCCGACCTCTTGACGCGAGCGCGGCAACGGCGGCAAGCTGATGATCGTGGTGGACCGGCGCGGGTGGCGGCGGCCGCACGAAGTTCCGTGCATCCAGCATCGATTCAGGACGCCGCCCATGCCTGCTCTCGTCAACCATGCCAACTCTCCGTTTCCACCTGCCGGTTCACCCATCGCGCAAAGCGCTTCGCCCGCCACGCTGGCCGAGGTGGCCCGCCGCGCCGGAGTCTCCACCGCGACCGCCTCGCGGGTGCTGAACCGCTCCGCCCCGGTCTCCCCCGAGCTGGCGGCCCAGGTCGAACACGCGGCCCGTGAACTCAGCTACGTCCGCCGCCGGGCGGCCAGCGCCCGCGACACCGGCGTGGTCGCGGTGGTGGTCTTCGCCGACCCGCTGCAGTACCACGTGGACGCCTTCCACGCCCGGCTGCTGGCCGGGCTGCGCCGGGCACTGCCCGGCAGCGAGCGGGAGTTGGCGGTCTTCACGGTGCCCCGGCACTCCCGCCGGCCGCCGCTGGTGCGGTTCCTGTGCGGCGGGCACGTGGACGGGGCGGTGCTGGTCGGCCCGTGGGGCGACTCAGGTCTGACCCGGCTGCTGCGCGCGGCCCGAGTCCCGGTGGTGGCGCTGGGCCGCCCCGCCGAGCCCGGCACGGTCCGCTACGTGGACGCCGACAACCTGGCCGGCGCCCGGGAGGCGGTACGCCGCCTGTGCCTGGCCGGGCGCCGCTCGGTGGTCACCATCGCCGGCCCGCCCGACACCGCGGCCGGCGCGGACCGGCTGGCCGGCTACCACCAGGCGATCACCGAGAGCGGGGCGCAGCCGCGGGCGGCGGTCGCCTACGGGGACTTCAGCGGCGCCTCCGGCGAGCACGCGATGCTCCACCTGCTGGACCAGCGGCCGACGCTGGACGCCGTGTTCGTGGCCTCCGACCAGATGGCGCTCGGCGCGCTGCGGGCGCTGCGGCGGCGCGGGCTGCGGGTGCCGCAGGACGTGGCGGTGATCGGCTTCGACGACGCGCCGGCCGCCGCCAAGGCGCGCCCGGCGCTCACCACGGTCCGTCAGCCGGTCGAGGAACTGGGCATCCAGGCGATGGAGTTCCTCCAGCACGGCGGGTCCGACTCGCTGGTGCTGCCTACCCGGTTGATCGTGCGCGACTCGGGTTGAGGCACCGCCGCGCCGCTGGTCGAGCCTCCGCAGTCGTGCGGGGGACGCCCTCGTTCCGGGCGTCCCCCGCAGCGCGGTTCTGGCTGTCCGTCAGCTGGGCAGCTTCCAGACCTGGTTGGCGCCGCCGGTGCAGTCCCAGATCTCCACCTGGGTGCCCGGCGTGGTGGACCAGCCGGTGTCGTCCAGGCACTTGTTGGACTGCGGGTTGTACAGCGAGCCGTTGGCCTGCGGGATCCACACCTGGGCAGCGGTGTTGTTGCAGGTGTAGAGGTCCACCATGGTGCCGTTGGCGGTGCCGCCGCCGTTGATGTCCAGGCACTTGCCGAGCACGTGCAGCGTGGTGCCGGCCTGCACGAAGGTCCACTGCTGGGCCGGGGTGCCGTTGCAGGTGTACACCTGGACCGGGTTGAGGTCGGCGGTGCTGGCGCTGCGGTCGTCCAGGCACAGGCCGTTGTAGCCGACCACCGCGCCGCCGGAGCCGGTGCCGCCCCCGCCGCCGCCGCCGCCCGTGGTGGTGTACGCCGCGACGTAGCCCACCGCCATGGTGCCGCCCGAACTGGTGGCCCCCGTCGGCGTGGTGCAGCCGCAGACGCCGTTGGGGAAGCCGCCGCCCATCGCCAGGTCGAAGATGATCATCAGGTTGTGGTCGAAGGCCTGCTGCCAGGTCGCCGCGCCCACCTGGCTCTCGTTGACCGAGAAGTATGCCGCCCCGTCCAGGTACCAGGTGATGGTCTCGGCCGAGGTGTTGGTGCGGTCCAGGATCATCGAGTAGGTGTGGAACCCGCTCTGGCAGCCGTTGCAGGCCTGCAAGCCGCTGCCGATCCCGTTGCCCTCGTTGCAGACGCCACCCGGGTAGGTGCCGCAGTGGATGGTCCCGGCCACCTGGGAACGGGCGTTGACGTCCTCCATGATGTCGATCTCGCCGTTCTCCGGCCACTGGCCCTGCCCGAGCATCCAGAACGCGGGCCAGTAGCCGAGGCCGCCGGTGGGCTGCTGGATCGAGGCGGTCACCTGCAGCTTGCCGCCGGCCGGAGCACCGACCGCGGCGTTCGGGGTCCGGATCCGGCCCGAGGTCCAACTGCCCCCGTTGTTCAGGGCGGTGATGTCCAGGTGGCCGCTGCCGTCCAGGTGGACGTTGGCGGTGGAGTTGGTCATGGTCTCGATCTCACCGGTGCCGAAGTTGGATCCGGGACCGGTGTCGTACGTCCAGCGGCTGCCGTTGGGGGCGCTGCCGGCCGCGCCGGAGAAATCGTCGCTGAACACCGTGGTCCAACCGGCCGGTGCGCCGGGCACCGTGACGGCCGCGGCGCGGCCGTGGCCGGTGACCAGGAGCAGGGCGGCCAGCAGGGCGACCACGCAGGAGGCGGCGCGCGAGCGGCGCAGCGCGGTGGGGGTGGAAGCGCGGGCGGCAGCGGCTGTGGGTGTGGGCGTCGGATTGGGGCTGGCCGTGGGGGTGGCCCAAGCAGACATGAAGCGGCTCCTCAGTCTAGGTACTGAGTCCAACTCAACTGACCCGCATTCAACTCCTGTACAAATCATCACGTCAATAAGCCGGAGAGCGCGATCTTGGTTCAAGTTGTTGACGATCAGACCGGAGCCGAGTTAACTCCTCACCCAGTTCTTGTGGTCATGCTCACGCTGCACGCCGACTCCGAACGGACGGTTCCATGCGCCTCGTCCCACCCACGCGCCTCGTCCCACCCGTGCACCGCATCCGCCGCCGACTCGCCACCTTCGGCTCACTGGCCCTGCTCTGCACCGCCCTCACCGGCGTCACCGCCGCGCCGGTCCCGGCCGCCGACTCCCAAGCCAGTGCCGGCGCCCGCTACCTGGACCCGCGCGCGCCGATCCCCGAGCGGGTCGCCGACCTGGTGCACCGCATGACGCTGCCCGAGAAGATCGGCCAGATGGACCAGTTGGCGCTGGTCACCGTCCAGGGCACCTGCAACTGGAGCGGCGGCGCGCTCAACGACGCCTGCCTGCACGACGTGCTGGTCGACCACGCGGCCGGTTCGATCCTGTCCGGCGGCGGCATGCCACCCCAGGTCAACTCCCCCAAGGACTGGGCCGATCTGACCAACCAGGTGCAGAACTACGCGATCACCAACTCGCGCCTGCACATCCCGATCCTCTACGGCATCGACGCCGTCCACGGCCACAACAACGTGCTCGGCGCCACCATGTTCCCCCAGCAGATCGGCATGGGCGCCACCTGGGACCCGGCACTGGAGGGCGAGGTCGAGCAGTCCACCCAGCGGGCGGTGGCCGCCACCGGCATCAACTGGGTCTTCGGCCCGGTCGCCGAGGTCGCCCGCGACCAGCGCTGGGGCCGCTACTACGAGGCCTTCTCCGAGGACCCCGTGCTGACCGGCACGCTGGCCGCCGGCGCCGTCACCGCGCTGCAGGACGGCACCAGCGGCACCAGGCTCGCCGCCTCCGTCAAGCACTTCGCCGGCTACTCGCAGCCGCTCAACGGCCACGACCGGGTGCCGGCCGACTACTCCGCCCGCTACCTGCAGGACACCGTCCTGCCCGCCTACCGCCAGGCCGTACAGGCCGGCGCGCTGAGCGTGATGGCCGACTCGGGCGCCGTCAACGGCATCCCGGTCACCTCCTCGCACTACCTGCTGACCGACGTGCTGCGCGGCCAGTACCACTTCGACGGCGTGGTGGTCAGCGACTGGAGCGACGTCCGCAACCTGCAGACCTCGTACCACATCGCCGCCGACTACCCCTCGGCGATCGCCGAGGCGGTCAACGCCGGTGTCGACATGGCGATGGAGCCCACCAACGCCGCCGACTTCTCCACCTCGGCGCTGACCGCGGTGCAGCGCGGCCTGATCTCCCAGCAGCGGATCGACCAGGCGGTCTCCCGGATCCTCACCATGAAGTTCCGCCTTGGCCTGTTCGAGCACCCCTACGTGGACGCCTCCCGGGCCGACGCGATCGTCGACAACGCCGACCTGCCGCTGGCCCGCAAGGCAGCCGCCGAGTCCGCGGTGCTGCTGCGCAACCAGAACAAGGTGCTGCCGCTCGGCTCCACCACCCACAAGCTGGTCGTCACCGGGCCCAACGCCGACAACATGGCGAACCAGCTGGGCGGTTGGAGCATCGGCTGGCAGGGCGTGCCGGCCGGCACCTCGGTCCCCGGCACCACCGTGCTGGCCGGCCTGCGGGCCGGCGCCCCCGCCGGGACCAGCATCGACTACCAGTCGGACCCGGCCGCCGCCGCCAACGACCTGCGCACCGCCGACGCGGCCGTGGTGGTGGTCGGCAACACCCCCGGCGCCGAGGGCCCCAACGACCAGCCCAACCCCTCGCTCGCCCCCGACCAGCAGGCCGAGGTGGCCGCCCTGCAGGCCACCGGCAAGCCGGTGATCGTGGTGGTGATCGCCGACCGTCCGCTGGTGCTCGGCAGCGCCGCGAACACGGCTGGTCTGCTGATGGCCTGGCTGCCCGGCACCGAGGGCGGCAACGCGGTGGCCGACCTGCTCTACGGCAAGGCCGACCCGAGCGGCCGGCTGCCCGTCTCCTGGCCCAAGGCGATCGGCAACGAGCCGGAGTTCTACACCCAGCTGCCGGGCACCAACGGCGGCACCGACTCCGGCTACAGCCCGCTGTTCGCCTTCGGCGCGGGCCTGTCCTACACCGACTACTCGATCGGCACGCCCGCCCTGGACCGCGACACCGTCAAGCCGGACGCCACCATCAAGGTGAGCGTGCCGGTCACCAACACCGGCAGCACCGCGGGCGACCTGGTGGTCCCCGTCTACGCCGCCGAACCGGTCAGCCAGGTGCTCACCCCACCCAAGTGGCTGGTCGGCTTCACCCGCGTCCACCTCGCCGCGGGCGCCACGGGCACCGCGAGCGTTTCGGTCCCCGTCTCCCTGCTCGCCCACACCCAGGGCGACATCAACGGCGACGGGCACCCGAGCGTGACGCCCGGCTCCTACACGCTGCTGGCGGGAGACGCGACGACGGGAACCGCGTTCACGGTCAAGTAGCTGTCCTGCACAGGCCCGTGGGCCCCCGCCGTGCGGCGGGGGCCCACGGGCCTTCGGTCACTTACCGGCCGCTACTGTCCGGCCCTCAGATGCCGGTCGTAGAACCGGCTCCCGTCCTCCACCTCGAACCACGGGGTGCCGACGTGCCCGCCCAGGTTGGCGTGCAGCGTCTTCTCCCTGCTGCCGAAGTCGTCGAACAGGTCCAGGGCCCGCTGGCGCGGGTTCCCCTCGTCGTCCCACTGCAGCAGGAACAGCAGCGGCACGCTCACCTGCCGCGCCTCCGCGCGCTGCGCGAGCGGCACGTAACCCCCGGCAAACAGGCCGGCCGCCGCGATCCGGGGCTCGGTCACCAGCAGCCGGATCCCGAGCGCGGTCCACCCCGAGTACCCGACCGGCCCACCGATGCCCGGCAGCGCGAGCAAGGCGTCCAGCGTGGTCCGCCACTCCGGGGCCGCGTTCTCGACCAGCGGGGCGATGAACGACTCGAAGATCCCCTCGATCTCGTCCACCGGCGCACCGGCCTGCATCGCCCGCCGCAGCTCACCGCGTGCCTGCTCGTCAGCGGCCGACCTGGGCCGCCCACCGCACCCGGCGGCGTCAATGGTGGCCACCGCATACCCGCACGAGGCCGTGTACCGCGCCCGCGCCACCAACCGGGGCTCCCCCTTGGGCAACCCGTTGTTGTGCGCCATCAGCACCAGCGGAAGGGCGCCGTCCCCGGACTCGGGAGGCGTCCACAACGTCCCGGGGATCTCGCCAAGGATGAACTCGCGCTCGAGGCCTCCGCCGTCGAGGTACTGCTCAGAAGTGAAGTGCACAGTCGTGCCTTTCGGGAGAGCTCGGAAAACGGCGCTCCCGGACGACCTACTACCGCCCGACCGTGACCCCGCAGGAGAGCACCCATGTCATCTTGTCCACAGGTACCACCTCCTCGTTCGCTCACACGGCCACCGGAACGGTAGCAGCGCCCACCACCCGCCACCAAACGGCACCTCGGCGAGCGGGGCGCGTCCGAGCTGATGCTGATGGCCAAGTCCCGGCAGGGGGCGCGCACCCGTCGCGGCCGTCCCCGGGCGGGGACGGCCGCGTCCTTCGAGGGCGGCTCAACCGTGCGTGCACCACAACAGGATCCGGGTGCAGGTGGGCGAGGCGGTCGGACTGGCCGGGGTGGCGGACGGCTGCTCTGCCGAGGAGGTCGGCGCGGGGCTGCGTGAGTCACTGCGGCCAGGTGCGGGCGCGGTGCTCGACGGGTGGGCCGACGGGCTCGCCGCCACGGGGCGTCCGCCGGTGTGGCTGGCCGACACCGTCGGCGACGCCGCCGCCGGGTGCTTGGTCGGCGACGCGCTGGGTGACGCGCCGGCGGTCCCGGGGTCCGCGATGTCCGTCGGCGCTGCCTGACTGTCGGTGGGCGAGGCGGCCGGCGCGACCACTGCGTCCGAGCCGCCGGACTGCAGTGCCACCGCACTGACGCCGGCGACCGCCAGGCCGACGACGACCACGCCGAGCGCGGCCTGCCAGGCCTTCAGCCTGCTGCGCTCCGGCTGGGATGGGGTGAGGTCGGCCTCATCATCGGTGGACTGGTCGGCAGCCGCCACAAACGGGATCGACACGGTGGAAGCAGGGGTCTCCGACGCGGTCGGCTCCGACGCAGGGGCGTCCAGGACTGGCGCGTCCGCCCCAGGAGCATCCACGGCCGGAGCGTTCACGGCCGGAGCATCCGATGCGGGGGCACCCACAGCCGGAGCGTCTGACGCGGGAGCTGATGCTTCGAGGATCGGCTCCGCCGGGACGGACGCCTCGGGCTCCCGCGGTATCGGTGCCGGATGCGCCGCCTCGGGTGTGACGGCGCCTTCCACGGAGTCGGCGTCCGCCGAGCTCCGGCTCGGCGGGTCCGCAGCGGCGGGTGTGGCGGGTGGCGTGTCCATGTGGTCTTTCCATAGGTGACGCGCCATCGCATCCAGTTGGTGGTTGCCGATGGCACTCGGGATCAGTGTTTTCAGCGGCCCGCTGCTCAGGCCGCGATGAGGGTGACTCGACCGGTACTACTACCGAAGTCCGCGCCCCGCAGCCAGCTCGACTGCCAGGCGCTCAGTTGCACCAGAAGAGGAATTGGGTGCAGGTGGTCGAAGGCGACGGCCGCGGCGACGGCGTCGGTTTCGACGTGACCGGGGGCGACGCCGACGACGGCGAGGCGGACCCCGGGCGGGTACTGGTGGCGCCCGCGCCCGGCGTGCTCGCCGAGGGCTGGGCGACCGGGCTCGAAGCCCCGGCACTCGTGGAGGCGGATGCGGATGAGGATGCCGTGCCGGAGGCGGACGCGGAGGAACTCGGGCGAGCGCTGCCGGTCCGCTGTGCTCCCGCCGTCGGCAGTCCGACCACCGGCACGGAGCCGGGACTCGCGGTCGCACTGTCCGTCGCTGCGGGCAGCCCCACGTCAGGAGCGGAGGCGGGAGCCGTGGCGTCCGAGTGACCCGAGGACATCGCCACCGTGCCCAGGCCACCGCCGGCCACCAGACCGACCACCGACAGCACCAACACACTGCGCCGCCGGCCCGACCCACGCCGCTTGCCGCGCCGCGCGCCGACCGCTCGACCCGGCGGTACCGGTGCAGTCGCGAGCGGTTGCTCAAGCTGTTGCGGCTCCGCGGCCGGCTGCTCGATCGGCGGCGGGCCGGGCAGGTTGCCGTGGGACCCGTACAACGACTCGGTCGGCACTGCCGCGCGCGGGGCGGTGGCTCCGCAGCCGGGGCAGGACAGCGCACCGTTGAGATGGCGTCGACAGAACTCGCAGTAGTCCATGCGATCTTTCCGAAGGTGCCGCGCGATCCATTGACATCCCGCGGGTGGCGACAGTTACCGCCACGACCAGGAGCGTAAGCAGCGTCCGCGCTCCGGCAATAGGCGTGCCTCGTGATGCTTCTGGAAAGATCACGTGAACCTGCCAAAATCGCCGGCCTCCGAGGTCATCGCGCACCCCGTAGTTGCCCGCCTGGATCCGCCTGCCCGCGCCGACGAGGCCACTCGCCGGTGGGAGCCCGAGCGCGCGCGGCCGCGACTGTTCTCAGCCGCCGCCCAGTTCGTCACCCTCGGCGGAGCGTAGTCACGGGACGTGCTCAACGCTCGGTCCGAGGCCGGCGAGCCGTCTGCTACTCGGCGGTGCGCTTCTGCTTCCAGTCCCGTTCCGCGAGGCGTTTGATGCGCCAGCTCGGCAGCGGGTGACGGGCCTCCTCGGTGAGAAAGTGCGTCATGTCGATCAGCATGCGCCGAACGTCCGCAATGGAGACAACCAGCTCTTCCCACTGGTCGTAGTGGGCGTGCAGGCGAATCCCATCGTCGGAGACGCGCTCCAGCAGGCAGCTTTCCACTCCAAGTCGGAGCTCATCGCGAGCTTCGATCCTGAGCCACTGCAGGAGGACTGACGAGACCATCCAGTCCGGCTCGCACTGGGCAACGATCTCCTCTGCTGCCCAGCGCAGCGCCTGGGGCGTGCCCACAGGGGCGCTGATGACGGTGGTGCCGAAGGCGGAGGCAACACGGTGAGGCGACCCGTCCTCGCCCCTGTCAGATGCGGGGATCTCCTCCAGGCCGAAGACCCAGCGGTCCTTCGGGAACTCCCGGTGCGCGTTCGCCTCGTTCATCTGCACGAGGATGCCAGGCCACACCCTCGCCCGGCCCGCCCGGCCTGCCCCCCAGGCAGCCGATCCACAGACACGTGATCGTGTTACAAGCTCGAAGCGCGTAGTAATAGGTCCAACCGTTCCCGGCCTCGCGGATTCGGGAGGCGGCCGGTCCACCGAGTTGTCGATGCTCGCCCTTGATGGAACGTCACATCGGTGCGGTCGGCGCCGGGGTAGGCGGTTGTGAACCACTGCGATGTGGTCGATGGCATGGACGCGGCGTTGGTGATCCGGTCCATGCCGTCCTGGGTGGTTCCAGATCTGCGCGGGGACCTGGGAGCCCTGCGCGGAGAAGGCCGTGGAGATAGGAATGGGCGTGGACTCGTACGGCTGTGAGCTCTTGACCTCACAGACCTCGGCAGCCATCAGATGACAGCTGACAGAATCTGGATTCTGTCAGCTGTCATCCCCTTTTGCACGATGCCCGCCGGTCGACGCCCCGACCGGCGCGGCCATTGGGTGGTTTGCTCCCCGACAGGGCAAGCTGTGCAGGATTCTGATCCAGTACCATCAGTTGCCCCTGACGAGAGGTCACCATCTTGGCCACCGACTACGACGCCCCCCGCCACACCAACGAGGACGAGACCGAGAGCATCGAGGAGCTCAAGGGTCGCCGGGAGGAGCGCACCAGCGCGGCCGTGGACGCCGACAACGAGGCGGTGGAGGGCCTTGAGCTGCCCGGCGCGGACCTTTCCGGCGAGGAGCTGACGGTACGCGTGGTCCCGCTCCAGCAGGACGAGTTCACCTGCATGAACTGCTTCCTGGTGCACCACCGCACCCAGCTGGCCTACGTCGACAAGAAGGGCCAGCCCATCTGCGTCGACTGCGCCGGGCTCTCCTGACCTCGGGCGGGGCGGATCGCACGGCTTCCGCCCCGCCGTCAGCAGCCGTGGCCGTCCTCCGCATCGAGGCCCCCGGCACCGGGTGCCCCAGCTCCCCCACCTCCCCCACTGCTCCCGTGAGCCCCGTGCACCGCCGTCGTGGAGGCCCTACCGGCAACGGTCGACCGGGGCCGGTGCCACGAACCCGGCCCACCGGGCCCACCGGGATATTCACGTGCCGGAACAGGCCTCGCGTCCCTACCCTCGGCCCATGCCCCATCACTACGCCCTGCTGAACGTCATCGACGTGGAAGCCACCTGTTGGGACGGCCTGCCGCCGCCCGGCACCGTGCACGAGATCATCGAGATCGGCCTCACCGTCGTGGACCTGTCGGCGGCGCGCCGGGTGTCCCGGCACCGTCTCCTGGTCCGCCCGGTCCGCTCCACCGTGAGCGCCTTCTGCACCGAACTGACCGGCCTGACCCAGGCCGAGGTGGACCTGGGCGTCAGCTTCGCCGAGGCGTGCCGGATCCTCGTCGACGAGCACGGGGCCGGCGAGCGGCCGTGGGCGAGCTGGGGCGAGTACGACCGCCGGCAGTTCGCCCGGCAGAGCCAGGCCGACGGCGTGGGCTACCCGTTCGGCTACCCCGCCGAGCGCAGCCACACCAACGCCAAGGCCGTGTTCGCCGAGGCCTACGGGCTGCGCCGCAAGCCCGGCATGGCCCAGGCGCTCCAGCTCGCCGGACTTCCGCTGGAGGGGCGTCACCACCGCGGCGAGGACGACGCCTGGAACATCGCCGCCCTCGTCCTCGACCTCCGGAGCCGCGGCGATTGGCCGCCGTCAGGCGGCCCGTCAGCGGCTAACCAGCAAACTCCACAACAAAACTGACGCTCCATCTGTTTATCCGCTGTGTATCGCGGTACGGCAGGGTCAGCCTCTCCGGACGGCTCCAGGTCGCCCGGCTGGATGGGGCGGCGCGCCGAGCGGAGGAGTACCACGGTGATCGGGTTCGAGGTCGAGATCAGCCTTCCAGTCACGGACGGGCAGCGGCAGGTACTGGCGGGGGACGTCCTGCTGGCCAAGAGCAAGACGGTGCACGGCTACGGGCAGGGCGACATACCGATCTACACCCTGGTGTCCGACAAGCGGCAGCTGCCGAGCAAGGCGGTCTACTCCAACCTCGAGTTCGTCACCATGCCCTGGTACGCGGTCGGTGACGCGCGGCCCAACGGACCCCTCTTCCTGCAGAACACGCTGGCCCAGATCCGGCGGGTCCGGGATGCGCTGTACCTGGCGGGCGAGGCGCCGCTCGCCACGGCGGCGAGCGACCTGCTCACCTACTCCCCGGTCGGCCGGGCCGCACTGCTCGCTCCGCAGAACGGCTACCTGGAGGAGGCCGGCACCCTGGGCTGCGGCGACGGGCTGTTCACCCACTACTCGGTCGGCTCGCCTCTGGGCGGCCTGCCGGGCTTCCTGGACCAGCTCCGCCAGGCGCCTCCGCCCGCGAACGCGACGTACCTGGCGGACGCCCGCCACCGGCTGGTGCAGGCGAGGACCTTCGCGGCGGAGGTGCTCGGCGGGTTCGTCCAGCCAGGGGCGACCGCCACCCAGGCCCGCGAGCGCCGGGAGCTGGACGGCTACCTGCAGCTGGCGTTCACCCAGATCGTGGCGTTCGCCGACTACGTGGCCCGCAAGCAGGACGCCGGGCAGATCAAGAACGGCACGGTGGTGCTCTGCCGCTCCGCGCTCTCCGACGTGTTCGCGCTGCTGGCCCCGAGCGCGCAGGCCTACCTGCGGCAGGACGTGCAGCGGCTGATCTCGGTGCTGGCCGGGTACCAGGAGCAGTCGCGCACCGGGCAGCGGCTGCAGTTCCAGGACCGCTCCTTCCGCGAGGTGGCGGCCGGCGCGCCGGTCGGGTTGGAGGAGTACGCGCTGGCCACGTTCGGCGGGCGGCAGCGGATCGCCCAGGAGCGGGTGTTCGGCGGCATGCGGGAGGTGGATCCGCACCCGGAGCAGGGGGCGAGCATGGTGCCGTTCGAGATCCGCGTACTGGGCGCCCGGCTGAAGTCCTGGGCGGACGTCTCCAGCAACCTCACCGACCTGTGCACCTGGGCCCAGACCGCCTACGAGGCCGGCCGGCCCTGACGGTCCGGCGCGCGCGAGCGCCCCCTCACCGCCCCTTGAGGAACCTGAGGTAGCACGCCCCGAAGACCAGCACGATCCCGACGTTCACCAGCAGGCGCTCCCAGACGTGGTGCCGGAAGAACAGCACGTCCACGCCGACCACGACGGCGATCATGGCGAGCACGTAGAGCACGACGACCGCTTGTCTTCCCATACCCCCGTTCTACTACCTGCCGCCCGCCGAAGCAGCCCCCTCAGCGCCCCCAACCCCCGGCTCCCGGCGCCTCGCAGCGCTGGTTCCGGGGCGGGCCGGTGATCAAGGTCCCTCGGAGCCTATGCACCCGTCAGCTCGGCCGCCGGGAAGCGTTGCCTGTTCAGTTGACTGTCCGTCACCTGTTCGGCTCGCCCGGCGGGCCCGACGGCCGCGGGGGCGCCAGGCTGATGGGGAGCCACGACCCCCGAGGAGACACTCGTGTTGCAGGGATTCAAGAAGTTCATCTTGCGCGGCAACGTACTGGACCTGGCCGTCGCCTTCGTCATGGGCGCCGCGTTCACCGCCGTGATCACCAGCCTGGTGGAGGACCTGCTCACGCCGCTGGTGGCCGCCATCTTCGGCAAGCAGGACTTCTCGGCGCTGACCTTCACGATCAACCACAGCATCTTCCGCTACGGGGCCTTCATCAACGCCCTGATCTCCTTCGTGCTGATCGCCGCCGCGCTCTACTTCTTCGTGGTCGCCCCGATCAACGCCTACAACGACCACAAGCGCCGCAGGGCCGGCCTCCCGGCGGCCGACGAGCCGCTGACCGAGGTCGAACTGCTCACCCAGATGCGCGACCTGATGGCGGCCGACCGCGGCGGCCAGCTCTGACACCGGCGCGCCAGCGCGACCGCCGGGCTTGCGATCGGGGCTCGGCCGTCGGCCGCTTTACCGCCTCGATCCTCGGCGCTCGCCTGTGGCCTGCACCATCAGGTGCAGACCACGGGCCACCGCCTGCCGACAGGGCCTCACGCCCCTGCCGCCCCCGCGTTCGCATCACTCTCACGACGGCCGCGCGAAGAAAAACCCGGCATGACGAACCAATCCGACCGACCGTCAGCCGCTGACACTCGCAGCGCCGGTCTCCAGGTGCCCGGTCGCCCGGCGGCTCCACGAGGAATCGCTGTCGACCGTCACGGTGAAGTCGTACCAGCCGTTGCTGATCGACACCTGGTTGAAGTAGTCGGAGACCGAGGCCCCGGGCGCGACCCGGTAGGTCCAGCTGCCGCTGCGGTAGTAGTTCGACTTCACGGTGAACGTGACCGCGCTCGCACCGGAGTTGGTCATGGTGAACCAGACCGCGCCCTTGCCGGTGTCGGGGGCCGGCGCGTAGGAGGTGGTGGCCTCCACCGTCTTGCCGGCGCCGTTGGCGTTGCCGGTGAAGCGGCGCAGGAAGCGGTTGGGGCCCGTGCAGGTCAGGTCGTACTGGCCTTCGCCGAAGCCGGCGCCCACGTTGAAGAAGTCGCTGGTGCTGCCGTCGGTCCCGTTGCTGGACGGGGCGACGGTGTACTGCCACGGGCCGCCGCTGCGGTAGGCGTTGGCGTAGATCGAGTAGTGCGCCCAGGCGGTGGCCTGCGGGCCCTGGTTGGCCATGTCGATCCAGAGCAGCACCTTGCCGGCCGCGTCGTACTCGATCCGGTCCACCCAGGCGTTGGGCTGGTAGGGCAGCGCGCGGGCCGGCTTGGTGCCCGCCTCCTGGGTGGGCATCGAGTTGGTGCCCGGGCTCGGGTTGATCTGCAGGTTGGCGGTGGCCTGGCTGATCGTGGCACTGGTGTCGGGCAGCGCCGGGAGGCCGTAGACCGGGTGGGCGAAGTCGAAGGCACCGGTCAGGTCGCCGCAGACCTGCCGGCGCCAGGCGCTGATGTTCCCGCAGACCGCCGGGGTGCCGAGCGCGGCGGTCCAGGTCTCCAGGAACTGGATCACGCTGGTGTGGTCGTAGACCCGGGAGTCGACCCAGCCGCCGCGGGTCCACGGGGAGGCGATGATCATCGGCACCCGGAAGCCCAGGCCGATGTTGGTGTTGTTGTAGAACTCCCCGGCGGTGCCGGCCGGCGCGACCGGCGGCGGCACGTGGTCGAAGAAGCCGTCGTTCTCGTCGTAGTTGAGGAACAGCACGGTGGAGTTGAAGGTGTCCGGGTTGGCGGCCAGCGCCTGCAGCACCAGGTTGACGAAGTGCGCGCCGTTCTCCGGCGGGCCGTCCGGGTGCTCGGAGAAGAGCTGGTTGGACACCACCCAGGAGACCTGCGGCAGCGTGCCGTTGACCGAGTCGGCGCGGATCGCGGCGGCGATGTCGTCCGGGGTCGAGCCGGTGGAGGGCACCGAGCCCATGCCGCGCTGGGCCAGCGGGCTGCCGCTCGCGGCGCCGGTGAACTGGTTGAAGTAGGCCAGCGCGTTGTCGCCGTAGTTGTCGGAGGCGTTCTGGTAGACCTTCCAGCTCACGCCCGCGTTCTGCAGCGCCTCGGCGTAGGTCTGCCAGTGCAGGCCCTTCTCGTCGCCGCCGTCGTAGGCCGGGCCGCCCGCGGTGCCGGCCGGGTCGATCGTGCCGGACCACAGGTAGGTGCGGTTGGGGCCGGTGGCCGACAGGATCGAGCAGTGGTACGCGTCGCAGATCGTGTAGGCGTCGGCCAGCGCGTAGTGGAACGGGATGTCCGACCGGTTCATGAAGCCCATGGTCCGGTCCGAGCCCTTGGCCGAGATCCAGGAGTCCATCTTGCCGTTGTTCCAGGCGCCGTGCTGGGTGCCCCAGGAGTGGTCCAGCGACCCGTCGCACTGCGCCAGCTGCTCCTTGCTGACGCCCCACCACCAGGTGCTGGTGGCGCTCAGCTGCCAGGGGTACTGCCGGCCGCTGCCGTTGGGCTGGTTGAAGACGCTGTTGCCGCCGGAGATCTGGATGGCGGCACGGTCGCCGAAGCCCCGCACACCCTTCAGGGTGCCGAAGTAGTGGTCGAAGCTGCGGTTCTCCTGCATCAGCACCACGACGTGCTTGACGTCGCGGATGGTACCGGTGGTCGCCGCGTTCGCGCGGGCGGCGGTGCCGGGCAGTACGTCCAGGCCGACGGCTGCGCCGAGCGCGGCGGCGGAACCGAGGAAGGTACGACGAGTGACGGGGGTCACAGATGCCTCCGGAAAGAAAGCTGTACAACTCCAGCGCCGGAGACTCTGCGACACATAGATGTCAACTGTCCAGTAACAATGTGGCGTCAAGATGAAGGCAAGACAACCGTTGCCCGGCCCGCAGGTCAGCGGGGGTGACGGTGCCCCGCACCCCCGCTGACCAGCCGTCAGCTCACGTCCTCGCTGGTCAGCGCGGCGAACACGGCCCGGACCTCGGTGCCGTCCGATGCCTGCCAGACCCCCGTGACCACGGCCGTCGCACCGGCGGGGGCGGACTCGCCGAGCACCCGCTGGACGTGCAGCACTCCGCCCTCGCCGACCGGTCCGACCTGGACCGTCCGGTCCACGGCGTCGCTGTCGTCCTGCGCCTGGGCCACCGCGCGGCCGGCCAGCAGCGCGCGCAGCTGCTCGACCAGAACCGGGTCCCGCACGCCGTCGTACACCCAGCGGGTGCCCAGCACACCGTGCTCGGTGGTCCCGATCAGCGCGGCCTCGGCCTCGGGGCCCGGCAGCGGGGCGCCGCGGTAGGTCAGCGGCACCAGGTACGCCACCGACCCCGCGGTCACCACCAAGAACTCCATCCCCACCTCCCCCGCCGGGTCGTCCAGCCGGAACCCGCCGGCCCGGACCGGCGCCGCGCCGGACCCGGCGTACCAGTCCTGCTGCGGCAGCCAGGCGGCGAGCAGCTCCAGCTTGGTCGGCGTCAACGTGGTGTGGTGGATGACGGCCATGACACTCCTGCCCCATTGGTGTTGAATGATCCGCCGACGAACCTACCGGTCCGTCAGCACGGCCTACGGACAGGGTCCGCGCATCCGTGCCGAGGAGTCAGCAGTTCCGCAGTGTCGAGGAGCCAGTGGTGCACATCTTCCGGTTCGACCGCGCCGAGCGGCCGATCACCCGCTTCGCCAGCACCGGCGCCACCGCCACCCGGGTGGCGGCCGGCGACGGGCCCGGATACGTGACCTGCCTGGCCATCGCGCCGGGCGGGGCGATCGGCACCCACCCGGCCCCGGTCCGCCAACTCTTCCTGGTGGTGGCGGGCGAGGGCTGGGTGGCCGGTCCCGACGGGCAGCAGGTGGCGTTGACGGCCGGGTGGGGTGTCTGCTGGGAGGCGGGAGAGCAGCACACCTCGGGGACCGAGTCGGGGCTGACCGCCCTCGCGGTGGAGGGCGACGGACTCCAGCTCTACGCGCCCCAGGACTGACCCAGCGTCAGCCCCGCCGGAGGCATCAGCCCCACGCGGGATCCGTCAACTCCGTGCGTCCGATGAACTCCGCGCGGGTGGCGGGTACGGTGCAGGCGTACGCGCCCGCCCGTGCCCCGTACCCGGCGCAACGCCCCCAGGGCTCGCCGGCCAGCCAGCCGAAGAGGAATCCGCAGGCGAACGCGTCCCCCGCACCGTTGGAGTCCACCACCGCGGCCGGCGGCTCGACGGCGGGCAGCTGGCGGACCGCCCCGTCCGCCAGCAGGTACGCGCCGTCCGCCCCCGCCGTGGCCACCACGGCCCGGGCCCGCCCGCGCTCGGCGATGCTGCGCATGGTCGCCTCGGGGTCGGCCAGCGCTGCGGCGGACAGGAAGACCAGGTCCGCCTGGAAGGCGAACTCCTCGTGGTACGGGTTGCGGCCGTCCCAGTCGTGCAGGTCGGTGGAGGTGGTCACCCCGGCCGCGTGCAGCATCGGCAGCGCGCTCGCGCACGGCTGGGTGATCGCGACGTGCGCGTGCCGGCTGCGCCGCGCCAGCTCGTCCACCACCGCCGGTGACAGCCCGTCGGCCGCTCCCCCTCGGGTGCCGTCGTAGAGCGAGAGCCGGCGCCCGTCCGGGCCGACCAGGTTGACCGCGCGCTTGGTGCCGCCGGGGTGCGGCAGCGCGGTGAGCCCCACGCCGTGCTCGCGGTGCAGGGCGCGGACCAGTTCGCCCTCGGGGTCCGCGCCGAGCAGGTCCAGGTGGTGGGTGCGCAGGCCGAGCGCGGCCAGGCCCAGGGCCACCATGTCCCCGGTCTGCCCGGCCCGGGTCACGATGCCGGGCACGTGGTAGCTGTCGGCGTACGGGAGCGGGAGCTGCGGGACCTGGACGATGGTGTCCACCCCGGCGCCGCCGAGGACCAGCACGTCGTACTCGGTGCGCATGGGCATCCCTTCCTCCGCCGTCGACCCGCCGTCGACCCGCCGTCGACCCCGCGAGTCAAGCAGGTGACGGATCATCGGAACAAGGAATTTCAGAAACTTTCCGCAAGCTCTTGCGACGTGCTGCGGCCGAAGTAGATCAGCTCCGGCGCCGCGGGCACCGCGAGCTCACGGAAGCCGAGCCGCCGGTAGAACGCGCCGGCGGGAGCGTTGGCGGCCAGCATCCCCAGGTGGACCGCGCCCACCCCGCGGGCATTGAGCGCCCCCAGCAGCGCGGCTATCAACTCCCGCCCGTAGCCGGCCCGCTGATGGCTCGGCAGCAGGTCGATGTGCAGGTGCGCCGGGTAGTCGGCCAGCTCCGGGACCAGCATCCGCTCGGGGGTGTGCAACAGCTCGGCCATCTGCTCGCCCGGAGTCACCGGTACCCCGGCCGGGCGCGGCAGCCGCTCGGCGACCCGGGGCAGCCACTCGGCCCGGAACCGGCGGACGAACTCGGCCGTGTCCGCCGTCCCGAGGACGTACCCGACCGCCCGCTCGCCGTCGTCCACCACGAACGCGAGCTCGGGCTCCAGCACCGTGTACGGCTCGGCGAAGATGCTGGGCAGCAAGGCCAGGTCCGGATACACCTCCCGCGAGTCGCCACCGGCCAGCCCGGTACGCACGCAGATGTCCGCCACCGCCGCGCGGTCGGTGGGGCGGTAGGGACGGATGATCGCTCGTTCGGTCATGATGCCGAGCGTAGAGCCTCCCCGTGCGCCCCTGCCGTACCATCGGTGTTCGATCACTTCGGGGGGCAGCAGTATGAATCGGATCGGGGTCTACCTGGCGCACCCGCGCCCTGGCAGCTTCAACCACGCACTCTTCGAGGCCGTGGTGGACGAACTGCGCGGCCGTGGCTGCGAGGTGCGCGCCCACGACCTCTGCGAGGAGGGCTTCGAACCGCTGCTCACCGCCGCCGAGACCGGCACGGTGGCCGCCGCCAGGACCGCCACCGATCGCCAACTCGCTCTGCACCGGGCCGAGGTGGCCACTCTGGACGGCCTGGTGCTGATCCACCCGAACTGGTGGGGCATGCCGCCCGCGGTACTGGTCGGCTGGGTGCAGCGGGTCCTGGTGCCCGGCGTCGCCTACAAGCTCGGCACGGCCGACGGCGAGCCCGCCGGGCTGCTGCGGGCCGGGCGCGCCCTGGTGCTCAACACCTCGGACACGCCCGAAGCCCGCGAACACGCCGAGTTCGGCGACCCGTTGGAGCGGATCTGGGCGGCCTGCGTGCTGCCCTACGTCGGGGTGCACGAGGTCCGGCGCACGGTGTTCCGGACGGTGACCGACTCCTCTCCCGAGCAGCGGGCCGCCTGGCTCCGACAGGCACGGGAGCAGGCGGCCGCGCTGGCCGGCTGAGCAGTCGGCGACAGCTCCGCCGACCGGGTCGGCCGAGCCCTCGGGCGACCCGGTCAGCAGAGCACTCGGCGCGGTCCGCAGCCTACCTTCGGCCCGCGTCGGTCGCGAAGACACCGCCGGGGAATGCCCCGTTGGCCACCGTTGCCGCCGTCAGCTTGCCCGCCAGCTCGGTGAGCCGGGCCACCCCCGCCTCGCCGAGCAGCTGGTAGGGCGCCACGGCCAGCCGGTCCGTGCGCTCCTCGATCTGCTGGCGCAGCTGCTCGCCGGCCTCGGTCAACTCGCCCACCGCGTCCAGCAGCCCGCGCGAGCGCAGCCGGTCCTCGGCGGCGGCCCACTCCTGCTCGCTCCAGCCCCGGGTGGCCCGCGCCGCCTCGGGGAGGAAGCCCTTGCCGGTCGCAGTGTGGCTGATCAGCGCCTCCAGTCCGTCCAGTTCGGCATCCAGCAGGGCGGCCAGGTGCCCGTCCCCCCGGTGTTCGCGCAGCAGCGTGGCCGCGTGCCACAGGCGCAGCCCGGGCTCCTCGGGCACGGCCAGCTCCGCGTGCGCCGCGTACAGCGGCCGCCCGGCCGGGGCGCACGCCTGGCTGGCCCGCAGCGCCAGCTCGGCCGCCTCGGCCAGCTCCGCCGAGGCCAGCAACTCGGCGCCCAGCGTGCGCTGCTGAGCGGCGGCCACAGCGCGCAGCCGGGCCGCCAGCACCTGCTCGGGCGCGGCGATCTCCCACAGTGCGGGGACGTGACGGGCGATCAGCGCCGGGTTGAAGTTGTAGAACGTTCCGGCCACCACCCCGGCCCCGACCCGCCCCATCGCGGCGGCCCGCCCGGCGAAGTAGCTCATCGCACCCCGCTCCAGCCCCAGCGCGGTGAACTCCGTCTGGGTCTCCGGCGCGAAGTAGACCATCGAGTGCAGCGGATTGACCACGTTGTAGCAGCGCCTACCGGCGAGTAGCGTCATGCGGCCAACCGTACTCCCAGCGGTCCCAGCAGACTACGGCTTCCGACCCCGGCCGGGTAGGGCGGCGGGGTCACGCGCAGGACGGGGCCGGGCTCGTGCGGCAGGATGCGCCGACTCACAGGTCGCCGCCCCCTGCTTCGACCAGGCCTGACCTGACCTGACCTGACCTGCCCCTCGCCCCGTCCCGCCCGACGCACTCTCAGGAGTGCCCGCCCACCAACCCCGCGGCGCCGTCCCTGGCCGTGGTCACCACCAGGTCCGGCACCCGCTCGGTGATCGGGCGAGCCGCCTCTGCGGCCGTCGGCGGCGGGCCGCCCAGGCTCTCGGCCGCGGCGCACGGGGCGGCGGCGAGCACGGCGAGGGCGGCGGTGGCAACGCCGGCGGCGAGCCGGCTGCGGGTCGTCAGCGTCATGCCCTGTCCAACGACCGGCCCCGGCCCCCGTCGCTCACCTCACCCCGAACGGCTCAACGGACCCTGCCGGGTGCGGCGGCCCGAAGGCCCGGCCGCCGCACCGCTGTCACCGCTGTCACCGCTCCGCCGGCGCCGGCGCGTACCCGGCGGCCCGGGTGCTGAACCTCCCGCGCCCCTGGGTGCGGCTGCGCAGCCGGGTGGCGTAGCCGAACAGCTCGGCCAGCGGGACGGTGGCCGAGACCACCGCCGTGCCCGAGCGGACCGCCTGGCCGGTGACCCGGCCGCGGCGGGCCGCGAGGTCGCCCAGCACGGCGCCCACGGCCTCCTGCGGAACCGTCACCGTCACCTCCGCGACCGGCTCCAGCAGCACCATCGCGCACCGCCGCAGCGCCTCGCGCAGGCCCAGCCGGCCGGCCGTGCGGAAGGCGAGCTCCGAGGAGTCCTTGGGATGGGTCGCCCCGTCCGTCAGCACCACCCGCAGCCCGGTCACCGGGTGCCCGCCCAGTGGCCCGTCCGCCAGCGCGTCCCGGCAGCCGGCCTCGACCGCCCGCACGTACTCCGCCGGGACCCGCCCGCCGACCACGGTGGAGGCGAAGGCGAACTCGCCCTGCGACCACGGCTCGACGTCCAGCACCAGGTGCGCGAACTGCCCGGCCCCGCCGTCCTGCTTGACGTGCCGGAAGACCACCCCGGCAACGCCGCGCCCGACCGTCTCCCGGTAGGAGACCCGCGGCCGACCCACCGTCAGCTCGGGGCCGCCGGCCTGGCGCAGCTTCTCCACCGCGACCTCCAGGTGCAGCTTTCCCAGGCCGGAGAGCACGGTCTGCCCGGTCTCCGGGTCGGTCCGCACCGCCAGTCGAGCTTGTTGACGAAGGCGATCCGCGGCACGCCGTGCCGGTCGGCCTGCCGCCAGACCGACTCGCTCTGCGGCTCGACCCCGGCCACCGCGTCGAAGACCGCGACCGCACCGTCGAGCACCCGCAGCGAGCGCTCCACCTCGTCGGCGAAGTCGACGTGGCCGGGGGTGTCGATCAGGTTGATCCGGTGTCCGTCCCAGGCGCAGCTGACCGCGGCGGCGAAGATGGTGATGCCGCGTTCGCGCTCCTGCGGGTCGAAGTCGGTGACGGTGGTGCCGTCGTGGACCTCGCCGCGCTTGTGGGTGCTGCCGGTGGCGAACAGGATCCGCTCGGTGAGCGTGGTCTTGCCCGCGTCGACGTGCGCGAGGATGCCGAGGTTGCGGACGTTCAGCGCGGTCCGGGTGGTGAGCGTCGTGGGGGTGGTCAGGGTGGTCAGGTCGGTGCGCATGGCCCGAGGCCTTTCGGGGTGGTGCGGGAGATGGGCGGCGCGATTGCCCCGCTCCCCGACCTGAGCAGGCGTCGGCTGACGGATGCTCAGGCGGTGGCGGGTCCCCGGTGCCGGCCGCGCGGCGGGCACCGGTGGACCCCGGACACCAGGATCACCTCGAACCGGGACGCGGGGACGACGGCAGCGGCGTGTGCACGCATGGCCGTCTCCTCCTTCGTCGTCCCAGTGGCGCCACAACTCGGCTGCAGCGCGCGGTCGTCGGCGAGTGTATGCAGCCCCGGCGCGGCGCGGCCACCGGTTTTGCCCGCGGCGCGCGAAGATCGGCCCGGGACCAGTCAGAACGGCACGGCACCGAACGGAACGGAGGCGCCCATGACCGCCGCGAGCGCCAAGCTGCTGATCGACTCCTTCGAGCGCGTACGCGAGACGGTGGCCGAGGTGCTGGACGGCCTCACCCCCGACGAGCTGCGCTGGCGCGGCGCCGACGGGCGCACCAACCCGGTCGGGTGGCTGGTCTGGCACCTGACCCGGGTGCAGGACATCCAGATCGCGGCAGTGGCCGAGCTGCCCGAGGTCTGGCAGGCCGACGGCTGGCAGCAGCGGTTCGACCTGCCCTACCCGGCCGAGGCCAGCGGGTACGGCGCATCCAGTACCCAGGTCGGCCGCTTCCACGCGACCGCCGAGCAGTTGGCCGGCTACCACGAGGCGACCCACCGCCAGACCGTCGGCTACCTGGCCACCCTGCACGAGCGCGACTACGCCACGGTGGTCGACCAGGCCTGGGACCCGCCGGTGACGCTGGGCGTGCGCCTGGTCTCCACCCTGGTCGACGACCTGCAGCACGCCGGCCAGGCCGCCCTGGTCCGCGGCTGCCTGCAACGCCGCTGACAAGCCTTCAGTTCCGGGGCCGCCTCAGGGCAGTTCCTGCTCCGCCCAGATCACCTTGCCGGACTTGGTGTACCTGGTCCCCCAGCGCGCGGCCAGCTGGGCGACCAGGAACAGCCCGCGCCCGCCCTCGTCCGTGCTGGCGGCGTAGCGCAGGTGCGGGGCGGTGCTGCTGCCGTCCCAGACCTCGCAGACCAGCACCCGGTCCAGCAGCAGCCGCACCTGGATGGGCTCGGTGGCGTACCGGATCGCGTTGGTCAGCAGCTCACTGAGGATCAGCTCGGTGGCGAAGTCCAGCTCGGCCAGGCCCCAGTCATGCAGCCGGCGGCTCACCTCGCGCCGCACCCCGGCCACCGCCGCCGGGTCGGCCGCGACCGCCCAGCGGGCCACCCGCTCCTCGGGCAGCACCCGGGTGCGGGCCACCAGCAGCGCGATGTCGTCGCTCTGGTGCGGGGGCATCAGGGTGGCCAGCACCCGCTCGCAGGTGGCTTCCGGGTCCGGGTCGGCGCGTTCCAGCGCGCTGCGCAGCCGCTCCAGCCCCTCGTCGATGTCGCGCCGGCGGTCCTCCACCAGGCCGTCCGTGTACAGCACCAGGCGGCTGCCCTCGGGCAGCTCGAACTCCGCCGCGGTGAACGGCAGTCCGCCCACGCCCAGCGGCGGCCCGGCCGGCACGTCCAGGAAGGCCGCGGTGCCGTCGGGGCGGACCAGCACCGGCGGCGGGTGGCCGGCCCGGGCGATCGTGCAGGTGCGGTCCACCGGGTCGTAGACCGCGATCAGGCAGCTGGCGCCGATCACCCCGGCGCCCTCGCCCCCGCCGCCGCCGACTGCGCCCCGGTCGCGCCCGTCCGCGGCCCCGTCCCCGTCCTCGACCGGGCCGCGCTCCAGCTCCAGCCGGTTGACCACGTCGTCCAGGTGGCCGAGCAGCTCGTCCGGCGGCAGGTCCAGGGTGGCGAAGGTGGCCACGGCGGTGCGCAGCCGGCCCATGGTGGCGGCCGCGTGCAGCCCGTGCCCGACCACGTCGCCGACCACCAGCGCGACCCGGGCGCCGGGCACCGGGATCACGTCGAACCAGTCGCCGCTCACCCCCGCCTGGGCGGGCAGGTACCGGTAGGCGACCTGGAGCGCGTCCTGCTCGGGCAGCCGTCGCGGCAGCAGCGAGCGCTGCAGGGTGGTGGCCAGCGCGTGCTCGCGGGCATAGCGGCGGGCGTTGTCGATCGCCACCGCGGCCCGGGCACCGAGCTGGACGGCCAGCGCCAGGTCGTCCTGGTCGAAGGCCTCGGGCCGCTCGGCGCGCCAGAACATCACCGTACCCAGCCGCACCCCGCGGGCCTTGAGCGGGACCCGCAGCAGCGAGTGGACACCGGCCTCGAGCACCCGCCGGGCCCGGGCCGGGTCCTGGGCCTGCCAGGCGGTGGCGGCGCGCAGGTCCCGCTCCAGGGTGGGCCGCCCGCTGTCCAGGGTGCGGGCCCACGGGGTGGCGGGGACCACCGAGATCAGCTCGCCTACGGGGTAGAACGGCGGGTCCGGGCGCACCGCGCCCAGCGCCGTGCGGCGCACCCGGCCGCTGTCGCCAGGGCCGGGCTCGTCGCCGCGCAGCACCGACTCGGCGAGGTCGACGGTGACGTAGTCGGCGAAGCCGGGGACCGTGACCTGGGCCAGTTCCTCGGCGGTGCGGGAGATGTCCAGCGTGGTGCCGACCGCCATGGTGGCCTCGTAGAGCAGCCGCAGCCGGCGCTGGGTGGCCACCGCCGCGGCGGAGACGGCGTGCAGCTCGGTGGAGTCGCGCAGCGTGGCGACGCTGCCGGGCGGCCCGCCGCCGCGTCCGATCGGGCGCACGCTGACCAGCAGCAGCCGCTCGCCGCTGGCCAGCATCTCGTCGCTGGCCTCGCTGCCCGGGGCCAGCAGCGTGACGGCCGCCGCCGGCAGGCCGAGCTCGTCGAGCGGCCGGCCCTCGGCCTCGGGCGGCAGCGCGAGCAGGCGGCGGGCCTCGTCGTTGACCAGCAGCAGCCGGCCGTCCTGGTCCAGGATCAGCACGCCTTCGCGCACCGCGTGCAGCACCGCGTCGTGGTGCTCGTACATCCGGGTCATCTCTTCCGGACCGAGCCCGTGGGTCTGGTGCCGCAGTCGGCGGCTGGCCAGCGCGGTGCCGCCGGTGGCCAGCGCGAGGGCGGCGGCGGAGGCGGCGAGCACCAGCGGCAGCTGGCGGTTGGCCAGCCCGCTGACCTTGCTGGTGGTGATGCCGGCCGAGACCTCGCCGACCACCACGTGGCCGGGCCCGTAGACCGGCACCACGGCCTGCACCAGGGGCCCCAGGGTGCCGTTGACCCGCTCGATCACCACGTTCCCCTGGGTGGCGGGCAGGTAGTTCCCGACGAACTGGTGGCCGATCCGGTCCGGGTTGGGGTGGGTGTAGCGGATGCCCTCGGTGTTCAGCACCACCACGAAGTCCACCCCGGAGCCGACCCGGGCCGCCTCGGCGGCGGGCTGCAGCAGCGCGGTGGGGTCGGGCGAGGCGAGCGCGGCGACGATGCCGGGGGAGGCGGCGAAGGTCTGGGCGACGGCCAGCGAGCGGTTGCGCGCCTCCTGGGCACTGTCCCGCTCGGACTGCAGCACCAGCGCGCTGACCGCGGCCACCACCAGCAGCAGCACCACCACGATCTGCAGCGCGAACATCTGGCCCGCGACGCTGCGCAGGCCGCGGGTCCAGCGCCGGTGCGGGTCAGAACGGTGCGGCTGCCTCACTGGCGATCTCCAGGGCCCCGGTGCCGACCTCGTTGACCACCGCCGTGAAGGTGGCCTCCTCGCCGCCCGGCAGTCGCAGCCGGCCGTCGGCGACCCGCGCCATCAGTTCGAAGTCCTCGTCCCGGTCGGCCTGCAGGTGGCCGCCCCAGCTGACGCTGCGGGCGGTGCCGCGGTCGACCAGGTCGGCGTGCACGGCGATCTCGAAGCCGTGGTCGATCAGGGTGGCCCACCCTCGGTACACGTGTTCGCTCACGCCGCCAGTCTCTGCCCTCGCAGGGCCCCGCGCATGGCGGAGGCGGCCGGGACGGCCCGCGGCAGGGCCCACCCGCCCACCCCGCTCACCCCTCCTCGGGCAGGTCGGCGAGCCAGCGGTCCAGGTCGGCCTCGTACTGCTCGGTGCCGGCCGGCACCTGGGCGTAGCTGCGGCCCAGGAACTCGTTCAGCCCGGCCTCCTCGGTGCGCAACAGGGCCGAGCCGTGCAGGCCGCGCAGTTGGAGCAGCACGTGCAGGTGGTCCGCCTCCGGCTCGATCAGCACGTCACCGCGGCCGGTGGGGACCTCCAGGCCCTCGGCCAGCAGGTCGCGGCCGAAGGACCACCGCTCGGTGAGGCCGAGCGGCAGCAGGAAGTCGACGTGGACGGCGTACGGATCCCCGACGTCGTACCACCAGGTGGCGTCGAAGGTGATCCGCTCGCCGAGCCCGGTGCAGACCAGCTCTACCGGCATCGTCGTCCTGACCGCCGCGGTGTTGTCGTTCATCTGGGCGCTCCCGTCCGGTTGCTGGTGGGAGGCCGTTGATGCCCAGTTCTACGGCGGCCAAACCAGCCAATGCCCTCTGCTGTCCCGTGGGCCCCAGCCGCCCGGCAGGCATCGATCATTCAATCAAGGGACGATCACTATTCGATCGAACGCTCCGGTTCCCTTGACCCGATCGGCAGCCGCTTCCTACCTTGTGGCCCCACCCCATCCCCCAGAAGGGCCCTCGATGCGAACCAGCCCATCCAGCAGGAGAGTTCGGGCACTGACCGCGATCCGGGCCGCGGTCATGGCGGCCACCGTGCTGGCCGCCACGGCGTCGGTCACCGGGCCGGCCGGCGCCGGCACCGCCACCACCGTCCACCTGGACTGCTCGCAGCCCTCCGGCGGTGACGGCAGCCTGGCCGCGCCGTTCAACTCGGTCGCCGCCGTCAACGCCCTCACCTTCCGCCCCGGCGACACCCTCGCGATCGCGGCCGGCACCCGCTGCACCGGCACCCTGGCTCCGCTCGGCAGCGGCACCGCGACCGCCCCGGTCACCATCGCCCCCTACGGCAGCGGCGCCGCGCCCGTGCTCGACGGCACCGGCGCCGAGAGCGCGCTCACCCTCACCAACCAGGACTACTGGACCATCGGCGCGATCGAGCTGACCGACAACGCCACCGCCCTGGCCCAGCGCGAGGGCCTGCTGATCCAGTCCACCGACGGCACCGCGCACCGCGGCTACGACGTCGACGGCCTGCTCGTCGACGGCGTGGCCGGCCAGACCGACAAGGCGAGCTACGCCACCGCCTTCGCCAACTCCGCCTGCATCCGGTTCGGCACCACCGGCACCGGCTCCACCCTCAACCAGGTGACGGTCCACCACACCCGGGTGAGCGACTGCGGGGGCGGCGGCATCAAGGTCCGGGTCGGCGCGGCGGCCGCCAGGGGCACCGGCGTGCTGGTCGAGCAGAACACGGTCAGCGCCGTCGGCGGCGACGGGATCATCGTCTCCTACGCCGAGTCGCCGATGGTCCAGTACAACACCGCCGCCGACCTGGGTACCGGCAGCTACCCGTGGACCGGCGGCAACTTCGCCGGGATGTGGGTGCTCGGCGACCACAACCCCGTGCTGCAGCACAACGTCGTCCACGGCAGCGTGATGTCGGCCTACGACAGCGAGGCCTTCGACTGCGACTGGGGGAACACCGGCACCTGCACCGTCCAGTACAACTACAGCCACGACAACGCGGGCGGGCTGTTCCTCAACTGCGACGGCTGCGGCACCTCGGGCGGGGCGACCGAGATCGTGCGGTACAACGTGGCGCAGAACGACTGCCGGATCATCAGCAGCGGCAACGCGTCCACCCTCTGGTTCTACAACAACACGGTGTACTGCCCCAACCACCGGCTCACCGTCCAGTGGCCGACCACCAGTCACGTCTGGAACAACATCTGGGTGGGGACCTCCGACTCCGCCATGCCGACCGGGGCCGGGATCGACTACGAGTGGAACATGTGGCAGAACGTGCCGCGGCCGACCGCGAACGGGATCGTGGGAGACCCCGGCCTGCTCGCCCCCGGTACCGGCGGGGACACCCTGGACTCGCTGGGCGGGTACCGCCTGCGCACCACCTCGCCCGGCCTGCTGAACGGCGCCGTGGTGAGCGGCAACGGCGGCCAGGACCTGTGGGGCAACCCGGTGTCGGCGACCGGCAAACCGAACCGCGGGGCGTACGACGGGCCCGGGATGTGAGGCTCGCCTGCCGGCGGTGACGGGACGTCAGGGCAGTACGCGTCCTGACGTCCCTCCCACTCACCTCACCTGGCCCACCGGAGCCGCGTGGGCCGCGTGCGCCTCGGCCAGCAGCAGGTAGCCCTCGGCGTTGGCCTTGATGCTGAGCAGCTCGTCGGCCGTCACCTCGCGCTTCACCCGGGCCGGCACCCCGGCCACCATCGAGCCGGGCGGCACCTGGGTGCCCTGCTGCACCACCGCACCGGCGGCGATCAGCGAACCGGCTCCGATCCGGGCCCCGTTGAGCACGGTGGCGCCCATGCCGACCAGGACGTCGTCCTCCAGCACGCAGCCGTGCAGCACCGCGTTGTGGCCCACGGTGACCCGGCGCCCGACCTCCACCCGGAAACCGGGGTCGGCGTGCACCGTGCAGTTGTCCTGGATGTTGGACTCGGCGCCGACCGTGATCGACTCGGCGTCCCCGCGCAGCACCGCCTGGTACCACACGCTCGCCCGCTCCCCCAGCCGCACCGCGCCCACCACTACGGCCGTCGGCGCCACGAACGCGCTCGCGGCCACCTCCGGCTCCAGCCCCCCGACGCCGATGATCAGTGCCTCCGCCATACCCGCGTCCTCCCCGGCTCGCCGCTAGACCAGGCAAGGCTACCGGCCAGACCCCCACCAGGAGCCCTCTTCGCAGCAGCGCGCCGCAGAAGTTGACAAGGCTATCGGGGTATGGGCGGATGCAGGGCCAGCAGCGCCGGCACGTCCGCCGGCGCCGCCAGGCGCAGCAGCCCGTGCCCGATCCCCGCCAGCCCGACCAGCAGCGACGGGTTGGCCAGGCCCTGCGGGAGCCCGCAGACCCAGCCCCGCTCGTCCAAGGCGTCCAGCGTGCTCGCCGCCCGCCGCACCCCCACGGTGTGCCACGGCTCGCCGGCCAGCAGCAGCGGCTCCAGGTTCCCGAAGTCCCCGTGGCACAGGGAGAAGTCCAGTCCGAAGCCGTGCCGCACCACGGTCTCCAGGGCGATGTCGCGCTCCTTGCGCAGCAGGTCGTTGTCCAGCAGCTCGGCCAGTTCCACCCGGGCCAGGGCGATCCCGGCCGCGCCGTGGCACCAGAGCACGGGGTAGCTCGGCGGTCCGTCGGCCACCCGGGCGTCGCGCCAGTTGGCCGCCTTCGGGTCGAAGAGCGTGCGCTCGTGGTCCAGCGCGTCCAGCGCCAGCTCCGCGAGCCGGGCCTCGCCGAGCAGCTCGCCGGCCTTGGCCAGGGCCCACCCGATGCCCGAGCCGCCGTGCGCGAACCCCGCCAGCGGGCGCCCCGCGCCTGCCGTGGGCCACCCGGTACCGCCCTCGCTCTGCACCCGGCCGGCCGCCGCCAGGTGGCGGGCACACCGGGCCACCGCGTCGGTCACCGCACCGCTCGGACGGACCGCGCCCCAGGCCAGCAGCCCGCCGATAGTGCCGGCGTTGCCCGCCAGCAGGTCGTATCCGCTGTCCGCGGCGGCGGTCGCCGCGACTCGTCGCAGCATCAGGTCCGCCGCCGCCTCCACCTCGCGGTCACCGGGCCGGTCCGCCGCCAGCTGGGCCAGGGCGTACAGCACGCCGCCCGTCCCGGCCAGTCCGCCGCCCAGCCGGTCCGCGGTCCGCCGCAGCTGCCGGTGCAGGGTCAGCTCGGCGCCGCGGGCCGCCTGCTGGAGGTCTGCGTCCCCGCTGACCCGGCCCAGCTGGTGCAGGAAGAGCAGCACCCCGGCCGTCCCGCTGTACAGGTCCGGCCCCAGCTCGGCCGGCGTCCAGCGGCCGGGCGCGGCCCAGGTGGGACCGAGCCAGGCCAGGTCGACTGGGTCGACCGGGTCGCCCGAGCGGTAGGCCGCGCGCAGCAGCTCCTCGGCCGCCGCCAGCGCCTTGGCCAGCGCCCGCTCGCGCAGGCCGGCCGCGGTGGGCGGGGGCCCGGCGAGCCGCTCGGTGACCAGCACCGTCGGCCGGCGGCGCGGCTCCACCGGCCCATCGGCGGTGCTTACGGCCAGCCGGAGCAGCCACAGCTCGCGGTCCAGGTCGGCCGGGTCCAGCCGGGCAGGCTGCTCGGCGGCCAGCAGTCGGTACGCCTCGGTGAAGCCGGCCGCCAGCTGCTCGGTGTGCGCGGCCTCCTGCCGGCTGCGGGTCGGCAGCAGGCCGCTGCGCAGCACGGAGTGCCGCAGGTCGTGCCGGGCCAGGCGCTCGGCGGCGGAGCGGTCGCCGGGCTGGTCGGGGTGGGCGGGGTGACCGGGGTGGTGCGCCGCTCCCGGGTCGACCAGCACCGGCTGGTCGCGCACCGCGACCAGCACCGGTCGGCCGCCGCCCGGGCCGGCCAGCAGGTGCAGCACTGCGGCCAGCGTGCCCACCCGATGGTGGAAGGTCTGCAACTCGTCCTGGCTGCGGGGTGCTTCGGTAGCCAGGTGAGCCCGCCAGCCGTAGCCGTCCCGGGCCAGCAGCGGGAGTTGCAGCAGCGGCAGGCGCAGCTGCGGGTTGAGCCGGTCCAGCAGGTCCTGGACCCTCAGGAGCAAGTCGTCGAGCGGGCGGGGCTGGTAGACGATCCGGGTGCCGTTCGCGAACTGCAGCAGGTGCCCGGCGGGTGCGCCGGCCTCCGGACCGGCCTCGCGCGGGCCGACGGCTTGCGGGTCAACGCCCTGCGGGCCGGCCGTGTGCGGGTCGCCGGCCCGCGGGTCGCCGACGGGTGCCTCGCCGAGCCGGGTCAGCCCGGTGAGCTCGCCCTCGACGGCGAACCGCTCGCGCAGGGCTGCCCGGTCGGCGGCCAGGCGGCTCAGCAGCGTGAGGTCATCGGGCTCCGGCCGCCCGGTGGTTGGGCGGCGTGCGGGGGCGTCCACCACGAGATGCTGCTGCCTTTCGTCCGAGGTGACCTGACTGTGCGTCAGTAGTGTGCAGCAGTGCCGGTCCGGTCCGCAGCCCGCAAACCGGTTTCACCACGGCCCCCTCGCTCCCTACCATCGCCACAACCGCCCGGCAGCACGGCCCGGCGGGTCCGAACACCCAGGTGGCGAACGGGGAGAGCCATGCCCGAAACCGAGACACCCATCACCGAGGAGGAGTTGGCCGCCTTCACCCGCACGCTCGGGCGACTGCGGCAGCTGCCCCTCGGCGACCGCACCCGCCGGCGGGCCGACCGGATGATCGCGTCCTTCGCCCGGGACAGCCGCCGCGAGCGGCGCCAGGGCCAGCGCGATATGCGGGCCGCGGCCGACGCCGCGGTGCTGGCCGCCACCGCCACCTGCGCGGCGGACCGCCGCGAGGACGCGCCGCTGGCCTCGGCCGCCGGCACCCCCGGCGAGCTGATCCGCGCCCGCCGCTGCTACGTGTGCAAGGCCAACTACCAGCAGGTGGACGGCTTCTACCACATGCTCTGCCCGGCCTGCGCCGCACTGAACGGTGCCCACCGGGCGCTCGCCACCGACCTGCGCGGGCGCCGGGTGCTGCTCACCGGCGGACGGGTGAAGATCGGGTTCCAGCTGGCCCTGATGATGCTGCGGGACGGCGCCGAACTGATCGTCACCAGCCGCTTTCCCGCGGACACCGTGCGCCGCTTCCAGGCCGCCCCCGGCAGCGAGCAGTGGCTGGACCGCCTGACCGTGCTCGCCCTCGACCTGCGCGACCCGCGCCAGGTGCTCGCGCTGTGCGAGCACCTGCACGCCCAGGGCCGACCGCTCGACATCCTGGTCAACAACGCCGCGCAGACCGTCCGCCGCCCGGCCGCCGCCTACGCCGCGCTGACCGCGGGCGAGTCGGTACCGCTCACCGGACCGGCCGCGCACCAGGTGACGCGGTGGGCCGCGCCGGGGTTCTCGCTGCGCACCGCGCTCGGGCCGGGCACCGGCTCCGGCCGGCCTGCGCTGCCCGTCGACGAGGCCGGCCTGCTGCCCGACACCGCCCCCGCCAACTCCTGGTCAGCGCGGCTGGGCGAGCTCGACCCGGCCGAGCTGCTGGAGGTGCAGCTGGTCAACGCGGTGGCCCCGGCCCTGCTCTGCGACCGCCTGCTCCCGCTGCTGCTGGCCTCGCCGCACCCCCGCCGCTACGTGGTCAACGTGACCGCCGTGGAGGGCCGGTTCGCGGTGCGCAACAAGACCGCCGGGCACCCGCACACCAACATGGCCAAGGCCGCGCTCAACATGCTCACCCGCACCAGCGCGGCCGAGCTCGCCGCGCGCGGCGTGCACATGTGCGCGGTGGACACCGGGTGGATCACCGACGAGAACCCGGCCCCGAAGAAGGCCCGGATCAGCGCCAGGGGCTTCCGCACCCCGCTCGACATCGTGGACGGCGCCGCCCGGGTCTACCACCCGATCGTGCTCGGCGAGGCGGGCGAGCCGGTCTCGGGCGTCTTCCTGAAGGACTATCAGGAGGCCGACTGGTGACGGCCCGGGCGGCAGGCTCGCGGCACCCGTTCACCGGAGTGCTTGGTGGCCGGGTGCGGGTCCCCCGATGATGGGGGCATGATCTCGATCCTGTTCGCCGTCCTGACCGCGATCAGCAACGGCACCGCCTCGGTGCTGCAGCGGCGGGCCGCCGCCGAGGCGCCGGAGGAGGCCGCGCTGCACCTGTCGCTGCTGCGCGACCTGCTGCGGCGCCCGGTCTGGCTGGGCGGGATCGCGATGAGCATGGTGGCGGCGGTCTGCCAGGCGGTGGCGCTGGCCACCGGGCCGATCGCGGTGGTCCAGCCGATCTTCGTGATCGAGCTGCCGTTCACCCTGCTGCTGGGCGGGCTGCTGTTCCACCGCTCGTTCCCGCGCGCGGTCTGGCTCGCGGTGGTGCAGGTGGGCGGCGGCCTGGCGCTCTTCCTGCTCGCGGCCGCGCCCAGCGGCGGGGACGAGGCGGTCTCCCCCGGCTCCTGGTTCCCGGCGCTGCTGGCCAGCGGGGCCTTCCTGGCGGTGACCCTGGGCATCGGCCTCAAGGTGCACGGCAACGCCCGCGCCGCCGCGCTCGGCCTGGCAGCCGCCTGCGGCTACGCCCTCACGGCGGCCCTGATGAAGGACGCGATGGCCCGGCTGAACGAGGGCGGCGCCGGTGCCCTGTTCACCAGCTGGCAGCTCTACGCGACGGCCGCGATCGGCGCGGGCTCGCTCTTCGTCCTGCAGAACGCCCTGCAGGCCGGCTCGCTGGCCGCCTCCCAGCCCATGCTCAGCATCGGGGACGCCCTGATCAGCACCTGCTACGGCGTCACCCTGTTCGCCGAGACCCTGCGCACCGGCTGGTGGCTGCTGCCCCAACTCGCCGCCCTGGCCCTGGTCCTGTTCGGCTGCCTGAGCCTGTCCCGTTCCCCCCTCGCCGACGGCCTGGCCGGCGGCCCGCCGGTGGACGCGGACACTGCGGCGAGGGTGTGAGCCGGGCCCTGCCGCATCCGGTGACGGGGTGAGCCGGGCCCGGCCGCGGGCTGCCGCCCACCCCCCATTGCCCTGACCGGTCATGATCCACCATCATCTGGTGCTGAGTCCGCGTCAGAGAGAGGCCAGCCGTGTCGGAGCAGCAGCAGAGGACCGCCAGCGGTTGGCAGACCGGCCCGGGTGAGGCGGCGCCGCCGAACATCGCGCGGGTCTACGACTACCTGCTGGGCGGCAAGGACAACTTCCCGGCGGACCGGATCGTGGCCCAGCGGATCGAGGAGACGCTGCCCGAGGTGCAGCTCGGGGTGCGCGCGCAGCGGGCGGTGCTGCGTCGGGTGGTGCGGTACCTGGTCGGCGAGGCGGGCCTGCGCCAGCTGCTGGACCTGGGCTCGGGCCTGCCCACGGCCGACAACGTGCACCAGATCGCGCACTCCGTCGACCCGGCCACCCGGGTGGTGTACGTGGACAACGACCCCGTGGTGCTCACCCACGCCCGCGCCCTGCTCGCCGACAACCCGCAGACCGTGGTGGTGGCCGGCGACCTGCGCGACCCGGCCGCCCTGCTGACCGACGAGCGGTTGCGTGACCACCTGGACTTCGAGCAGCCGATCGGCCTGCTGCTCTGCGGGATCCTGCACTACGTGCTGGACGAGGAGGAGCCGGCCCGGATCCTGGGCGAGCTGGTCGCGGCGCTCCCGTCCGGCAGCTACGTGTTCCTGCACCACCTGCTCGCCGCCGGCGACGACCAGGAGGCGGCCGCCACCGAGGCGGTGCTGCGCCAGGGGGTGGGCCGGGCCCAGTTCCGCACGCTGGATCAGGTGGCTGCGTTCCTCGGCGACCTGACCCCGGTGGACCCGGGCGTGGTGACCGTCTCCCAGTGGCGCCCCGAGGCCGGTGCCCCCTCGCTCGCGGACAACCCGGTGCTGCGCCTGGCCGCCGTCTGGGTGGCCCGCAAGGGCTGACCGGCCGGCTCGGGGCGCCCGCTCAGCCGGGGCAGGCTGCGCACCGCCGCGCCCAGCCCCAGCAGCGCGAGCAGTCCGAGCACCGGCAGCGCGCCGGCCGGGCCCAGCCAGCCGGCCAGCGGGTAGCTGAGCAGCCAGCAGCTGTGCGAGAGGGAGAACTGTCCCGCGAAGGCGTCGGCCCGGTCCGCCGGGTCGACGCACCGCCGCACCAGCCGCCCGGCCTGCGCGGTGACCAGCGCGCTGCCCGCCCCGATCGCCGCCCACAGCGCCAGCAGGGCCGGCCACCGCCAGCCGCCGGCCGGGGCGAGCGCGAGCAGCCCGAGCGGCAGGAAGAGCGCGCCGAGCAAACTCCCGGCGGCCAGCAGCACCCGCCGCTCGGCCACCCGCTCCAGCAGGCCGGGTAGCAGCAGGGCCGCCGTCATCGACCCGGCCCCGTAGGCGCCCAGGGCGAGCGGCACGTCGCCCGCACCCCGGTGCAGGTACTCGCGCACGAAGCCGACGGTGTTGACGAAGACCACCGCGCCGGCCGCCGCCACCGTCAGGTCCAGGGCGAGCAGCGCCCGCAGCGGCGGCGCGCCCCACAGCAGCCGGACACCGCGCGCGGCCCGGACCAGCACCCCGCCCGGCACCGCCCGCCGCAGCTGTCCCGGCAGCGCCACCGAGGTGACCAGCACCGCCGAGGCGGCGAACCCGGCCGCCGTGCCGAGGAAGAGCCGGTGGTAGCCGACCAGGGTGAGCAGCACCGCCGCCAGCGCCGGGCTGAACAGGCTCTCCAGGTCGTAGGTGAGGCTGGTGAGCGACAGGGCCCGGGTGTACTCCCGCTCCTCGGGCAGCAGTTCGGGTATCACCGACTGGAAGGCCGGGGTGAAGGCGGCCGAGGCGGCCTGCAGCAGGAAGACCAGCAGGTAGACCTGCCAGACCCGGTCCACCAGCGGCAACGTGAGCGCCACCGCGGCCCGCAGCAGGTCGGCCCCCACCAGCAGGGCCTTGCGCGGCAACCGGTGCGCCTGCGCACTGATCAGCGGGGCCAGGCCGACGAAGGCCACCATCTTGATCGCCAGCGCCGTGCCCAGCACCGTGCCGGCCCGGTCCCCGGCCAGGTCGTAGGCCAGCAGGCTGAGCGCCACGGTGGCCAGCCCGGTGCCGACCAGGGCGACCAGCTGGGCGGTGAACAGACGGCGGTAGGCGCGGTGGCGGAGCACGGCGAGCATGGCGGGCACCTCGACTGGACGCGAGCACAGTTGGTTACGTCAACACCTGCGCACATATTGGCGCCAACTCGCCCGCGGCCGCAAGCCTTGGGGCCCGGCCAGGGTCATCCGGAGGCGAAGCCGGGTGGGCGGTGCGGCGGAGCACGGTGCGGCACTCAGCGGCGTCCTGACCGAGGGTCTCGCGCTGGGACCGCCTGACCGTCCTGGCACATCAGCTGCCGCATCGCATCTCCCTCTCCAGGAGGGCTCGGAAGGTGCGCGGGGGCCGACCGGTAAGGCGCTGGACGGTGTCGGTGGTGCGGTCCTCCGCACCTCCGGCGATGGCGCGGTCCATACCGGCCAGCATCGCGGCGAACTCCCCCGGCATCTGCGCCGTGAGGCGGTCGCGCATCTGTTGGTACGACAGACGGCGGTGGACCACGGACCGACCGGTGACCTCGGTGATGATCGCCGCGATGTCGTCGTAGCCGAGCGGCTCGGGTCCGGTGAGGACGAGATCGGCGTTGGGGGCCTGCTCGTCGGTCAGAGCGCAGACGGCGACGGCCGCGATGTCCCCGGCGTCGACGAAGCCGACCCGGCCGCGGTCGGTGGCGGTCCAGATGATGCCCTCGTCCCGGATGCTGCGGGCGTGCGCGTGCGTACCGGTGAAGTTCTGCATGAACCACGAGGGCCGCAGCACCGCCCACTGTTCGAAGAGGTCGGGCAGGGCCCGGTGCACAGCTCCCACCGCCGGGCCGCCCTCGGGGATGGCCGAGGAGCTCAGCAGCACCGCGCGGTGCACGCCGGCGGCGCGGGCCTGACGGAGGAACGGCAGCATGATCGCCGCGGGGTCGGCATCGCCCGGGGGCGGGACCAGGTAGACGCGGTCGACGCCCTCGAGGGCGGCCGCGTGGGTAGCGGGGTCGTACCAGTCGAACCGGACCGCCTCGGCGCCGGCGACCGGGGCGGCAGTCGCGGTCGCGACCGGGGCGGCCCGGCGGCCGGCGGCTTTGACGCGGTGACCCGCGGCCGTCAGCTGTGCGGCGGTGCGGCTGCCGGTGGTGCCGGTGGCGCCGAGGACCAGCGTGGTGCCGGTGGTGGTCATCGGCTGCTCCCGGCGAAGGCGGCGCCGGATTCCTGGACGGCGAGGGGGTTCCAGTAGTCGCGGTAAGAGGTGAGGTGTCCGTCTCGAACCGTCACAACGGCGATGTAGGTCATGTCGAAGGGCGCGTCGCTCTCCACCATGCGGCCGACGCCGCGCATCTCGACCACGATGGTCTGCGGGTCGGTGGTCTGATGGATCCGCAGGTCGGGGAAGTCGTACAGGTCGATGTGGTCGGGGTAGTGGCGCATGTAGGCGGCGATGGCCTCCTTGCCCTCCAGCCGCTGGGGCCAGCCGTCGGGGGCGAAGGGGAACTCCATGAGGCCGTCCTCGGCCCACAGGGCGACCCACGCGGACATGTCCTTGTCGAGCAGCAGTCGCAGGCTGTGGCGGTACAGATCCGCCGGGGCGGTCGGTGCGGACATGGGCAACCTCCAGTTAGAATGCGGACCCTAGGTCCGGTTTGACAATACGGACCACGGGTCCGCTTTGCAACTGGAGGTGCGGCATGACCGAGCGCAGGCCCCGCAAGGACGCCGCCCGCAACCGGGAGGCCGTGCTCACGGCCGCCGACGCCCTTTTCGTCCACTGCGAGAGTCCCGAGGACGTCACCATGGCCGACGTCGCTGCGGCGGCCGGCGTCGGCAAGGGCACGCTCTTCCGGGCCTTCGGCGATCGCGCCGGGCTGCTCCGCGCGCTGTACGAGGCACGGCTGGAACCGATCAGGCAGGCCGTCGAGATCGGCCCACCGCCGCTGGGGCCCGCGACCCCTGCACGAGACCGCGTGCCCGCCCTGCTCGATGCCGTCCTGTGCTTCAAACTCGACAACCGGCGCCTCGCGCTGGCCCTGGAGGAGAGCGGGAGCAGCAGCCCCTACCGGGCGGAGCACTACGAGCGGTGGCACAGCCTGCTCCGAACCGTCCTGGAGCAGGTCCCCGGCCTGGCCGACAGCGGCTTCACCGCCCACGCCCTGCTGGCCGCCACCCGGGCCGACCTCGTCGAGCACCTGGCCGGAGCGGAGCGAATCCCGCGGGAACGACTGCGGTCACAGCTGGCGGACTTCGTCACCGGCGTCCTGGCCTCCGGCGCAACGCAGGGGTTGGCCGCCGAGGAATGATCGAGGGGATTTTCGTTTCGCCCCCCGGGGGGCCGCGGGCTCAGTCGTGGGCCGGCAGGTGCCGCAGCTCGTGCTCGGCCACGTTCAGCGCCTCGTCCACCAGGCGGCGCAGGTGGCCGTGGCGCAGCGCGTACACCACGCGGCGGCCGTCCTTGCGGGTCGTCACCAGCCCGGCCAGCCGCAGCTTCCCGAGGTGCTGGCTGACCGAGGTGCGCGCCGCACCGCACGCCTCGGTCAACGTGGTGACGTCGGCCTCACCCTGTCCGAGCCGGTGCAGCAGCGCGAGGCGGGTGCGGTCGGAGAGCATCGCCAGGATCCCGGCGGCGATCTCCAGCCGCTCCTCGGTCACCGGTTCCTGCACATGGTGCGCAGCTGGGAGCTGCGAGCGGTTGCTCATGCGCCCATCGTAGGACCCGGGTCGACGGCCCCTACAGCAGCCGGAACTCGGCCACCTCGCGGTCCTCACCGACCGCGTGCAGCTGGACCCGGGTGCCTACCGGGACCACCTCGTACCGACTGGCCGTCACCACGGCGGCAATGGTGAGGCCTTCGTCCAGCGTGACGGCGCAGTTCTGCCGGATCCGGTGCTCCAGGTACTCGGAGCGGACCACGGCACCGATCCGCCGGACCACGCCGAGGCCGGCGCTGCTGCGCTCGTGCATCTCGGTCGAGCCGCAGACCGGGCAGAGCAGCCGGAAGTGTTCGGTGGGCGAGCTGCACCAGCCGCACTGACGGTAGATCAGCTCGACGGGGCTCTCCACGGCGGCTTCGGCGACGAGAGTCTGGTTCACGGATCCCTCCGGGGCGGCTGGCAGTGGGGCGTGCCGAGACCATATGGCACTCGGTGCCAGTGCACAAGACCGCCCAGGACAGGGAATTTGACGATCTATGGCATCTCAGGTGGCACTGAGTGCCGCCTGAATCTCGTCCACCACCCGCCACATCGGCGTGCCCCGCCGGGCCACCAGGACGACCACTTCCTCGCCCTCGCGCACCTCTTCGGCCCCGTCGGCCCCGTCGGCCTCTTCGCCTCGGGCCGTCGGCCCGGCCGGAACGGGCGCCTGGTCGCCCCAGGTCGCCACCACGTACGCGAGCGCCTCGGTCACACTCGCCTCCGGGTCGCGTTCGGCCCCCGAGCGCAGCCAGCTGCGCAGCGCGTTGTTGTGCGCGGCGACCACGGCGGCGGCCACCACGTCGGCCCGCAGCCGGCCGTCCGGGCGGTGCGCGTAACGGCTGCGCAGGTAGTCGGCCAGCGCCCGCTCGTAGCGCCAGACCGCGGACAGCTCGTGCGCCCGCAGCGCCGGCACCTCGCGGGTGAGCCGGTAGCGGCGCACCGAGAACACCGGGTCGGCCGCGTACATCCGCAGCACCAGCCGGGCGGCCGCGCCGGCCCGCTCGACCGGGTCCTCGGCGGCGCCGGCCGGGTCGGCCAGGAAGGCGTTCATCTCGGCCAGGCAGCCGTCGTGGTCCGGGAAGACCACCGACTCCTTGGACGGGAAGTACCGGAAGAACGAGCGCCGGCCGACCCCGGCCAGCGCCACGATGTCGTCCACCGTGGTCTGCTCGAAGCCGCGTTCGTCGAACAGCCGCAGTGCCGCCGCGACCAGCGCGTCACGCATCGGCGGCTTGGCGGCGGGTCTCCCCGCGCGCTCGCGTTCCTGGCTCATGGCTCGGACCGTACCATCGAAATCGCGAACGAGGGTACTGAGTGCCTTTGCAAATGGCACTCAGTACCCTTATGGTTCGAAGCACCCCGACGTAACAGGAGACAGGCCGTGAGC
>NZ_PYBW01000050.1 GCF_003205575.1 Streptomyces tateyamensis
CCTCCTCGCCCGCCTGCGCTAGGGCTGACTGTCCGACGGCCCCGGCCGCGAGCACGGGCGTGCGCCGAACGCGAAGGAGCGGGGACCCCGGTTCGAGGTCCCCGCTCGCGCTCGTGTGACGCCTGCTCAGTCCTGCGGCCGCACGCCCGCCTTGAGCAGCCCGTAGGCGTAGGCGTCCTGCAGGGCCAGCCAGGAGGCGGCGATCACGTTGTCGGCCACGCCCACGGTGGACCAGGTGGAGCTGCCGTCGGTGCTCTCGATCAGCACCCGGGTCTTGGACCCGGTGCCGTGCTGGCCCTCCAGGATCCGCACCTTGTAGTCGGACAGCTCCAGCTTGGCCAGCTGCGGGTAGATCCGCTCCAGCGCGGTGCGCAGGGCCCGGTCCAGCGCGTCCACCGGGCCGTTGCCCTCGCCGGTGGCGATCATCCGCTCACCCTTGGCCCAGAGCTTCACCGTCGCCTCGTTGCCCGCCGTCCCGGCCGGGCCCTGCTCGCTGATGGTGCGCCAGGACTCCAGCGTGAAGTACGCCGCCGGACGCCCGTGCACCTCGCCGTGCAGCAGCAGCTCGAAGGAGGCGTCGGCCGCCTCGTAGGTGTAGCCGAGCAGTTCCTGTTCCTTGACCCGGGCCACCACCCGGCCGGCCAGGTCGCGGTCGGTGGACAGGTCGTAGCCGAGCTCGCGGCCCTTGAGCTCGATCGAGGCCCGCCCGGCCATGTCGGAGACCAGCATCCGCATGGTGTTGCCGACCAGTTCGGGGTCGATGTGCTGGTAGAGGTCCGGGTCCACCTTGATCGCCGAGGCGTGCAGGCCGGCCTTGTGTGCGAAGGCCGAGAAGCCCACGTACGGCTGGTGGGTCGAGGGGGTGAGGTTGACCACCTCGGCGATCGCGTGCGAGATCCGGGTCATCTCGGCCAGCTTGCCGGGCGGCAGCACCCCGCGGCCGCACTTGATCTCCAGCGCGCCGACCACCGGGAACAGGTTGGCGTTGCCCACCCGCTCGCCGTAGCCGTTGGCGGTGCACTGCACGTGGGTGGCGCCGGCGTCCACCGCGGCCAGCGTGTTGGCCACCGCGCAGCCGGTGTCGTCCTGGGCGTGGATGCCGAGCCGGGCGCCGGTGGCGGCCAGCACCTCGGCGACGATCTCGCGCACCCCGCCGGGCAGCATGCCGCCGTTGGTGTCGCACAGCACCACCACGTCCGCGCCCGCCTCGTGCGCGGTGCGCACCACGGCCAGGGCGTACTCGGGGTTGGCCCGGTAGCCGTCGAAGAAGTGCTCGCAGTCGATGAAGACCCGCCGGCCCTGCTCGCGCAGGAAGGCGACGCTGTCCCGGACCATCTCCAGGTTCTCCGCCAGCGTGGTGCGCAGCGCGAGCTCCACGTGCCGGTCGTGCGACTTGGCCACCAGGGTGACCACCGGGGCGCCGGAGTCGACCAGGGCGGCCAGCTGCGGGTCGTCCGCGGCCCTGGTGCCGGCCCGGCGGGTGGCGCCGAAGGCGACCAGCTGGGCGTGCTTGAAGTCCAGTTCGGCCCGGGCCCGGGCGAAGAACTCGGTGTCGCGCGGGTTGGCCCCGGGCCAGCCCCCCTCGATGAACCCGACGCCGAAGTCGTCCAGGTGCCGCGCAATGGTCAGCTTGTCGGCCACCGTGAGGTTGATCCCCTCGCGCTGCGCGCCGTCGCGCAGGGTGGTGTCGAAGACGTGGAAGGCGTCGTCGGGGCGCCGTGTACTGGCGTCGGTCATGGCCCTGGTTTCTCCGCTCGTGGGGGCACCACCCGGCCGAAGGCCGGGGGAGAGAGTCTGCTGCTGCCGGAATCGAGTTCCCGCTCCACTGTCCACCTTCCCGCGCGCCACCCGGAATCTTGACCCGCCCGGTCGGCGGGGGTGGAGGTCCGGGTCCTGCCCGGTCGGCGTGGGGTGGGCCTGACCGGGCAAAACAAAAGACCCCTCGCGGGTGCGAGAGGTCTGCGCGCGGGTCTGAGGACACGGTGGTCGTCCCGCGGGGTTCACCACAGGACGGTCACTGCGGACCGGCGCGCCTGCTGCCAATAATCAGCGCGAGCGAGGACACGCTCGCATTCTGGCACAGGTTCAGCGGCGGAGCGGGGACGTCTCGCGATGCGGGACGGGGCCGCAGCGGCGCGCTGGTGCGGAACCCGGGCGCCGCGCGGCGGTGGGGCGCCCGGGTGGGAGGTGTCAGGCCGTCACGATCGGGTGCAGCCAGCCGTGGGTGTCCGCGACGGTGCCGCCCTGGATGCCGAGCAGGGTCTCGCGCAGGCGCATGGTGACCGGGCCGGGCTCGCCGGCGCCCACCGTCCAGTCGGCGCGGGCCGACTTGACCGAGCCGACCGGGGTGATCACGGCGGCGGTGCCGCAGGCGAAGACCTCGGTCAGGGTGCCGTCGGCGTTGGCCTGCTTCCACTCGTCGGTGGAGATCTTCCGCTCCTCGGTGGCGTAGCCGAGGTCGGCGGCCATGGTGAGCAGCGAGTCGCGGGTGATGCCGGGCAGCAGCGCGCCGGACAGCGCCGGGGTGACGATGCGGGCGCTGTCGCCCTCGCCGAAGACGAAGTAGAGGTTCATGCCCCCCATCTCCTCGACCCACTTGTGCTCGGCCGCGTCCAGCCAGACCACCTGGTCGCAGCCCTGGGCCGCGGCCTGGGCCTGGGCGACCAGCGAGGCCGCGTAGTTGCCGGCGCACTTGGCGGCCCCGGTGCCGCCGGGCGCCGCGCGCACGTACTCCTCGGAGAGCCAGACCGAGACCGGCTTGACGCCGCCGGGGAAGTAGGCGCCGGCCGGGGAGGCGATCAGCACGAAGAGGTACTCGTTGGCCGGGCGCACGCCCAGGCCCACCTCGGTGGCGAACATGAACGGGCGCAGGTACAGGCTCTGCTCCGGCTCGGTGGGCACCCAGTCGCGGTCCTGCTGGACCAGCAGCTCGACCGCCTCGACGAAGGTGTCGGCGGGCAGCTCGGGCATCGCCAGGCGGCGGGCCGAGGACTGGAACCGGGCCGCGTTCGCCTCCGGGCGGAAGGTGGCGATCGAGCCGTCGGGCTGCCGGTAGGCCTTGAGTCCCTCGAAGATCGACTGCCCGTAGTGCAGGGTCATGTTCGCCGGGTCCATCTCCAGCGGGGCGTACGGGGTCAGCTGGGCGTCGTGCCAGCCGCGGCCCTCGGTCCAGCGGATGGTGACCATGTGATCGGTGAAGATCCGGCCGAATCCGGGGTTCGCCAGCCGGGCCGCGCGCTCAGCCGAGGGCAGCGGGTGCGCGGAGGGCTTGAGGTCGAACGGAATGGGCGCCTGGGTGGGCGTGGTCATGGCTTCAGTCCTTCACCGTGGGGTTGGTCAGGGCCGGCCCGCCAGGTGTTGGGACACACGACGGCACGGCCCACTGTTGATAGTCGCATCTCAGGGGCCGTGCCGAACAGCTGTGGGGTTGTGAGTGCCTCTCAGCCGGCCCGATCAGCCGGATACTCGGGCGGCGAGGGCGTCGCCGACCTCGGTGGTGGTCCGGGTACCGGCGCGCTCGGCGAGGTCGGCGGCGACGGCGGCCTCGACCTTGGCGGCCTCGGCGGTGTGGCCGAGGTGGTCGAGCAGCATGGCGACCGAGAGCACGGTGGCGGTCGGGTCGGCCTTGCCCTGGCCGGCGATGTCGGGGGCCGAGCCGTGGACCGGCTCGAACATCGAGGGGAACGCGCCGGAGGGGTTGATGTTGCCGCTGGCGGCCAGGCCGATGCCGCCGGTGACGGCGGCGGCCAGGTCGGTGAGGATGTCGCCGAACAGGTTGTCGGTGACGATCACGTCGAACCGCTCGGGCTGGGTGACGAAGAAGATCGTCGCCGCGTCCACGTGCAGGTAGTCGGTGGCGACCTCGGGGAACTCCTGGCCGACCTGCTGGAAGATCCGGGTCCACAGGTGGCCGGCGTGCACCAGCACGTTGTTCTTGTGGACCAGGGTGAGCTTCTTGCGCGGGCGGGCGGCGGCGCGCCGGTAGGCGTCGCGGACCACGCGCTCGATACCGAAGGCGGTGTTGAGGCTGACCTCGGTGGCCACCTCGTGCTCGGTGCCGGTGCGCAGGCTGCCGCCGTTGCCGACGTAAGGGCCCTCGGTGCCCTCGCGCACCACCACGAAGTCGATGGCGGGCTGGCCGGCCAGCGGGGAGGCGACACCGGGGAAGAGCTTGCCCGGGCGCAGGTTGATGTGGTGGTCGAAGGCGAAGCGCAGCTTGAGCAGCAGGCCGCGCTCGAGCACGCCGGAGGGGACCGAGGGGTCGCCGATGGCGCCGAGCAGGATCGCGTCCTGACCCTTGAGCTCCTCGAGCACCGCGTCGGGCAGGGTCTCCCCGGTCGCGTGGTAGCGGCGGGCCCCGAGGTCGTACTCGGTGGTCTCCAGCTTCACGTCGGCCGGAAGGGCGGCGGCGAGCACCTTGAGCCCCTCGGCGACCACTTCCTGGCCGATGCCGTCACCGGGGATCACTGCGAGACGAAGGCTGCGAGACATGTCTGGAACGGTACTCCGGGTCTCGGGGGGTGACACCTGGCGTCCAGAATGCGGACGAGGGTCAGGCGAGGGGGATGTCGAGGGGGAAGGGATGGGAGAGCTTGAGGCGGTCGTGGAAGATGCCCGTCAGGAAGTAGCTCTCCTCGGCCGGGTCCAGCTCGTAGGCGTAGACGACAGGACGGCCCTCGTCGCTCTCCACGCGCCAGTAGTAGCGGACACCGGCAGACGCGTACTTTCGCGGCTTGATCTCCCGATCCCGGAGCTCCGACTCCTCGGACACGACCTCGACGGCCAGAAGCACGTCCTCGGCCCTGAGCCACGTCTGCCGAGGACCGGTGTCCGCTGCCTTGGGTGCCAACGCCAGGTCAGGCTCCGGCCGGTTCTTGCGGTCCAGAACGATCGAGAACTCACGCCACACATCCCAGTCGGCTGGGATCGCTGCGAGAAGGCCGTTCTCGAGAATGCGCAGCGTGCGAAAGTGGAAATTCGCCTGAGGGCTCACGAAAACCAGGTTCCCGTCGATCAGCTCCGTGTGCGGAGGCAGGTCCGGGAGCCGGTCCAGATCGTCTGCCGTCCAGCCTCCGACGGGCGGCCGGAGCCAGTCCGGGAACGGTGCGGCGCTCATCATTACTCCCATGCGCGAGAGTCTGGCGGTCCACTTCAGGCTACCCGGCGGGTCCTGACGGGGAATCACCCGAACGTGTCCAGGATGGCGGCATGCGGGAACTGACGGGTGCGGCGGCGGCCGGGGCGGGCGCGGCCGGGGTGTACGGCGCGGCGGTGGCGGCGCACGGGGGGTACCCGTTCGGCGGGCGGTTGCGGGCCGGGACGGCGATGGCGGAGCAGCTGGTGCCGCTGCACACCCGGCTGTGGGACCTGGTGCACGGGCAGGCTGGCGGGGACCTGCTGCTGAACTGGCGCTCCGGGTACGGGGTGCCGTTCCTGCCGGACCTGGTGAGCGAGCTGCTCAACCCGTGCTCCTGGGTGGTGCTGCTGCTCCCCCGTTCCCAGGTGGCGCTCGGGGTGTTCCTCGCGGTGCTGCTGAGCCTGGGGCTGGGGACCGCGCTGATGACCCTCTTTCTGGGACGGCTGGGCGCGGGGCCGGTGCTGCTGCGCGGGCTGCTCGGGATCGGCTACGGGCTGTGCGCCTGGGTGCTGGTGACGGGGGTCGGGCGGCCCGCCTGGATGTGGGGGCTGGTGGCGCTGCCGCTGTTCTGCCTGGCCTTCGACCGCTGCGTGCGCCGCACCGGTTGGCCGCTCGGCACCCTGCTGGTGGCCGCCGGCTGGCTGGCCGACTTCTACACCGCCGCCACCGCCTCGCTGGGCGCCGCCCTGGTGCTGCTGCTGCGCCTCGCGGTGGCCCGCACCCCCGGGCGCGAGCGGCTGCGCGCGCTGGGCCGGGCGGCGGCGATGGCGGCGGTCGGGATCGCGCTGGGGGGCGCGCCGGTGCTCTGGCTCACCTACCGGGCCGGGCGGTCCGCCCAGCCGGCCACCACCGTGCACCCGAACACCCCGGGGCTGACCGACTACCTGGCCCAGCTGCTGCCGGGCGGGCTGGCGGCCCGGGCGCTGCCGAACGTCTTCGTCGGGGTGCTCGGGCTGCTGCTGGTGGCCGCGCTGCCCTTCAACCGGCGGGTGCGGCTGCGCGAGCGGGTGGCCTGGACCGCGGCGCTGCTGCTCGTGGCGGCCTCCTTCGTGTGGCGCCCGACCATCCTGCTCTGGCACGTGTCCACCGCGCCGGAGGGCGATCCGTACCGTTCCACCTTCGTGCTCAGCGGACTGCTGACGATGGCGGCCTGGGTCTGTCTGGCGCACCGGCCGACGCTGCCCGCGCTCGGCGCCGGGGTGGCGCTGCTCGCCCTGCTGGCCGCGGTCAGCCACGGGCGCGGTTCGACCCGACCGATCACCTGGGTGCTGCTGGGGGTCGGGGTGCCGCTGGGCGTGCTGGCGGTGCGGGGGACGGCGGGCCGGGCCGGGGCGCGGCGGGCGGCGGCCTGGGTGCTGGGCTGCACGGTGCTGGCCGGCTCCGGCTGGGCGGCCTTCTCGGTGCTGCAGCTGCGCGACCGGCAGGGCGCGGGTGCGCCGGCCGCACCGAACCGGGCCCAGCTGGCCGCGGCCCGGGCGCTGGTCGGAGCGGGCGAGCGGTGGCCGGGCGGGCGCAGCGACCCGGGCCCGCACCTGTTCACCGGCAACGACCCGATGCTGCTGGGCGGCGAGGGCGGCGGCTACCGCAGCGACTACCTGCCGGCGGCCACCGCCCAGGCACTGCACCAGCTGGGCGCGGGCTGGCTGCTGCAGGGCCGGCAGACGCTGAGCTTCACGGACCCGGTGAGCCAGGCCCTGTTCGGGGTGACCAGCTCGCTGAACCCGGACCTGACGGTGCGTCGGGCCCCGGCGCTCCCGCTGGTGACCGTCCTGGCGGGCCGGGGCGGCGACTCCTCCTCGCTCTGGGCCCGCCAACAGGCGCTGCTCGGGCCCGGGGTGAGCGTCTACCAGGTGCCGGCCCTGCTGCCCGGCGGCGGACCGGCCCCCACCGACCACGGCAGCAGCGGGTGGTCGATCCCCACCACGCCGGCCGGCAGCCCGCCCACCGAGCTGACCGCGCACTGCGCTCCCGGGCGCCAGGCCTACCTGTACGCGCCGTACCTGGCCGGGGAGCTCGGCGGCCTGCCGGGCGGCCGGCTGCTGGCGGTGCACGGGCAGCAGCCCCAGCTCGCGCTGCCGGTGCTCGCGCTGGGCCAGGTGCCGCCTGACGGGGTGGTCCGGGTGACGGTGCGGGTCGGGCCGGCCACCCAGGTGCCGGCCCACCCGTTCGGCTGTCTGGACCCGGCCGCGCTGAACGCGGCGGTGGGTGCGGGCGCCGCCCGGACCCGGGCGGTGTCCGCGGGCGGCCATGCGATCGGCGCCCAGCTCGCCCCGGGCAGCACCGGGACCGCGGTGCTGGCCGTCCCGGCGGTGCCCGGCTGGCGGTGCGGGGTGGACGGCGGCCCGCTCCGGGCCCCGGCGTCGGTGCAGGGGCTGCTCGCGGTGGACCTGGGCGCCGGTGCCGGCCGGGTGGACTGCGCCTTCCAGCAGCCGGGCCTGGCCCCGGGCCTGCGGGTGGCCCGCGGGGCGGGCCTGGTCTGGCTGCTGGTCACGGGCTGGAGCTGGTGGCGGCGCCGGACCCCACGGTGAGCAGCTGGGCCCGCTCGCCGTCCGGGTTGAGCTGGTGCACCACGAGCAGCCGGGCCGGCTGCTCGCCGGGGTGCCGGACCCGCAGCGAGGTGCCGGGCAGCGCCGGGAGCAGCACGGCGGGCGAACCGTCCGCCCCCGCCACCGCGAGCGCCGGGTGCTCGGTGTCGTACTCCAGTACCGGGCGCCCGTCGGTGAAGCCGATCGCGGACAGCGCCTTGGCCGAGTCCGGCACGGTGCCGGTGGGCCCCGTCCACACCGCGTAGCGCACCCGGCCGTGGCCGCGGGCCAGGCCGGGCAGCGCGGCGAGGCGGACCGGGAGCAGTACCGTATCGCTGTCCAGCAGGGCACCGACCGGGCCGCCCAGCGGCCGCACGTCCAGCTCGGCGCCGGTGCGGGCGTCGAGCACCCGGGCCACCAGCACGTCGCTGCCGCGCAGCCGGTCGGCCAGCACCAGGGTGTCCACCTCCCCGTCCCCGTCGGTGTCCAGCGAGACCCGGACGGCGGTGGCGCCGACCGGGGCGGCCGCCGGTGCCCAGCCGACCGCGGCGAACCAGAGCAGCCCGTCGCCGCCGGCCGCTCCGACCGCGCGCAGGTCCGCCGCCCGCTCGGCGGGGTAGGCCGCGCACGGGTCGGCCCCGGGGCAGTCCGGCCGGCGCGCCCCCTCCCCGCCCAGGGCGAAGGCGCTGACCAGCGAGGCGGGCCCCGTCCGGGTGAGCGCCGGGGTGCCGGCCAAGGTGAGCTCCGCACCGCCGGACCGCGGCCGGGCGGTCAGCTCGGAGGCCGGGTGCGGGGCCGCGAACAGCGGCACCCGCAGCTGCGGCGGGCCGGCCCGCTCCGGGGTGAGCAGCATTTGCCCGGACAGCTCGCCGCGCCAACTGCGCGGCTGCCCGGCCTGGACCGGTGCCAGGCTGGGATCGGGCGCCGGCCCCAGCAGCTCGCCGGCCCGCAGCACCACTCGCACCCGGGCGCTCTGTCCCGGCCCAAGGCTCACCCGATCGGGCGTCAGCTCGAAGTGGGCGCCCGGCAGTCGGGTGGCCTCCTGGTAGCCGACCCGGTAGTCGAGCGGCTGGTCCGCGAGGTTGCGCACCTCGACCTCGCGGCCGCGCTCGACGGCGCCGACCACCGGCACCGGCCCGAACGAGACGCCCACCGCGCCGGCCGGCTCCACCGCGTACGCCACCGCCGGGGTGGCGACCGCGCGTTCGACCCGCACCCGCCCGGCGCCGACCCGCTCGGGACCGAGCAGCGGACCTGAGCGGTCGTCACCCCCGTGCACCTCGGTGGCGGTGTTCATCAGCGCGGCCTTCACCTCGGCCACCGACCACTGCGGGTGCGCGGCCCGCACCAGCGCCGCGGCGCCAGCCAGGTGCGGGGCGGCCATCGAGGTGCCGTCCTCCCGGATCCCGCCGGTGCCGCTGCCGGCCCGGGCCGACCAGACGGTCTCGCCCGGCGCGGCCAGATCCGGCTTGACCACCCCCGGCACCCCGATCCCGCGGGAGCTGAACGCGGCCACCGTGTCCACCCGCTCGGGCTGGTCCTGGGGGACCGAGCCGCGCAGCGCGTTGCCCGGGGCGGCCAGCTCGACCCGCACCTCGCCCTGGTCGAGCGCCGCGCGCAGCGCCGCCCCGCCGGCCCGGTCGAGGATCGCGGCCGGGATCCGCTGGTTGCCGGAGAGTTCGCCCAGGTGGTCGGCGTCGGGGGCGAGCAGCACGCCGACGGCGCCGGCCTCGGCCGCGTGGTCGGCGCGCGGGGTGGAGCCGCAGGCCCGGTCGGGGTCGCGCACCGCCCAGTCGAGCAGCGCCACCCGGCCGCGCAGGCGCGCGGCGTCGGCGGCGGAGTAGGGGGCGCAGCCGTCGGCCTGGTCGGCCGGGCGGGCCACGGTGCCGGCCACCTCGGCGCTGGTCCAGGAGGGGTAGCCGGCGCTCCAGTGCGCGGGCAGCACACCGGCCAGCGCGGGCGGGGCGAGCACCCGCACCCCGTCCGCGTCGCCGTGGCCGCCGACCGAGGCGGCCACCGCGATCGCGCGGGCGGCCACCCCGGGGCTGCCGCCGACGCCGAACAGGTCGCCGTCGTTGCCGGCCGAGGCGACCACCACGGTGCCGGCCTCGGCGAGCCTGTCCACGGCCAGCGCGTCCGCGTCCGCCGGGTCGCCGAAGCCGCTGCCCAGCGAGAGGTTGACCACGTCGAGCCGGTCGGCCAGGTCGCCGTTCTGCTGCGGGTCGGCGGCCAGGTCCAGGGCGCGGGCGAGCTGGTCGGTCGAGCCGTGGCAGCCGAAGCCCCGGATCGGGTAGAGCTTGGCGCCCGGGGCCACGCCGGGGGCGACGCGGAAGGCGGCCGGGTCCAGGCCGGGGCGGTAGGGGCCCGGGTAGACAGCGCCGGCGGCCGTCACGCCCAGGCCGGCGGCGGTGCCGGCCACGTGGGTGCCGTGTCCGTTGCGGGCGCAGTCCAGCGGGTTGCGGCCGGGGTGCGGCACGGGCTGGTAGTCGGGTGCGCCCGGGTCCGGGTCGTAGTCGTCGCCGACCAGGTCCGCTCCGCCGGGGACCTTGGCGGTGGGGAAGAGCGCGCTGGAGCCGGCGCCCCGGGCGGCCCGGTAGGCGGCCTCGGTACCGGGGCCGCCGAAGTCGGCGTGGGTGTAGTCCAGGCCGGAGTCGATCACCCCGATGGTGACGCCCTCGCCCAGCGTGCCGGGGCTGCCCGACCAGACGGCGGGGGCGCCGATCAACGGGACCGAGTGCCCGTTGGACTGCTGCTTGAGGCTGATCGGGTGCACCGCGCGCACCCCGGGCAGCCGGCGCAGCGCGGCCAGCCGGGCCGCCGGTGCCCGCACCGCCAGGCCGGTGACCAGCGCCTGGGTGCGGTACAGCTCCTGGGTGCCGGGGCCGAGTGCGCGGGCGAGCGCGGCCAGCGCGGCGCCGGCCCGGGCCCGCTGGGCAGCGCCGGCGGCGGCAGCGGCGCGGCGCACTCCGGCCGGGTCGCGCAGCTCGCGCCGGGCGCCCTCGGCGGCCCGGCGCCAGGCGGGCGCGGCCGGTTCGGTGTCCAGTTCGAGCAGCACCGACCGGGCGGCGGCACCCGGCGGGGCCTGCGACGGGACCTGGGCGGCCGAGACCGCGGGGGCGGCCAGCAGCACCAGGACCAGGCCGGGCCCGGCCAGCAGCCTGATCAGCGGCGGGAAGGATCGGATACGCACCGGTCCAGGATCGAGCCCGCCCCGTTGGCGCGCCGGGGATTTGACGAGATGTCAGGCCAATGGCCCAACGCCGGTTCCAGGCGTCGGGCCGGCCGACGTTCAGTGCCCGGTCACGCCGCCGTTGTCGCGCCGGTCCAGGGCCCGCTGCAGGGCTGCGGCGGCGTGCGGGACCCCCCGGCCGAAGGCCGGGGAAGTGTTGGGCTCGGTGCGGCGGCGCCGGCGGCGGGCCGGGAGGGCCGCGCCGGCGGTGGCGGAGTGGTCACGGTCGAGCAGGTCTGCGGTGGGGGGCATACCGGGCTCCTTGGTTCAGAGGGCGCGTTGCGGCGCCGGGTGAGGGAGGAGGGGATACGCCTGGCGGGGATCGCCCGCCGCATTGCGTACGTGCACGCAGGGCCCGCTCGCACCGGACGTCTGGTGGGGTCCAGGGTGCGGGGTCACCGGGTGCCATTTCACGGTACGCCCGCGCGCTTCCGGTGTCAGCGGAGTTAGTTGGATTTCCTAGTATCTGAGACGGGTCTCACCCCGACGGGCGCAAAGCACGGGGCCCGGACCGCTCTCGCGGTCCGGGCCCCGGGGCTGAGCGGGTGTCAGCCGAGGTCGACCGAGCGGGCGAACTTGGCGCCGATCTCGGCGGAGATCTCGGCCAGCACCTCCTGGGAGATCTCGCTGTCCACCGTGATCGAGGCCAGCGCGTCCTTGGTCTCGCCGTCCCGGGCCACCTGCATGCCGGCGATGTTGATGCCCGCGTCGCCGAGGATCCGGCCCAGAGTGCCGACCACGCCGGGGCGGTCCTCGTACTTGAAGAAGGCCATGTGGTCGGTGAGCGCCACGTCCACGTCGAAGGCGTCGACACCGACGATCTTCTGCTGCTGCTTGGGGCCGGACAGCGTGCCGGAGACGGCGATCTCGCCGCCGTTGGCGAGGGTGCCGCGCACGGTGATCACGTTGCGGTGCTCGGGGCTCTCGCTGCTGGTGGTCAGCCGCACCTCGACGCCGCGCTCCTGGGCGAAGAGCGGGGCGTTCACGTAGGACACGGTCTCCGCCACCACGTCCTCGAACACGCCCTTGAGGGCGGAGAGTTCGAGGACCTTGACATCGTGCTGGGTGATCTCGCCGTAGACCTCGACGTCGAGCCGGACGGCCACCTCGCCGGCCAGGCCGGTGAAGATCCGGCCGAGCTTCTCGGCCAGCGGCAGGCCCGGGCGCACGTCCTCGGCGATCACGCCGCCCTGGACGTTGACCGCGTCCGGGACCAGCTCGCCGGCCAGCGCGAGCCGGACCGACTTGGCCACCGCGATGCCGGCCTTCTCCTGCGCCTCGTCGGTGGAGGCGCCCAGGTGCGGGGTGGCCACCACGTTGTCGAAGGTGAAGAGCGGGGAGTCGGTGCACGGCTCCTTGGCGAAGACGTCCAGGCCGGCGCCGGCCACCCGGCCCTCCTTGAGGGCGCTGGCCAGCGCGGCCTCGTCCACGATGCCGCCACGGGCGGCGTTGACGATCCGCACGGTCGGCTTGACCTTGTGCAGCGCCTCGTCGCCGATCAGGCCGATCGTCTCGGGGGTCTTGGGCAGGTGCACGGTGATGAAGTCGGCGACCTCCAGCAGCTCGTCCAGCGAGAGCAGCTTGACGCCCATCTGGGCCGCGCGGGCGGCCTGGATGTAGGGGTCGTAGGCGACGATCTTCATGCCGAAGGCCGACATCCGCTGGGCCACCAGCACGCCGATCCGGCCCAGGCCCACCACGCCGAGGGTCTTCTCGGAGAGCTCGACGCCGGTGTACTTGTTCCGCTTCCACTCGCCGTTCTTCAGCGCGGTGCTGGCCGGCGGGATGTTGCGGGCGACCGAGATCAGCAGGCCGCAGGCCAGCTCGGCGGCGGTGACGATGTTGGAGGTGGGGGCGTTGACGACCATCACGCCGGCCTTGGTGGCGGCGGCGACGTCCACGTTGTCCAGGCCGACGCCGGCCCGGGCGACCACCTTGAGCTTCTTGGCCGCGGCCAGCGCCTCGGCGTCGATCTTGGTGGCAGAACGGATCAGGATGGCGTCCACGTCCGCGATGGCGGTCAGCAGCTCGGTGCGGTCGGCGCCGTCGCAGTGCCGGATCTCGAAGTCCGGGCCGAGCGCGTCGACGGTCGCGGGAGACAGCTCTTCGGCGATCAGCACCACAGCGGTCTTGGATGTCACAGTGCTCACGACAGTTTGTCCTTACTGTCCGGGACTCCCCCCGCTCCACGGGCACGTGGGTGGCGTGGCCGGCAAAGGTGGCCGGCGAGCGTGGGGATGGTGGCATGCCGCGTAAATTAGACGCACGACGCTGTGGGCCTGACGCGCACTCGGAAGTGTATCGACGTACAGGGGAGTTGCCTGTGCCCGTGCGGCGAAATCACCCGCACGGGACCAGACGGGTTGTACAGCGGGGGCAGGGCCGCTCGCGCGGCCCCGCCCCCACCGAACTCGCTTGCGGGAATCAGGCGTTCTTGACCCAGCTCATCAGCTTGCGCAGCTCACGGCCGGTGGTCTCGAGCAGGTGGTCCTGGTCGGCCTGCTTGTACTCGTTGTACTTCGGCAGGCCGGCCTTGTACTCGGCGATCCAGGTGTTGGCGAAGGTGCCGTCCTGGATCTCGGTCAGGACCTTCTTCATCTCGGCCTTGGTGTCGGCAGTGATGATCCGCGGGCCGGTGACGTAGTCGCCCCACTCGGCGGTCTCGGAGACCGACCAGCGCATCTTCTCCAGGCCGCCCTCGTACATCAGGTCGACGATGAGCTTCAGCTCGTGCAGGCACTCGAAGTAGGCGATCTCCGGCTGGTAGCCGGCCTCGACCAGGGTCTCGAAACCGGCCTTGACCAGGGCTGCGGTGCCACCGCAGAGGACGGCCTGCTCACCGAACAGGTCGGTCTCGGTCTCCTCGGTGAAGGTGGTCTTGATCACGCCCGCCTTGGTGCCGCCGATGCCCTTGGCGTAGGACAGGGCCAGCGCGAAGGCGCCACCGGTGGAGTCCTGCTCGACCGCCACGATGCACGGGACGCCGCGGCCCTCCTCGTACTGGCGGCGGACCAGGTGGCCCGGGCCCTTCGGGGCGACCATGCAGACGTCGACGTCGGCCGGGGGCTTGATGAAGCCGAAGCGGATGTTCAGGCCGTGGCCGAAGAAGAGCGCGTCGCCCGCCTTCAGGTTGGGCGCGATGTCCGCCTCGTAGACGTCGGCCTGGATCGGGTCCGGCACCAGGATCATGATCACGTCGGCCTCGGCGGCGGCCTCGGCCGGGGTGACCACGCGCAGGCCGGCCTCCTCGGCGGCGGCCCGCGACTTCGACTCCGGCTTCAGGCCGACCCGGACGTCCACGCCCGAGTCGCGCAGCGACAGCGCGTGGGCGTGGCCCTGGCTGCCGTAGCCGATCACCGCGACCTTGCGGCCCTGGATGATGGACAGGTCGGCGTCGTCTTCGTAGAACAGCTCGGCCACGGTGGGACTTCTCCTTGCGTGATTTCGCGTCGGTGCTCTGGCTACCGTACGCGCAGATGAGGGGGGTTCGGGGGGATGCGCTCGCCCAGTGAGACGCCTGGGCTCAGGCGCTGCGGTCCAGGGCGCGCAGCGAGCGGTCGGTGATCGACCGGGCGCCGCGCCCGATCGCCACCAGGCCGGACTGCACCAGCTCCTTGATGCCGAAGGGCTCCAGCATCCGCAGCATCGCCTCGAGCTTGTCGGAGCTGCCGGTCGCCTCGATGGTCACGGCCTCCGGCGACACGTCCACGGTCTTGGCGCGGAAGAGCTGCACGATCTCGACGATCTGGGACCGGGTCTCGTTGTCGGCCCGGACCTTGACCAGGACCAGTTCCCGCTGGATCGCAGCGGACTGGTCGAGCTCGACGATCTTTATCACGTTGACCAGCTTGTTCAGCTGCTTGGTGACCTGCTCCAGGGGCAGGTCCTCGACGTTGACCACGATGGTCATCCGGGAGATGTCCGGGTGCTCGGTCGGGCCGACGGCGAGTGAGTCGATGTTGAAGCCCCGACGGGAGAAGAGCGCGGCGATGCGGGCGAGCACGCCGGGCTTGTTCTCGACCAGGACGGACAGGGTGTGCTTGGACATGTGTCTGGTTCCGATTCCTGAGGGGCGGTCAGTCCAGGTCGTCGCCGAAGTCGGGGCGGACTCCCCGGGCGAACAGGATCTCGTCGTTGCTGGTGCCGGCCGCGACCATCGGCCAGACCATGGCGTCCTGGTGGACGATGAAGTCGATCACGACCGGGCGGTCGTTGATCTCCATCGCCTGCTTGATCACCGCGTCCAGGTCCTCGGGGCGCTCGCAGCGCAGGCCCACGCAGCCCATCGCCTCGGAGAGCAGCACGAAGTCGGGGATCCGGGTGCCCTGGGCCGGCGGCGCCACGCCGTCGTGCTCGGGGCCCGCGTGCAGCACGGTGTTGGAGTAGCGCTGGTTGTAGAAGAGGGTCTGCCACTGGCGGACCATGCCCAGCGAACCGTTGTTGATCACCGCGACCTTGATCGGGATGTTGTTCAGCGCGCAGGTGACCAGCTCCTGATTGGTCATCTGGAAGCAGCCGTCACCGTCGATCGCCCAGACCGCGGCCTCGGGCCGGCCCGCCTTGGCGCCCATCGCGGCCGGGACCGCGTAGCCCATGGTCCCGGCGCCGCCCGAGTTGAGCCAGGTGGCCGGCTTCTCGAAGCCGATGAACTGCGAGGCCCACATCTGGTGCTGGCCCACGCCCGCGGCGTAGATCGCCTCCGGGCCGACCAGTTCGCCGATCCGCTGGATCACCTGCTGCGGCGACAGTTCGCCGGCCGGGGCCGGGTCGTAGCCGAGCGGGTAGGTCTTCTTCCACTCGTTGAGCTTGACCCACCAGTCGGCGTAGTCGCCCTTGCGGCCGGCCTCGTGCTCGGCCTGGACGGCCACGATCAGGTCGGCCAGCACCTCGCGGGCGTCGCCGACGATCGGCACGTCGGCCGGGCGGTTCTTGCCGATCTCGGCCGGGTCGATGTCGGCGTGCACCACCTTGGCGTTCGGCGCGAAGGAGTCCAGCTTGCCGGTGACCCGGTCGTCGAACCGGGCGCCCAGGGTGAAGAGCAGGTCCGACTTCTGCAGCGCGGTGACGGCCGGGACGCTGCCGTGCATGCCGGGCATGCCCAGGTGCTGCGGGTGGCTGTCCGGGAAGGCGCCCAGGGCCATCAGGGTGGTGACCACCGGGGCGCCGGTCAGCTCGGCCAGGATCCGCAGCTCGGTGGTGGCGTTCGCCTTGAGCACGCCGCCGCCGACGTAGAGGACCGGCCGCTTCGCGCCGACCAGCAGCTTGGCCGCCTCGCGGATCTGCTTGGCGTGCGGCTTGGTGACGGGGCGGTAGCCCGGCAGTGAGGTGTCCACCGGCCAGCGGAAGGTGGTGGTCGCCTGCAGCGCGTCCTTGGCGATGTCCACCAGCACCGGGCCCGGGCGTCCGGTGGCCGCGATGTGGAAGGCCTCGGCGATCACCCGGGGGATCTCCACCGGGTCGGTGACCAGGAAGTTGTGCTTGGTGATCGGCATCGTGATGCCGCAGATGTCCGCCTCCTGGAAGGCGTCGGTGCCGATCGCCTTGGAGGCCACCTGGCCGGTGATCGCGACCATCGGGACCGAGTCCATGTAGGCGTCGGCGATCGGGGTGACCAGGTTGGTCGCGCCCGGGCCGGAAGTGGCCATGCAGACGCCGACCTTGCCGGTGGCCTGCGCGTAGCCGGTGGCCGCGTGGCCGGCGCCCTGCTCGTGCCGGACCAGGATGTGGCGGACCTTGGCGGAGTCCATCAGCGGGTCGTAGGCCGGCAGGATCGCGCCGCCCGGGATGCCGAAGATGGTGTCCGCGCCGACGGCCTCGAGAGAGCGGATGAGCGACTGCGCTCCGGTCATCGTCTCGACCACCACCGGGGTCTCGTGGGACGGGGCCGGGTGGTCCCCGCGGCGGGGGGATGCCGTGTGCTCAGTCATCTGCCTGTCTTCTTTCGCCGAATCGGCTGTCCGTTTCATCCCATTTTCCGGGGAAACGAGCGGGCGGTACAACGGTCTCTCAGCGGTTCGAGTGCAACAAAAAACCCCTCGTGCCGAAGGCATGCGAGGGGTGGCGCGTCGGTCTGTCTGGAGTCGGGCAGCAGAGCCCGCTCAGCCGACGCGCCCGCCAAGTACGAGAATTCGGGTGCGCATGGCACCGACCTTCCTCCTGGGCGTGGATGGATGTCAAGCAGGCGGGACGGCCGTCTCGCCATGCGGACCGAGGATGGACGGCCGCCCGCCGGGGCGGGTGTCGGCCGCCGACAGGTAGGCCCGCCGGGCCGACACCTGGCCGAGCGGGCGGGGCAGCGGGTAGAGCCGGCGGGCCAGCGCCCGGCGCAGCCGGAACTCGTCCAGCGGCTGGGCGAAGGCCAGGCCCTGGCCGTGCCGGCAGCCCAGCTCCTGGAGTACCGACACCTGGCGCGGCTGGTCCACCCCTTCGGCCGCGGTGGCCAGGCCCAGCTCGCGGCCCAGCCGCAGCGCGTGCCCCGCCAGCGCCCGGGCCCGGGAGGACTCGGCCACCTCCTGGACCAGGGTGCGGTCCAGTTTGAGCGCGTCGAGCGGCAGCCGGGCCAGCGCGGAGAGCGAGCCGCTGCCGGCCCCGTAGCCGGCCAGCGCGGTGCCTACCCCGAGCCGGCGCAGCGCGGCCAGCCGGCGCCCCAGCTCGTCGGCCGAGGCGTCCGGCCCCATCCGGGCCAGCTCGATCACCAGCCGCCCGGGCGCCAGCCCGGTGTCCCGCAGCGCCGCCGCCACCGTCTCGTACACGCCGGGGGCGCACAGCCGCTCGGCGGTCAGCCGGACCGAGACCGGCACCGCGGCACCGCGCCCGCCCTCGCCCGCCGGGCCGACCGCGCCGCGCGCCGCCGCCTGGGCCACCGCCTGCTGCAGCAGCCAGCGGGCGAACCGGGTGGCCGCGTCCCCCTGCTCGGCGCCGCGCAGGAACTCGGCGGGGGTGAGCAGCAGCCCGGCGGCCGAGCGCCAGCGGGCCAGCGCCTCCAGGCCGGTGACGGCGCCGGTGCGCAGGTCCACCACCGGCTGGTGCAGCAGCGCGAAGCCGCCCTCGCGGACCGCGACCCGCAGCCGGTCGTCCAGCTCCCGGCGGCGGTCCAGGTCGGCCCGCATCGCCGCGTGGTAGAGCACCACCCGGCCCTTGCCCTCGGACTTGGCCCGGTACATCGCGAGGTCGGCGTCGCGCATCAGCTCGTCGGCCAGCGCGGCCGGGTCCGCCGGCTGGCCGGAGCCGTCCGGGCCGGGCTCCAGCGGGCCGAAGGCGATGCCGATGCTGGCCGCCACCCCGAGCTCGGCGCCGGCGATCCAGTACGGCTCGGAGAGCGCGTGCCGCAGCCGCTCGGCCAGCTCCTGCACCCGCAGCCGGCCCAGCGGGCCGCTGACCAGCACCGCGAACTCGTCGCCGCCGAACCGGGCCACCGTGTCGCCGGAGCGGACGGTGGCCTGCAGCCGGCGGGCCGCCTGCACCAGCAGTTCGTCGCCCACCTGGTGGCCGGCGGTGTCGTTGACCGCCTTGAAGCCGTCCAGGTCGAGGAAGAGCACGGCGATCGCGGCGCCGTCCTGGTACGGGTGCTCGCGCGGGCCCTCGGCCCGGGCCTCGCCGCCGCGGGGGCCGAGCGCCGCCTTCAGCCGGGCCGCGAACAGCGCCCGGTTGGGCAGGTCGGTGAGCGGGTCGTGGAAGGCGTTGTGCTGCAGCTGGGCCTGGAGTCGGACCCGCTCGGTGACGTCGCGGCTGTTCAGGATCAGGCCGTCCCGGTACCGGTTGACGCTGGACTCCACGTGCAGCCACTCGCCGCCGCCGGCCCGGATCCGGCACTCCACCCGGGCACTCGGTTCGGCGCCGCGCGCCTGGGCGTGGCTGACCCGGCGGGCCAGCCGCTGGGCCCGGGCCAGGAACCGGCGCACCTCGCCGACCACCCGGTCGGAGTCCTCCGGGTGGACCAGGTCCAGCAGCCGGCTGCCGACCAGTTCCTCCGGGTCCCGGCTGTAGACGCCGAGCGCGGCCGGCGAGACGTAGGAGAGCACCCCGTCGGCACCGGTGATCATGATCACGTCGCTGGAGCCCTGCACCAGCGAGCGGAAGTGCGCCTCCTTCTGCGACAGCTCCTGGGCCAGCGACAGGTTGTCCAGCAGCATGATGCCCTGACGGACGATCAGCGCCAGGCCCACGGTGCAGGCCACCACGATCACCACCCGGTCCATCGCACGACCTCCGAGGGCGTTGTAGAGGATGCCCGCGGTGCAGACCGAGGCGGCGGCGTACGGGGTGAGCGCGCTGAAGGTGGAGGCCACCCGGCGGCGCGGGGTGCCGCCGGCCGAGGGGTGCTCACGGCTGGGCCGGCCGCGCCGCCAGCGGGCCGACCAGGGGGCGTAGGCCAGCAGCAGGCTGCCGCAGAACCACCCGGCGTCCAGCACGTCGCCGGAGTGGTAGCCGTCGCGCAGCGCGGGCGTGGTGAAGAGCGCGTCGCAGACCACTGTGACCGCCAGGCCCAGCATCGCGGTGTGCACCGCGGCCCGGTTGCCGTCCCGGCGGCGGAACCGCAGGCCGACCACCAGCGAGACCATCAGGATGTCCAGCACCGGGTAGGCCAGGCCCAGCGCCAGCCGCACCGGGTTGCCCGCGTCCCCCTCGGCGGCCCGGCCCAGCGCCAGGCTCCAGCCCAGGGTGAACAGCGAGCCGGCCACCATCCAGGCGTCCAGCAGCAGGCAGAGCCAGCCGGCCGCGCCGCGCGGGCGCTGGGCCAGCACCAGCAGGCCGAGCACGGCGAGCGGGGCGAACGGCAGGAAGGCGTAGTCGGCGAGCGAGTCGGCCGGCACGTCGGTGCGCAGCACCACCTCGTACCAGCCCCAGGTGCCGTTGCCCAGGGCCACGGCGGCCGAGGAGAGGCCGAACAGCAGCCAGGCCGGCCGGGGCGGGCCGGGCACCGAGCAGCCGTGCACCAGGCAGGAGAGGGCGGCGGCCAGCGCGGCGCCGGCCAGCCCGAAGTCGCCCATGAAGAGCGCCAGCGGGTGCGAACCCCAGGAGGTGGCGGCGCCCAGCGCGTACCCGAAGCAGAGCAGTGCGAGGGCCAGGGCCGGCAGCCGGCCGAGCAGCGCCGGACGGAGGGCGACCGGCGCACCCGCGACCGGCCGCAACTCAGGCCTGGGGTCCACCCGGCACCTCCCCCTCTGTTCCCAGCCGGGACCCTACACCACTTCGGTCACTCAATGACACGCGCACTCAACTTAGAGTAATGGTCAGAGAGTAGGTATCCGCACCCGCTTCCACCAGATCGGCCTGGTTTGCCGTAGCGCACGCCCGGGAGCACGCACGCCGGAGCGCGTGCGTCCGTGCGCCGTACTACGCTCCGGCGACGGCGGCCTCGCGGGCTCCGGCGGGCTCGGCCGCCGGGAACAGCCGCAGCCGGTGGGCCAGCGCGGCGGCCTCGCCCCGGCCGGATACCTCCAGCTTGGCCAGGATGTTCGAGACGTGCACGCTCGCGGTCTTGGGCGAGATGAACAGCTCCTCGGCGATCTGCCGGTTGGTCCGCCCGTCGGCCAGCAGGCGCAGCACGTCGGTCTCCCGGGGGGTCAGGTGGAAGGCGGCGGCTCCCCCGGGCTCGAACTCCTCGGCGCGCGCCCCCTGGACGGGCGCGGGCTCCGCGAGCGCGCGGGCCACCCCGGCCCGCTCGGCCAGCCTGGCGATCTCCCGGCGCAGCCCGGCGTCACCCCGCAGGGCCGCCAACTCGTTCGCCTCGCGCAGCAGTTCGCCGACCTCCTCGCGCCGGCCGGCGGCTGCGGCCCGGCCGGCGGCACCGAACAGGGCGAGCACCAGCGGGTAGGGCAGGCCGGTCCGGCGCAGCGGGGCCACGGCGGCGGCCCAGTGCTCCTCGGTGTCGGCGCCCGCGGCGCGCGCCGCCTCGGCCCGGGCCAGCAGCAGCCAGCCCTGCTGCAGCGGCACCGTCGGCCGCAGCCGCTCCAGTTCACCGGCGATCCGGTCCAGCACCGCGGCCCGGCCCGGCTCGGCGGCGGGCAGCCCGCGGGCGTCCGCCTCCACTCCGGCGGCCCGGGCCAGCAGCGGCGCCAAGGCGCTCTCCTTCAGCACCAGCGGGCTGTCCAGCACGGCCAGCAGCGTGGACCTGGCGTCCAGCGGCCGCCCCAGCTGCCCGGCCAGGTCGATCTCCAGGCGGGCCCGCGGCACCAGGTGCTGCGGCTGGTCCCGCTCCGCATCCAGCTCGGACCGGTCCAGGTAGGACCGGACCGCCGTCAGATCCCCCCTGAGCAGCGCGAGTTCGCCGCGCAGCCGGTGCAGGTACGGGTCGTAGACCTCGGTGCGGGAGTCGTCCTCCCACTCGGCCAGCACCGCGGCGGCCTCGGCCGGGCGGCCGACCAGCAGCAGGCACTCGGCCAGGTTGCCGGCCAGGATCGCGCCGTTGTTGCGCAGCAGGCCCACCCGGCCCGCCACCGCCAGCCCCTCCCGGGCCAGCTCCACCGCCTCCGCGGCCCGGCCCAGCTGGCCGAGCATGCTGGCCAGGTTGTTCAGGCCGCGGGTGAGCAGGTCCGGCACCGCCTGCTTGCGGGCCCCCTCGATCGCCTCGCGCAGGGCGGCGATGCCGCGGTCCGGCTCGCCGAACTCGGTGTAGAAGGCGCCCAGGGTCATCTGCGCGTGCAGTTCCACGCCGACCGCACCGACCTCGCGGGCGATCGCCACCGCGCGCTCGGCCAGCACCAGGTCGCCGTCGGTGGCGCGGTGCAGCATCGCGGTGCCGGCCGCCAGCGCGAACACGTCGGCCTGGACGGCGGACGGCGCCCGGCCCTCGACCAGGCGCAGCGCGTGGCCCAGTTCCTCGTCGCCGCCGCGGCGGTTGAGGTGGCCCAGCATCCGGGCCCGGTTCATCCGGAACCAGGCGGCGCGCAGCGGGTTCTCGGACTCGTCCACCTGCTTGAGGGCGCGCTTGGCCAGGCTCAGGCCGCGGTCCCGGTCGCCGGCCCGGCGGGCCGCGACCACCGCCTCGGCCAGCACGTCGACCAGCCGCAGCCGGTCGCACTCGGCATCGCACTCGCCCGGCTCGCAGCAGCACGGCGGGTAGGTCTCGGCCCAGTCGGGCGGGCGCAGGGTGGAGCGCAGGGTCTCCTCGGGCACGTCGTCCCAGAGTTCGATGGCCCGCTCCAGCAGGCTGAGCTGCTCGGCGAAGGCGTGCCGGCGGCGGGCGGCGCGGGCCGCCTCCAGCGCGGTGGGCAGCGCCCGGGCGGGATCGTGCGCGTGGTACCAGTAGTTGGCCAGCCGGGCCGGGCGCTGGTCGCCCTGGACCAGGGAGGGTTCGGCCTCCAGCACGCTGGCGAAGCGGCGGTTGATCCGGGTCCGCTCGCCGGGCAGCAGGTCGTCCGAGACCGCCTCGCGGACCAGCGCGTGCCGGAACCGGTAGCCCTCGCCGTCCTTGTCCAGCTGCAGGATGTTGGCTCCGACGGCGGTGCGCAGCGCGTCGATCAGCTCGTCCTCCGGGCCGTCCAGCACGGCGGCCAGCAGCTCGTGCTCGATCCTGGAGCCGCCCTCGGCAGCGATCCTGACCACCCGTTGGGTCGGCTCGGGCAGCGCCTCGACCCGGACCAGCAGGATGTCGCGCAGCGAGTCGCTCATCCCCACCGAGCAGCCGCCGGTGTAGCTGCAGGCCAGCTCCTCGACGAAGAACGGGTTGCCCTCGGAGCGGCGCAGCACCATCTCGACCAGCTTGTGGTCGGCGGCCGGCACCCCGAGGATCCCGGCCAGCTGGGCGGCGACCTCCTGGCGGCCGAAGCGGCTGAGCTCGATCCGCTGCACGGTGCGCTGGCGCTCGAGTTCGACCAGGAACGGGCGCAGCGGATGGCGGCGGTGCAGGTCGTCGGTGCGGTAGGTGGCCAGCACCAGCACCCGGGACCGGTGCAGCGTGCTGATCAGGTAGCTGAGCAGTTCGCGGGTGGAGCGGTCGGCCCAGTGCAGGTCCTCGATGGCCAGCACCAGCGGGTGCTCGGCGGCGAGGCGCTCGAAGAGCCGGGCGATCTGCTCGAACAGCCGGGCCCGGCCGTACTCGTCGCTGGGCTCGGTGTCGGCCTCGCCGAACTCCGGCAGCAGCCGGGCCAGGTGGCCCTCCAGGCCGGCGGCGGCGCGCTCCAGCTCGGCGCCGAGCCGGCGGTGCAGCCGTCGCAGTGCGGTGACCAGCGGGGCGTACGGCAGCCCCTCGGCACCCACCTCCAGGCAGTTTCCGAGCATGGTGATGGTCCCGTCCCGCTCCGCGCGGCACAGGAACTCCTCCAGCAGCCGGGTCTTGCCGACCCCCGCCTCACCCCCGATCAGCAGCGCCTGCGGCGACCCGCCCACGGCACGGCGCAACGCTCCCCCGAGTGTGGCGAGCTCGCTGCCGCGACCGATGAAGACGGGACTGACCGAGATCTGCTCCACGGCGCCGAGCATGCCATACCCGGCGGACAGCGGCCCATCGGTTATCCCGCCCCGCGGACCGGCCGGCCCCGCAACGCCCGAGGGGAGGGCGCCGGCGGCGTCCGTCCCCTCGGTGTACCGACCTGCCGCCCCCGGGACTCCCCTCGTGGCCCCGGCGGCGATCTTTTCGGTCAGCACTCGGCGGTGGTGCGGTCGGTGTGCAGCGCGGTGCGGCGCAGGCCCGCGGTCAGCCGGCCCAGCCGGGCGGCCACGGTGCCCTCAGCGGCGGTGCGGCGGCCGCGGGCGGCCTGGCGGGCCTCGGCCACCAGGCGCGCGTGGGCGGCGGCGGCCTGCAGTTCGGCGCTGCGCTGGCGGTACATCTCGTACTCGTACATGTCCGGTTTCCCCTCTGGGTTCCTCGCCACCGGGCCCGTTGGCCCGATAGCTGTAGATTCCTCGCCCAGGGGGGTGCCGGGCATCGGCAGCATGCCGGATCTTGCGGGGCGTCAGGTCCTTAGACCCGGCGCGAAAGGGCCGGGGCCACCCCTAAGGAGGGGTGGCCCCGGCCGTTCGACGGGTACTCAGATGCCCGGGTACTCAGGTGATCGGGCCCGCTCAGGCGCCCAGCTTCGCCAGGATGAGGTCCTTGACCCGGGCCGCGTCGGCCTGGCCGCGGGTGACCTTCATGACCGCGCCGACCAGCGCGCCGACCGCCTGCACCTTGCCGCTGCGGATCTTCTCCGCCACGTCCGGGTTCTCCGCGATCACCTGGTCGACGGCCGCGCCGAGCGCCGAGTCGTCCGAGACCACGGCCAGGCCGCGCCCCGCGACGACCTCGTCCGGCTCGCCCTCGCCGGCCAGCACGCCCTCGATCACCTGGCGGGCCAGCTTGTCGTTGAGCTTGCCCTCGGCCACCAGCGCGCAGACCCGGGCCACCTGGACCGGGGTGATCGGCTGCTCGGACAGCTCGGTGCCGGTCTCGTTGGCGCGGCGGGCCAACTCGCCCAGCCACCACTTGCGGGCCTGGTCGGCTGGGGCACCGGCCGCGATGGTGTCCAGGATCAGCTCGACCGCGCCGGCGTTCAGCACCGACTGCATGTCCTTGTCGGACAGGCCCCACTCGGCCTGCAGCCGCGCCCGGCGGACCCGGGGCAGCTCGGGCAGTCCGGCCCGCAGCTCCTCGACCCACTCCCGGGCCGGGGCGATCGGGACCAGGTCGGGCTCGGGGAAGTAGCGGTAGTCCTCGGCGTTGTCCTTGATCCGGCCGGCCGTGGTGGTGCCGTCCTCCTCGTGGAAGTGCCGGGTCTCCTGGACGATGGTGCCGCCCTCGCCCAGCACGGTCGCGTGCCGCTGGACCTCGAACCGGGCGGCCCGCTCGACGCTGCGCAGCGAGTTGACGTTCTTGGTCTCCGAGCGGGTGCCGAAGGTCTGGGTGCCGTTCGGACGCAGCGACAGGTTGACGTCGCAGCGCATCTGGCCCTTGTCCATCCGGGCCTCGGAGACGCCCAGCGCCCGGATCAGCTCGCGCAGCTCGGCGACGTAGGCACGGGCCACCTCGGGCGCGCGCTCGCCGGCGCCCTCGATCGGCTTGGTGACGATCTCGATCAGCGGGATGCCGGCCCGGTTGTAGTCGAGCAGCGAGTGGGTGGCGCCGTGGATCCGGCCGGTGGCCCCGCCGACGTGGCTGGACTTGCCGGTGTCCTCCTCCATGTGGGCGCGCTCGATCTCCACCCGGAAGGTCGAGCCGTCCTCCAACTGCACGTCGAGGTAGCCGTTGAAGGCGATCGGCTCGTCGTACTGCGAGGTCTGGAAGTTCTTCGGCATGTCCGGGTAGAAGTAGTTCTTCCGGGCGAACCGGCACCACTCGGCGATCTCGCAGTTCAGCGCCAGCCCGATCCGGATCGCCGACTCCACGCCGACCGCGTTGACCACCGGCAGCGAGCCCGGCAGGCCCAGGCAGGTCGGGCAGACCTGGCTGTTCGGCTCGGCGCCCAGCTCGGTCGAGCAGCCGCAGAACATCTTGGTCTTGGTGCCCAGCTCCACGTGGACCTCAAGGCCCATCACCGGGTCGTACGACGCGAGAGCGTCCTCGTAGGAGACCAGGTTCATGACGCTCACAGCGTCCCCTTCGCTAAAAGTCTTGGGAGGTACCGGCCCGGCCCCGGCGGGTCTGCCGGGGCCGGGCCTGACGGGACGTCAGTCCGCGAGGACGTCGTCGCTGCCGAGCCGGCGCAGCTCGCGGGCCAGCAGCAGGGTGCCGGTGACGATCGCGGCCGCGCCGACCAGCGCGTTGGCCAGCAGCAGGGTGTCGTTCTCGCTGCGGGCCTTCCTGACGTCCTTGGCGATGCTCAGCGCGCCGAAGGCGGTGGTGCCGATGGACAGCCAGATGCCGGGCCTGGTGTGCTTGAAACCCTTGGCCTTCTCGATCTTGCTCACAGTACCGGTGCCTCCTCCAGCAGGGGGTGCCCCCACTTGTCGTTGAGTGCGGCCTCGACGGCGCCGCCCACGCGGTACAGGCGGTCGTCCGCCATCGCGGGCGCGATGATCTGCAGGCCGACCGGGAGATTGTCCTCCGGCGCCAGGCCGCAGGGCAGCGACATGGCCGCGTTGCCGGCCAGGTTGGACGGGATGGTGCACAGGTCGGCCAGGTACATCGCCATCGGGTCGTCGGCGCGCTCGCCGATCGGGAAGGCGGTGGTCGGCGTGGTCGGCGAGACCAGCACGTCCACCCCGGCGAAGGCGGCGTCGAAGTCGCGCGAGATCAGCGTGCGGACCTTCTGCGCCGAGCCGTAGTAGGCGTCGTAGTAGCCCGAGGAGAGCGCGTAGGTGCCCAGGATGATCCGGCGCTTGACCTCGGGGCCGAAGCCGGCCTCGCGGGTCAGCGCGGTGACCTCCTCGGCCGAGCGGCTGCCGTCGTCGCCCACCCGCAGGCCGTAGCGCATGGCGTCGAACCGGGCCAGGTTGGAGGAGGCCTCGCTCGGTGCGATCAGGTAGTAGGCGGGCAGCGCCAGGGTGAAGGACGGGCAGGAGACCTCGACCACCTCGGCGCCGAGCTCGCGCAGCAGCTCCACGGCCTCGTTGAACCGCTGCATCACGCCGCTCTGGTAGCCCTCGCCGGCGAACTCCTTGACCACGCCGATCCGCATGCCGCGCACGTCGCGCAGCTTGGCGGCGGCGACCACGGCGGGCACCGGGGCGTCGATCGAGGTGGAGTCCAGCGGGTCGTGGCCGGCGATCGCCTCGTGCAGCAGCGCCGCGTCCAGCACGGTGCGGGCGCACGGGCCACCCTGGTCCAGCGAGGAGGAGAAGGCCACCAGGCCGTAGCGGGAGACCGAGCCGTAGGTGGGCTTGACGCCGACCGTGCCGGTGACCGCGCCGGGCTGGCGGATCGAGCCGCCGGTGTCGGTGCCGATCGCCAGCGGGGCCTCGAAGGCGGCCAGCGCGGCCGCCGAGCCGCCGCCGGAGCCGCCCGGGATCCGGGACAGGTCCCACGGGTTGCCGGTGGTGCCGTAGGCGGAGTTCTCGGTGGAGGAGCCCATGGCGAACTCGTCCATGTTGGTCTTGCCCAGGATCACCACCCCCGCGTCCTTCAGACGGGACGTCAGGGTGGCGTCGTACGGCGGGATCCAGCCTTCGAGGATCTTGGAGCCGCAGGTGGTGGGCACGCCCTTGGTGGTGAACACGTCCTTGAGCGCGAGCGGGACGCCGGCCAGCGGGCCGAGTTCCTCGCCCTTGGCGCGCCGCTGGTCGACCGCCTTGGCGGCCGTCAGCGCGCCCTCGGTGTCCACGTGCAGGAAGGCGTTGACCTTCTTGTCCACCGCGTCGATCCGGTCCAGGTGGGCCTGTGCCACCTCGACGGCGCTGACCTGGCCGGACTTGATCGCCTCGGCGGTCTCGGCAGCCGTGTACTTGATGAGGTCGGTCATCTGGCTCAGTCCTCCCCGAGGATCTGCGGGACCCGGAAGCGCTGCTCCTCGGCGGCCGGCGCACCGGCCAGGGCCTGCTCCGGGGTGAGCGACGGGCGCACCTCGTCCGCGCGCATGACGTTGGTCAGCGGCAGCGGGTGGGAGGTCGGCGGGACGTCCTGTCCGGCGACCTCGGAAACGCGGGCGACCGCGCCGATGATCACGTCCAGCTGCTCGGCGAAGTGGTCCAGCTCCTCCGCCTGCAACTCCAGACGCGACAGCCGGGCGAGGTGGGCGACCTCCTCGCGCGTGATGCCAGGCATGCAGCGATCCTCATCTGAGTTCTGGGCGAGGCCGGCACCCGCACCACCGCACGGCGAGCGGCGCTCCGTCCTCTTTGTCTTTGACCACCTATCCTAGGGGGCGCGCGGTGCGGCCGGTGTTACTGAGGGGTCGTGGGTGCCTCGGTGGGCGGGGCCAGCGGCTGGCGGGGCAGGCCGGGGCACGGGAGTTCGGCCTGGCCGGTCCAGCGTTCCAGCGTGGGCAGCCGCTCGGCCGGCGGCGGGCCGGTTCGGTGCACCCGCAGCCAGGCGGTGGCCTGGTCGGCCGGCAGCGCGGCGGAGACCAGCCAGCCCTGCACCGCGTCCACCCCCAGGCCGTGCAGCCGCTCCCAGGTCTCGTCGTCCTCCACGCCCTCGGCCACCACGGTCAGCCCCAGCGAGTGGGCCAGCTCCACCGAGCAGCGCACCACCGCCGCGTCGTGGTGGTCGGCGACCATCCGGGAGACGAAGGACCGGTCGATCTTCAGCTCGCCGACCGGCAGGCTGCGCAGCCGCACCAGCGAGGAGTGGCCGGTGCCGAAGTCGTCCAGCGACATCCCCACCCCGTGGCCGCGCAGCTCGGCCAGCGTGTCGGCGGCCAGCCGGGAGTCGTCCAGCAGCAGCCGCTCGGTGATCTCCAACTGCAGTGCGTGCGCCGGTACCTGATGGCGCTCCAAGTGCCCGGCCACCCGGCGGGCGAAGCCGGGGTTGAGCACGTCGCGCGGCGAGACGTTGACCGCGACCTGGACCTGCAGCCCCTGCGACCGCCAGTCGGCCAGCTGGCCGATCGCGGCCTCCAGCACGTAGTCGGTCAGCCGGGGCATCAGGCCGCTGGACTCGGCCAGCCCGACGAACTCGTCCGGGGAGACCCGCCCGCGCCCGGGGCGCTCCCAGCGCAGCAGTGCCTCCAGGCCCACCACTCGGCCGTCGAAGGCCACCTTGGGCTGGTAGTGCAGCTGCACCTCGCCGGTCTCCAGCGCGCGGCGCAGGTCGCCGAGCAGGCCGATCCGGTAGGGCGTGTCGGCGTCCTGCGAGTGGTCGTACTGCTCGACGCCGGTGCGGGCCTGCTGGGCGTGGCCCATCGCCACGTCGGCCCGGCGGAGCAACGATTCTGCGTCCGCGGCGTGCTTGGGGTAGACGCAGACGCCGGCGGTGGCCTCCAGCACCAGCAGCAGGCCGTCGAGCCGGATCGGCGCGGCCAGCTCCGCGATCAGCGCCTTGGCCAGGCGCTCCAGGGTGTCGGCGCAGCCCACCCCGGGCAGCAGCACGGCGAACTCGTCGCCGCCCATCCGGGCCACCACCGCGCGCCGTCCGTTCTCGGCGACGGCGGGCAGCGAGGCGAGCAGGTCCTCGGTCTCCCGGCGGCGCTCGGCGGCCCCGGGCGGCCCGGCGGCCCGGGCGGCCTCCAGGGTGGGCCCGGGCAGGCCCGGGCCGCGGGCCTCCGGCGAGGCGCCGCGCAGCACCCGGTGCAGCCGGCGGCCGATGTGCACCAGCAGCCGGTCGCCCGCGCCATGACCGAGCGTGTCGTTGAGTGACCGGAATCGATCGAGGTCCAGCAGGATCAGACCGACGTTGTACGCCTCTTCGGCCTCGTGCTCGGCGATCGCCTCCTGGGCGGCGAGCAGCAGGGCGTGCCGGTTCGGCAGCCCGGTGAGCGGATCGGTCAGCTGGTCCCGGGCGCGGTCCCGGGCGATCCGCCAGGCCGCGACCAGCACCGCCAACGGCACGGCGAACAGCGGCAGCAGCTCCGGCTCGTGCCGGCTCACCAGGACCGCCAACGGGATCAGCGGGGCGGCTCCGGCCAGCAGCACACCGAGCAGCAGGACCGCCCCCGCCACCCCCTGCGGCGGGCGCGTCGGCGCACCGCCGGTCGTACGATCCATACGCCCTGTCCTCCGTCAGGCCCGCCCCCGCCCAGGCCGCATAGCGGCTGGAACCGACCCGAAGAACGGTCGGCGCCGGCACCGCTGATGCGGTGCCAGTCGGTCTCAGCCGGGTAGCGCCCCTGTCGGCGCCGGAGAACCCCCGGTGCCCCACTCCTGCTGACACACTGTTGCGCTCCAGAGTAAGTCCGGCCTCACGGGGAGGGCGGACTTTCAGTCATCCGGGAGCACGCCAGCACGGATCCGGCGCCGCACACTGACACGATGCCCCTTTTCCACGCCCACCACCCAGGTGACGGGGCATCAGCACGATAACAAGAGGGACACGTCAGTCCTGGTCAGCCCCCTCGGGGGTTACCCCGGCCGACTCGGTCCCGGCCGCGGGCAGCCCGAGGTGGGCGCGCGCCGCCTCGGCACCGTCCGTCAGCAGTACCGCAAATCCGGCATCGTCCAGCACCGGCAGCCCCAACTGCACCGCCTTGTCGTACTTTGACCCCGGGTTGTCTCCCACCACAACGAAGTCGGTCTTCTTCGACACCGAACCGGTCACCTTCGCGCCACGGGAGACCAGTGCCTCCTTGGCCCCGTCCCGGGTGTGTCCGGCCAGCGTCCCGGTGACCACCACGGTGAGCCCCTCCAGCGGCCGCTCCCCCTGCTCTGCGGTCGCCTCCTCGGTGAACCGCACCCCCGCCTCCCGCCATTTCCGCAGGATCTCGCGGTGCCACTCCTCCTGGTACCACTCCTGGATCGACCGGGCGATCTTCGGCCCGACCCCCTCGGTGGCCGCCAACCGCTCCTCGTCGGCGGCGAAGATCGCGTCCAGGTCGCGGAACTCCCGGGCCAGCGCCTGGGCCGCCACCGGGCCGACATGACGGATCGACAGCCCGTTCAGGTAGCGCCAGAGCTCCTTCTGCTTGGCCGCCGCCAGGTTCTCCAGCAGCAGGGTGGCGGTCTTCTTCGGCTCCCCGCTCAGGTTGGCGAAGAAGGAGACCTCCTTCTCCTCCCCGGTCGCGTCGTCCAGCTTGGGCATCCCGGTCTTCTGGTCGCGCACCAGCACCCGGATCGGCAGCAGCTGTTCGACCGTCAGGCCGAAGACGTCCCCCTCGTCGCGGACCGGCGGCTCGGCCGGCTCCAGCGGCTGGGTCAGCGCGGTGGCCGCCACGTAGCCCAGGCCCTCCACGTCCAGGCTGGCGCGGCCGCCCAGGTAGGCGATCCGCTCGCGGACCTGGGCCGGGCAGAACTGGGCGTTCGGGCAGCGCAGGTCGATGTCCCCCTCGGACATCGGGCGCAGCGCGGTGCCGCACTCGTGGCACTCGGCGGGCATCACGAACTCCTGCTCGGTGCCGTCGCGCAGGTCCTCCACCGGGCCGAGGATCTCCGGGATCACGTCACCGGCCTTGCGCAGCACCACGGTGTCGCCGAGCAGCACGCCCTTGGCCTTGACCACCTGCTGGTTGTGCAGGGTCGCGTACTGCACCATCGAGCCGGCCACCTTGACCGGCTCGGCCAGCACCGCGTACGGAGTGGCCCGGCCGGTGCGCCCGATCCCGACCTTGATCGAGGCCAGCTTGGCGGTGACCTCCTCCGGCGGGTACTTCCAGGCGATCGCCCAGCGCGGCGACTTGGAGGTGGCGCCGAGCCGGCCCTGCAGCGCGATCTCGTCCACCTTGACCACCACGCCGTCGATCTCGTGCTCGACCGAGTGGCGCTGCTCGCCGTACTGCTTGATGAAGGCCCGCACCTCGTCCAGGGTCGCGACCACCCGGTTGTGCCGGGCGGTGGGCAGGCCCCAGTCGTGCAGCAGTTGGTAGGCGTGCGACTGGCAGTCGATCTCGAAGCCCTCCCGGGCGCCGATCCCGTGCACCACCATGTGCAGCGGGCGGGACCCGGTGACCAGCGGGTCCTTCTGGCGCAGCGAGCCGGCCGCGGCGTTGCGCGGGTTGGCGAACAGCTTGACCAGCGCGTGCGGGCGCCGGCCCTCGGCGGCCCGCTGCTCGTTCTCCGCGCGCCGGCGGTCGTTCTCGGCGGCCAGCGAGGCGTTCAGCTCGGCGAAGGCCTCGGTGGGCAGGTAGACCTCGCCGCGGATCTCCACCAGGGCGGGCGGGTGGTCGCCGCGCAGCCGGTGCGGGATCTCCTTGATGGTGCGCACGTTGGCGGTGATGTCCTCACCGATCCGACCGGTGCCGCGGGTGGCGGCCAGCACCAGCTCGCCGTGCCGGTAGGTGAGGTTGACCGCCAGGCCGTCCACCTTCAGCTCGCACAGGTAGTGGTACTGGAGGCCGTCCAGTTCGCGGGCCACCCGGTCGGCCCAGGCGGTCAGCTCCTCGTCGTCCATCGCGTTGTCCAGGCTGAGCAGCCGCTCGCGGTGCTCGACCTTGGCGAAGCCCTCGGCCACCCCGCCGCCGACCTGCTGGGTCGGCGAGTCGGGGGTCACCAGTGCCGGGTGCGCGGTCTCCAGCGCCTCCAGCTCACGCATCAGCGTGTCGAACTCGGCGTCGCTGACGGTCGGCGCGTCCTGCTCGTAGTAGCGGACCCGGTGCTCCGTCAGCTCGGCCGCGAGTTCGGCGTGCCGCCTGCGCGCCGCCGCCGGCACGTCCTCCCAGCCCTCGACCGCCGCCACCACTGGCCTCCCTGTGCACTCACTCCGGGTTGTCCACCAGGCTCCGGGCCCCCTTCACAGCCAGTGACAGCGCCTGCCGGGCGTAGGCGGGGCTCGCCCCCGCCAAACCGCAGGTCGGCGTCACCAGCACGCGGCGGCCCAGCAGTTCCGGGTCCAGCCCGAGCCTGCGCCACAACCTCCTGACGACGGTGACACTACCGGCCGGGTCGGACGAACCCGCCTCAACGGCGGGCACCACACCGGCGAGGATCGCGGTGCCGGCCTCGATCGCCTCACCCAGGTCCTCGTCCTCACGCTCCGTCAGCAAGCCGAAGTCCAGCGAGATCCCGGCCACGCCGGCGCGGCGCAGCAGCGGGATCGGGACCTCGGGCGCGCAGCTGTGCACCAGCACCGGGACGTCCAACGAGCGGATCAGCTCGCGCAGGCTTTCCTCGGCGACCTGGCGGTCGATTGAGCGCAGCCGCTGGAAGCCGCTGGCCGTCTTCACCTGCCCGGACAGCACCGCGGGCAGCGAGGGCTCGTCCAGCTGCAGTACCAGCTGCGCGCCGGGGAGCCGCTTGCGCAGCTCGGCCAGGTGCCGGCGCAGGCCCTCGGCCAGCGAGCCGGCGATGTCCCGGCAGGCCCCCGGGTCGGCCAGCGCCTTCTCGCCGTGCCGCAGTTCGACGCTCGCCGCCAGCGTCCACGGGCCGACCGCCTGCACCTTGAGCGCTCCCTGGTACCCCTGGGCGAACTCCTCCAGCGCGTCCAGGTCCTCACCCAGCCAGGAGTGCGCGCGGCGGGTGTCGCGGCCGGGCCGGTCGGCGAACCGCCAGCCGCTGGGCTGCACCTCGGCGAAGAGCTCGACCAGCAGCCCGGCCGAGCGGCCGATCATGTCCGCCCCCGGGCCGCGGGCGGGCAGTTCGGGTAGGAACGGCAGCTGCTCGAGCGCGCCGGTCGAGGTCTTCGCGGCCTCCCGGGCGTCGGTACCGGGCATGGAGCCGACGCCGGTGGCGGCGCCGTGCAGGTCGGGGAAGGGATACGTGGCGGTCACGCTGGGCAGCCTACTGTCCCAGCAGGCCGGCCAGCCGGGCCCGGTAGAGCACCGCCACGGTGAAGCCGCAGCTGATCCGGCCCGCGGCCACCAGTTGCTCGGCCTCGGCGAAGGAGAACCGCACCGCCCGGCGGATGCCCTCCGCGGCGTCCAGCTCGCCGTACCCCGACACCCGGGCCGCGTAGAGCAGCACGTGACCGGCCACCAGCCCGGTGTCCGGGTACAGCGGGCCGAGCGGGACGAGTTCCGGGGCCCCGACCCCGAGCTCCTCGGCCAGCTCGCGGCGGGCGTTCTGCTCGCCGTCGGCCCCCGGTTCGCCGTAGCCGCGCGGGGCCTCCAGGTGCCAGGAGCGGGTGGGGTGCCGGTAGTGCTCCAGCAGCAGCACCCCGTCGGCCAGCAGCGGGAGCACCACCACCCCGGGCACCCCGGCGGGGTCCAGCATCCGCAGGTGCAGGCCCAGGCTCCCGCCGGGGAACCGGACCGGGTCGCGCAGCAGGGTCAGGTAGGGGTCGGCGTAGACCACGCCGGACTGCGCGGCGGCCACCGGGGCGGCGCCGCCGCGCTCGCGCACCGCCTGCTCGGCGGCGGCGGCCTCGGCGGGGTCGGTGAGGATCTCGATGCCCTCGGGGTCGTTGCGGAACAGCTCGGGGCGGTCGGTGCGCAGCTGGGCGTAGCGGTCCATGGCGGGCTCCTTTCTGCTACCCGGCATGGTGCCCGCTGCGCCGACGCCCCGTCAGCCGGTTGCGGAGTTCAGGCCACCGGTTCCGGCTCGCCCAGCTCGGCCGCCTGCGCGGCCGCGTCGATCCCGGTCACCTCCGCGAAGCCGGCCTTGCGCAGGTCGGCGACCAGGGTCTCCCACTGGCGCAGCCCGCTGCCCGCGAACCGGCCCTCGATCAGCCGCAGGCTGGCCTCCAGCCGGGCCTGCTCGGACCGCCCGGTGGACCGGTTGACCACCAGGCGCACCACCACCGGCGCGGCCCGGTTGGCGAAGGCCCGGGTCACCTCGCCGAGGATCTCGAAGGCCGGGTGCGCGCCGAAGATCACCCGTACCGAGGCGGTCGCCACCTCGACCAGCAGCTCCACCTGCGGGGTCCAGCGGGCCATCCGGGCGGCGACCTTGCGCCTGGCGACCCGGGCGCTGGCCTCCCGGACCATCGCCACGTAGGCGGAGACCACCGCCGGCGCGCCGTGCTCCGGGTCGCCGAACCGCCCCGGGTCGGCCACCCGGGGATCGGCCAGCAGGGCCTGCAGCCGGGTCAGGTAGCGCTGCCACTGCGGAGTCTGACGCAACGCCAGCACGTCCGGCAGCGCGAGCTCGGCGAAGGACTCGACGTACAGTCCCTCCTGGACCACCTCGAAGGCGGTCCGGCGCACGATCTCCACCAGCTGCTCGGGGCTCAGCTCGGCCTTCTGCGTGGCCCACCGGAGCACCGACTCCTGCAGCGCGCTGCGCGGCATCGAACCCTGCGGGGTCAGCGCGAACGCGCCGAGCCGGTCGGCCAGGTTGATGTTGTAGGCGAGGTCCACCACCTGCTTGATCTCTGCCCCGAACTCCCGGGTCGGGTCGTAGGCGCGGTCGGCGGGGTTGCTGCCTTCGCGCACCACGAAGTGGCGGTAGAGCTCGTCGCGCAGCACCAGGCCGCGCTCGCGGATCCGGTCGTTGCTGAACTCGGCCACCGCCAGGAACCGCTCGCGCAGCCGGTCCTGCCGCTCTGCCGGAACCTCCAGCGCCCTGGCCAGCGCCGGGAAGTCCATCAGGTTGAGGTCGTGCGCGTAACGGGAGAACTCACGTCCGAGCACCGTCCCGTCCTGCGAGTTGGCCGCCTCGTCCCAGGCCATCCGCAGGCAGACCGGCCGGGTCTCCTGGCAGACCCGCTCCCAGGCCTGCCACCCCTGCTCCGCCACCCCGAACAGCGGCTGCTGCACCGGCGACGCCTCGTTCCACAGGAACGGCACCAGGGTGCCCTCGCCGAGCAGCTGCTTGAACGCCTCGCGCTCCGGCGAGTCGGTCAGGAAGTCCCGGGTCACCGCCGGGTTGTTGTAGAGGTAGGCCCGGTTGACCACCACCTGCTCACCGTTGACCAGGGCCCGGATGTACTCCGTGCGCACCCGGTCGTCCTGGTGGCGCAGCGCGGCCCGGCGCGAGAGGTCCCCGCGCCACACACCGCGCAGCTCCCCGGCGGCGAGCCACTGGTTGTCGAGGGCCTGGGCTATCACCGGCACCTGGCGCAGGTCTTCGGGCTCGATCCGGTCGAATTCGACGTTCGCCTCGCTGGACATGAGCGTGATGCTACCGGCGGTGGGTGACGGCCAGTCAGCTGATTTCGGGATCTCCTCGGTCAAGAGCCATCGTCACTCGGTCGACACCGGAGCGAAGTTGGTCACCTAGGCTCAGAGAGGCCTGTTCCGCCGATCGCGGAGCAGGCCTCTCACCAGGACTACAGGCCCGGGCGGACCGTCAGGTCGGTCAGCGTCGCGTCCCGGGGCAGGTCGAGAGCGGTGAGGATGGCGGTGGCCACCGACTCCGGGGCGATCCAGCGGGACGGGTCGTACTCCTTGCCCTCCTGCTGGTGCACCTTCTGCTGCATGGGGGTGGCGGTGCGGCCGGGGTAGACGGTGGTGACCCGGATGCCGTTCGGCTGCTCCTCGGCGCGCAGGGCGTCGGCCAGGGCGCGCAGGCCGAACTTGCTGGCCGCGTAGGAGCCCCACTCGGCGTGCGCGGCCAGGCCGGCGCCGGAGTTGACGAAGACCACGTGGCCGCGGGCCTGGCGCAGCTGCGGCATCAGCAGGCGGGTCAGCTCGGCGGGGGCGACCAGGTTGGCCGCCAGGGTGTCCTGCCAGACCTTCACCGGGGTGTCGGCGACCGGGCCGAGCTCGACCACGCCGGCCACGTGCAGCAGCGAGTCCAGGCGCAGCGGCAGGGTCTGGTGGCCCAGCGCCCAGGAGAGCTTGGCCGGATTGGCCAGGTCGCCGACCAGGGTCTGGACAGCGGGGTGGAGCCGGCGCAGTTGGGCGGCGCGGGCCGCGTCGCGGGCGAGCAGCCAGACCTCGTCGCCGCGCTCGATCAGACGCTGGGCGAGGGCGGCACCGATGCCGGAGCCGGCGCCGGTGAGCAGGTGGGTGGGCATGAGGGCCTTTCAGGCAGTGGTGAGGTGGGTAAAGACCTCGGCGGGGGTCTCGGCGAAGGCGATCAGCTGGTCGAGCGGGCGGGGCAGGAAGCCCTCGGCGTCCATCCTCTCCAACTGCACGCGCATGCCGGTGTAGAAGCCCTCGGTGTCGAGCAGCACGACCGGCTTGTCGTGCAGGCCGTGCTTCTTGAGTTCGAGCACCTCGGTGATCTCGTCCAGCGTGCCGAGGCCGCCGACCAGCACCACGATGGCGTCGGCCCGAGCCAGCAGCTGGGCCTTGCGCTCGGCGAGGTCGCGGGTGAGCACGAGTTCGTCGGCCCCCGGATAGGTCTTGTGCTTGAGCAGTTCGACCTGGATCCCGACCAGCTTGCCGCCGGCCGCCTTGACCTGGTCGGCCAGCAGACCCATCAGGCCGGCGTTGGAGCCGCCCCAGACCAGGGTGTGGCCGCCGGTGCCGAGCAGCCGGGCGAACTCGGCGGCGGGGGCGGAGTAGCGGTCGTCGAGCGAGTATGCGGAGCAGAAGACCGTGATGTTCATAGGAGCACCAGGACTATCAGATCTCCGCCACGGCCCGCCGCTCGGTTTCGGCGATGGTGGCCGAGCCGACCACCCGGGTGCCGTCGTAGAGCACCACGGCCTGGCCGGGCGCGATCCCGCGGGCCGGGGTGTCCAGGGCCACTCGCAGCTGCCCGCCGGCCAGTTCGGCGGTGACCGGCACCTCCTCGCCGTGCGCGCGCAGCTGGGCGGTGTAGCGGCCCGCGCCCACCGGCGCCGGGCCGCACCAGCGCGGCCGGATCGCGGTCAGGCCCAGCACGTCCAGGCCGGCCGCCGGGCCGACCGTGACGGTGTTGTCCACCGGCGAGATGTCCAGCACGTAGCGCGGCTTGCCGTCCGGCGCCGGGTGGCCGATCCGCAGGCCCTTGCGCTGGCCGATGGTGAAGCCGTAGGCGCCGTCGTGCTCGCCGAGCTTGGTGCCGTCGGCGTCCAGGATGTCGCCGGGCGCGCGGCCCAGCCGCTCGGCCAGGAAGCCCTGGGTGTCGCCGTCGGCGATGAAGCAGATGTCGTGGCTGTCCGGCTTCTTGGCCACCGCCAGGTCGCGGCGCTCGGCCTCGGCCCGGATCTGCTCCTTGGTGGTGTCGCCGAGCGGGAAGAGCGAGTGCGCGAGCTGCTGCGCGTCCAGCACCCCGAGCACGTAGGACTGGTCCTTGGCGGCGTCCACCGCACGGTGCAACTCACGGCCGCCGCCTGGCAGTTCGACGATCCGGGCATAGTGGCCGGTGCACACCGCGTCGAAGCCCAGGGCCAGCGCCCTGTCCAGCAGCGCGGCGAACTTGATCTTCTCGTTGCAGCGAAGGCAGGGGTTGGGGGTGCGGCCGGCCGCGTACTCGGCGACGAAGTCGTCGATCACGTCCTCGCGGAACCGCTCGGCCAGGTCCCAGACGTAGAACGGGATGCCGATCACGTCGGCGGCCCGGCGGGCGTCCCGGGAGTCCTCCAGGGTGCAGCAGCCGCGGGCGCCGGTGCGGAAGGACTGCGGGTTCGCCGCCAGCGCCAGGTGCACCCCGGTGACCTCGTGCCCGGCTTCCACCGCGCGCGCCGCGGCCACGGCGGAGTCGACGCCGCCGGACATGGCGGCGAGCACGCGCAGGCGGGGGCTGGTGGAGGGGCCGCTGGGGGCGCCGGGGAAGTCAGTCATAGTGCCCTCCAGCGTACGCAATGAGCGGCTTCGGCCGGACCGGCCCCAGCACCGACCGGTCCTGGCACCGACCGACCCCGGCTCCGACCGGCCCTAGCGCTGTCCGGCGCGCTCGGCCCGCTGGACCACCGGGCCGATCGCCTCGGCCAGCACGTCCACGTCCGCCTTGGTGGAGGTGTGCCCCAGCGAGAACCGCAGCGAGGAGCGGGCGAGCAGCGGGTCGGCGCCGATCGCCAGCAGCACGTGGCTGGGCTGCGGCACGCCCGCCGAGCAGGCCGAGCCGGTGGAGGCCTCGATGCCGGCCGCGTCCAGCAGCATCAGCAGCGCGTCGCCCTCGCAGCCGGGGAAGGAGAAGTGCGCGTTGGCGGGCAGCCGGCCGGCCGGGTCCGGGTCGCCGTTGAGCACCGCCGCGGGCACCGCGGCCCGCACCCGGGCCACCAGGTCGTCGCGCAGCCCCGCCACCGCCACCGCGTGCTCGGCCTGCCGCTCGACCGCCAGCCGCACGGCGGTCGCGAAGCCCGCCGCGGCCGGCACGTCCAGGGTGCCGGAGCGCACGTCGCGCTCCTGGCCGCCGCCGTGCAGCAGCGGCACCGGGGTCTGGCCCCGGCCGAGCAGCAGCGCGCCGACCCCGTACGGGCCGCCGACCTTGTGCCCGGTGACGGTCAGCGCGTCCAGCCCGCTGGCCGCGAAGTCGATCGGCACCTGACCCAGCGCCTGCACCGCGTCGGCATGCATCGGGATGCCGAACTCCTTGGCCACTGCGGCCAGTTCGGCGATCGGCAGCAGGGTGCCGATCTCGTTGTTGGCCCACATCACGGTGACCAGGGCGACCGAGCCGGGCTCCCGCTCGATCGCCTCGCGCAGCGCCTCGGGGTGCACCCGGCCGTGTCCGTCCACCGGCAGGTACTCGACCTGCGCGCCCTCGTGCTCGGCCAGCCAGTGCACCGCGTCCAGCACCGCGTGGTGCTCCACCGGGCTGCACAGCACCCGGGTGCGGGCCGGATCGGCGTCCCGGCGGGCCCAGTACAGCCCCTTGACGGCGAGGTTGTCCGACTCGGTACCGCCGCCGGTCAGCACGATCTCGCTCGGCCGGGCGCCCAGCGCGGCGGCCAGCGACTCGCGGGACTCCTCGACGACCCGGCGGGCCCGCCGGCCGGCCGCGTGCAGGGAGGAGGCGTTGCCGGTGACGCCGAGGTGCGCCGTCATCGCGGCGATCGCCTCGGGGAGCATCGGGGTGGTGGCCGCATGGTCGAGGTATGGCATGGCTGCACCAGTGTAGGCGGAGCACTGGAACGGCCCGCGCCGCAGGGCGTGGCCCGGGTCACGATTCGGCCATTGCACGCTCTGCAACGCGGGGTTAGCCTCCTCGCGCCGGCCACTCGATGGCCACCTAGGTGAATGAGGGGTGCGGGCCGCAATGTCGCAGACCGTCGACCGGGCGCTGACGATCCTCGCCTCGCTGGGGGACGGCCCCGCCTCGCTGGAGCAGGCGGCCGGAACCATCGGGGTGCACAAGTCCACCGCCCTGCGGCTGCTGCGGACCCTGGAGGAGCACGGGTTCGTGCAGCGCCAGGCCGACCACCGCTACCGGCTGGGCGGCCGGCTGCTGTCGCTGGCGCACATCGCGCTGGAGGGCATCGACGTGCGCCAGGTCTCGGCGCCCTACCTCGCCTCGCTCAGCGAGCGCTACGGGCACACCGTCCACCTGGCGGTCCTGGAGGGCTCCCAGGTGGTCTGGGTGGACAAGGTCGAGGCCCGGTACCCGGTCCCCGTGGACAGCTGGCTCGGTCCGGCCTCCCGGATCGGCCGCAAGGCCCCGGCCGGCGCCACCGCGGCCGGCAAGGTGCTGCTGGCCGACCTGGTGGAGGATCAGCTCGCCGCGCTGCTGGACTCGCTGGACTTCCCGGCCCGCACTCCGCGCAGCCTGCGCTCGGCCCACGAGCTGCGCACCGAGCTGCTCGCGGTGGCCGCCCACGGCTGGTCGCTGGACCAGGGCGAGTACCAGGAGAGCGTCAACTGCCTGGCCGCGCCGATCAAGGGCAACGACGGGCGGGCGATCGCCGCCTGCACGATCTCGGTACCGTCCGCGGTGGCACCGGTGGGCGAGCTGAACCGGCTGCTGCCCGAACTGCTCTGCACGGTGGAGGCGATCTCCCTGGCCTACGGCGGCTCGCCTACTCCTCGCTGGTGCGAGAACCGTTGCGGTGCCAAGCACGCGGCGCGCGCCAGCCATACCTGAGCGCCAGCATCCGCAGCCCGAAGGCGGTCATCGCGGCGGCCGAGGCGGTCAGCGTGGTCAGGTGCTGATGGACGATCAGCACCGCCACCATGGTCGAGCCGACCAGGGCCGGTACCGCGTAGATCTCCCGGTCCCAGCGCAGCAGCGAGACCGTCTCGTTGGCCAGCACGTCGCGGATCACCCCGCCGCCGGCCGCGGTGAGCATGCCCAGCGCGACCGAGGCCACCGAGCCCAGGCCGTAGTCGTGCGCCTTGGCGGTACCGGTGACGCAGAACAGGCCCAGGCCCAGCGCGTCCAGGGTCTGCACGCTGCTGTTGATCCGCTCCACCTCGGGGTGCAGGAAGAAGACCACCACGCCGGCCAGCAGCGGGGCCAGGAAGTAGCCCATGTTGGTGAAGGCGACCGGTGGAGTGGCCCCGATCAGCACGTCGCGCACCACTCCCCCGCCCAGGGCGGTGGCCTCGGCCAGCACGCAGATGCCGAAGATGTCCATGTTCTTGCGCACCGCCAGCAGGCCCCCGGACAGGGCGAAGACGAAGATGCCGACCACGTCCAGCGGCTGCTGCACATCGGGGGAGAAGATCTGCGAGGTCACCGGCCCAGTGTCTCCCGGTACCCCGCCGGTACCGAATCCCGGCCCCCGCCCTTCTCCGCGCCCCACCCGGGCGCCACACTGTGGCGGTGGCCTCCAGACCGAACAAGAAGCGCAAGCGCCCGCTCGCCCCGGACCACCGGCCGGAGCCGAAGCCGTACCGGCGCGGCCGCCGCGAGCAGGTGCTCTCGGCCGGGGCACGGCGGCGCTGCGCGCTGCTGGCCGCTGCGGCGCCGGTGCTGCTGATCGGGGCCGCGCTGCTGGGCAGCAACCAGGACATCGGCGGCTACGGCTACGTGCCCGGGATCGTGCTGCTGATCACCGCGCTGGTGCTGGTGCTCTTCGGCGGGGCCAACGGCTGGCTGCTGATCGGCGCGACCTTCTGCAGCATCGCGGTGCTGGCGATCCCCGGGCCGCTGTTGGACGCCGAGCTGATGGTGCACCGGGGCGTGCGGGTGGAGACCACGGTGGTCGCGGTGCACCGGTCCAAGGGCAAGCACGGGCCGACCTACAGCTGTGACCTGCGGCGCGACGACGGGGTGCCGCTCGCGCACCCCGCCCTGGGCACGAACGACTGCTACGGCAGCAACGACCTGGGCAGCCACAAGGAGGTGATGGTGGACCCGGGCGGCTGGGCCGGCCTGGATCCGGCCGACACCGACTACAGCGGGCTGGACCTGGGCATCGGCGCGCTGGCCGGGGCCACCGTCGGCTACGAGCTGTTCGTCTGGCTGGCCGCCCGGCGCGGACAGCGCCGGGCGGCGGCCGGCCTCGACTAGGTCCTGTCCGGCCGCAGGGGACTACGGAGTCGTCACCTGGTTCTCGGGGCTCTGCTGATTCTCGGGGAAGTGGCACGCCACCTGTTGCCCCGGGCTCAGCAGCTCCAGCAACGGCTCCTGCTCGGCGCAGATCTCCTGCGCCTTCCAGCAGCGGGTGCGGAACCGGCAGCCGGAGGGCGGGTTGATCGGCGAGGGCACGTCCCCGGTGAGCAGGATCCTCCCCCCGCCCTCGCCGGGAGCTGCCCCCACCCGCCGCTCCTTGCGCCGCGGGTCCGGCACCGGCACCGCGGAGAGCAGCGCGGTGGTGTACGGGTGGGCCGGCCGTGAGTAGAGGGTGTCCCGGTCCGCGACCTCCACGATCTTGCCCAGGTACATCACCGCCACCCGGTCCGAGACGTGCCGGACCACCGAGAGGTCGTGCGCGATGATCAGGTAGGTCAGCCCGAGCTCGCGCTGCAGGTCGTCCAGGAGGTTGACCACCTGGGCCTGGATCGACACGTCGAGCGCCGAGACCGGCTCGTCCGCCACGATCATCTTCGGCTTGAGCGCCAGCGCCCGGGCGATCCCGATCCGCTGCCGCTGACCGCCGGAGAACTCGTGCGGGTAGCGGTTGTAGTGCTCGGGGTTGAGCCCGCACAGCTCCAGCAGGTCCTGCACCGCGCGCTTGACGCCGTGCTCGGTGGCCACCTTCTGCAGCTTGAACGGCGCCCCGACGATGGTGCCCACGGTGTGCCGCGGGTTCAGCGAGGAGTACGGGTCCTGGAAGACGATCTGGATGTCGCGGCGCAGCGGCCGCATCGCCGCCGCTCCCAGGTGGGTGATGTCGCGGCCCTCGAACTCCACGGTGCCGCCGGTGGGCTCGTCCAGCCGGGTGACCAGCCGGCCCATGGTGGACTTGCCGCAGCCGGACTCCCCGACCACGCCCAGGGTCTCCCCCGGGTGCACCGCGAAGCTGATCCCGTCCACCGCGCGCACCGCGCCGACCTTGCGGCGCAGCACGCCGCCGCCCTTGATCGGGAAGTGCCGCACCAGGTCGGTGACCTTGAGCAGCGGCGCGCGCTGCGGGTCGCGCTCCGGGGAGGGCGTGGGCGAGGGCACCGCGGCGGGCTGAGTATCCGTCATGATACGTACAACTCCAGGAAGTTCAGAGCCGGGGCGCGATCTGCTCGGCGAAGATCCGGTGCCGGTCGGCGATCGGCAGGTGGCAGGCGGCGTGGTGTCCGGGCGCGGCCTCGGCCAGCACCGGCCGTTCGCCGGCGGACCGGCCGCCGGTCAGCTCGGCGTACGGGCAGCGCGGGTGGAAGGCGCAGCCGCTGGGCACGTTGATCAGGCTCGGCGGGGTGCCGCCGACCGGCACCAGCCGCTCCTGCAACGGGCGGTCCAGCCGCGGCATCGATCCCAACAGGCCCCAGGTGTAGGGGTGCTCGGGCGCCTCGAACAGGGTCGTGGCCGGGCCGCGCTCGACGCACCGGCCGCCGTACATCACCAGGATGTCGTCGGCCAGCTCGGCCACCACGCCCAAGTCGTGGGTGATGATGATGACGGCGCTGCCGAACTCGCTCTGCACGTCCCGGATCAGGTCCAGGATCTGGGCCTGCACGGTGACGTCCAGCGCGGTGGTCGGCTCGTCGGCGATCAGCAGCTGCGGGTTGTTGACCAGCGCCATGGCGATCATGGCCCGCTGGCGCATGCCGCCGGAGAACTGGTGCGGGTAGTCGTCCACCCGGCGGTCCGGCTGCGGGATGCCGACCCGGTCGAGCATCTCGATCGCGCGCCGGCGGGCCTCCCGCTTGGTCCCGCCCGGGTGGTGGGCCAGGTAGGCCTCGACGATCTGCGCGCCCACCGTGTAGAGCGGGTGCATCGCCGTCAGCGGGTCCTGGAAGATCATCGCCATCTTCTGGCCGCGCAGCCGGCGCACCCGGTCCGGGTCGGCGCCGACCAGTTCCTCGCCGTCCAGCCAGATCTCGCCGCTGATCCGGGCCCGCCGCGAGCGGTGCAGGCCCATGATGCCGAGCGAGGTGACCGACTTGCCGGAACCCGACTCGCCGACGATGCCCAGGGTGCGGCCCTCGGCGAGGTCAAGGCTGACCCCGTCCACCGACTTCACCAGGCCGTCGTCGGTGTCGAAGTGGATGCGCAGGTCGCGCAGGGCCAGGAAGGCGTCGCCGGGACGGCGGGCGTCCTCGGGCTGGACGGTCATGACAGCCTCACCCGGGGGTCGACGGCGGCGTACAGGAGGTCAACCAGCAGGTTGCACAGGATGACGAAGAAGGCGGCCACCAGGGTCACGCCGAGGATCTTGGGCAGGTCGTTGTCGCCGATCGCGGCCACCGCGAAGGCGCCGATGCCCTGCAGCGAGAAGACCGTCTCGGTGATCACCGCGCCGCCCAGCAGCAGACCCAGGTCCATGCCGAAGATGGTCAGCAGCGGGGTGAGCACGGCCCGCAGCCCGTGCCGGACCACCACCTTGCGTTCGATCAGGCCCTTGGCCCGCGCGGTGCGGATGTAGTCCTCGTTCATCGTGTCCAGCATCTCCGAGCGGGTCAGCCGGGCGTAGAGCGCGGAGTACAGGAAGGCCAGCGAGATCCAGGGCAGCACCATGTTGCGCGCCCAACTCAACGGATCGTCCGTGAAGTTGACGTAGTGCAACTTGTCGAAGATCGGCCACTGGTAGCTGAACAGGAAGAGCAGCAGGGCACCGGTGAAGAAGATCGGCAGCGACACGCCGGCCAGCGACACGCTCATCGCGAGCCGGTCGAAGATCGAGCGCGGCCGCAGGGCGGAGACCACACCGGTGGCGACGCCGGCCAACACCCAGAGCACCGCGGCGCCGATCGCCAGCGAGATGGTCACCGGCAGCCGGCTCTGGATCTCCGGCCAGACCTCCAGGTGGTTCTTGAAGGAGTAGCCGAAGCACGGCACGTGGCAGGTGGTCGCGTCGGGGCCGTACTTGTACTGGGCCCCGAGGACCAACTGCTTGATGAACCGCGCGAACTGGATGTACAGCGGCTGGTCGAACCCGAGGTTCTTCTTGATCGCCACCATCGCCTCGGGCGAGGGGTTCTTGCCGATGTACTGGGCGGCGAGCTGGTCGGCGGTCTCGCCCGCCAGGCGGGGGAGCAGGAAGAAGATGCCGAAGGTGACCGCGCTGACGACCAGCAGCAGTACCAGGGCCGCGAACGTCCTGCGGATGATGTAGGCCAACACGGTTGGACGGCTTTCGGATGTCCCGCCCCCGCCCGGCCGCCCCTAGTGGGGGCGGACCGGACGGGAACGGGCACCGCTCGCCTTCACCTGCCTTCAGGGATGGTGAGCCAGGCTCTTACTTGGTGGTGCCGATGTTGAGGTAGTCGTACTCACCGCTGAACGCGGAGGTGGAGACCAGGTTGGTCGCGGTGTCCGAGCGGTACAGGAAGACCTTGAAGTCGGTCAGCGGCACGATCACCGCGTCGTCCATGACCTGCTTGTCGATCGCGGCGTAGTCCTTCTCGCGGGCCGCCTTGTCGGCGTTGGAGCCGGCGTCGTCGAGCAGCTTGTTGACCGCGGGGTCGTTGAGCTGCGACAGGTTGCTGTTGCCGGAGTCCTTGATCGCCCGGCCGTCCACGATCTGCTGCAGGAAGCCGTAGCCGGTCGGCCAGTCGGCGCCCCACTGCATCATCATCAGGCCGACGCCCTTGGAGTTGATGAAGTTCGGCACACCCGCGTAGTCGGAGAAGTACTTGCCCTGCGGGAACTGCTGGATGTCGGCCTCGATGCCGATCGTCTTGAGCTGGCTCTGGATCGCGGTGGCGGCGGCGATCTCGGCCTTGCGCTCGGTGCGCGCGATCAGCGTGGTCTTGAAGCCCTCCGGGTGGCCGCAGGCCTTCAGCGCGTCCTTGGCCTTGCTCGCGTCGCCCTTGTTGCCGGCGGTGGCGAAGGGGGCGATGTCCGCGTGGCCGGGGATGTCGGGCGGCAGCACGCTGGTGGCGATCTGACCGCGGATCGGGCCGCCCTCGGCAGTCTGCACCGCGACCTTGTCGATCGCCAGCTGGACGGCCTTGCGGCAGTCGGTGTTGTCGAACGGCGCCTGGTGGCTGTTGATCGCCATGTAGACCAGTCGGCCGCCGTAGGCGTTGTCGGTCTTGGCCTTGAGCTTCGGGTCGAGCAGGATCTTGGCCTGGGTCTGCGGGTCGACCCCGCCGCCGACCAGGTCGACCTGGGCGTTGCCCGCGATCAGGTCCTGGTCGATGGTGGCCTGGTCGATGTTCATCTTCAGGTCGATCTTGTCGGCCAGCTGCTTGCGCAGCGGGTCGGTGCTCGCGTCCCAGTTGGTGTTGGGGACCAGCACCGCTTCCTTGCCGTCCGCGTAGGACTGGAACTTGTAGCTGCCGCTGGAGACGATGTGCTTCACGTACCCGGCGCCGTCGTCCTTGGGCTGCGGGACCGGCGCGGTCTGCGGGGCGCTGACCAGGTAGTCGAAGTCGGCGAACGGCTGCTTGAGGTGGAAGACGACGGTGGTGTCGTCCGGAGTCTCGATCGACTTCAGGCCGTCGGGGCTCTTGTCGTCGTACGGACCCTGGTACGGGGTCGCGTTGTCGACCAGCAGCTCCTGGAAGTAGGTCGGCCCGTTGGAGTTGACCTTGGGAGCGAAGTTGGAGCGCTCCACCGCGTACTTGACGTCCTTGGAGCTGATCGGGGTGCCGTCGTCGTACTTCAGCCCGCTGCGCAGGTGGTAGGTCCAGGTCAGGCCGTCGGCGCTGACCTGGCCCATGCCGGACGCCAGGTCCGGGACCAGCTTGTTGCCGTCCTGGCCGGGGCCGGGGGCGAAGGTGGTGAGCGGACGGGCGTACAGCCGCGAGAAGTTGTAGATGTAGGCGTAGTACGTGTTGCCCGGGTCGAGCGAGTCCGGGGTGCCCTTCATCTCGTAGGTGACCGTGCCGCCCTTGTGGTCGGAGGCGTTCACGATGCCCTTGGTGGCGGCGTCCTGGCCGCCGGCACCGGCGCTGCCCGAGGGCGCGGCGGAGCCCCCCTTACTGCTGTCGCAACCGCTCAGCACCAGCGCGGCGGTGGCGGCCACCGCGGCCAGGACGAGCGTACGGGATCGGCGCATGGCTGGATCAACCCCTTGGTAGTGGAGTGGAACGTGAGGGAACAGCTGGGTGGTGGGAGTCAGTTGCTACGCGGGTCGAGCGCGTCGCGCAGTCCGTCGCCGAGCAGGTTGAAGGCGAGCACGGTGAGGAAGATGGCCAGGCCGGGGATGACCAGGTACGAGGTGTCCACCTGGTAGTAGGTGATCGCGTCGTTCATCATCCCGCCCCAGGAGGCCTGCGGGGCCTGGATGCCGACGCCCAGGAAGCTGAGCGCGGCCTCGAAGAGGATGTTGGTCGGGATCAGCAGGGTCGAGTAGACCAGGATCGGCCCGACCAGGTTCGGCAGCAGCTCCTTGAACAGGATCAGCGGGCCGCGGGCGCCCAGCGAGCGGGCCGCGAAGACGAACTCCCGCTCGCGCAGCGAGAGCGTCTGACCGCGCACGATCCGGCCCATGTAGGGCCAGTTGAAGAAGCCGATGACGAAGATCAGCACCGCGATGTGCAGCGGCAGCCCGTGCAGTCCGAAGGCACCGCCCTGCAGCGTGGCCGAGATGGAGATCGCGAACAGCAGCAGCGGGAAGGCCAGGAAGGTGTCCATCACCCGGCTGATCACGGTGTCCACCCAGCCGCCGTAGTAGCCGGCGACCACGCCGAGCACGGTGCCCAGGGTGTTGGAGAGCACGGTGGCGCCGAAGGCCACCAGCAGCGAGACCCAGGAGCCCTCGATCAGCCGGGCCAGCAGGTCGCGGCCCTGCAGCGGGTCGATGCCCAGCGGGTGGTCCAGGCTCATCCCGCCGAACGAACCCAGCGGCAGGCCGCCGAGGTTGGGGTCCAGCAGGTCCGAGTGCGGCACGTTCGGGTCCAGGCCGAAGACGGCCTCGATCGGCTTGGCCAGCACGGCCAGCAGCACCAGCAGGATCACCACGACGCCGCCGGTCATCGCCGCCTTGTCCCGCTTGAAGCGGGTCCAGGCGATCCTGCCGAGCGAGCGGCCCTCGATCCGGCCGGGCGCACTGGCGGCGCCGGTCGTGCCGGGCTCGCCCGGTGCGGGTGCGGTGGTGGCGATGGGTGGTGTGGTCATGGGCAGTTGCGTCCCCTCGCCGACAGTTCGTCGGCCCAAGGCGGCCCGCGGGCAGGCATGACGGTTTCAGGTCCAGGTCAGGACCTGCTTGCCATGGTGCCCCGGCTGCTCGGCTGGTGCGGTGCGCAGAACTCTTCACGTTCCCGACAGCGTCGCGCCAGCCCCCATTGGTGAAGGATGCCCAACTGTGATCTACCGATCTTCGTGATCGATAAACCCGACGGGTCGTCGGATTCCGGTGTTCGGGCAGCCGACAACACCAGTCTCCGGTACGGTTCGTGGACGACCGGAGCAAATGTCAGGTGGTTCGCCGACTGGTCAGCGGCCGAGCCAGGGCGGGGCCGGCCAGCCCGGCTGGGGCTGGGGCTGGGGCTGGCCGTGCGGGTAGCCGTACCCGGTCGGGTACGGGGCCGGCGTCGCCTCACGGTGGTAGAACGGCCGCGCGTTGGCGCGCATCCACAGCGCCACCGGGTCGTAGTCGTCGCTCATCGCCACCGTGGAGACCGCCAGACCGGCCGGCGCCTGCGCGATCGCCCGCTGCATCAGGGCACGCACCGCCTCCACCGCCGGCGGCGAGGTGTCGTAAAGCTCCAGGCCGATCGCCAGGTACGGATCCCCCAGCACCGGCCGCACCCAGGCCCGGCGCAGCGCCCGGACCGGACGCACCGACGGCGCCTGGTGCTGCAGCAGCCCGAAGAACGGCTCGGTGCCCGGCAGCTGGGGCTCGCTCAGCTGCAGCGGACCGGCCGGCAGCCGGTCCAGCCCGGCGGCCACCCGGCGCAGGTCGGCCCACGGCACGCCGACCCCGCCGCCGGGCGCGTGCGGGTTGAGCCACAGGCCCCAGCGGGTGCGGTGCAAGGTGGCGGCGATCTCCCGGCCGGAGATCACCTCGTGCGCCCGGGACCAGCCGCTGGCGGCCAGCTGCTCGGGCGAGGTGGCGGCCGGCGCGTAGCCCAGGCCGCCGATCTCCATGTTCCCGTACTGTGCGTCGGGGCTGCCCGGGCTGCCGTGCCACAGCAGCATCCAGACCCGGCCCTCGGCGAGGGTGCGCAGCAGGTGCTCGTACGCCTCCCAGCGCTCTGGGGCGACCTGTTGCAGCGCGCGCTCCAGGGCGCCCGGATCGCCCGGTGCCGGCCCCCACGGCCCCGGTCCGCCCGTCGCTCCCGTCACTGCACGCGCCCCTCTCTCGCCTGGCCCATCACCGGTCCGACTCAGCCCCGCTCGTAGAACGGCCGGACCTGGTGCAGCATCCAGTCCACCACCGGGTCCGCCGCCAGGTCCAGCAGCACGATGTGCACACCGCCGGGCAACGGGGCGGCGCCGAGCGCCCGGCCGAGCGCCGCGTTGGCCTGGGCCGGGTCGGCCGGTGCCGCCGGGTCCAGCTGCACGCCGACGAAGAGCACGGTCGGCTCGCCCTCGACCGAGGCCAGCGCCCGACGGGCCGTCAGCACGCCGGGCAGCGCGGCGAGTTCCGCGCGGACCGCGGCCAGGAAGGCGACCGGCTCCTCGGCCGGCTCCGGCTCGCGCAGCGCGACCCGGGCGCCCTCGGGCAGCGGCGCGCCGGTGGCCGGGTCCCAGCGGTCGGCCTGCGGGCCGCGGCGCAGCTCGGCCACCCCCTCCGGCGGCACCGGCAGGCCCACCGGAGCCTCGGGGTTGACCGCGATGCCCAGCCCGAGCGGCAGGCCGCGGGCGAACTCCCAGACCGGGGCCACCGCGCAGCTCATCCCCGGGGCGTGCCGCAGGAACTGCTCCTCGGAGGAGAAGACCGGCACGTACGGGGTGCCGGCCAGCTCCATGGTCGGCAGGTCCAGGGCCTGCCCCCGCGGATCGGCGCCGACCGGCAGCGGGATCCACACCTGGCTGCGGGCCAGCACCTCGATCAGCCGGGGGGTGGCGCCGGGATCGCCCAGGGCCGCGGTCAGCACCTGCTCCAGCTCGTTCGCGGGCCACCCGCTGCCGGCCGGCGCCTGACCCGGCTCGGCCCACCCGGGCCCCGCCGCGGCGTACCCCTGACTCTCCATCCGCCCCTGCCCGCTCGTCACGCAGTCCGTCCGGTAGCAGCCTACCGACCCCCGGGACGCCGGACCCCCCTCCCGTCCCGGCCGACGGCATGCCATGATGTGCGCGCAGCACGAAGTCCTCCGCGCTCTTCGCGGGACCGAATCCGCAGGACCAATTTCATACTGGCCGCTCGAACCCGCGCGGGAGAGTCCGGAAGTGCCGCTGGCACAGGCCGGCGCCGAAGGAGCAAGTCCTCCCCGGAATCTCTCAGGCACCCATACCGCGTGGGCGAGGCGAATCTGGAAAGTGGAACACGGCCGTGCCGTGCGCCCACCCACGGTGCAAGCCGCGCCATGCTGGTCGCGGTGAAGCTCTCAGGTTTGACGACAGACGGGGAGACTCCACCCTGACCTGCCTGTTTCCAGACCGGGAGTCCCGCCATGTCCCCGCGCCTGACCGCGCTCGACGCCCTGCACCGCGCCCTCGGCGCCACCATGACCGACTTCGCCGGCTGGGACATGCCGCTGCGCTACGGCAGTGAGCGCGAGGAGCACCTCGCCGTCCGCACCAAGGCCGGTCTCTTCGACCTCTCGCACATGGGCGAGATCACCGTCTCCGGTCCGCAGGCCGGTGAGCTGCTGGACCACGCGCTGGTCGGCTTCATCTCCGCGCTCGGCGTGCTGCGGGCCCGCTACACCATGATCTGCCGCGAGGACGGCGGGATCCTGGACGACCTGATCGTCTACCGGACCGCCGAGGACGAGTACATGGTGGTCGCCAACGCCTCCAACGCCCAGGTGGTGCTGGACGCGCTGACCGAGCGCGCGGCCGGCTTCGACGCCGTGGTGCGCGACGACCGGGACGCCTACGCGCTGCTCGCGGTCCAGGGCCCGGCGGCCAACGCGATCCTCTCCTCGGTCACCGACGCCGACCTGCCCGGCCTGAAGTACTACGCGCTGCTGCCGGCCACCGTGGCGGACAGGCAGGTCTGGCTGGCCCGCACCGGCTACACCGGCGAGGACGGCTTCGAGATCTTCTGCGCCCCGGCCGACGCCGAGCACCTGTGGCAGGCGCTCACCGCGGCCGGCACCCCGCACGGCCTGGTCCCGGCCGGACTGTCCTGCCGCGACACGCTGCGCCTGGAGGCCGGCATGCCGCTGTACGGGCACGAGCTGGACACCTCGCTGACCCCGTTCGACGCGGGCCTGGGCCGGGTGGTCCGGTTCGACAAGACCACCAACGGCGGCGAGTTCGTCGGCCGCAAGGCGCTGGAGGCGGCCGCCGCCCAGGCCGAGGCCAACCCGCCGCGGGTGCTGGTCGGCCTGGTCTCCGAGGGCAAGCGGGTGCCGCGCGCCGAGTACGCGGTGGTGGACGCGGCCGGCGCCCCGATCGGCCGGATCACCTCCGGCGCCCCCTCCCCCACCCTCGGCAAGCCGATCGCCATCGCCTACCTGGACGCCGCCCACGCCGCCCCCGGCTCGGCCGTCGCGGTGGACGTGCGCGGCAAGCACGAGCCGGTCGAGGTCGTCGCGCTGCCGTTCTACAAGCGCGCCCGCTGACCCGAGGCAGTCCCGTTCCGCACGCGCTGTCCGGTCTCCGGACAGCGCGCGATCCCCGCTTCCCACTGATGGAGAATGAGCCCCATGAGCAACCCGCAGACCCTGCAGTACAGCAAGGAGCACGAGTGGCTGACCGCCGCCGACGCTGACGGCGTCTCCACGGTCGGCATCACCGAGCACGCCGCCGGCGCGCTCGGCGACATCGTCTACGTGGACCTGCCCGCCGTGGGTGACACCGTCACCGCCGGCGAGACCTGTGGGGAGCTCGAGTCCACCAAGTCGGTCAGCGACCTGTACTCGCCGGCCAGCGGCGAGGTCGTCGAGGTCAACCAGGACGTCATCGACGACCCGGCGCTGGTCAACTCCGCTGCCTTCGAGGGTGGCTGGCTGTTCCGGGTGAAGGTCACCGCGACGGACGAGCTGATGAGCGCCGACGAGTACACGGCCTTCACCTCCGCCGCAGGCTGACCGACCTTCGGGGGGGGCGGCCGCAGCGCGGCGGCCGCCCCGCCCGGTAACCCCCCGCACCGCCCCACGGGAAGACGCCACCATGACGGTTCTCAACCAGTCCCTGCACGCTCTCGACCCGGAGATCGCCGCCGCGGTCGACGCCGAGCTGCACCGCCAGCAGTCCACCCTCGAAATGATCGCCTCCGAGAACTTCGCGCCGGTCGCGGTCATGGAGGCCCAGGGGTCGGTGCTGACCAACAAGTACGCCGAGGGCTACCCCGGCAAGCGCTACTACGGCGGCTGCGAGCACGTCGACGTGGTGGAGCAGATCGCCATCGACCGGATCAAGGCGCTGTTCGGCGCCGAGGCCGCCAACGTGCAGCCGCACTCCGGTGCCCAGGCCAACGCCGCCGCGATGTTCGCGCTGCTGCAGCCGGGTGACACCATCCTGGGCCTGAACCTGGCCCACGGCGGCCACCTGACCCACGGCATGAAGATCAACTTCTCCGGCAAGCTCTACAACGTGGTCGCGTACCACGTGGACGAGCAGACCAACCTGGTCGACATGGAGGAGGTCGAGCGCCTGGCCAAGGAGCACCAGCCCAAGCTGATCGTGGCCGGCTGGTCCGCCTACCCGCGCCAGCTCGACTTCGCCGAGTTCCGCCGGATCGCCGACGAGGTCGGCGCCTACCTGATGGTGGACATGGCCCACTTCGCCGGCCTGGTGGCCGCGGGCCTGCACCCGTCCCCTGTGCCCTACGCGGACGTGGTCACCACCACCACCCACAAGACCCTGGGCGGGCCGCGCGGTGGCGTGATCCTCTCCAAGGCCGAGCTGGCCAAGAAGATCAACTCCGCGGTCTTCCCCGGCCAGCAGGGCGGCCCGCTGGAGCACGTGATCGCCGGCAAGGCGGTGGCCTTCAAGGTCGCGGCCACCCCGGAGTTCAAGGAGCGCCAGGAGCGCACCCTGGAGGGCGCCAAGATCCTGGCCGCCCGCCTGCTCCAGGAGGACGCCAAGGCCGCCGGTGTCTCGGTGCTCTCCGGTGGCACCGACGTCCACCTGGTCCTGGTCGACCTGCGCAACAGCGAGCTGAACGGCCAGGACGCCGAGGACCGGCTGCACGAGGTCGGCATCACGGTCAACCGCAACGCGGTGCCGAACGACCCGCGCCCGCCGATGATCACCTCCGGTCTGCGGATCGGCACCCCGGCCCTGGCCACCCGCGGCTTCCAGGCCGCGGACTTCACCGAGGTCGCCGACGTCATCGCCGAGGCCCTGCTGCCGGCCTTCGACGAGGAGAAGAAGACCGCGCTGAAGGCCCGCGTCTCCGCGCTGGCCGAGAAGTACCCGCTCTACCCGGAGCTGTAGGACCTGTCCGACAGGTCAGGGCCTGTCCGACAGGCCCTCGTCCCACCAGCGGGCCCGTGCTCGGCGTCACCACGCCGGGCCGGCCCGTTCTCCCGGGGCACCGCGCACACTGGAACGTGAGCCGGTGCCCCGCGCCGTGTCTCCTTCACCTCCGGTCCACGAGACCAGACAAGGACGTCCCCCGTGGCCATCAGCGTCTTCGACCTCTTCTCCATCGGCATCGGCCCCTCCAGCTCGCACACCGTGGGTCCGATGCGGGCCGCCCGGATGTTCGCCCGCCGACTGCGCTCCGAGGGCCTGCTGGACCAGGTGGTCTCGGTCAAGGCCGAGCTGTTCGGCTCGCTCGGCGCCACCGGCCACGGCCACGGCACCCCGAAGGCGGTGCTGCTGGGCCTGGCGGGCAACTCGCCGCGGACCGTGGACGTGGCCAAGGCCGACCTGGACGTGGAGCGGATCCGCGAGCTGCGCCGGCTCTCCCTGCTCGGCAGCCACGAGATCGACTTCGACCCCGACACCCAGCTGGTGCTGCACCGGCGCCGCGCGCTGCCGTACCACGCCAACGGGATGACCCTGGTGGCCCGGGACGGGGCCGGCGCCGACCTGCTCACCAAGACCTACTACTCGGTGGGCGGCGGCTTCGTGGTCGACGAGGACGCGATCGGCGCCGACCGCGTGGTGCCGGACGACACCCAGCTGCGCTACCCGTTCCGCACCGGCGAGGAGCTGCTCCGGCTGACCCGGGAGACCGGCCTGTCGATCTCCGGCCTGATGCTGGAGAACGAGAAGGCCTGGCGCTCCGAGGACCAGATCCACACCGGGCTGCTGGAGATCTGGACCGTGATGAAGGAGTGCGTCAGCGCCGGCATGAGCCGCGAGGGCATCCTGCCCGGCGGCCTCAAGGTGCGCCGCCGCGCCGCGGCCGGCGCCCGGGCGCTGCGCGCCGAGGGGATCGGCCCGGCCAACGCGATGGAGTGGGTCACCCTCTACGCGATGGCGGTCAACGAGGAGAACGCATCCGGCCAGCGGGTGGTCACCGCCCCGACCAACGGCGCGGCCGGCATCATCCCCGCGGTGCTGCACTACTACCAGAACTTCATCCCGGGCGCCGACGACGAGGGCATCGTCCGCTTCCTGCTCGCGGCCGGCGCGATCGGCATGCTCTTCAAGGAGAACGCCTCCATCTCCGGCGCCGAGGTGGGCTGCCAGGGCGAGGTCGGCTCGGCCTGCTCGATGGCGGCCGGCGGCCTGGCCGAGGTGCTCGGCGGCACCCCCGAGCAGGTGGAGAACGCGGCCGAGATCGGCATCGAGCACAACCTGGGCCTGACCTGCGACCCGGTCGGCGGCCTGGTCCAGATCCCGTGCATCGAGCGCAACGGCATGGCCTCGGTCAAGGCCGTCACCGCCGCCCGGATGGCCCTGCGCGGCGACGGCCGCCACCACGTCTCGCTGGACAAGGCGATCAAGACGATGAAGGAGACCGGCGCCGACATGAAGATCAAGTACAAGGAGACCTCACGCGGCGGCCTCGCGGTCAACGTCATCGAGTGCTGATCGGACGGTTCCGTGACCGCCTCGCAACGGCCTGTGTCCCCACTCGGATGAATTCCGACCAGCCGATCCCGTAGAGTTTGCGCTCGGTAGGCGTAGCGCTACAGCAGGCCTACGGGATGACACGGTCATGGGGGCGACAGTCATGGACCCGATCAGCGCCACCGCTATTGCGGCAGCGGCCATTGCAGCCAAGAGCACTCTCGAAGCGGCGGCCCAGGAGGCAGGCAAAGCCTCCTGGGGTGGCGCGGCGCGCGTCGTCGAGCGGATCCGGGCCCGGTTCGGCGGGGACCGCCAGGCGCAGCAGGTGCTGGAACGCGCCCAGCGGAACCCGCAGGACGAGTCGGCGACAGCACTGCTGCGGGCACTGCTGCAGTCCCTCATGCAGGGCGACCCCGTCTTCGCCGACGAACTGCGCACGCTGGTCGACGACGCGGTAGCCGCCCAGGGTCCAGCGGGTTCGGCGGTGAACGCGGCCGTGATCAAGAACGTCCAGGTGAACCAAGGCCCGGTCGAGGTCCACGGCGACCTGAACTTCAACTGACCGCACCGCGAGAGCACTGGTCGAAGACGTGGACACATCTGCCACCCCGCCGACCGACGGGTCGCCGTCCGACCGGACCCCCGGGGCCGCCGCGCCCCCGTCCACCGGCTCGGCACCGGCTCCGGCGCCGCCCGCCGACGGGCCACTGAGCGAGGCGGACGCGCTGCGTCAACTGGCCGGCACCGTCGAGCCGGACCCGGACCGCGAAGAGAGCGCACAGGCCGCCGCGATCGCAGGACTGATCGCCGAGCGCCTGCAGGGATCGGCCTCCGGCCTGACCATCGGCACCCTTGCCATGTTCCAGGACACGGTCAGCTTCGGCGGCAGCTTCAACGCCGCCGGCCGCTCCGCCGCCGCGGACCACGGGCGCTCCGCACTGGTTCGGATCGAGGCCGACGAGCAGACCGGTTTCGTCACGCACTTCCTCCAGCCGCCGGGATACGCCACTGCCGCCAAGGTGCTGAGTGAGCGTCACCTTCTGGTACTGGCCGCGCCGCCGGGCACTGGGCGCGAGGCGGCCGCGGTGAACCTGGTGGCCGAGGCGCTGGCGCTGCACGGCGCAAGCGACGGCGGCACGAGCTATTGGGTCACCGAACCCGAGGCGATAGCCGGAACCGACTGGCACCCGCCCCACCAGGAGGCCGGCTACCTGCTGGTGGTCGACGATACCGAGGCGGGCCGCGACTTCACGGCCCGGACCGTGGACACCCACTGGCTGGTCGCCCTCGGAGCCCGGCTGAAGGCCGCCCGAAGCTTCCTGGTGCTGGTCACCGGACCAGCCCGGGGCGCCCTGGCCAGGACGGCGGATCGGTCCGATCAGGTCAGGACCGACCTCGGCATGGTGGACCCGGCGGGGGTACTGCGCCATCGGGTCCTTGGCCACCAAGCCACCGACGCAGAACACGCCCAGCTGGAAAGGCTGTTGGCCGATTCCGGTGCCGCCCGGGCGCTGCGCGAGCAGCCCACTCCCGCCGTGGCGGTGCGGCTCGCCGGTGTACTGCGGGCCGGGGGCGACCTGGCCCGCGAGGTTGCGCTGGTGCGCGACCCCAGTGAGCAGGTGCACCGCTGGTTCGTCCACCACGATGATCCGGCCACGGTCTGCTTTGCCCTGGCCGCCGCGGTGCTGGAGGACTGCGGGTACCTCACCGTCGCCGATGCGGCGCTGCGCCTGTATGCGTCGGTGGCCCCGCCGGAGGCTTCGCCGTACGGCATCCGGTTCCTGGACCGGCTCGCTCAGGAGCAGCCCTGGATCTCGATCAATCCCTCGGACTCGGCTTCCGGCCCGCCCCGGGTGGCGTTCCGCAGTGAGCTGATCGGGCAGTCCTTGCTGAGCCACGCCTGGACCTACCAGGACGGGCAACGCGACGCCTTGGTCGGCTGGCTCCGCTCGCTGCTGGTCCACCCGGACGTCACAGTGCGGGCCAAGGCGGCGGTGGCCGCCGGCATCCTGGCTTGGAGCGACCACGAGCACGCGGTGCACCGCTTCCTGCGAAGCTGGGCCGGGAGCGAGGCCGGGCCGGTGCGCCAGGCTGCCGCCAGCGCGTTGACCGTCGTGGCCAGCCGCGCCGAACTGACCGAATGGGTCTGGGACCTGCTGGACGGCTGGGTCGACGGTGGCCGGTCCACCGTCGACCGGCGGCTCGCCAAGACCGCAGCGACGGCGGTCGGCGGCGTGCTCGGCAAGCATCAACCCCACCGGGCCCTGCGACTGCTGCGCACCGCGCTGGACTGGCAGGGTGACTGGGGCAACCTGACCACGGTCGCCTGGAGCTGCCTCGCGTTGATCGAGCAGGACCGCGAACGCGACGTGCTGACCGCTCTTTTGTCCTGGTCCGCCGCTCAGGACCGATCTCCGATGGTGGCCAAGTCGCTCTCGGTGTTCCTATTCACCGCCGGCCGCACGGACTCCGGTGACGGTGTTCCGACTCTGCTCCTGCGGGCCCGTGAGCTGCGACCGGAACTGACCGAGCTGTGGGCCCGCGCACTGGGCCGCCGACCGATTCAGGACCAGGCCCTGCCAATCCTGCGGGAGTGGGTGGACTGCTACCGCAAGGACGACCGCACCGCGGCTGAACTGCGCGCGCTGATCGGCCGGGTGGCCGCACTGCCGGGCAAGCACCGCGAGCGGCTCACCTACTACTTGGACCGATGGTCGCGGGACCGCGACCAGCCCTCCCCCGGCGCTGCGGCGCTGCTCGATGTGGTGGAACGACTCCCCTGAGGAGCTGCTCATGACCCAGTTGACCTACGACCCCGTGCTCAGCTGCGTGGACGTCGCGCCGCTGCGCCTGCTGAACCCGCTGCGCTCACCGGAGCCGGGGCGAGCCCTGGTGCTGGTTCCGCACTCCGGATCAGCCGTCACCGTGCGCCCAGGGGAGAGTGTGCCCTCGGCCCGGTTCGGCGGCTACTACAAGGCCTACACGGTGGACCTGACGGACCACCGCCTCGCCCTCGCCATTCCACTGCTGAGCCGGGACGTGTCATTCGCCTTCCAGAGCTCGGTGACCCTGACCTGCCGAGTGACCGACCCGGCCGAGGTGGTGGCCCGCGGGATCCGCGACATGAGCGGGGCCCTGTTCGAGGCCGTACGGCGGATCCTGCGCACGGTCTCCGCCCGGTACGACATCTCGGAGTTCCACCAGGCTGAGCAGGCGCTCAACGAGGCGGTTCGCGGCCTGGACGGTGACGGCGCGATCCGGCTGGCCGACATCCACGTCGAGCTGCTGGTGGACGCCGACGAAGCGGCCGGCAGCGGACGCGAGTTCCGTGCGGTGGCGCGGGAGACCCGGCTGGGGTCGATGCGGCGGCACCGGCACCTGGACATGATGCGCGAGGAGGGGGTCGAGGGCCTGCTTGCCGAGCTGGTGGAGAAGGAGGGGGCGCCGGCGGCGCTCGCCTGGATCGAGAAGGCCGAGGCCGCTGAGCGAACCGAACTCTTCTCCACGCTGAAGCTGGTACTGGAGCGCGGCGACGCGGAGCGTGAGCCCTACGAGATCGCCGCGACCGAGAAGTTGGTGATGGAGCGGATGCTCGGCGGCTCCGCGGCACCGTTCGGCGGTACCCGCAGCAGGTTGCGCGGCTCCCTCGCGCTACCTGCCCCCGCCGGGCTCGAGTCGTCCGCCCCAAGCCACCCGGCAGACCCGGCACCCGACCGCGCGGCGGCGCTGGCGGGCGAGGTGGTCAGCCGCCGCACCTGTGAGCCGCCGGAGGACGAGCCGGTGGCGCGCCCGGCGTCGACGCCGCCACCGACCGGCGGTGCGCCGGAACCCGCACCCGAGCCGGTGGAGATGACCGCTCCGGTCAGCCGGGTACGTGGACTGCGTCCGCGAAACGGTGGTGGGGCCCGATGAGCACCCCCGCAGCCCTGCCGGCGCTCGCCCCGCCGATTCCGCGTCAGATCGCGCTGGCACACTGTGAATCGGACTACCTGGCGCTGAGCGTCTGGCTGGAGCGTCGTCCTCAGCTCGGCGAGGACGCCGAGCCGTTGGTGCTCCACCACCGTCCCAGCGGCAGCGGGCTGCTGGCGGTGTTCGACGGCTCCGGCGGTTCCGGGTCCAGCGCCGCCTGGCAGGATCCACGCGGCCACACCCGCACCGGGGCCTGGGTGGGCTCCCGGGTGGCCCGGCTCGGAGCCGAGCGCTGGTTCGCCCAGCACGTCGAGCAGGCCGCCGAGCCGGACGCCGAGTCATTGCAGGAGCAGTTGCGCGACCTGCTGACCCGGGTCCAGTCGCCGACCCGCAGCAAGGTGATCGGTAGCATGCGCCGACAACTGCCCACCACCATGGCGGCGATCAGCTATCGGCCGCAAACGGGTAGCCATCTGGTCGAAGCGCTGTGGGCCGGCGACTCGCGTGGCTATGTGCTGCGGCCGGAAACCGGACTCCACCCACTGACCCGGGATCACACAGAGGAGACCGACGCACTCGTCCAGCTGACCCAGGATCCGCCGATGACCAACGTGCTCAGCGCGGACCGCGCGTTCGTGGTCGCCACCTCCGGCATCCAGACGCGCTCGAAGTGCGTGATGATCTGTGCCACCGACGGCTTCTTCGGGTACGTCAGCACGCCCGCCGACTTCGAGCTGCACCTGCTGACGACACTGGCCGGCGCCGGAACTATGCACGAGTGGGCGCAGGCCCTGGCCGCGCGGGTGGCGACCTACACCGGCGACGACGCGTCGCTCGCGCTGGTGGCGGTGGGCTACCCCGGGTTCGACGAGCTGCGGGCGACCTTCACGGGGCGGACCCATCAGATCCTCGCGTGGCTGACTCCCCGGCCCGACCCGGATGACCAGGAGCGGATGCGCCAGTGGCGTGAGCAGCGTTGGGCCGAGTACCGGACGGAATACGAAAAGTTCATGCCGCCGATTCCCGTACCGGAGGAGGAGCAGTGAAGAAGGACGGGCTGGTAAACGGCTACCGTATCGTCAGCTCACCCACCAACGCCGGTGGTGGCAAGTGCCTGTGGGCCTTCGCCGAGAAGGACGACACCCAGTACTTCATCAAGCAGTTCCTGAAGCCGAAGCGCCCTGGCCCGAGCTCGCCCGGCAGCGAGCAGAGCAAGCGCCGGCGTCTGGCCCTGTGCGAGGAGTTCGAACAGCGCCACCGCGCGATCATGCGAGTGCTCACCCCGGACATGCCGGGCGGCGGGCACTTGGTTCTCGCCACCGACTTCTTCGCTGCCGGTAGCACCTACTACAAGGTGACCGCCCGGATCGACACCTCGACCCTGGACCAGCCGCAGAGCCTCGACCCGCGCCACAAGGCCGTGCTGCTCAAGACCCTGATGGTCAGCCTGCAACTGCTGCACGGCATCGACGTGGTGCACGGCGACCTGAAGCCGGCGAACGTGCTCATCCAGAAGCAGGGGACAAGCGCCTTCTACGTCGCCAAGCTGATCGACTTCGACGACTCCTACCTGAGCGGGAACCCACCCGCCCCGGACGAGATCGCCGGTGATTCGCTCTACGGAGCGCCCGAATGGCTGCGCTACCTCCAGCAGGACCCGTCGGTGAAACCGCGCGAACTCACCTGCGCGGTGGATATCTTCGCTCTCGGCCTGATGATTCATCAGTACCTGACCGGAGGACTTCCCGGCTACCTGGACCGGTACAGCTCGCCGGCCGACGCGCTCAACGCAGGAGCTGAGCTCGTGCTGGACTCCCGCCTGACCGACCAGATGCGCGGCCTGCTCCGGGGCATGCTCGCGGCCGACCCGCGGGCACGGCCGCGAGTGGGAACGGTGCTCACCGCGCTCAAGGACCCGGAGGTGTGCGAACTGCGGTACCGCCGGCCCGGCACCTCGCGGTCGGCGGTGCCCCCGCCCTCCGCCCCGGCGCCGGCCGAGGTCACCCATACCACTGGCCCCGGCGAGCTGCCTCTCAGCCGGGTTCGCGGAATCGCCCGGCTCGTGCCGCCGGAGCTGGCTACCTGTCCGCCGGTCGCAACGGAGCCCGCGGCACCGCCGACGCCCGTCACGCCGCCCGCCCCCGAACCGCCCGGCGCCGCCACTGAGCCGGAGGCCCCAAAGTCCCGAGTGCGGATCCGCCTGCGCGACCCACGAAGCTGACCGCCCTGAGCCAATCGAGGAGTAACCCATGAGTTCCACCGACCAGTACCGCGGCAACCTGCAATACGCCGTGGACATCGTGCTGTGCGTCGATGCGACCGGGAGCATGAACCCGGTGCTCGACGCCGTCAAAAACAGTGCGGCCAGCTTCCACGAGCGGCTGACCACGGTCATGGAGGAGAAGGGCAAGTCGATCAGCCAGCTGCGGATCCGCACCATCGCCTTCCGCGACTTCGGTGATCAGGTCGACGACGCCATCGAGGCCACCGACTTCCACCAGTTGCCCGAACAGGCCGACCGGTTCCAGTCCTTCCTGCGCGGAGTGGTCGCCACGGGTGGCGGTGACATCCCCGAGTCCGGTCTGGAGGCCCTGGCGCTGGCGATCAACTCACCCTGGGAGACAGGGCTGGACCGGCGTCGCCACGTGGTGGTCATGTTCACTGACGCACCCGCGCACCCGCTCGGCGGCCCTCACTCGAAGCTGAACGGCTACCCGGCGGTGGTGCCCCGCAGCCAGGACGCCCTGTTTGAGCAGTGGGGTTACGCCAAGACCCAGACCGCCGTGATGGAGCAGTCCGCGAAGCGCCTGGTGCTCTTCGCGCCCGACGAGGCCCCCTGGAACGGGATCGGCGAGGAGTGGGACATGACGCTGCACTTCCCGTCCAAGGCCGGCGACGGCCTTAAGGAGTTCGAGATGACGGAAATCATCGAGACCATCGCGAACAGCCTGTAGCCCCGGATGACCGAGCCATATGATCGAGTGAACTGCGACGGAGCCACCCTGACGCTGACGGCCGACATGCTGCGGGTGGCCTTCCAGGACCGTAACGGCCTGCTGGAGATGCCGCCGTACTGGTGCCGCCGGGTCGACATTCAGGTAGCTGACGATCAGTCGGCGATTCAGATCGTGCTCAGCTTCGCACCCTCGGACGAGGGTGCGGAGCAGCCGTGCGCGTTCGTTTCGCTCCGACTGCGCGCCGCAGTCGACCAGCTCGACCACGCCCGAGCGCTGGCCGCCCGGGTGCAGCCCGAGCCAGAACTGCCGGACGACGAGTCGTCGGTCTTCCTCGCATCGCCCCTCGGCCGGGTACCGCCGGACGATCCCGACTGGATCTGCTTCAAGTCGCCCGCGGACTCCGAGGAGCTGTACACGGCTGTCATCGAGCACCTGGCAGTCCGCACCACCGATTAGGTCCGGGAACACTCGGGGAGGGCAACGGTAGTGGCAGGTCCGACGTGGCAGTGCGCCGACTGCGAGACGTACAACGAGCCCGGCAGGATCAACTGCATGGTCTGCGACGCCGCTCGGCCGGCCGCGGCCAGGCCCTCGCCCAGGACGACTGGGCCCCGGACCACGGCGGCCAGGACCGCAGCATCCAAGACCACGGCATCCAAGACCGCGACGGCCAAGAAGGCGACGCCGACCAAGACCGCGGCCGCCAAGGCAGCCCCCGAGAAAACCGCCCGCCCGTCCGCAGTCGTGCCGAAAGCCGGTTGGACCTGCTCGGAGTGCGGCACGAACAACAGTGCCACGGACCTGAAGTGCATGGTCTGTGACACACCCTGGCGGGCCACTCCTCGCAGAAAGCCGTCGCCGGCCAAGGCAACGCCGCCTTCCAAGAAGGCCGCGCCGCCGCGCCGGGCCCCGGACGTGGCGGGGCCCGCAACCCGCGCCAGCTCCGCCAGCCCCTGGACCACCGCTGCACCGCCGCCCAGGACGCCCAGGAGCCCAGGCACCTCGACGAAGGGCCTCTTCTACGCGCCCCCACCCAGCACGGGGTACATCCCGGAGGCGGCCGCCGCCCCGAGCACCCCCCGCCCTGCCGCCCCGCCGCCCCGCGGCGGCCCCTCGCCGTACAGCCCACCGGGCTCCCCCTTCCGCCCCCCGACGAGTTACCCGGCCCCGAAGAAGCGGAGTCGGTGGGGATCCAAGCTGGCAGTGCTGCTGGTGCTGGGGGCGCTCGCCTACTCTGTCCTGCAAGTGCTCCACACAGCCGGGTCCCGCCACGGCGCCCCCTACGGGTCGGCCAGGGGCTCCGGGACGCCAAGCGCACACGCGGCCACCGCGTGTGCGCAGCGGATCGCAAGCCAGCTGCCGAACGGCTCCGGCGCGGAGCTGGTGACCGCCTACCGCACCAGCAACAAGCAGATCACCCTCTGCCGCACGGGCGGGGGAACCCTGTACTACTTCGGCGAGTTCACCGGACGCCCGGACACCGGGCTCGCCATGCCCGCGACGCAGACGGCCGACGGCTTCACCGCTGACAACGGCCCGTACCACTACCGGATCAGCGGAAACACCGTCACCGTGACCGAGAACGGCAAGCTGATCGGCCAGGAACAGCTCACCGCTGTCTCGTCCCCACAGTAGGCGGGACAAGACGCGGGTCAGCGTTCGCGGATCTTGAGCTCGAACCAGACGCCCTTGCCGCGGGGGAGCAGGTCGGCTCCCCAGCGGTCGGCGAGGGTGTTGACGACGACCAGGCCGTTGCCGTACTCGGCTCCCGGTTCGGCGACGATGAGGCAGGGCAGGGCGCGGGAGGAGTCGCGGACCTCGATGCGCAGCCAGCCGGGGCGGCGCAGCATTCGCAGGCCGATGGTGCGCCCGCCGGTGTGGCGCACCGCGTTGGCGACCAGCTCGGCGGTGAGTAACTCCACCACCTCCACCAGGTTGGTCAGCCCCCAGGAGCGCAGCACCGAGAGCACCAGCTTGCGGGCCAGCGGGCCGGACTCGCCGCGCGAGGGCAGCCGCACCTCCTGGTTGCCGGCCGGATCGCGCAGCCGCGGCAGCCCCGCCCGCTCGAGTTCCCACGGGGTGAGCCGCTCCAGGGCCGCGAGCGCCGACCGCCCAGGCTCCGGCGGAGCGTCGGCGGCGGCGCCGCGATTGAGAAGTGCTGACTGATCGACTTCGCCCCATCCCGCCATGCGCACCATCATTGCGGTTCGCAGCGGCTCATGTACGGACAATGACGAAACGATCACTATTCGATTGGCATATGACCCGGGCGGTTCGGATCGCCCTACCAGGTGCTCCAGGGCATGTTCCAGCCGCTCAGGCCGTTGTCGGGGGCCACCTGGTCGCCCTTGGAGTTGACGACCTTCACCACATCTCCCACCTGGGAGGCGTCGTAGAACTTGGCCGCGGGGGTGTCGGTGCCGCCCTGGTCGCCCGGGGCATCCTCCAGGCCCACGCAGCCGTGGCTGACGTTCACGGAGCCGAAGGTGGCGTGCGAGGACCAGTTGTTGCCGTGCACGTAGGTGCCCGAGTCGGTCAGCCGCATCGAGTGCGGCACCTGGAGGTCGTACTCGCCGGGCTTGAGGCCCGGCACCGAGGCCGAGGTCATGTGGGCCGTGCCCTCCTTGGCCTCGATCACCATGGTGCCGTTGTAGGTCGGGTGGTCGTTGGAGCCGGAGCTGATCGGGACGGTCTCCACGTCCTGGCCGTCGCGCTGCACCACCATGGTGTGCGCGGCCGCGTCCACCGTGCTGATCTGCGCGTGGCCGATGGTGAAGGACTCGTCCCGGTCCGAGCCGCCGTAGACACCGGGGGCGACCTCCACGCTCTTCAGCCGGATGTGCACCTTGACCGTGGTGCCCGGCTTCCAGAAGTTCTCCGGCCGCAGGTCCAGGCGCTGGTTGCCCATCCAGTGGCCCTTGACCTGGGTGCCGTCGGAGGCCTCGAAGGTGATCGCGCCGGCGACCGCCTTGGTGTTCTTGATCGGCCGCCCGAAGTCGAACGAGACGATCATGCCGACCCCGTAGGTCGAACCGGTCACCACGTTGTCCTGGCTGCGCGAGGTCTCGGTCGGGGTGAGGGTGCTGAAGCTGCTGCTCGCGCTGGTGGCCACGCCGTTCGCGTCGGCCGCCTCGGCCTTCACCTGGAAGCTGTCGGAGACCGCGAGCGGACTGGCCGGCGCCCAGCTCAGGCCGTCGGCGGCGATGCTGCCCGGCACGCTCTGGCCGGCCTTGTCGGTGACCGTGACCTGGGTGAGCTTGCCGCTGGTCACGCCGACCTTGAAGGCGCTGGGGGCGGCGTCCTGGGTGCCGCTCTTCGGCTCGATGTCCACCACGGCGGCCGAGGTCTTCGGCGCGGCGGAGCTGGCCGGTGCGGCCGGGCCGGTGCCCCCGCCGGCCGGGTGGCTGGAGGCCGAGTCCACGTGCCCGCCACCGCTGCCACACGCGGTGGCCAGCAACATGGTGGTGCCGACCGCCAGCGCCGCACCGAAGCGTATCGAGCGCATTCCTCTACTCCCCTTGCCAGATGTTCTCGTACTACCTTCACGTTCCCGGGGGCCGGACGGTTCCCCGGGAATCGAACGGCCCGTACCGGAGGATGTCCCGGTACGGGCCGTCGGGTCAGGCGAGGTCCGCTACCACTGGCTCCACGGCAGGGTCCAGCCGCTCAGCCCGTTCGAACCGCTGACCGTCTTGCCCTTGGAGTTCTTCACGATGACCACGTCGCCGACCATCGAGGAGGCGTAGAACTTGCCCGCCACCGAGTTGGCGTCGCCGCCCTTGCCGTCCTGCAGGCCGATGCAGCCGTGGCTGGCGTTGGAGACGCCGAACGCGTTGCCCCAGTAGTTGCCGTGCACGTAGGTGCCCGAGTCGGTCAGCCGCATCGCGTGCGGCACGTCCGGCACGTCGTACTCGGAGCCGACCACGTTGGACACGGTGGCCGAGTTCATCCGGGTGACCAGTTCCTTGCCCTCGATCACCATGGTGCCGTTCCACGACGGGTTGTCGTCGTTGCCGGCGGTGATCGGCAGGGTCTGCACCACCGCGCCGTCGCGGGTCACCGTCATCTTGTCGCTGGCGGCGTCCGCGGTGGAGACCTGCGAGCGGCCGACGGTGAAGGACTCGTCGCGGTCCGTGCCGCCGTAGACGCCGGGCGCGACCTCCACGCTCTTCAGCTTGTAGTGGATGGCCACCTTGGTGCCCGGCTTCCAGTACTGCTGCGGGCGGAAGTCGAGCCGGCGGCTGCCGAACCAGTGGCCCTTGACCTGGGTGCCGTCGGAGGCCTCGAAGACGATGCCCTTGACGACGTCGTCCTTCTTGACGACGTCCTTGTTGAAGTTGACCGACACGATCATCCCGACGCCGTAGGTGGCGCCGGTAGAGACGTTGTCGTTGGCGGAGACCGTCTTGGCCGGAGTCAGGGTGGTGAACGAGGAGTCGATCGCCGACTGCAGGCCGGCGGCGTCCACCGCCTGGGCGTTGACCTTGTAGAGCATGCCGACCGCCAGGGCGCCGCCCGGCGTCCAGCTCAGACCGTCGGAGGCGATGGTGCCCGCCACCGCGTTCCCGTCCTTGTCGGCCACCGAGACCTGGGTCAGCTTGCCGTTGGTCACCGACACCTTGACCGCGCCGCTCGGTGCGACGTCCTGCGCTCCGTCCTTGGGGTCCACGGACACCACGGCGGCCGACAGCTTCGGCGAGGCGGAGCCCCCCGGCGCCGCGCTGGCGCCCGGCGAGCCGTCCCCCGACCCGCTCGCCTTGGTGTCGTCCGGACCGCAGGCGGACGCCAGTACCAGCACACCGCCCGCCAGCAGTGCGACGGCGACCCGTCGGGCCCCGACCCGACTGGTCCTGCTGCCTCTCGCGGCCTGCGCCGCCTGAACCGGCTCCACTGAGCGGCTCCCCTCCCGTTTCGTCCCTGACCGGGCCGCATGCGGGCCCGCGCGACCGACAGGATAACTAAGCCGTCTGAGTGAATCTTCGGCGGGAGGGCCGTGGCCGAGCGGTGAATTGATCATGGTTGGACCGGCCGGTGCCGTCGACCCCGCCGAGCCGCCCGGCCGGACCCGGTCCTGCGTTCAACGATCGGGTTCCCGCTGGGACACGAGGGAACGATTCCACTCACTGGACATCGGCCCGTCACACGCAGCGGGTCCTCGCGGAGGGAGCGGGTATGACGGCACGGCAGGAAACGCAGCCCGGGCGCCGCCCGACCGCGGCCGGCGCAGCGCCGGCCGACGCTCCGGCGCCCGGCGTCTGGCCAGGCAGCTGGCAACCGCTCGGCGCCCGCCACCGGCACGGCGCCGACGGCAGCCACGGCACCAACTTCGCGCTCTGGGCCCCCGGCGCCGAGGCGGTCGAGCTGTGCCTGTTCGACGAGGCCGGCGCCGAGCGGCGCCACTCGCTGACCGAGCAGACCTTCCAGACCTGGCACGGCTACCTGCCCGGGGTCGGCCCCGGCACCCGCTACGGCTACCGGGTGCACGGCCGCTGGGACCCGTGGACCGGCGCCCGGTGGAACCCGGCCAAGCTGCTGCTCGACCCGTACGCCCGGGCGGTGGACGGCGAGTTCACCGGCGACGGCGCCTGCTGCGGCTCGGTGCGCGACTGGCCCGAGGCCGAGGTCGCCGACACCGTGCGGGACAACCGCGACTCCGCCCCGTTCACCGCCCGCGGCGTGGTGGTCCACGACGACGACGACTGGTCCGACGACCGGCGCCCGAAGACCCCGTGGGCCGAGACCGTGCTCTACGAGCTGCACGTGCGCGGCTTCACCATGCGCCACCCCGGCATCCCGCCCGAGCTGCGCGGCACCTACGCGGGCCTGGCCCACCCGGCGGCCCTGGAGCACCTGACCGGCCTCGGGGTGACGGCGGTCGAGCTGCTCCCGGTCCACCAGTTCGCCACCGAGGACCACCTGCACCGGCGCGGCCTGACCAACTACTGGGGCTACAACTCGATCGGCTGGTTCGCCCCGCACGGCGGCTACAGCTCCTCCGGCACCCGCGGCCAGCAGGTCGGCGAGTTCAAGCGGATGGTCCGGGCGCTGCACGCGGCCGGCATCGAGGTGATCCTCGACGTGGTCTACAACCACACCGCCGAGGGCGGCGAGCTGGGCCCCACCCTGTCGCTGCGCGGCATCGACAACCCCGGGTACTACCGGCTCAGCCGCGGCGGGCGGGGCGGGCGCGGCTACACCGACTTCACCGGCTGCGGCAACACCCTGGACACCCGCCAGCCGCAGACCGTCCGGCTGATCACCGACTCGCTGCGCTACTGGGCGGTGGAGATGGGGGTGGACGGCTTCCGCTTCGACCTGGCCGCCGCGCTGGCCCGGGGCAGCGACGACGTGGACATGCACCACCCGCTGCTCGCCGCGATCTCCCAGGACCCGTTCCTGAGCCGGGTGAAGCTGATCGCCGAGCCGTGGGACGTCGGCCAGGGCGGCTACCAGGTGGGCAATTTCCCGCCGTTGTGGGCGGAGTGGAACGACAAGTACCGCGACACCGTGCGCGACTTCTGGCGCGGCGCCCGCCCGGACGTGGCCGAGCTCGGCTACCGGCTCTCCGGCTCCTCCGACCTCTACCAGCTCGGCGGCCGGCGCCCGCACGCCTCGGTCAACTACGTCACCGCGCACGACGGCTTCACGCTGCGCGACCTGGTCTCCTACAACGCCAAGCACAACCTCGCCAACGGCGAGGAGAACCGGGACGGCACCGACGACAACCGCTCCTGGAACTGCGGGGCCGAGGGCCCCACCGACGATCCGGCCGTCGAGCAGCTGAGACTGCGTCAGCTGCGCAACCTGCTCGCCACCCTTCTGCTCTCCGCCGGGGTGCCGATGCTCACCGCCGGCGACGAGTTCGGCCGCACCCAGCTCGGCAACAACAACGCCTACTGCCTGGACGACGAGACCAGCTGGCTGGACTGGTCGCTGCTGGACCAGCCGCACTGGCGCGAGCTGCGCGAGCTGACCGCCCGGCTGATCCGGCTGCGCCGCGCCCACCCGGTGCTGCGCCAGCGCGCCTTCTTCTCCGGCCGGGCCCAGGCCGACGGCCTGCCCGACCTGGTCTGGTACACCGCGGCCGGCACCGAGATGACCGAGGCCGACTGGTACGCCCCCACCGCCGTGCTCGGCATGCTGCTGCACGGCGGCGCGATGTCCGAGCGCGACCAGCAGGGCCGCCCGCTCACCGACGACTCCTTCCTGCTGCTGCTCAACGCCTCCGAGCACCCGGTGGACTTCACGCTGCCCCCCGAGGAGGGCTTCGAGGTCCTGCTGGACACCGCCGGGCACAGCGGCGGGCCGCTCGTGGCGCGTTCTCTGCGCTTGCTCCGTCAGGCACGAAAAACCGGATGAGAAGTGACAGTGGCTGCGCCTACCCTCCAACGGATGGCCGAGAACGCTGCTCCCCCACCCCGCCAGCCCGCCGACCGACCCACCAGGTCCACGGTGCGCTCGCTGCTCAGGCTCCGTACCTACGCCCACCCGATCCGCTGGTTCCTGGCCGGATCGGTGACCGCTGCCCTGCTGGCCTCCGGCGCGGTGCTGCTGGTGCCGCTGGTGCTGGGCCGGATCGTCGACGGGCCGATCGCCCACCACGACCTGGCCGGCCTGTGGCCGCTCTTCACCCTGCTGCTGGTGCTCGGCCTGGCGGAGGCCGGCCTGTTCGGCCTGCGCCGGCTGCTGATCGCCCGGCCGCTGGCCCGGGTGGAGGCCGCGATGCGGGGCGACCTGTACGGCAAGCTGCAGCGGCTGCCGGTCGCCTTCCATGACCGCTGGCCCTCCGGGCAGCTGCTCTCCCGGGCCACCTCGGACATGTACACGCTGCGGCTCTTCCTGGCCTTCCCGCTGGTCTTCCTGATCGTCAACTCGCTGATGTTCCTGTGCGGCACCGCCCTGATGCTCAGTCTGGACTGGCGGCTCGGGCTGATCACGCTGCTCCCCTCGATCCCCCTGGTGCTGCTCTGCACCCACTTCGAGAAGGGGTACTCGGCCGCCTCGCGCACCGCCCAGGACCAGAACGGCGACCTGGCCACCGTGCTGGAGGAGTCGGTGCTCGGCATCCGGATCCTCAAGTCCTTCGGCCGCCAGCGCACCATGGCCCGGCACTTCCGCGAGCGGGCCGACCGGCTGCGCGCCACCGAACTGCGCAAGACCTGGATGCTGGCCGACCTGTGGGCGGTCATCGTCGGCCTGCCCGAGCTGGCCCTGGGCGGCGCGCTGGCGCTGGGCGCGGTGCGGGTCGCGCACGACGAGCTGACGGCCGGCACCCTGGTCGCCTTCCTCTCCACCGCCCTGGCGCTGCGCTGGCCGGTGGAGTCGATGGGCTGGCTGCTGGCCTACAGCAACGAGGCGAGCACCGCCGCCGACCGCTTCTTCGACGTGATGGACACCCCCGAGGAGCCGGCTCCCACCGAGCGGCCGGCCCCGCGCCGGCGCGACGGCATCCGGCTGACCGGCGTCCGGTTCCGCTACCCCGACGCCCCCGAGGACACCCCCGACCTGCTGCGCGGGGTGGACCTGCACATCCGCAGCGGCGAGACGATGGCCCTGGTCGGCGCTACCGGCAGCGGCAAGACCACGCTCACCACGCTGCTCCCCCGGCTCTACCAGGCCACCGCCGGCACCATCACGCTGGACGGCCAGGACATCCGGCTGCTGGAGCTGCCCGAGCTGCGCAGCCGGCTCGCGGTCGCCTTCGAGGACCCGATCCTGTTCTCCGCCACGGTGCGCGAGAACGTGCTGATGGGCGCGCCCGGGGCCGGCGAGCAGGCGCTGGAGCGGGCCCTGGCGGTGGCTCAGGCCGGCTTCGTGCACCAGCTCCCGCTGGGCCCGGACACCGAGGTGGGCGAGCAGGGCCTGAGCCTGTCCGGCGGCCAGCGCCAGCGCCTGGCGCTGGCCCGCGCGGTGGTCGGCGACCCGGAGTTCCTGGTGCTGGACGACCCGCTGTCCGCCCTCGACGTGCACACCGAAGCGCTGGTGGAGGCCGCGCTGCGCGAGGCGCTGGCCGACACCACCGCGCTGGTGGTGGCGCACCGCCCGAGCACCGTGATGCTGGCCGACCGGGTCGCCGTGCTGGCCGACGGGGTGGTGCTCGCGGTCGGCCCGCACGCCGAACTGCTGGAGAGCTGTCCGCAGTACCGCGAACTGATGAGCGGTGCGATGGAAGAGAGCGTGACCCGATGACCACCGTGCTGGAACCCGCCGCGGTCGAGGACGAGGAGATCCCGGTCCCGCCCGGCGCCTCGCGCGCCCTGCTGCGCTCGCTGCTCGCCCCGCACCGGCGCCGGCTGGTGCTGGCCGCCGTGATGATCCTGCTCCAGCAGGCCGCCCTGCAGTCCGGCCCGCTGCTGGTGGCGCTCGCCATCGACCGCGGGATCCCGGCGCTGCGCCGGCACGACAGCGGCCCGCTGGTGGCGGTGACCGCCGCCTACCTGGGCTGCGCGCTGGTCGGCACCCTGCTGCAGCGCAGCTTCATCCGGATCTCCGGCCTGCTCAACCAGGACATCCTGCTGGAGCTGCGGACCAGGATCTTCCGGCACGCCCAGCGGCTGGGCCTGGACTTCCACGAGCGCTACACCTCGGGCCGGATCATCTCCCGGGCCACCAGCGACGTGGACGCGCTGCGCGAACTGCTCAACGAGGGCCTGCAGGAGCTGCTCTCGGTCTTCCTGTCGGTCTGCTACATCACCGTCATCCTGCTGGTGATGGACTGGCGCCTGGGCCTGCTCGCCCTGGTCTCGGTGCTGCCGATGTACCTGCTGGTGCGGATGTTCCGGCGCCGCTCCTCCCGGGTCTACCGCACCGGCCGCTCGGCGGTGGCCTCGGTGATCGTCCGGTTCACCGAGACGATGAACGGCATCCGCCCGGTGCAGGCCTTCCGCCGCGAGGACGCCAACCTGGCCCAGTTCGCCGAGTCGAACCGGGAGTACACCCGGTCCAACGCCAACGGCCTGCTGGAGATGGCCCGGTACGTGGCCTCCTCGCGGGCCACCGCGAACTGCTGGGTGGCCCTGGTGGTGCTGGCCGGCGCCTGGCTGGTCGCCGACGGCAGCCTGGAGCTGGGCGTGCTGACCGGCTTCGTGCTCTACCTGCGCCGGCTCTACGACCCGATCGACCAGCTGGCGATGTTCCTGAACAGCTACCAGGCGGCCGCCGCGGCGCTGGAGAAGATCTCCGGCCTGCTGGCCCACCAGCCCTCGGTGGCCGAACCGGCCGCGCCCGCCGCGCTCCCGCCGGCCACCGGCGCCGGGCGCGAGGTGGCCTTCCGCGGGGTGGAGTTCGCCTACCGCAGCGGCAAGGTGGTGCTGCCGGTCTTCGACCTGGTGCTGGCGGCCGGCTCCACCACCGCGGTGGTCGGTGCCACCGGCGCGGGCAAGTCCACCCTGGCCAAGCTGCTGGCCCGGTTCTACGACCCGAGCGCCGGCGCGGTCACCCTGGACGGGGTGGACCTGCGCGAGCTGGCCACCGCCGACCTGCGCCGCGGCGTGGTGATGGTGACCCAGGAGTCGTTCCTGTTCTCCGGCACGGTGGCGGAGAACATCGCGGTCGGCCGCCCCGACGCCGGCCGGGCCGAGATCGAGGCGGCCGCCAAGGCGATCGGCGCGCACGAGTTCATCACCGCACTGCCGGACGGCTACGACACCGACGTGCGCAAGCGCGGCGGCCGGATCTCGGCCGGCCAGCGCCAGCTGGTCGCCTTCGCCCGGGCGCTGCTGGCCGATCCGGCCGTGCTGATCCTGGACGAGGCGACCAGTTCGCTGGACGTCCCGGGCGAGCAGGCGGTGCAGCACGCGATGCGCACCGTGCTCGCCGGGCGCACCGCCCTGATCATCGCGCACCGGCTGAGCACGGTGGAGATCGCCGACCGGGTCCTGGTGATGGAGGCTGGCCGGATCGTCGAGGACGGCGCACCGGCCCGGCTCATCGCGGGCGAGGGCCGGTTCGCCGACCTGCACCAGGCCTGGCGGGACAGCCTGGTCTGAGGCCGCGTCAGTTCATGAAGGTGCTCAGGAAGTCGACCCACCCGACTTCCTGAGCACCAGCCAGAGAGCGGCGGCGCGCCTAGCGCAGCACCCCCGCGTCCATCCCGGCAGCCGGCGCCGGCAGTGCCACCAGGCCCAGCTCCGCGGGCGAGGCCAGCAGCGGATGGGCCGGCAGCACTCGCACGGTGTATCCGAAAGGACCCGTCCGGTTCAACTCCAGTACGCCTTCGTATCGCTGACAGCCGTTCAGATCGGCGCCGCCGACCGGCTTGAGCGGCAGCAGCTCGGCCTCCCGGATCCGGTCCCGCTCGTCCACCGCGCCCGAGACCACCTGCACCTCGACGTCCTCCGCCGCCAGGCTGCCGAGCGCCACCTGCACCCGCAGCGCCAGCGAGGTACCGAGCTCGGCCGCCTCGGCCACCGCCGCGTCCACGTGCTCCACCCGGACCGCCGGCCAGGCCTGGCGCACCCGGGCCTTCCACTCGGCCAGCTGCCTGGCCCCGGGCCCGGTCAGCTCGCGCTGCGCCGCCGCGGCCGGGGCGTACAGCCGCTCGACGTACTCCCGCACCATCCGGCCGGCCAGCACCTTGGGCCCGAGGGTGACCAGGGTGTGCCGGACCATCGAGATCCACCGGTGCGGCAGCCCGTCCGGCCCCTGCTCGTAGAACCGGGCCGCCACCTGGTGCTCGATCAGGTCGTAGAGCGCGGCGGCCTCGATCTCGTCCCGCTGGTCCTCGTCGATGCCGGGGATCTCCGCGGTGGGGATGGCCCAGCCGTTGCGCCCGTCGAACCACTCGTCCCACCAGCCGTCCAGCACCGAGAGGTTGAGGCAGCCGTTCAGCGCGGCCTTCATCCCCGAGGTGCCGCAGGCCTCCAGCGGGCGCAGCGGGTTGTTCAGCCAGACGTCGCAACCCGGGTAGAGGTGCTTGGCCATCGCCATGTCGTAGTCCGGCAGGAAGACGATCCGGTGGCGCACCGCCGGGTCGTCGGCGAACGCGACCAGCTGCTGGATCAGCCGCTTGCCGCCGTCGTCGGCCGGGTGCGCCTTGCCGGCCACCACGATCTGGACCGGACGGGTCGGGTGCAGCAGCAGCGAGCGCAGCCGCTCCTGGTCCCGGAGCATCAGGGTGAGCCGCTTGTAGGACGGTACCCGGCGGGCGAAGCCGATGGTCAGCACCTCGGGGTCGAGCACCGACCCGGTCCAGCCGAGCTCGGCGTCACCGGCGCCGCGCTGGCGCCAGGAGGCGCGCAGCCGCCGCCGGGCCTCCTCGACCAGCTGCCCGCGCAGCTCGCGGCGGACCTCCCAGATCCGCGCGTCGGCGATCTGCTCCAGCCCGCTCCAGCGCTCGGCGGCGCCGACCGAGATCGCCGCCTCGGCCTGCTCGGCGCCGAGTTCGGCGGCACCCAGCCGGACCACCGCCGGGTCGATCCAGGTGGGCGCGTGGACGCCGTTGGTGATCGAGGTGATCGGCACCTCGGCGGAGTCGAAGCCCGGCCAGAGCGCGCCGAACATGGTCCGGCTGACCTCGCCGTGCAGGGTGCTCACCCCGTTGGCCCGCTGGGCCAGCCGCAGGCCCATCGCGGCCATGTTGAACAGCTTCGGGTCGCCGCCCCGCCAGTTCTCCACTCCCAGCGCGAGCACCCGGTCCACCGGGACCCCGCGCAGCGCGGCGTCGCCGCTGAAGTGACGGGCCACCAGCTCGGCCTCGAACCGGTCGATGCCGGCCGGCACCGGGGTGTGGGTGGTGAACAGGGTCCCGGCCCGCACCGCCTCCAGCGCCGAGCCGAAGTCCGCGTCGGTGCGCTCGACCAGCTCGCGGATCCGCTCGACGCCCAGGAACCCGGCGTGCCCCTCGTTGGTGTGGAACACCTCCGGCTCGGCGTGCCCGGTGAGCCGGCAGAACGCCCGCACCGCGCGCACCCCGCCGATCCCCAGCAGCATCTCCTGCAGCAGCCGGTGCTCGCTGCCGCCGCCGTACAGCCGGTCGGTGACGTCCCGTTCGGCGGCGGCGTTGGCGTCCAGGTCGGAGTCGAGCAGCAGCAGCGGCACCCGGCCGACCTGGGCCTTCCAGATCTGCGCCACCAACCGGCGGCCGGCCGGCAGGGCCAGCTCCACCCGGCACGGCTCGCCGTCCGGCTCGCGCAGCAGGGTGACCGCCAGCTCGTCCGGGTCGAGCAGCGGGTAGCGCTCCTGCTGCCAGCCGTCCCGGGTCAGCGACTGGCGGAAGTACCCGTGCCGGTAGAACAGGCCGACCCCGATCAGCGGCACGCCCAGGTCGCTGGCGGACTTGAGGTGGTCGCCGGCCAGGATGCCCAGGCCTCCGGAGTACTGCGGCAGCGCGGCGGCGATCCCGTACTCCGGCGAGAAGTAGGCGATCGCGGCGGGCAGCGGCTGCAGCGACGGCACGCCCTGGTACCAGCGCGGGCCGCTCAGGTATTCGTGCAGGTCGTCGGTGAGGTCGCCGAGCCTGCGCAGGAAGCGGCGGTCGGCGGCCAGCGCGGCCAGCCGCGGGGCCGGCACCTCGCCGAGCAGCCGGACCGGGTCCTCGCCGACGGCCGACCAGACCGCCGGGTCGACCGAGCGGAACAGCTCCCTGGTCTCCGGGTGCCAGGACCAGCGCAGGTTGAGCGCCAGCTCGTGCAGGGGCTGCAGCGGCTCGGGCAGGACGGTGCGGACGGTGAATCTGCGGATGGCCTTCACGGCCCGAAGCGTAGACCCGTAACCGGGCCTGAGGGGGCGTCAACTCTCGTACGCGGCTCCATTCGGGCGACAGAATAGATCACGTCAGGCGCAGTTCGCACCATGGGGGGCGCACACGGCGCACGCCATGCCCGGAGCGCACGCCGGGCTCGCGCAGGCCCCCCGAACGGGCGGATCAGGGTGGCCAATCTGCTCCCCCGCACCACCACGCCGGGCGACAACCGAGTGGTAGCAGCCACGAACAGTGCGAGGATGGGCACAGGCCGCTGTCGCAGCGGGTCGGCATGGGTGGCGTACCCCGTGCGGCACGGTCGGTCCTCCGCGTTCGAATCCTTCCCCGACACTCCGTTAGCCCACTCGACTCACTTGTCTCCCCCCAGGTGAGCCGACGCGTGTCCTCGTCACTGCCCCGGTCGTTGCCGGGGTGGGTCGGAATCGCCCTCAGGGCGTGCCGCGAGGCCACGCGCCGGGACGCGCGCCGCCTCGCAGTCCCGGACCGCCGTGGCTCCCGGACGCCGGCCGGTGCTCGGACACGGTGGTACGGGCAGGCTCCGGTCGCTCGTCAGTCCCCCACCCAGGTAGTCCTCTCCGGCGTTCCCGGTGCTCGATCCGCCCGCGGGACTGCCGCCGATCTCGGGCAGGAGTTTGACATGCACGGCGACACACGGAATCAGTCCGCACTGGTGTCCGAAGGGTTGGAGCCTCTGGCTGCCCCGGTATCGATTCCGGCCATAAGTGAGCCGGTTGCGGTGCGCGCCCCCCGAACGGCCGAAGCACCGTCAAAAACCCTTTCCCCCCGTCGGACCGCCCCCCGGCGCAGCACCACCGCCACCACCGGCAGCACTGGCAGCACCGCGGCCCGCCCCGCCGCGACCCGCCCCACCGCTGCCCGCCGGACGAAGGAGAGCGACCCGATGATCGGCCGGATCCCCGTCCTCGACGTCGCCCCCCTGGTGGACGGCGGCCGCCGCCCGGCCCGCGCGGTCGAGGGCGAGACCTTCCTGGTCACCGCGACCGTCTTCCGCGAGGGCCACGACGCGGTGGCCGCCAACGTGGTGCTGCGCGACCCCCGGGGCCGCAGCGGCGGCTGGCTGCCGATGCGCGAACTCGCCCCGGGCACCGACCGCTGGGGCGCCGAGGTCACCCCTGCGGTCCAGGGCCGGTGGAGCTACGCGGTGGAGGCCTGGAGCGACCCGGTGGCCACCTGGCGCCACCACGCCTCGATCAAGGTGCCGGCCGGTCAGGACGTGGAGCTGGTGCTGGAGGAGGGCGCACTGCTGCTCGAACGGGCGGCCGCCGGGGTACCCAAGCGGGACGGCCGGCCGGCCGTGCTCCGTGCGGTGGACGCGCTGCGCGACACCGAGGAGCTCCCGCTCACCCGGTTGGCCGCTGCCCTGGCTCCCGCGGTGACCGATGCGCTGGCCCGGCACCCGCTGCGCGAGCTGGTCACCGCTTCCCGCCCGCTGCCGCTGCAGGTGGAGCGGCGCCGGGCGCTGTACGGCTCCTGGTACGAGTTCTTCCCGCGCTCGGAGGGCGCCACCCTGAACCCTCCGCGCTCCGGCACCTTCCGCACCGCGGCCGAACGGCTGCCCGCCGTCGCGGCGATGGGTTTCGACGTGCTCTACCTGCCGCCGATTCACCCGATCGGCCACTCCTTCCGTAAGGGCCCGAACAACACCCTCACCCCGGGCCCGCAGGACGTCGGCTCGCCGTGGGCGATCGGCTCCCCGGAGGGCGGGCACGACGCCGTCCACCCGGACCTGGGCACCATCGAGGACTTCGACGCCTTCGTGGCCCGGGCGAACGAGCTCGGCCTGGAGATCGCCCTCGACTTCGCCCTGCAGGCCTCGCCCGACCACCCCTGGGTGAACAAGCACCCCGAGTGGTTCAGCCACCGCATCGACGGCAGCATCGCCTACGCCGAGAACCCGCCGAAGAAGTACCAGGACATCTACCCGATCAACTTCGACCAGGACTTCGACGGCCTGGTGGTCGAGACGCTGCGCCTGCTGCGCCACTGGATGGCGCACGGCGTGCGGATCTTCCGGGTCGACAACCCGCACACCAAGCCCGTGCATTTCTGGGAGAAGGTGATCGCGGAGATCAACCGGACCGACCCGGACGTCATCTTCCTGGCCGAGGCCTTCACCCGCCCGGCCATGATGCACACCCTGGCCAAGATCGGCTTCCAGCAGTCCTACACCTACTTCACCTGGCGCAACACCAAGTGGGAGCTGACGGACTACCTGACGGAGCTCTCGGGCGAGGCGGCCGCCTACATGCGGCCCAACTTCTTCGCCAACACCCCGGACATCCTGCCGCGCCACCTGCAGCACCAGGGCCAGGCCGCCTTCGCGGTCCGCGCCGTGCTGGCCGCCACCCTGTCGCCGAGCTGGGGCGTCTACGCCGGCTTCGAGCACGCCGAGTCCACCCCCGCGGGCCCGGACACCGAGGAGTACCTCGACTCGGAGAAGTACCAGCTGCGCCCGCGTGACTGGACCCGCACCGACACCCTGGCCCCGCTGCTCACCACCCTGAACGAACTGCGCCGCGCCCACCCCGCGCTGCAGGAGCTGCGCAACCTCAGCTTCCTGCCCACCGACAACGACCAGGTCATCGCCTACGCCAAGCGCACCGGCGAGGACCAGGTGATCATCGTCGTCAACCTCGACCCGCACCACCCGCAGGAGGCAACCGTCACTCTTCCGGCGGACATCGCGCTCGCTGTCACCGACGAGCTGACCGGTGCGCAGTACACCTGGCACCGCCACAACTACGTCCGGCTCGACCCCTCATCGTCGCCGGCCCACCTCCTCACCGTTCGGAGGATCTGACTGTGATTGTCAACGAGCCCGTCCACGACACCTTCGCGGACACCGAGAAGAAGGACTTGGACCCGGAGTGGTTCAAGCGTGCGGTCTTCTACGAGGTCCTGGTGCGGTCCTTCCAGGACAGCAACGGGGACGGTGTCGGCGACCTCAAGGGGCTCACGGCCAAGCTCGACTACCTGCAGTGGCTCGGGGTGGACTGCCTCTGGCTGCCGCCGTTCTTCGCCTCCCCGCTGCGCGACGGCGGCTACGACGTGGCCGACTACACCGCCGTGCTGCCGGAGTTCGGCGACCTGGCGGACTTCGTGGAGTTCGTGGACGCGGCGCACAAGCGCGGCATGCGGGTGATCATCGACTTCGTGATGAACCACACCAGCGACCAGCACCCGTGGTTCCAGGCCTCGCGCAACGACCCCGAGGGCCCGTACGGCGACTTCTACATGTGGGCCGACGACGACAAGCAGTACCCGGATGCCCGGATCATCTTCGTCGACACCGAGACCTCCAACTGGACCTACGACCCGGTCCGCAAGCAGTACTTCTGGCACCGGTTCTTCTCGCACCAGCCGGACCTGAACTACGACAACCCCCGGGTCCAGGAGGAGATGATCGCGGGGCTGCGGTTCTGGCTCGACCTGGGCATCGACGGCTTCCGGCTGGACGCGGTGCCGTACCTGTTCGCCCGCGAGGGCACCAACTGCGAGAACCTGCCGGAGACCCACGAGTTCCTGCGCCGGGTGCGCAAGGAGATCGACGCCGACTACCCCGACACCGTGCTGCTCGCCGAGGCCAACCAGTGGCCCGAGGACGTGGTCGACTACTTCGGCGACTTCTCCTCCGGCGGCGACGAGTGCCACATGGCCTTCCACTTCCCGGTGATGCCGCGGATCTTCATGGCGGTGCGCCGCGAGTCCCGCTACCCGGTCTCCGAGATCCTGGCCAAGACGCCGACCATCCCCGGCGGCTGCCAGTGGGGCATCTTCCTGCGCAACCACGACGAGCTGACCCTGGAGATGGTCACCGACGAGGAGCGCGACTACATGTACGCGGAGTACGCGAAGGACCCGCGGATGCGGGCCAACGTGGGCATCCGCCGCCGGCTCGCCCCGCTGCTGGACAACGACCGCAACCAGATCGAGCTCTTCACCGCCCTGCTGCTCGCGCTGCCCGGCTCCCCGGTGCTCTACTACGGCGACGAGATCGGCATGGGCGACAACATCTGGCTCGGCGACCGGGACGGGGTGCGCACCCCGATGCAGTGGACCCCCGACCGCAATGCGGGTTTCTCCTCGGCCGACCCGGGCAGGCTCAGTCTGCCGCCCATCATGGATCCGGTCTACGGATACCAGGTGACCAACGTCGAAGCGCAGCAGAGCAGTTCTTCCTCGCTGCTGCACTGGACCCGGCGCATGATCGAAATCCGTAAGCTCAACCCCGCGTTCGGGCTCGGCAGTTACACCGAGCTTCCCTCCAGCAACCCGGCCGTGCTGGCCTTCGTGCGCGAGTACGAGGGCGACCTGGTCATGTGTGTGAACAACTTCTCCCGCTTCCCCCAGCCCACCGAGCTGGACCTGCGGCGGTACGGCGGGCGCTACCCGGTCGAGCTGATCGGCGGGGTGCGGTTCCCGTCGATCGGTGAGTGGCCGTACCTGCTCACCCTGGCCGGACACGGCTTCTACTGGTTCCAGCTGCGCAAGCCCGGAGCGCAGTAACGATCCACCACGCCGGGGGGTGCGCAGGCCGTTCCGTGCGCCCCCCGGTGGGCCGTGTGCCACCACGTACGGAGAACAGCCCAACGCGTATCCCCCCTCAGGCGTGACACCCGAGCGCCGCTCGCGTGCCGCCGCAGCAGCGCCGCCGAAATCCGGAAGACTGGCGGGCCCGGCCGGATCAGTCAGGCCGTCAGCCCGATTCCGGGGAAAGGGAGTCATGTCGGAAATCTCCCGTTCTCAAGCCCACAGCCACCGGGACGCCGGGACCGCACCCCGCGGTCCGGGCAGCCCCAGCGGTCCGGTCGGCCCGCACGGGGCCGGTCGCGGCGCCGGGGGCCACGCCTCCGGCGGGCACGGTGCCAGACCGCGCGGCAGCACCTCGCTGGCGGTCGCGGAGCTGGTGGAGGCCGCCCTGCCGCTGATCGCCCAGTGGCTGCCGAGCCAGCGCTGGTACGCCGGCAAGGGGCAGGCGATCACCGGCCTGCGCCCGGTCAACGCGACCCCGCTGCTGACCGGCGACCCGGCGATGCTGCACCTGCTGCTGCGGGTGGAGCACGGCGGCGGCTCCGACCTGTACCAGCTGCTGCTCGGCCTGCGCGCCGAGGCCCCGCTCGGGCTGCTCCCGGAGGCCTCGCTGGGCAGCCTGACGCACGGCCCGTACGACGGTGCGGCGCTCTACGACGCGGTGCACGACCCGGAACTGACGGGCCGGCTGCTCGGCCACCTGGCCACCGCCGACCGGTTCGGGCCGCTGGCCTTCCGCCGCACCCCGGGCCCGGGCCTGCCCAGCGACCTGGTGGGCCGGGCCGGCACCGCCGAGCAGTCCAACACCTCGGTGATCTTCGGGACCCAGTTCATCCTCAAGCTGTTCCGCCGGGTCACCCCCGGGACCAACCCCGACCTGGAGCTCTCGCTGGCCCTCTCCCGGGCCGGCTCGACCCGGATCCCCCGGGTCGCGGCCTGGTTCGAGAGCCGGCTGGTGGGCGCCGAACCCGCCACCCTGGGCCTGCTGCAGCGCTTCCTGCCGGACGCGGAGGACGGCTGGGAGCTGGCGCTGGACCAGGTGGCCAGACTCAAGGGCGACCCGAGCCCGGGCAACTTCGCGGTCGAGGCGCACCGGCTGGGCCGGGCCACGGCCGAGGTGCACCGGGTGCTGGCCCGGGCGCTGCCGGTGGCCCGGCTGGACCGCGAGCAGGTCGGCCGGCTGGCCACCCAGATGGCCGAGCGGCTGGACACGGCCGCGGCGGCGGTCCCGGCCCTGCGCCGTTACCGCCCCGCCCTGCACGCCGCCTTCCAGCAGCTGACGGCGGACCACCCGACCGGGCTGACGGTGCAGCGGATCCACGGTGACCTTCACCTGGGCCAGGCGATGCGCACCCCGCAGGGCTGGGTGCTGCTGGACTTCGAGGGCGAGCCGGCCAAGTCGGTGGCCGAGCGGCGCCAGCCGCAACCGGCCCTGCGGGACGTGGCGGCGATGCTGCGCTCCTTCGACTACGCCGCCGCCCACCTGCTGGCCGGCACCGAGCCGGACCCGGAGCTGGCCCACCTGGCGGCGGGCTGGGCGGCCCGCAACCGGACGGCCTACTGCGCCGGCTACACGGCGGCCGGCGGCACCGATCCGGCCGGCAGTCCGGAGCTGATGCGCGCACTGGAGATCGACAAGGCGGTCTACGAGGTGGTCTACGAGGCCCGGCACCGGCCCGGCTGGCTGCCGATCCCGCTGACCGCCATTCACCGGCTCGCGACCGTGTCCTGATCTATCGTCAGGAGACGTCCCCCCGTTCGCTCCCCCCAGCCTGGAGGACCCGCCGTGGCTCCGCTCGACCGCTCCGACCCGACCGTGCCCGCCACCTTCCTGTCCGGGCGCGCGGGCGCCGGCCGTCCCCGGGGCGGGCGGGCCGCCACCAAGCCGGCCGTCGCCAAGCCGGCTGCCACCAAGCCGGCTGCCACCAAGCCGGCCAAGCCGGCCGCCACCCCGGCGACCGCCACCCCGGCGACCGCACCCACGCCCGCGGCGCCGACCCCGCCGCGGTCCGCCGCTGCCGCCCCGGCAGCGGCGCCGGCCGAGGCCCCGATGCTGCGGCTCGCCGAGGCGCCGCTGCCGCCGGCCGAGATCGAGCGGCTGGTCAGCGGCGCGCACCACGACCCGCACGCCCTGCTCGGCGCCCACTCGACCACCGGCGGCACCGCCATCCGGGTGCTGCGCCCGCTGGCCGAACGGGTGGTGATCGAGACCCCCTACGGTCCGGCCGAGCTGACCCACCAGCAGTCCGGCCTCTTCACCGGCCTGCTGCCCGGCTCGGCGATCCCGGCCTACCGGCTGCGGGTCGGCTACCCGGGTAGCGGGCTCGTCCCGCAGGAGGACGGCTACCGGCTGGCACCCACCCTGGGCGAGCTGGACCTGCACCTGATCCGGGAGGGCCGGCACGAGCAGCTCTGGCAGGTGCTCGGCGCGCACCCGCGCGAGGTGGACGGCCTGGCCGGCACCGCCTTCGCGGTGTGGGCGCCGAACGCGGAAGGGGTGCGGCTGGTCGGCGACTTCAACCACTGGGACGGCACCGGGTTCCCGATGCGCTCGCTGGGCGCCAGCGGCGTCTGGGAGCTGTTCGTGCCGGGCCTGGGGGTCGGCACCCTGTACAAGTTCGAGATCCGCACCCGCGGCGGCGAACTGGTGCAGAAGGCGGACCCGATGGCCCGGGCCGCCCAGTGCCCGCCCGGCACCGCCTCGCAGGTCACCGCGTCCGACTACCAGTGGCAGGACGGCGACTGGCTGGCCCGCCGGCCCCGCCTGCAGCACCACCGCGCGCCGATGTCGGTGTACGAGTTGCACCTGGGTTCCTGGCGGCCGGGGTTGAGCTACCGTCAGCTGGCCGAGGTGCTGCCGGCGTACCTGCGGGAGCTGAACTTCACCCACGTGGAGTTCATGCCGGTGATGGAGCACCCGTTCGGCGGGTCCTGGGGCTACCAGGTGACCGGGTTCTACGCCCCGACCGCGCGGTTCGGGTCCCCGGACGACTTCCGGTACCTGGTGGACGCCCTGCACCAGGCGCAGATCGGGGTGATCGTGGACTGGGTGCCGGCCCACTTCCCCAAGGACGGGTTCGCGCTGGCCCGCTTCGACGGGCAGGCGCTGTACGAGCCGGCCGACCCGCTGCGCGCCGAGCACCCGGACTGGGGCACCCTGACCTTCGACTACGGGCGGGCCGAGGTGCGCAACTTCCTGGTCGCCAACGCCGTGTACTGGTGCGAGGAGTTCCACGTCGACGGGCTGCGGGTGGACGCGGTGGCCTCGATGCTCTACCTGGACTACTCGCGCGAGGACGGCCGGTGGACGCCGAACCAGCACGGCGGCCGGGAGAACCTGGACGCGGTCGGCTTCCTTCAGGAGATGAACGCCACCGTCTACCGCCGCTGCCCCGGCGTGGTCACCATCGCCGAGGAGTCCACCGCCTGGGGCGGGGTGACCCGGCCCACCGACACCGGCGGCCTGGGCTTCGGCCTCAAGTGGAACATGGGCTGGATGCACGACTCGCTGGTCTACATGTCCAAGGAGCCGATCCACCGCCAGTACCACCACAACGAGCTCACCTTCTCGATGGTCTACGCGTACTCGGAGAACTACGTGCTGCCGATCTCGCACGACGAGGTGGTGCACGGCAAGCAGGCCCTGGTCTCGAAGATGCCGGGCGACTGGTGGCAGCAGCGCGCCAACCACCGCGCCTACCTCGGCTACATGTGGGCCCACCCGGGCAAGCAGTTGCTGTTCATGGGGCAGGAGTTCGCCCAGGGAGCCGAGTTCGACCACGAGTCCGGCCCGCAGTGGTGGGTCCTGGGCGAGGACTGGCCGGCCGCCGCCGACCACCGCGGCGTGCAGCGCCTGGTCGGCGAGCTCAACCGGAACTACCGCGACTGCCCGGCCCTGTGGGAGCTGGACACCTCCCCCGAGGGCTTCCGCTGGCTGGACGGCGGGGCCGCCGAGGACAACCTGATCAGCTTCGTCCGGTACGCCGCCGACGGCTCGCCGCTGGTGGCCGTGTGCAACTTCTCCCCCGTGGTCCGGCACGGCCGCCGGGTCGGCCTGCCGCCGCTGCCCGGCACCGACCAGCTCTGGCGCGAGGTGCTCAACACCGACGCGGAGCGGTTCGGCGGCAGCGGGGTGGCCAACCCGGCCCCGCTCAAGGCCGAGCCGGTGGCCTGGGACGGTCAGCCGCGCAGCACCGAACTGGTGCTGCCGCCACTGGCCACCATCTGGCTCCGCCCGGCCTGACGGGGCCTCAGCTCCCGCGTCCCTGTGACCTTCGTCCCTTGCCCCGCGCGGCCGCTTCCGCATGCGATCACCTGTACTGACTGCAAAGGTATGGTCGAAGCGAGAACCGGCCCCGCTGGGGTCGCGGGGAGCAGGCGGCGAACGGAGTGGGCGGCGTGGCGCGCAGCGTGTACGTGACCGGGATCGACCGGGGGGACGGCCGCCAGGCCGTCGAGCTCGGGGTCATGGAACTGCTCACCCGTCAGGTGGACCGGGTCGGCTTGTTCCGCCCGCTGGTGCACGCCGAGGCGCCCGGCACCCCCGGCGCCGACCACGTCGTCGAGCTGCTGCGGGCCCGGTACCGGATCGACCTGCCGCCCGCCGACCTGTACGGGCTCACCTACGAGGAGGCGGCCGCGCTGCAGGCCGCCCAGGGCCAGGACGAGCTGGTCTCCGTCCTGGTCGACCGGTTCCGCGCGCTGGAGCGCCGGTGCCAGGCGGTGCTGGTGCTGGGCACCGACTTCGCCGACACCAACATCCCCGACGAGCTGGCCTTCAACGCCCGGCTGGCCAACGAGTTCGGCGCCTGGGTGCTGCCGGTGGTCGGCGGCCGGCGCGAGGACCCCGACTCGGTGGTGGCCGAGGTCCGCAACGCCTACCGCGCCTACACCGACCTCGGCTGCTCCACCCTGGCGATGATCGCCAACCGGGTGGCCCCGGCCGCCAAGCAGCCGGTGCTGCGCGGACTGAACGCCAAGCTGCCGGTGCCGGTCTACGTGGTCCCCGAGGAGCTCGCGCTGGCCGCGCCCACGGTGGCCCAGCTGGTCGAGGCCACCGGCGCCGAACTGCTGCTGGGCGACGCGGCCGGCCTGGCCCGGGACGTGCGCGGCTTCGTCTTCGGCGGCGCGATGCTGCCCACCTTTCTCGGCGCGCTGACCGAGGGCGCCCTGGTGGTGACCCCCGGGGACCGGGCCGACCTGCTGATCGGCTCGCTGGCCGCGCACGCCGCCGGTGCCCCGCCGATCGCCGGGGTGCTGCTGACGCTGGATCAGCACCCGGGTGCGGACGTGCTGGCGCTGGCCGCGCGGCTGGCCCCCGGCACCCCGGTGGCGGTGGTCGGCGAGGGCAGCTGGCCCACCGCGGCCGCCCTCACCCACGTGGAGGGCATGCTCAGCGCGGCCAGCCCGCGCAAGGCCGAGATCGCGCTGGGCCTGTTCGAACTGCACGTGGACACCGCCGAGCTGACCAGCCGGATCGAGCTCAGCCGCTCCGACCGGGTGACCCCGATGATGTTCGAGCACGAGCTGCTGGAACAGGCCCGGGCCGCCCGGCGGCACGTGGTGCTGCCGGAGGGCACCGAGGAACGGGTGCTGCGGGCGGCCGAGATCCTGCTGCGCCGCAACGTCTGCGACCTGACCCTGCTCGGCGAGGTGGACGCGGTGCGCCGCAAGGCCGCGAGCCTGGGCATCGTGCTGCCCGCCGAGGGCGCCGCAGAGGGCAGCGCCGAGAACGCCGCCGACCGCGCCCGGCTGCGGATCGTCGACCCGGCCGCCTCCCCGCTGCGCCAGCGCTTCGCCGAGCTCTACGCCGAGCTGCGCGCGCACAAGGGGATGACCGTGGAGCTGGCGCTGGACCTGGTCACCGACGTCAGCTACTTCGGCACCCTGATGGTCCAGGAGGGGATCGCCGACGGCATGGTCTCCGGTGCCGTGCACTCCACCGCCGCCACCATCCGGCCCGCCTTCGAGGTGATCAAGACGGCGCCGGGGGCGGCCATCGTCTCCTCGGTCTTCTTCATGTGCCTGGCCGACAAGGTGCTGGTCTACGGCGACTGCGCCGTCAACCCGGACCCGAACGCCCAGCAGCTGGCCGACATCGCCATCCAGTCCGCCGAGACCGCCGCCCAGTTCGGCGTCGAGCCGCGGGTGGCGCTGCTCTCCTACTCCACCGGCACCTCGGGCTCCGGGGTGGATGTGGACAAGGTGCGCAAGGCCACCGAGCTGGTCCGCCAGGCCCGCCCGGACCTGCTGGTGGAGGGCCCGATCCAGTACGACGCGGCGGTGGACGAGCGGGTGGCCGCGACCAAGCTGCCCGGCTCCGCGGTGGCCGGGCGGGCCACCGTGCTGGTCTTCCCCGACCTGAACACCGGCAACAACACCTACAAGGCGGTGCAGCGCTCGGCCGGCGCGGTGGCGGTCGGCCCGGTGCTGCAGGGCCTGCGCAAGCCGGTCAACGACCTGTCCCGGGGCGCGCTGGTGCAGGACATCGTCAACACGGTGGCGATCACCGCGATCCAGGCGCAGAACCAGTCCGGGGCACCGGCGCAGTCGCACGACCAGGAGGCGGCCCGATGACCGGGGCGACGCGGGTCCTGGTGCTCAACGCCGGCTCCTCGTCGGTCAAGTACCAGCTGATCGACATGGTCGACGGCACCCGGCTGGCCGCCGGGCTGGTCGAGCGGATCGGCGAGCACGCCGGCCGCCTGGTGCACACCCCGCACGGCGGCGACCGGCGCGAGGCGGTCCGGCCGTTCGCCGACCACGCGGCCGCGCTGAAGGCGGTGGCCGAGGAGCTGGCCGCCGACGGCCGGGGCCTGGACTCCCCCGAGCTGGCCGCGATCGGCCACCGGGTGGTGCACGGCGGCAAGCGGTTCACCGCGCCGACCGTGGTCACCGACGAGGTGCTGACCGAGATCCGCCGGCTGGTCCCGGTCGCCCCGCTGCACAATCCGGCGAACATCACCGGCATCGAGGTGGCCCGCGGACTGCGGCCGGACCTGCCGCAGGTCGCGGTCTTCGACACCGCCTTCCACACCACCATCCCGGAGCACGCGGCCCGCTACGCGATCGACACCGCGGTCGCCGACCGGCACCGGGTGCGCCGCTACGGCTTCCACGGCACCTCGCACCAGTACGTCTCCCGGGCCACCGCCCGGCTGCTGGGCCGCGACCCGGCCGAGCTGAACGTCATCGTGCTGCACCTGGGCAACGGGGCCTCCGCCTCGGCGGTGGCCGGCGGGGTCTGCGTGGAGACCTCGATGGGCCTGACCCCGCTGGAGGGCCTGGTGATGGGCACCCGCTCGGGCGACGTGGACGCGGGGGTGGTCTTCCACCTGCACCGGGTGGGCGGGCTGTCCGTCGACGAGATCGACGACCTGCTCAACCGGCGCAGCGGGCTGCTCGGCCTGGCCGGCGAGAACGACATGCGGGAGATCCTGCGCCGGGTCGAGGAGCAGGACGACCCGGCCGCCCGGCTGGCGCTGGACGCCTACGTGCACCGGCTGCGCAAGTACCTGGGCGCCTACTACGCGGTGCTCGGCCGGGTGGACGCGATCGCCTTCACGGCGGGCGTGGGCGAGAACGCCGCGCCGGTGCGGGCCGCCGCCACCGCTGGCCTGACGGAACTGGGCATCGTGGTCGATCCCGAGCTCAACTCGGTCCGTTCCACCGAGGCCCGAGTGATTTCCGCGGAATACTCACGAGTAACCGTGGCGGTGGTACCGACCGACGAGGAGTTGGAGATCGCCCAGCAGGCTTTCACCCTCGTCCATCCGAGTCATTGACCGGGGTTCAGGGGTTTGCCCCAATCCGCGGGAATAACTCATACGGATAGGATCATCCATATGCGCCGAGCGAAAATTGTCTGCACCCTGGGTCCGGCCACGGACTCCTACGAACAGCTGAAGGCCATCGTCGAAGCGGGGATGAACGTCGCCCGCCTCAACATGAGCCACGGCTCCCACCCGGAGCACGAGGAGCGGTACCGAAAGGTCCGCCAGGTCTCCGAGGACACCGGCCGCGCCATCGGCGTGCTGGCCGACCTGCAGGGCCCCAAGATCCGTCTGGCGACCTTCGCCAACGGCCCGGTGACCGTTGACAACGGCGACACGTTCACCATCACCACCGAGGACGTCCCCGGTGACCAGTTCATCTGCGGCACCACCTACAAGGGCCTGCCCGGCGACGTGAAGCCCGGCGACCCGATCCTGATCAACGACGGCGTCATCGCCCTGGAGGTCGTCAGCGTCGACGGCCCGCGGGTGAAGACCGTGGTGGTCGAGGGCGGGGTGCTCTCCAACAACAAGGGCATCAACCTGCCCGGCGCGGCGGTCAACGTGCCGGCCCTGTCCGAGAAGGACAAGGACGACCTGCGCTTCGCCCTGCGCCTGGGCGTCGACATGGTCGCGCTGTCGTTCGTCCGCAACGCCGCGGACATCGACGACGTGCACAAGGTGATGGACGAGGTCGGCATCCGGGTGCCGGTCATCGCCAAGATCGAGAAGCCGCAGGCGGTCGAGGCGATGGAGGAGATCGTCCTCGCCTTCGACGCGATCATGGTGGCCCGCGGCGACCTGGCGGTCGAGTACCCGCTGGAGAAGGTGCCGCTGGTCCAGAAGCAGCTGATCACGCTGGCCCGCCGCAACGCCAAGCCGGTCATCGTCGCCACCCAGATGATGGAGTCGATGATCCACGCCTCCCGGCCGACCCGCGCCGAGGTCTCCGACGTGGCCAACGCGATCCTGGACGGCACCGACGCGGTGATGCTCTCCGCCGAGTCCAGCGTCGGCAAGTACCCGATCGAGACGGTCCGCACGATGAGCCGGATCGCCGAGGAGGCCGAGATCGAGCTGCTCGCGCAGGGCCTGCAGCCGCTCAACCCGGGCCGCAAGCCGCGCACCCAGGGCGGTTCGGTCGCCCGCGCCGCCTGCGAGCTGGGCGACTTCCTCAACGCCCAGGCGCTGGTGGCCTTCACCAAGTCCGGTGACACCGCCCGCCGGCTCTCCCGGTACCGCTCGCCGATCCCGGTGATCGCCTTCACCCCGGACGCCTGCACCCGCAACCAGCTCGCCCTGAGCTGGGGCGTGGAGGCGTACGTGACCGAGCAGGTGAACACCACCGACGAGATGGTCGGCCAGGTCGACCGCGAACTCCTGCGGATGAAGCGGCTGGCCGAGGACGAGACGGTGATCGTCACCGCCGGCTCCCCGCCCGGCGTCCCGGGCAACACCAACATGGTCCAGGTCCACCACCTGGGCTCGCGCTTCTGACCACGCGTCGGCAGTAGTGCAGCGGGCCCCCGCCGGAAGCTTCCGGCGGGGGCCCGCTGACGTCGTGCGGCCGGTTACAGGCCGTCGTACGGGAGGGTGTCGTTGTACATCCGCATCCCCGGGATGTGCAGGGTGCCGCCGAACTGGCCGGCCTGGACCGCCTTGACGCCGGTGAGCGACATGTCGATCGGGATCGGGATCGCGCCGATCAGGTTGTACAGCCACTCCGGCAGGGTGTCCGGGGTGAGGGTGATGTTCCCCAGCGGCGGGATCGGGATGCCGTAGAGCGAGGACAGCTGGCCGCTCAGGCTCTCCACGTACATGGTGATCGGGCCGCTGCGCATCGTGGAGGTGGTGTTCGGGCCGCCCTTCACGTGGAAGGTCTCGGCCGGCTTGCCGCCCGCCGCGGTGTTCTCGATCGTCGACATGTCGAGGTTGTCGATGTCGACCGAGGAGACGGTGAACTTGAGCACCCGGTAGGTGCGGGTCGGGCTGTGCACCTGGTACACGCCGCCGAAGACCGCGCCGTAGAGCGAGAGCTTGGTGGTGTGCAGGGTCCAGCTCTGGTCCGGCACCACCTCACCGCTGCTCAGCTTGGCCGCCGCCAGCTTGCTGGTGTCCACCGCGCAGAGCGGGCGGGTGTCGCCGCCGGCCAGCGCCGAGGCGACCGCGGAGGGCGAGGGGTTGGCGCTCGGCGTGGCCGAGCCGCTCGGCGCGGTGCTCGGAGTGCCGGTCGCGGCCGGCGTGCTGCTCGCCGCGCCGCTGGGCGTGGCCGCGGCACCCGGGGTGGCCGTCGCGGCGCGCGGCGCCGGTGCGTTCGGGCTCGGGGTGGCACTGGGTGCCGGCTGCGGGGTGCCAGGGGCCGGGGTGCCGGGGGCCGGGGTGCTCGGGGTGACCGGCGCGCCGACCTGGGGTGCCGCCGCCGGGGTCGGGGTGGCCTGGTGCGGGGCGAAGATCCCGGCGACGCCGCCCAGGATGTCACCGATCAGGTCCTGCGGCTGGGTGGTCCCCGGCTGCACGGCGGAGGCCTGCACGACCTGGCTGGTGACCGCGGCGGCAGCCTGCTGCTGGCTGGCCCCGGCGGGGACCTGAGGGGTGGTGACAGTGGCGCTGACGGCCCGTCCGGCCCCGGTGCTGACGGCCTTGGTCGGCGCCCCGGAGGGCGTCGCGGTGGGCGTCGCGGTCGGCTTCGCGGTGGGCTTCGGCGTGGCGGCCGGGACCGGGTTCAGCTGGCTCTTGGGCACCGGGGTGACCGTGGTGGCCGGCTGGTCGGGCACGCAGGCGGCGCCGGCCGGCGAGACCGCGGAGGCAAGACTCGGGGCCAGGCTGGAGCCCATCAGAAGCGCGGTGGGCACCGCGGCGGCGGCCAGCAGCCGGGCCCGGGTGCGGCCGCGCTCGCGCGGGGCGGCGTGCCGGGGGCCGCCGGAACGGCGCTCCTCGGGCAGCTGCGGCTCGGCCTGCTCGGCTCCGGTCACTTTGCCTCTCCCTCGGGCTCGGGGGTGCCGTGCGCAGCCGGTGCGGCCTCCTCGACGGCAACGGGCTCGGCGGCGACGGGCTGGGCAGCGGCAGGCTCGGCAGTCGGCTCGGCCGGCTGCGCCTCGGCCGGGGCCGGCTCGCCCGCCTGGGCCGAACCGGTCATCACCCGGGTGGCCATCGCGGCGGCCTGCTCGGGCGGCAGCGGGCTCCAGGCGCAGAGCAGGCCGCCCGCGATCAGCCCCGGGATCAGGCCCATCAGGAAGCCGCCGAGGTTGGAGACCGGGATCGAGATCAGGGTCAGGATGGTCACGGCGATGCCGCAGAAGACCCGGCTGACCGGCTGGAACCAGGCCGAGACGCCCAGCACCATCAGCAGGACGCCGATGACCAGCGAACCGGCGCCCGCCGTGGTCGCCATCGCCACGGTCAGGTCGCCCAGCCGCAGGTGGGCGTAGGGGAAGTACAGGATCGGCACGCCCGCGAAGACAGCCAGCAGCCCGCCCCAGAACGGCCGGGTGCGGCGCCAAGCGCGGAACCGGCGCCACACCCGGGTGGGCCGGCCGATGTCCTCGGGCCAGATGGTGGCGGTTGCGCTGGTCACGATGGAACTCCTCGCGGGATCGGTCGAGGGGGGGGAGCTGGGGTGTGCGGGCAGGGGACGGCTCGAAGCAGCCGCCCCCTGACCTGCTGGGCCGTCAGGACGGCCCGTTCCGTGCAGTGCGGGTGCCGCCCGGCGCCGTGACCGGACCGGGCGGACCCTCAGCAGCGGATCAGTAGCACTCGTTGGCGCCCTGGGTGATGTTGAGCTTCAGGCTCGGGAGCTTGAAGGTGCCGGCCGAGGTGGCCCACGCCTCCTGCTTGACGCCGTGCAGCTCGGCCTGCGGGGCGGACTGGGCGAAGCCCTGGGCGCCGGTCGGCAGACCGCTGGCACCCGTGTGCGGGTTCGGCTTGAAGCCCTGGGCGGCGGTGCCCGGCAGGGTGGAGGCGTCCTGGCCGATGGCGATCGAGTGGAAGGTGGCGTCACCCTGCAGCTCGTCCAGGTCGATCAGCAGGTTGGTGGCCTGGACCTGGCCCGCGTCGGTCGACGGGTCGTAGGCGTTCTGGTCGTCGGTCGGGTTGGCCTCCGCCGCGGTGCCGGCGTGCAGCTGCAGCGTCCACTGGCCGAGCGGGCCGAGGTTGGTGACGACCGACTGGCACAGGTTGTGGATGGTCGCGTGGTCGAACGCCGACACCGCGATCACGTGCGGGGTCTTGTTGTCCGCCTGCATGTCGACCGAGCCGAACTGAGAGAAGTTCGTGCCGCGCAGGTGGTCGGTGGTGACCTTGAAGCTCTGGCCGGAGACACTGAACGAGGCGGCCAGCGCGCTCTGCGCGATGCTGACGCCGATGGCGGCGGTGGCGGCGAGGCTGGGCACCATCACGATGGCGAAGCGCTTCCAGCGGGTCTTGCCGTAAGTCATGGACATGCGTGTCCTCCTTCTCGGACGTACATCTCCGGTCGGGTCCGGGCACGCGGTGCGCGGTTTCCCCGTCCTGGGATGGGAGACGAGCTACGTCCTCGGTAGCGACGACCTCCGGCCCCGGTCGAACCGGTGGTCGGCGATCACCCCCGAGCGACAACCAAACGATCACGCGGGGCCGCGCGACCGGACGAAGGACAGGAACCGCGGTGGGACGCGGACACCCCCCTGCCCTCCCGACCGCCGGTGGGGACCGGCAGTCGCCCGGTGGGGATCCCGCGCTCCAGGTGTCCGGCAGAGGGCCGGGGAGTGAAGTGAGGGACCGGGCGTGGCCGATCGTGCTGGAATCCCGGCCGAAGCACAAGGGGTTCCTTACTGACGGGTAATCCAATATCCGACACCCATCGGCATGGCCAGTCCATGACATCAACGGAGCGTGACTACTCCCAGGTCAGCCGCCGGAGAAACCTCCTGGAAACAGGAGCGAAACACCCCCACCCGGTCACTCGAGGTGACCGGGTGGGGGGTAGTGTCAAGATTTGATAAACCCAGCGGCTGTCATCCGATTGTCGCCTTATCACTGACGACACCGCAGGTCACCCCCCGTGCCAAGGATTGCACGGGGGGCCGGGTCGACGCACCGTCAGAAGAGCACCCGGGCCAGCGCGGCACGGGCTGTGCCCACCCGCGGGTCGTCCGCGCCGATCACCTCGAACAGCTCCAGCAGCCGCAGCCGGGCGGTGTCCCGGTCCGCGCCGGCCGTGCGGCCCACCAGGTCCACCAGCCGGCCGAAGGCGTCCTCCACATGACCGCCGACCAGGTCCAGGTCGGCCGCGTCCAGCTGGGCCTGCAGGTCCGCCGGGCCCTGCGCCGCCGCGGTGCGCACCGCCTGGGGATCGAACCCGGAGACCCGCTGGAGCAGTTGGGCCTGGGCCAGGCCGAGCTGGGCCTCGGTGTTGCCGGGCTGCTCGGCGAGCACGTTCCGGTAGGCCTGGATCGCCCCGCCCAGGTCGCCGCTGTCCAGCGCCTCGTGCGCGGCGACCAGCGCCGGGTCCTCGGGGCGGCGCGGCGCGGCCGGCACCCCGTCCTCGGCGGCCGCGGCACCGCCCACGATGCCGAAGCGCTGCTCGGCCACCGCGATCAGCTGGTCGAGGATCTTGCGGACGTTGGCCTCGTTCTCGGCGCCCTGGAAGAGCGGCACCAGCTGGCCGGCCACCACCGCCATCACCGCGGGGATGCCCTGGATGCCGAACTGCTGGGCGATCAGCTGGTTGGCGTCGACGTCGATCTTGGCGAGCACGATCCGGCCGGCGTGCTCCTCGGCCAGGCGCTCCAGGATCGGGCTGAGCTGCTTGCAGGGGCCGCACCACTCGGCCCAGAAGTCCACCACCACCGGCACCTCGGTGGAGCGCTGGACGACCTCCTCCTCGAAGGTCTCCTCGGTGACGTCGAGCACCAGCGGGTAGCCGGCCCCGACCACCTCGCCGGCCTCCGCCTGCCGGGCCCGCTCGGCCCTGGCCTGCTCGGCCTTCTGTGCGGCCTCCCCGGCCGCCTTCACCGCGGCGAGGTCGACCGCGCCGCGCAGGGCGGCGCTGTTCAGATGCGTGTTCCGTGGCTGCATGGCACCATCCTCCCCCGTCCACGCCGGTGCCGGGCGCCATCCGGGCGACAAACCGTCGCGCGGAAGCCCCGGCGGGTAGCTTGCGAGTCAGACTGTGCGGATCCCCACCCGCGGTGCGCGCCCGTCCCTCCCACGGTTCGGGCGCGTGGTTGTCGCTCTATTCGCTACAGGTCGTAGCGTATCTGCCGGGCACCCCCGCTTCGCAACCCCCGCAGCGCCCGGCCCGACGTGATGTGGCCCACTTTCCGTGTTCGGCAACTCCCGATACGGTGAGCCTCCCCCACCCAAGCTACTCATCAGTACAGTCAGGAGCCGCGGTGTCCCTCACCCCGCAGCCGTCCCCCGCGCAGCCGGCCCCGCCGCGGGCCAAGGGCCGCCCGCGCAGCGCCACCGCCGACCAGGCGATCCTCGACGCCGCCCGGGCCGCCCTCGCCGAGCTCGGCTGGGGCGGGCTGACCATGGGTGACGTCGCGGTGCGCGCGGGCGTCGCCAAGACCACCCTGTACCGCCGCTGGCCGTCCAAGAACGAGTTGGTGATCGACGCCATCGCCAGCCTCTTCGACCAGTTGGAGATGGTCGACCGGGGCAGCCTGCAGGCGGACATGGAGGGCGTGGTCACCCAGTTCGCCGACCTGCTGGCCCGCCCGGAGAGCCAGGCCGGCCTGCTGGCGCTGTTCGCCGAGGGCACCCGGGACACCGAACTGCGCCGCCGGATCCGCGAGCACATCG
>NZ_PYBW01000425.1 GCF_003205575.1 Streptomyces tateyamensis
CCGCCGCCGGGCCACCCGCTGCCGGGGCGGCGGAGAAGAAGTCCCCCCTGACAGCCCGCCAGACCGCGGTGCTGTCGCTGGTCGCCGACGGCCACGACAACGCGGCCATCGCCCGCACCCTGGACTGCTCGCCGCACACGGTGAAGAACGTGATCTACGAGCTGATGGTGAACAACCGCGCCCACGCGGTGGGCCGCGCGGTGCGCCTAGGACTGGTGTGAGCCGTCGAGGACGGCGACGGGGACGGCCCGCAGCCGGCCCCGCCCGACGTCACCGCCCGCCGAGCACCTCCTCGATCACCGCGCCCAGCGTGGCCACGTGCGGCGGCTTCATAACACCGAAGTGGGCGCAGGGCACCCGGAGCACCGTCACCCCGCCAGTGGCAAGCTCGCGCGACCGCGACAGGGACTCATCG
>NZ_PYBW01000426.1 GCF_003205575.1 Streptomyces tateyamensis
CACTGTTGGCCCAGACGTGACTGCCGGACGCCATGCTGGGGCCGCTCAGTGTGTGGACGTCTGTCAGCTGCATCTCGGCGTACGGCAGACCCTCTGGACCGGTGTGGCCGGTCAGGGTGCCCTTCGCGACCCGCGCCCTCGTGCATCCGCGAGGGTCCGTTCCATCGGGTCGCTGGCGCATCCAGATGCGCCCGAAAAGGCAGTGG
>NZ_PYBW01000427.1 GCF_003205575.1 Streptomyces tateyamensis
GGGCGGCCGCTGCAGGCGCTGCAGGCGCTGGCCGACATGGGGGTGCGGATCGCCATCGACGACTTCGGCACCGGCTACTCCAACCTGGCCTACCTGTCCCGGCTGCCGGTGCACGCGCTGAAGCTGGACGGCACCTTCATCGAGGGCTTCCGCGACCCGGCCCCGATCGGGCGGCCCGAACCGCGCTCGCGGCGCAGCGAGGCGGACGAGCAGATCGTCGGCGCGATGGTGCGGCTCGCCCACGACCTGG
>NZ_PYBW01000428.1 GCF_003205575.1 Streptomyces tateyamensis
CACCGGCGGCAATGTCTGGGCGGCCAACCTGAACGCGCCCGGCCAGGCTCCCGCTGGCCGGAGGCCGGGTCGAATCCATGGGTGGAGAACGCGGGCTCGCCGGCCAGATATGCCTCTACTGCGGCCTTGGAGGTCGGGAACATCGGGCGCGGCGGCCGCGCACGCGGTCTTCGTCGACACCTACACCCCCTCGCTCGGCCACGACATGTGCGCCGGTGCGCAGCAGCGCTGGATCGAGCCGCCGCTGCCGGCCGCCGGGCGGGCCCCGCTGCACCCGAACCCGGCCGGGCAGCAAGGCATGGCGGCCGCGGTGCTGGCGGCGCTGACCGGGCGCTGACCGCCCCGGGCCGGGACCGGCCTCAGGCCGCGGCCCGGCAGACCGCCTCGGCCAGCTGC
>NZ_PYBW01000429.1 GCF_003205575.1 Streptomyces tateyamensis
CGGCGACCTGTCCGCCTGGCCGGCCCACCACAAGGTCATCGCCCGCAAGGAACCCCTGCACCCGCGCCACCTCAAGGACGCCTCGGCCTACGAGGTCGCCAAGGGCATGCGCTACCAGACGTTCGCCACCAACACCCGGCACGGACAGGCCCAGTTCCTGGACGCCCGACACCGCAAGCACGCCCGCATCGAGCCGAAGATCCGCGACCAGAAGGCCTCCGGGATGCGCCTGCTGC
>NZ_PYBW01000051.1 GCF_003205575.1 Streptomyces tateyamensis
GGGGCAATGCCACTTAGCTTAAGTTGATCATGCTGTCTTGGTGAGCTCCCGTGGGAGGTTGACGAGGCGGATGGTGGCTGGGCTTGCGTAGCGGCTTCCGGTGTCCGCGGACCGCTTTACGCGGTAGCTGTTGTGTCGGGCGCGTTTGACGACGCGTGGGTAACTGCGGTGGCGGCGCTTGGGGTTGAGGTTGCGCTTGGCGGTGATGGAGGTCAGGACGGCTTGGCGTGCCTGTTCGCTTCGGTCGGACTGGTCAGGGGGGAAAGGCCGCCGAGTCGGTGACGCGGCGGCGGACGATGCGCACGGTGCGGGTGAACTTGATTCGATCCGGGTCGATGTCGGCGGCGGTGGCGGCCTCGCAGATCAGGGAGCTGATGGCATGGTGGGTGAGCAGGTAGCCGTAGATCTCCGCTCGCACCATGTCGGGCGTCTTGGAGCGCAGGACCTGTCCGGGTCCGCGCAGGTGGGTCTTGAGTTGGTCGTTTCCGGTCTCGTGTTCCCACCGCTCGGCATATCCGCCGGCCAGCTGCTTGGCCGGGGCGTCGTCGGGGTCCAGGATCGTGGTGATCAGGCAGGTCAACTCGCCCTTGCCGTCGCCCTCGCGGTCGGGGACCTCGTATTCGACCACGCGCACCAGTCGGGCCCGGTCCTGGCCGACGGCCTCACCAGCGCGTACCGCGTCCAGCAGGCGAGTGCGGGCCGTGCCCTTGAACTGCGGGTTGACCAGCACCGACAGGTACGAGCCGTCGGGGTAGGACCGCAGCGCGGTCAAGGTCAGGTCCGACTTCACCCTCCACAGCAGGGCCGCGCCGGTGTCGGCGGCGGTGCACCAGTCGGCGAAGTTGTAGAAGTTGCGGTCGGCGATCAGCAGCATGTCCTCGTCGAGTTGCCGGTACAGGGCCTTGGCCAGGCTCTGCTCGCCGCTGCCCTTGCCCTCGCAGGCCCCGATCTGTGCGCCGACCACCGCGTGCGAGCCGCATTCGCTCAAGGTCACCACCCTCACCTGCGGGAACGCCGAGGCGCGGTCGCCGGAACCGCTACGGCCGAACTCCTCCACATTCTTGGGGGTGTCCGGGGCGTCCCACATGAAGCCATCAACGGCCATCAGCCGCCAACTCCCCAGCCATGCACCACGGGTGAGCTCCTCGGCCACTGGGACCGCGACACGGTCGAACAGCTCGGCCAAGACCTCCCAGCCCAACCGGGCCCGCGCCTGGGTGATCCCACCGGTCGTCGGCACCTGCCACGCCTCACCCCAGCGCCCCCACCCGGACAGCGTCTCCGTCAGGCGCGTCATGACCTCCTCGTAGTCGTCGTCGCCGTAGAGCGCCAACGCCATCGTGAAGTACACGACCACATGCGGCGGGAGCTTCCCGCCCGCACGTTTGGCCTGCTTCCCATGGACTGCCACCGACGCGTCCACCTCATCGCGCGGTACCGACCGGGCCAGCACCCCCAGCGAGATCCACTCCGGCAGCGGCGAAACAGACGAACCCTCAACTTGCCCAGTCACCAGACGAACCTACCGACCCGGCACCACCAGCCCGCCCGCGACCCCACCGACACCAGCGGAAGCACCCGCCAACACCATGATCAACTTAAGCTAAGTGGCATTG
>NZ_PYBW01000430.1 GCF_003205575.1 Streptomyces tateyamensis
CATGCCCCCCCGCCCCCCGGGCGGGGCCCGCAGCGTTGCTCCGGCCCGGCGCGCCTCCCCCCCCCCCCCGCCCCCGCCCCCCGACCGGGGTACCGCCCGCCCCCCCGGCAGCCCGCTCCCGCTGCTGGTCGACGGCCAGAAGCGTTCCCACCGGCTCCGGCACCGCTACCGCCGTCTCTTCACTCCCGTTCACCCCGGTCACCCCCCCCCGGCGCCCACCGCCGCAACCAGACCCGTCCCAGCCGGCCCCGGGTCACGAACGAGGCCATCAACCGCGCACCGGACGCGGCCGGCGCCGCCAGCAGCGCCGTGCTCGCCGCCCACGGCTCGCCCCCGGTGCGGGCGATCCCCAGCAGGGCGGCGCCGCCGTGGGCCGGGAAGGAGAGCGTCACGTCCCCCACCCCCTCGGCCAGCCCCCGCCCCGTCGCCTTGACGGCGGCCTCCAGCAGCGTCCAGGCCGAG
>NZ_PYBW01000431.1 GCF_003205575.1 Streptomyces tateyamensis
TACGCCGCAGGGGGCTGCATGACCGGCGCGAGCGGACCTGCGGGACTGGACGTGGCCCGGCTGATCGACGACCCGCCCCCCCGGATGAGCGTCTCCTGCGGCTCCGGCGGGATCGGCAAGCCCTCCGCCGCGGCCGCGATCGAGCTGCGCGCCAGCGAGCGGGGTCGCCGCTCCGTGGGGCTCACCGTCGACCCGGCCCGCCGACTGGCCCAGTCTATGGGCCTGCCCGAACTGGACAACACCCCGCG
>NZ_PYBW01000432.1 GCF_003205575.1 Streptomyces tateyamensis
CTGGACGTGGGGGCCGGCACCGGCATCGCCACCCGGCTGCTGCACGGGCGCGGCGCCCGGGTGATCGCGGTGGAGCCGAGCCAGGGGATGGCCGACCAGCTGCGCGCGGTCAGCCCGCAGATCCCGGTGGTCCGCGGGGTGGGCGACGAGCTGCCCTGCCACGACGCCAGCGCCGACCTGGTCACCTACGCCCAGGCCTTCCACTGGACCGACCCGGAGCGCTCGGTG
>NZ_PYBW01000433.1 GCF_003205575.1 Streptomyces tateyamensis
CGCCGACCCCCGCGCCCGGCCGTCGGGCGCCGCGCGCCGCGACCCCGTCGAACTCGGCCGCCCCGGCCCGCTCGTCCCTCCTCTCTTTCCCCTTCTCTTTCCTCCTCTCTTTTCTTTCCCTCCCCTCCCTTGGGGCGCAGACCGGGGAGAGGATCCGGCGCAGCCGCTCGTGGTGCGAGCCCTCCGCCTCCAGCAGCAGGCTGCGGCAGAACTCACCGTAACGACCGCCCTCGCCCCAGGT
>NZ_PYBW01000434.1 GCF_003205575.1 Streptomyces tateyamensis
GGCGGCCCGCCCGTCGGCGAACGCCTGCGCGGCTTCGTGGAGTTGGGCGCCAAGTGGGTCTAAGAGCGGCGGGTGGGGGGGGGACATCGGGCGGGCCTCCTCGGCGGCGTGCGGGGGAGGTCTGGTCGGGGTGGACCGGGATCTGGGTGTCAGGACAGGTTGTCGATCGCCTCGCGGCCGCCCGCCAGGAACTCCGGCCAGTCGCCGCCCTCCTCCTTGCTGCGCGGCTCCACCACGCCGTGCAGGTACTTGTTGAGGATCGCCAGGTCCTCCGGCTCGCGCCGGGCCAGTGAGCCGACCAGCGAGGAGGCCAGGGTGTGCGCGTTGAGCGCCTTCTGGCCGAAGAAGTTGCTGTGCAGCACCGCGTCCTCCAGCACCCCGATCTGCTCGGCGGTGGAGAGCGCCGACTCCAGCTTCTCGTCGTCGCTGCCGGCCGCGGCCGCGGAGGCGCGCAGG
>NZ_PYBW01000435.1 GCF_003205575.1 Streptomyces tateyamensis
ACCAGGGCTCCTGGCTGATCCTGGAGAACACCTTCCAGGGCCTGCTGCGCTACCCGGCCGGCTCCCCGCAGCCGCAGCCCGACGCGGCCCAGTCCTGCGAGTTCACCGGCAGCGACGCCACCACCTACCACTGCACCCTGCGCACCGGCCTGACCTTCTCCAACGGCGACTCGCTGACCGCCAAGGACGTGGTCTTCTCGATCGACCGGATGAAGAAGATCAAGGACGACAACGGTCCGTCCTCGCTCTTCGACACCGTCAAGTCGGTCGAGG
>NZ_PYBW01000052.1:0-159 GCF_003205575.1 Streptomyces tateyamensis
GAGTCGGGCGCCGCGCGCACCGGGTAGCGCGGTCAGCAGCTCGCCCAGCGCATCGGCCAGCACGTCGCCCAGCGCATCGGCGGACGCGTCGCCCAACGCATCGGCCGACACGTCGCCCCACACAGCGCCCAGCTGCCGCGGAACGGCGCCGGCGGGCAG
>NZ_PYBW01000052.1:435-42124 GCF_003205575.1 Streptomyces tateyamensis
CCTGCTCGTCGTCGCGCACCGAGCCTGGGCACAGCGCGTTCACCCGGACCCCGAACGGCGCGAGGTCGAGCGCGGCCGCCTTGGTCAGGCCGACCAGGGCGTGCTTGGCCGTGACGTACCCCGCGAAGTGCCGGTAGCCGACCAGCCCTGCGGTGGAGGCGACGTTGATGATGCTGCCGGAGCGACGGTGGGTCATCGCGGCGCCCGCCGCGCGGATCATCCGCCAGGCGCCGGTCACGTCCACGTCCAGCATCAGCTGCCACTCCTCGGCGCCGATCTCGTACACGGTCCGGCCCGAGGGCGCGGCGATGCCGGCGTTGTTGAGCAGTACGTCGATCCGGCCGAACCGGTCCAGCGCGGCGTCCACCACCTGCTGCACCTCGGCCGCCGCGCGCACGTCGGCGGGCTCGACCAGCACGCTGGCGCCCCCGCCGGCCTCGGTGCACAGCTGCGCGGTATACGCCAACTGGTCCAGGCTGCCCAGCGGGTAGGGTACGCCGGGCAGGTCGTGGCCGATGTCGGTGAGCACCAGGTCGGCGCCGGCCCGGGCGTAGGCGAGGGCGCAGGCCCGGCCGATGCCGCGGGCGGCGCCGGTCACCACGGCGGTCCGACCAGCCAGTGCCGCAGTGGCCGCGGAAGGGGCGGCCCCGGGCCGGGGCAGGGCGATCATCGGCGCACCTGCACGGTAGTCCGCTCGGCGGCCAGCTCGGTCTCCAGCAGCCGGACCAGCTCCGCGGCTGAGTCGGTCAGGTACATGTGCCCGCCCGGCAGTTCGACGTGCCGGTACCCGGCGGCGGTGGCCGCCGCCCATTCGCCGGCCTGTTCGCGGGAGACCAACTGGTCCTGGTCGCCGCGGACCGAGACGATCGGTACCGCCAGCGGCTTGTCCTCGGGGCCCAGGTAGCTCTCGTGCATCTCCACATCGGCGCGCAGCGTGGGCAGCAGCACCTCGCGCAGGTCCGGGTGCTCCAGCGCCGGGTGGGCGTAACCGGCCAGTTCGGTGACCTGGGCCAGGAAGGCCTGGTCCGACAGGCCGGTGGCCCGGATCCCACGCTGCGTCCAGGGCCCGGGGGAGCCGGAGACGAAGAGCTTGAGCAACTGCGGACCGGCCGCCCCGGTGAGCCGGTGCGCGGTCTCGTAGGCGAGCACCGCGCCCAGGCTGTGGCCGAACAGCGCCACCTGCGGGTAGCCGGCCAGTTGGTCGAGCAGCGCGGGCAGCAGGTCGTCCACCGCGTTGGCCACGTCGGTGAACAGCGGCTCGGCGAAACGCTCCTCACGGCCCGGCAGTTGCACGGGCACGAGTAGCAGTTGCTCGCTGCCGTACTCCTGGCAGCGCCGGTACACCGTGGCGCCGGCCCCCGCGAACGGGAAGCAGATGACGGGGATCTGCATGTCACTCCTCCGAATCCGTGGCGACCCGGGCCTGTTCGACGGGGGGCGCACGGTGTCGGCCGCGGGTGCCTTGCGGCGTGCGCGGCCGGTTCCCAACAGCTGTCGCTCACAGGGAATTGGAGAGTGCTGGGAAACGGATGGGAGAGCGGGGCAGGCGCGGCGGCCCGGCCGGGAGATCCCCGGCGGGGCCGCCGGTGTCGGGTGGGGAGGGCCCCAGGTGCTCGGGGCGCGGCTCCAGGGACAGCGCGACGTGTCGGTCCGTCAGGTGGAGGACGGTATCGCGGGTGGGCGCCTCACACGTCGGTGTCGTCCGCCGGATTCCAGACCGCGAGGCCCTCCAGGGCACGGGCGTGGTAGTACCGGTCCGTCATCGGGGAGTCCAGCAGGTCGCAGGCGCAGGCGGAGAGGGCGGGGTGCTGGTCGGCGAGGCGCGGGTCCTCGGCGAGCGGGACGGCGCAGACCAGCGCGGCCTGGCGGACCTCGGGATCCGGGTCGTGCAGGAACGGGGCGACCGCCGCGTACAGGAGCGGGCGCAGCGCGCGTACGGCGTCGCGCTCGGGGTGCAGGTAGCCGTGCATGCGGTCGAAGTCGGCGTTCCAGTCGTTGGCGTCGTAGGCCAGGAAGCCGAGCCAGTCCAGCAGGGCGGCGCGCAGCGGGCGGGGCCGCTGGGTGCGCTGGTGGCGCTGGTACAGCTCGTAGGTGCCGACCGTGGCGGTGCGCGGGTCGGGCAGGATCGCCGCGACGTACTGGGCCACGTAGACCGCGGGCGGGTAGATGCTGTTCTGGTGCCGGACCGGCTCCAGGTCGTGGTCGAGCGCCCGCTGCTGGACCGCCGGGTCCGGATCGAGCAGGGCGGCCAGCGCGGTGGGCACGGACCGCACGTCGCCGCGAGCCATGTAGAGGTTCGGGTCGCCCCAGTCCGTGTCACGGAGCAGGGCGTCGGGTTCGGGCAGGCTCTCGGGTATGGGGTAGGGCGGGGAGCCCGCTGGATGATTGCCGATGGTCACGAAGCTAGGCTATGCCGCCGTCGGCCCCCGGTCACCCCCGGACGGGGCGTCAGAAGTTGCCAGTCGGCGCCGGTTGCTCAGTGCCCGGCGGTGCTGACGGTGCGTCCGGTGGCCAGCGCCTGCTCGGCCGCGGCCAGCAGGCGCACCACGTGGAGGCCGAACTCCAGGTCGCAGGGTGTGCGGCGGCCCGGTTCCCGGGCGCCGGCCAGCAGCGCGTCGATCGCCCGGCCGAAGGCGGGCACCGGGTCGCCGCCGGGGCTGGGCAGGCTGGTGCTGCGCGGCCCGTCGTGCAGGTCGACCGCGAGGGTGGCCAGCTCGACCGGCGCGCTCAGGCTCAGCTCGGCGGTGCTGCTGGTGCCGCCGGTGTGCTGGAAGTCGAGCCGCACCGTCTCGTGCTCGCCGAGCTCGGCCGAGACCTGCTCGACCTCCCCGAGCGTCGGCAGCAGCACCGAGAGCGCGTGCGGACCGAGGTCCCAGAGCGCGCCCTTGGTCCGCCGCCAGGGCGAGGCGTACGGGCTGTCCCCGCTGGTGAAGACGGAGCCGAGCCAGCGCACCCGCCCGGTGGTCCACCCGGCGCCGGTCTGGGCGGTGACCCAGTCGGCGCGCTCGGGGTCGAAGCGCAGGGTGAAGAAGACCTGGCCGGCCACCCCGTGCTCGCGCGCCGCGGCCAGCACGGCCGCCGCCTGGGCGACCTCGGTGGCCACCGGCTTGTCCAGCAGCAGGTGGCATCCGGCCCGCGCGGCCCGCACCGCGAGCTCGGCCTGCACCTCGGGCGGCAGCGCCACCGACACCGCGTCCACGGCGCCGAGCAGCTCGTCGAGGTCCTCGAAGGCGGCGGTCTGCTGAGCCGCCGCCAGCTCGGCGGCCGCCGCGGGGCGCCGGCCCCAGACGCCGGTGAACTCCACCTCGGGGTGCGCCGCGAGGGCGGGAGCGTGGACGCGCTGCGCCCAGGGGCCGGTGCCGAGCAGTCCGATACGCATGCGGGCAGCTTGTCATACCAGGCGGGTGGTGACGACGCAGGGTGGTGACAGGAGGGTGCGGTACGGCAGCCGGTGAGCGGTGCGTACCGCGGAGCTGACGGCCCGTGGACCGACGGGCCGCTCAGGCGCCGCCCGCCATCACCGCCGTCGGGTCCTGGTAGACCGCGTCCAGGGCCAGCAGCGCCGCGCCGCGCGCGGTGCCGGTCAGGCCGAGCTGGGAGAGCACGATCTCGCCGCCGCCCGCGTCCGGGGCCATCGTCAGCTCGTGCACCTGACGGGTCACCTGCTCGATCAGGTACTCCCCGAAGAAGGCGAAGTGGCCGCCGAGCACCAGCAGTCGGGGGTTGAGGATGTCCGCGAGCAGGGCCAGCCCCGGGGCCAGATGTGCGGCGATCCGGTCCAGCGCGGCGAGGGTGCGCGGGTCGCCGGCGCCGGCCCGCTCGCGCAGCACGGCCAGCCGCTGCCCCAGGTCGGTCATCGGGTCGAAGACCGGATCGCCCGGGTCGGCGGCGTAGCGCAGCAGGGCGTCCCGGCCCACCGTGGTCTCCCAGCAGCCGCGCCGCCCGCAGGCGCACGGCTCGTCCGAGGGGACCAGCCGAAGGTGGCCCACCTCGCCCGCGTACCCGCCGGTGCCGCGCACCAGGTGGCCGCCCGCGATGATCCCGACGCCGACACCGGTCTGGCCGCTGACGAAGACCAGGTCGCGCACGTTGTCGGCGGAGGCGAGCACGTACTCGGCCAGCGCTCCCAGCTTGGCGTCGTTCTCCAGGTGCAGCTCCGGCGTGCCGGGCCCGAGCCGGCGGCGCAGCTCGGTGAGCGCGCGGACCTCGTGCCAGCCGATGTTGGAGGCGTACTTGACCACGCCGGCTGCCATGTCCACCGCGCCCGGAGTGGCCAGGGTCAGCCCGACCACCCGCCCGCCGCCCGCCCGGACCGCGTCGGTGCCCTGCTCGGCCAGCCTGGCGACCACGTCCAGCACCGCCCCGGGGGTCAGCGCCCGCACGTCCAGCGGCACGCTGTGCTCGAAGGCCACCTCGCCGCGCAGGTTGAGCGCGAGCACGCTGACGTAGTCCACGTTGACCTCGGCGCCCAGGCCGTGCACCTGGCGCCCGTCCACCTCGACGGCCTGGCCCGGGCGGCCGACCGCCCCGCGGTCGCGCTCGGCGGCGCCCTCGCGGACCAGCCCGCCCTCCAGCAGTTCGGCGGTCAGGTGCGAGACGGTCGCCTTGGGCAGGCCGGTCTCCTCGGCGATCCGGGCCCGGGAGCGCGGGCCCTCGTCGCGCAGCAGCCGCAGCACCAGGCTCAGGTTGGCCCGTCTGGAGGCGGACCGGTCACGGGCGACGGCGGGTCGTGCCATGGCCAGATCGCGTACGCCCGTGCCCTGTAGCGCCTGCTTCACCGACGGCTCCTCTCAAGCTGTTGCGGACCAGCCTATTGACTTGGCCGATGTTAGTTCAAACAATAGCCGAACGAATTCAGACTTGCTCGGTCCTGATCGATACTGCTTCGTCCATGCCAATACCGCGCAGGTTCTCGCATCCCCTCTGGCTCCCCAGGAGACGCACGTGAAGGCAAGATCCCACTCCCTGGCCGCCGCACTCGCGGTGCTCACCGCCGCCGCCGTGGTCACCGGCTGCTCCTCCGGCAGCTCTGGCACCAGCGACTCGGCCGGCGCCTCCGGCGGCGTGGTGAAGCTCGACTTCTGGGGCTGGGCACCGGGCTACGACCAGTCGGTGGCGCTGTTCAACCAGACCCACCCGAACATCCAGGTGACCTTCGACAAGACCGCCTCCGGCGGCAAGGGCGGCTACACCAAGATGCTCACCGCCGCCAAGGCGGGCAACGCGCCCTGCCTGGCCCAGGTCGGCTACGAGACGCTGCCCAGCTTCGCCGCCGCCGGCGCGCTGACCGACGTGACCAAGTACGCGGGTGACGCCAAGTCCCAGTTCGCGGACTGGACCTGGAAGCAGGTCACGATCAGCGGCCAGACCTACGGCATCCCGGTGGACACCGCCCCGATGGCGCTGATGTACCGCAAGGACCTGTTCGCCAAGTACGGCATCGACAAGCCCCCGGTCACCTGGGACGAGTACGCGGCCGACGCGGCCAAGGTGCACGCCGCCGACCCCACCGTCTACCTGGGCGACTTCGGCAACGACTCCTACAACTACGCGGGCCTGGCCTGGCAGGCGGGCGCAGGCTGGTTCGGCACCAGCGGAGACCAGTGGCAGGTGACCCTGAACAGCGCGGCCAACCAGAAGGTGGCCGGCTACTGGCAGGGCCTGCTGGACAAGAAGCTGCTGAAGACCGACCCGAGCTACGCCCCCTCGCTCTACGCCGACATGGGCAGCGGCAAGGTGCTCTCCGACGTCAACGCGGTCTGGGACGCGCCGATCATCGCCAGCAGCGTGAAGGACGGCGCCGGCCAGTGGGCGGTCGCCCCGATGCCGGTCTGGGACGCGGCCAACCCGGCCTACGGCAACGACGGCGGCTCGGCCACCGCGGTGCTCAAGGGCTGCGGCCACGCCAAGGAGGCCACCGAGTTCGCCACCTGGATGAGCACCAACGCGGACAGCGTGAGCAACCTGATCAAGGTCACCGGCATCTACCCGGCCGCCACCTCCGGCCTGGGCAACCCCGCGCTCGCCGCACCGGACACGTTCTACGGCGGCCAAACCATCTTCGACGTCTTCAAGGCCGAGACCCCGCACATCAGCACCGACTGGACCTGGGGCCCGACCATGACCCAGACCGCCACCGACGTGGGCGACGGCCTCGGCCAGGCCGGAACCGGCGGCACCACCGTGCCGAACATGCTCGGCGCGGTGCAGGGCAAGACGGTGGCCGCGATGAAGCAGCAGGGGTTGAGCGTCGCGGGCGGCTGAGCCGCCGTCACCTGACCAGTCACCAGTTCGGCGGGGCCGCAGGCCGGCTCCGCAGCACGGAAGGCAGCACCCCCATGACCACCGCCCTGCACGAGCGAACCGCCGGCCCGGCCAGAGCCGCCGGCGCACGCCGCACCGGCCGACGCCGCCGTCGCGGGCGGCCCGTGGCCCTGTTCCTGGCCCCGTTCCTGATCCCGTTCGCGGCCTTCTACCTGGCGCCGATCGGCTACACGCTCTACCAGAGCCTGTTCAGGATGCACCGCTCCGGGCTCGGGCTGACCGCCCCGACCCAGGTGTTCGTGGGGCTGGCCAACTACGCCACCGCGCTGGGCGACGCGGACTTCCGCGGCTCGCTGCTGCGGGTGCTGCTGATCGGCCTGGTCCAGGTGCCGCTGATGCTGCTGTTCGCGCTCGGCCTGGCCCTGCTGCTGGACGCGAAGTCCACTCTCTTCAAGCGGGTCTTCCGGCTGGCCTTCTTCCTGCCCTACGCGCTGCCCGGGGTGGTCGGCGCCATCATGTGGTCCTACCTGGTGGCGCCGGGCCTGAGCCCGATCACTACGGCGGCCCACCACCTGGGCCTGCACCTCAACCTGACCTCGGACGCGATGCTGGCGCCGACCATCGGCAACATGCTCACCTGGGGCTGGACCGGCTACAACATGCTGATCATCTACTCGGCGCTGCAGGCCATCCCGGCCGAGCTGAGCGAGGCGGCCACCATGGACGGCTGCTCGGCCTGGGGCATCGCCTGGCGGATCAAGGTGCCGCTGGTGCGCCCGGCGCTGGTGCTCACCACCGTCTTCTCGATCATCGGCACCGCCCAGCTCTACAACGAGCCGGCCATCCTGCACAACGTCGCCCCGAACCTGTCCTCCACCTACACCCCCATCTACGCCGCCTACGACGCCGTGAACGCCGACAACTTCAACGCCGCCGCCACCGAATCGGTGATCCTGGCGCTGCTCGCCTTCGTCCTGTCCTTCGGCTTCCTCAAGCTGGTCCAGCGCAAGGGGGCCGCACTGTGACCCGGTCGAACCAGCTCTCCCGCTACCTGGTGCTGGCAGTCCTGCTGCTCGCCTCGGTCTACTTCCTGGCCCCCGTCTGGTGGCTGCTGGTCTCCAGCACCAAGACCAACACCGACCTGTTCACCGGCAACGGCTTCTGGTTCGCCAAGTTCGCCCTGTTCGGCAACGTGCACCAGGTCTTCGTCCAGCAGGGCGGGATCTACTGGCAGTGGCTCGCCAACAGTGCGCTGTACGCCGTGGGCGGGGCAGCGGTCAGCACCCTGATCGCCGCGCTGGCCGGCTACGCCCTGGCCAAGTACTCGTTCCGCGGCCGGGAGTTCACCTTCAACTCGGTGCTCGCCGCGGTCCTGGTGCCGCAGCCGCTGCTGGCCGTGCCGCTCTACCTGATGTTCTCCGGGGTGCACCTGGTGAACACCTACTGGGCGGTGCTGCTGCCCAGCATGGTCAGCCCGTTCGGCGTCTACCTGGCCCGGATCTACGCCGGCGCCTCGGTCCCGGACGAACTGCTGGAGGCCGGGCGGATCGACGGCGCCGGCGAGTTCCGGATCTTCGCCACCATCGCGCTGCGGATCATGTCGCCGGCCCTGGTGACCATCTTCCTCTTCCAGTTCGTGGCGATCTGGACCAACTACCTGCTGCCGGTGCTGATGCTGGCCAACGACCACCTGCAACCGGTCACCGTCGGCATCGTCGGCTGGCAGGCCCAGCGCGGGATCGGCCCGACCGCGGTGCCGTTCAACATCGTGATCACCGCCGCCGCGATCTCCGCGGTCCCGCTCGTCATCCTCTTCCTGTCCCTGCAACGCTTCTGGCGCTCCGGCCTGGTGGCCGGCAGCTCCAAGTGAGGAGCCCCCGGGTGCCCGCCAAGTACCACCTGCGCTTCCAGCTCCACCCCGGAGCCGAGGCCGCGAGGCAGGCGGGCGAACTCGCCAAGTTCTGCGGGGGGTCGGGCGTCGAGGAGGTCGTGCTGCTGCTCGGGGCCGAGGAGCTGTACGAGGGCCACCCGGACGGGGAGCAGCTCTTCGAGGTGGCCGCCACCGCCACCGCGGTGCTGCGCGAGGCGGGACTGGGCGTCAGCCTCAACCCCTGGGTCACCGCCGGGCACGCCGACCGGGGCCGCGTCGACCGGCTCGGGTTCGCGCCGATGGTCGACCCGCGCGGCCGCGCGGCCGCCGCCCAGGCCTCCTTCGCCTGCCCGCGCTGGCGCACGTGGCTGGTCGGCCAGTACGCCCGGTACGCCGAGCTGGACCTGCGGGTGCTCTGGCTGGAGGACGACTTCCGCTACCACAACCACGCCCCGCTGCACTGGGGCGGCGGCTTCGAACCGCTGATGCTGGAGCGGTTCTCGGCCCGGGTCGGCCGGCCGGTGGACCGCGAGCGCCTGGTCGCCGCCGTCACCTCGCCCGGCGAGCCGCACCCCTGGCGCGCGCTGCTGCAACAGGTTTGGCGCACCGCGCAGTTGGAGGTGGCTACCGCGGTCGCCCGGGGGGTGGCCGAGCGTTCCGGCGGTCGGGTGCAGCTGGGGCTGATGAGCTCCGAGCTCGGCGTGCACGCGACCGAGGGCCGGGACTGGCCGGCCCTGTTCCAGGCGCTGAGCATCGGCGGGCGGGTCGCCCACCGGCCGCACTTCGCCCGGTACAGCGACGCACCGGGGCGCGAACTCAGCTTCTCTGTCTGGATGCTGGAGGCGCAGCGGGCGCTGCGCCCGGCCGGGGCGAGCAGCGAGCCCGAGATCGAGAACTGGCCGCACACCACCTGGTCCAAGTCCGACACGCAGACCTGGTCCGAGCTGGTGGCCGCCCAACTCGCCGGCTCCGACGCGATGTTCCTCAACCTGCACCCGATGCAGTCCGGGCGGGCGCTGCGCTTCCCGAAGGTCGCGCAGCTGCTGCGGCGCTCGCGCCCGGCGCTGGACTGGGTGGCTGCGGCGCGCCCGGCCGGTGCCCGGAGCCTCGGCGTGGCGCTGCCGGTGCCGGCCCAGCCCGCGGCGCAGGTGCGCACCCGGGTCGGCGGCGAACTCGCCGAACTCGCGGTCGACGCACAGGGCGCCGCCGATTACCTGTTGCGCTACGGGGTTCCGGTCACCGCCGAGGCGGCGCCGGTTGCCGCCGTCTTCGGTCAGCTTGCCTGGTCTCTGGGCGACTTCGAGATCGAGCAGCTGCTCACCGGCGGCCTGCTGGTGGACGGCACGGCGGCCGAGATCCTGAGCCGGCGCGGCTTCGGCCCGCTGCTCGGACTGCGCGCGGTCGACCTGGTCGACCGCGCGACGCCGGACCGGGCCGGGCCGTACGCGATGGAGCGGGTGGTCCGGGAGGGTCAGGAGGAGGCCTATCTGAGCGTCAACGTGCAGCCCGCGCTGGCCAGGCTGACCCCGGTGGCCGAGGCCGAGGTGTGGACCGAGATCCTGACGGCAGGGCAGCAGATCTGGGGCCCGGGCCGGTTCGTCCACCGCAACCGACTCGGCGGCCGGGTGGCCGTGCTGGCCGCCACCGACGTGGCACTGCTGCCGTTCGACGAGGACGGGCGGGCGCTGCTGCACGCGGCGGTCCGCTTCCTGGAGGGCACGGCGCCCGCGCTGCCGCTGGTCAGCGGCGGCCCGCACCTGATCCCGCAGCTCTGGGAGGCCGAGGGCCGGCTGCTGCTGGCGATCGCCAACGGCAGCGCCGACCCGGCCCGCCCGCAGCTCCACCTCCCGAGCGGGGCAGCGCAGTTCACCGTTGCCACGCTGCTCGCCCCGCTCACCCCACCGACTCCGGCCCGTCTCACCGCGCAGACCGACGGACCGAGCCTCGACCAGGACCTGCCGCACCGCGGCTGGCTGGTCGTGGAATCGCACTGACTCCCCACCCCCGACCGAGGAGAATCCGTGTTCCCCCCAACACGCGCGGCCCTGCTCGCCAGCCTCACCACCGCAGCCCTGCTCACCCTCGCCGTGCCCGCGACCACCACCCCCGCGGTGGCCGCCACCGGCAGCGGCTACACCGTCAGCGTCTCGGCGCCCACGGCGTTCGGCAACATCACCGACAGCCCGGCCGCCCCCTACCTCGACAAGGACGGCACCTTCCACTACCAGGAGTCCGCCGCGCTGTACGGCGCCAGCGACACCCGGAACTGGAGCTTCTACACCGGCACCGACTTCGACACGGCCACCGCCGACAGCGCGCTGGACAACGCCGTCAACCCGGCCAACTCCAGCGACCGGAACAACGACACCACCTGGCGCTGCAACAACAGCCCCACTGGCCTGGGCGCCAGTTACGCGACCGGCAACTCCAGCTACGCCCAGAAGAACTACTGCGACCTGGTCGGCACCTGGGTCGACCCGGACACCGGCAACTGGTACGGGCTGGTGCACAACGAGTTCACCCCGTCCCCGTTCGGCGACGGCCTGCACTACGACGCGATCGACTACGCCGAGTCCACCGACCAGGGCCACACCTGGACCGTCAAGGACCACGCGATCACCTCGCCGTACAGCACCACCCGCGGCGACAGCACCCAGTTCCCCGGCCAGACCTACTACTACGGCGACGGCGACCAGCGCCTCTACGTGGACACCGCCTCCGGCTACTTCTACGTCTTCTACGGCTCCCGGGTGATCGACAAGTCCGGCGGCTGGAAGGCCTTCTACGAGCACGCGGCGCGCGCCCCGATCTCGGCCAAGATGGCGCCCAGCTCCTGGCAGAAGTGGTACAACGGCTCCTGGTCGCAGCCGGGCCAGGGCGGCCAGGAGAGCAACCTGGTCCCGGTGGACGCCACCAACAGCACCGGGTACACGCCGCCCTCGGCCGAGTACGACCCGGCCACCAGCGGCACCGCCGAGCAGCAGATCGCGGCCGGGCAGATGCCGGCCACCTCGCCGCTGTTCGTGATGGACGTGACCTACGACGCCTACCTCGGCCTGTACATCGGCGAGCCGCAGGCGGTGGACCAGAGCGGCAACGCGCCGCAGCAGTACTACGCCACCAGCGACCTGTCCTCGCAGAAGTGGTTCCTGCTGGGCGACAGCGGCAGCTACCACACCGCCTCCTGGTACCGCTGGTTCCTGGACGGGGCGAGCCGGACCACCAACGGCGTGGTGGGCAAGAGCTTCCGCTCGTACTGCGCGTGGTCCTGCGCCGCGGGCTCGAACGGACAGTACGTCAACCTGACCCTGGACGGACCGAACCCGGCCGCGCCGGTGGACACCGCCAAGACCTACCGGATCGCCAGCGGGGCGGGCCGCACGCTGGCCCAGGTCTCCGGCGGCTCGGCGACCACCTCGGTGGCCGCGCCGACCGGCTCGACCCTGGAGGAGTGGAACTTCGCCTCGCGCGGGGACGGCTCCTACACCATCGCCAACGCGTCCACCGGCCAGCTGCTCGGCGTGAGCACCGCAGGTACGGCGGGCCGCGCCTGGGGTGCGCAGCCGGTCGCGTCCACGGCGGGCAGCGGCGGCCCGACGGTGGGTCAGCAGTGGTTCGTGCTGACCGGCTCCGGCGGCGCGGTGCACCTGGTGAACCGCTACAGCGGCCTGGTGCTGGCGCTGTCGGCCACCTCCTCGCGGGCCGCGGAGACCACCCCGGTGCGCAACTGGACCGACACCAGCGGCAGCACGGTCGGCGGCGGGCGCACCGGCGCCGAGCAGACGCTGAGCCTGACCGCGGTGGGCAGTGCGGCCGAGACGGTGACGGTGGCCAACCCCGGCAACCAGTCGAGCGCGGTCGGCGCGGCGGTATCGCTCCAGCTGGCCGGGACCGACTCCGCGGGCAAGCCGCTCAGCTGGAGTGCGAGCGGGCTGCCCGCCGGACTGTCCGTCAGTACCGGCGGCCTGGTCACCGGCACCCCGAGGACGGGCGGCAGCAGCACGGTGACGGTCACCGCCTCCTCGGGGACGGCGAGCGGCTCCACCAGCTTCAGCTGGGCGGTCACCCCGGTGCTGGCGGGCGCGCACACGCTGACCGCGAGCGGCAAGGCGCTGGACGACCCGAACCACTCGACCGGTGCGGGCACCCAGCTGGTCACCTGGACCCCGAACGGCGGCAGCAACCAGTCCTGGACCTTCACCCAGCAGGCCGACGGCTCGTACCAGGTCACCAACGGCCAGTCGAAGCTCTGCATGGACGTCAGCGGCGGCTCCACGGCAGCCGGGGCGCAGGTGATCCAGTGGACCTGCACCGGCGGCACCAACCAGCGCTGGACCGTGACCCCGGTGGCCGGGGGCGGGTACACCGTCGCCTCGCAGAAGAGCGGGCTGCTGCTGACCACGGCGAGCAGCACGGACGGCGCGCTGGTCACCCAGCAGCCGGACACCGGGTCGGCGCTGCAGCACTGGACGATCGGCTGAGCCGACGTCAGCTGAGCTGATCCGACAGGCCCCGGTGGGTCCCCAGGCGCGCGGTCCGGGGGCCCACCGGTCTCTTTCCCCGCACAACTGAGTACCCGTACTCGGGTGCGGCGGCCTGCGGGTGCGGGAGGATGGGAGCGTTTCAAGGGTCACGTGGGAGGGGTGTGCGGTGCTGGGTCGGGTGGCGGCGATGGTGGTTCCGGTGTGCGGGCGGCTCGGGGTGAGCACGGCCGCGCCGATCGGGGCGAGCGAGGGGGCGATCGTCGCGGCGAACCACACCTCGCTGGCCGACCCGGCGATCGTGCTGGCCGCACTGCACCGGCTCGGGGTCCGGCCGGCCGTGCTGGCGACCGCCGGGCTGTGGCGGATACCCGTGCTGCGCACCGCACTCGAGCGGGAGGGCTGCATCCCGGTGCGGCGCGGCACCGCCCGCGCGGCCGAGTCGCTGGAGGCGGCCGCGGCGGCGCTGCGGGAGGGGCGGACCGTGCTGATCTACGCCGAGGGCGGGCTGCCGCGCCGGCGGGACTCGGGGGAGCGCGCGCCGGGGGAGTTCCGCAGCGGGCTGGCCCGGCTGGCGCTGGCCACGGGAGCGCCGGTGCTGCCGCTCGGTCAGGCGGGGGCGCGCCGGTTGAGTTCGGGAAGCGGGACCAAGCAGCTGGCCGGCGTGTTGACCGCGCCGCTGCGCCGGCCCGACTACCACGTGCACCTGGGAGCCCCGGTGCAGGTGGACGGGGAGCTGGCGGCGGTCCGGGAGCAGGTGCGGGCGGCGGTCACGGGGGCCTGGCAGGAGGCGGTCCGGCGGCGCGGGCTGGGGTGACCGGCAGACGATCGGCGCAGATCCGAACTGGTGTGTACAGCAAGCGGATTGAGCCTTCATTCGCCCGGGTACAGGCGACCCGACAGCGGAGAAGGGGAGTGCGCGATGACGCGTCGTTGGCTGGTCACAGGTGGTTCTGCCGGGCTCGGACTAGCCCTGGTGCGCGCCGTGCTGGCGGCCGGTGAGCAGGTGGTCGCGACCGGGCGCCGGCTCGGTGAGCTGGAGGCCCTGACCGCCGAGTACCCCGACCAGCTGCTCCCGTTCCGGATGGAGGCCCTCAGCGCCGCCGACTGCACCGCCGCCGTGCAGGCCTGCACCGACCGGTTCGGCGGCCTGGACGTACTGGTGAACAACGCCGGGGCCGGCATCTACGGCGCTGTCGAGGAGGTCTCGGACGAGGAACTGCGCGGCCAGCTGGAGCTGTTGGCCATCACCCCGTGGCGGCTGGCCCGGCTGGCGCTGCCGCTGATGCGGGCCCAGGGCTCCGGACACATCGTCAACGTCTCCTCGCTGGCCGGCCGGATCGGGTTCACCGGGCTCGGCGCCTACGTGGCGGGCAAGTACGCGCTGGAGGGGATGAGCGCGACGCTGGCCGCCGAGGTCGCTCCGTTCGGGATCCGGGTCACCGTGGTCGAGCCGGGCGGCTTCGCCACCGGATACGGAACCGCGATGCAGGAGACCGCCCAGCAACTCCCGGAGTACCGCGAGGCGCTGGCCCCGATGCGGGCCGGCCTGCGGGGCATGGCAGCGCTGCCCGGCATCAATCAGCCCGAGGAGTTCGCCCGGGTGGTGCTGCGCGCGGTCGGCGCCGAGCAGGGCCCGCTGCGGCTGCCGGCCGGTCCCGACGCCTTCGGCTTCCTCACCGCGGTCCTGGAGGCCGACCGCGCCGAACTGGCGGCGGCCCAGGCGCTCGCCGAACAGCCCGCCGGGGCCTGACGAAGGGTCGGAAGCGCACCGCTCAGGACGGCACCGAGTCCTCGGGCACACAGCCGTACGTCGGCCCGTCGTCACCGTTGCTGTCCCTCGCGGCAGGCGGTGACGGTGGCGCCTCCCCGGTGCCGCAGGTGGCCGCACCAGCTGTCGAACAGCCTGACACGGACGGGTGACACACCGGCTCGTCGGCGCCCCGGCACGCCCCGATCACTGCTAGCTTCTGAGGCCCTGTCATCCGAGGCGAGCTGGGGAAACATGCGGATCACTTGCGTCGGCGGCGGTCCGGCCGGCCTCTACTTCGCCGTCCTGATGAAGCTGCGCGACCCGGGCCACCAGGTCACCGTGCTGGAGCGGGACGCCGCCGGGTCGACCTACGGCTGGGGCGTGACCTACTGGGCCGGCCTGCTGGAGCGGTGCCTGGCCGCGGACCGGGTCAGCGCGCAGGCGATCCGGGCGTCCTCGGTGAGCTGGCAGCAGGGCGTGGCCCACGTCGGCGGCGAGCAGGTGGTCCGCAGCAGCGACGAGGGGTTCGGGATCGGGCGCCACCGGTTGCTGGAGCTGCTGGCGGCGCGGGCCCAGGAGCTCGGGGTCCGGATCGAGTACCGGCACGAGGTGCGCGGGCGCGAGCAACTGGGTCCGACCGACCTGGTGGTGGCGGCCGACGGGGTCAACAGCGTGCTGCGCGATGCGCGCTTCGGTCCCACCGTCACGTACGGGCGCAACCGGTACGTGTGGCTCGGCACCCCCCAGGTCTTCACCGCCTTCACCTTCGCCTTCGTGAAGACCTCCCACGGCTACCTGTGGTGCTACGGCTACCCGTTCGACGCCGGCACCAGCACCTGCGTCATCGAGTGCGCCGAGGCGACCTGGCACGGGCTGGAGCTGGACCGGCTCGGCGAGGACGAACTGCTGGCGCGGCTGGGCGCGATGTTCGCCGAGGCGCTCGGCGGCCGGCCACTGCTCGCCGGGGTCGGCGGCGCCCGATGGCAGACCTTCCGCACCGTCACCAATCAGCGCTGGTCGGACGGGAAGGTGGTGCTGCTGGGCGATGCGGCGCACACCACGCACTACTCGATCGGGGCCGGCACCAGCCTTGCGCTGGAGGACGCCCTGGCCCTGGCGGATGCCCTGGGCCGGCCGGGCCTGGCGCTGCCCGAGGCCCTGGCGGCCTACGAGCGCGAGCGGCGGCAGGCGCTGCTGGCCACCCAGAGCGCTGCCCGGTACAGCGCCCGGTGGTACGAGGAGCTCACCCGCTACCTGGAGCTGAAGCCCGAGCAGTTCTTCGCCCTACTGGGCCAGCGGCACTCGCCGCTGCTGCCGCATGTGCCGCCGCAGCTGTACTACTGGGCCAACCGCGCGGTCGAGGAGTCGCCGGGCCTGCGCCGGCTGCGCGGTCAGATCGGCCGCCGGGTCGCCCGCACACTGCACCGGCGCGGGTGAGGTCGGCCCGCACGCCGCACCTGCGCACGTGAGGCGGGCTCGCACGCTGCACCTGCGCACGTGAGGCCCGGCGCGTCACTGCGCCCGGCTGCGCCGCACCGGTGAGGGTGCAGCCCCGGCCTCACCCCCGCTGCGGGCCCGGCCGGCGGTCGGCGACGAGCTCGGCCAGCTGCCGGGCGGCCTCGGTCGGGTTGGCGGGGTGGATCAGCTCCGTGCGGTGGACCAGGCGGGGCTGGGTGAGCGGGACGGCCGCCACCCCGGGCAGGGCAGCGGCCAGCGGCATCGGCAGCACTGCCAGGCCGTGACCGGCGGCGGCCAGCGCGGCGAGTCCGTGCAGGTCGGTGCCGCGGTGCCGGATCCGGGCGCGGAAGCCGTCGGCGCGACAGACCGCGCGCAGGCGGTCGAGCGGGATCGCGGTGTCCGGGGCATCGATCCAGTGGGCCTGGGTCAGGTCGGTCAGCCGTACCGAGCCGCGCCGGGCCAGCGGGTGGCCGTCCGGGAAGAGCACGGCCAGCTCCTGCTCGGCCGCGGCGAGGGTGGTGGTGGGGCCGAGGTCCGGCAGCGGGAGCGGGTCGCTGGGGGCGGTGGCGCCGTCGACCAGGCCGAGGTCGGCGCGCCCGGTGAGCACCTCCTCGATCACCGCTTCGCGACCCAGCACCCGCACCTCGAGCTCCAGCGGGTGGGCCGCGTGATGGAGGCGTTCCAGTGCCTGCGCGACTGCCGGGCCGAACGCGGCGGGCGTGTGGGCGACGGTCAGCCGGCTGGGCCGGGTGTCGTGCAGGCGGGCGAGGTCGGCGCGGGCCGCGTCCAGGCGCAGCAGCAGGCCGGGTGCGTGCTCCATCAGCCGGGTGCCGGCCGCCGTCGCGGTCACCGGTCGGCGCTCGACCAGCCGGGTGCCCAGGTCGGCCTCCAGCGCGGCGATGTGCTGCGAGACGGCCGACTGGGTGTAGCCGAGCACCGAGGCGGCGGTGGAGAACGAGCGGTGCTCGAGGACCGCGACGAAGGTGCGCAGGAGGTGCGGATCCATGCGGACCAGTATGCATCAGTATTTCTTATGCTCGATCCAGAAACCATCGTTGGACCTGATGCTGCCTGGTCGCCAGGATGGTGGCCATGAACCGCACCGCAACCCTCGCCCTGGTCGGGGACCGCTCCGACGCCGTCCGCTCGCACGCCCGCATCCCGGGCCTGCTGGCGGCGATGCGGCTGCGCGACGGGCTGGAGCTGGACGCCTACTGGATCCCGACCGAGGAGGCCGGGCAGGGGCTGGACGGCTTCGACGCGATCTGGGTGCTGCCCGGCAGCCCGTACCGCAGTGAGGACGGGGTGCTGGCCGGGATCCGCACCGCCCGTGAGCTGGGCATCCCCTTCCTCGGCACCTGCGGCGGCTTCCAGCACGCGCTGCTGGAGTTCGCCCGCAACGTCTGCGGCCTCGACCGGGCCGGCCATGCCGAGAACTCCCCGGCCACCGCCGAGGCCGACGCCGTGATCGTCCCGCTGGCCTGCTCACTGGTCGGCCACGAGGGGACCGTCAAGGTACTGCCCGGCTCGCGGGCCGCCCAACTGCTGGGCGCGGACCGGATGCAGGCGCGCTACCACTGCAACTACGGTCCCAACCCTGCCCAGTTGGACGTGCTGCGCGGGCACGGCCTGGCCTTCACCGGGGTCGACGCCGCCGGCGAGGTCAGGATCGCCGAGCTGCCCAGCCACCCGTTCTTCCTGGCCACCCTCTTCCAGCCCGAGCTGGACGGCGACGGCACCCGGGTGCACCCGCTGATCACCGGCCTGGCCGCAGCCGCGGTCGAGCACGCAACTGTGCGGTGCCGGGCGGAAGTTGGTAGCGGTTGAGTAAAGACGCCTCGGTCTGGACCGTCTCCATCGTCGAACATGCCGTCAACTCCGATGAGTGGCAGGACATCTACGCCTTCGTCGACCATCCGGTCGAGGCCGTCGACCTGGAGATGGCGCACTTCTACACGACCGCGTCCCCCAACAGCCTGCTGAACTGGCACAAGGTGGCGAGCCTGCCCACTCCCACCGGGCGGATGAGCGTGCGCGACGGGCACCTGACGGTCGTGCACGACCGCAGCAGCACCACCACCGCCCTCGCGGACGAGGCCGAACTGCTGACCGTGCTCGACCGGCACTTCGGCCTCACCGTCCCCGCCCGCGACCTCACGCCCGAAGGGTAGGACCATGCACTTCCTGACCGTACCGGGTTACACCGGATCCGGCCCCGACCACTGGCAGACCCACCTGGAGCAGGAGTTCGCGGACTTCTCCCGGGTGGTCCAGCGCGACTGGGAGACCGTGGACCGTGACCGCTGGGTCGCCCGGCTGGACGAGGTGGTGCGCGGCACCGACGGCGAGGTCTTCCTGATCGGCCACAGCTGCGGCGCCGTCACCATCGCCCAGTGGGCCGCCACCCGCTACGACCGCCGGGTTGTCGGTGCGCTGCTGGTCGCACCGGCCGACATCGACGCGCCGGACGCGTTGCCGGCCATCAGGCCGCAGGCGCCGCTGCCCAGCTGCGAACTGCCCGTGCCCACCCACCTGGTGGTCTCTGACGACGACCCGTTCCTCACCCTGGACCGGGGCCGTGAGCTGGCCCTGACCTGGGGCAGCACCCTGGAGGTGGTGCCCGGCGGCGGGCACCTCGCCACCCGTGACGGCTACGGACGCTGGGAGTACGCCGCCCAGTTGGTCGCGCGGCTCACCGGAACCACACTCTAATCGACCACGGGACGTGTCCCCCTTGCGCAGAGGAGACGGTCGACGGGAACCCGGTCTACCGGGCGATGACAGCCGTGGAGGTCGGCGAGCACCCCGAGATCGCGGCCTACGTGGCGCAGGCCCTCACCGCGTTGGGCGTCGAGAACGGGCCCGGCCACAGCGAGCTCATCCTCACCGCGGACGGGCCGGTGCTGATCGGCACGGGCGCGCGCATGCACGGGGCGTCGACCTCGACCGGCGCGGCGCGCTGGTCGAGGTCCGGCCGCAGGACTGAGGCCGGACCGCGCCGCCCGCCGCAAGGCGAGCGGTAGGGATACGGATTGTCAGTCCCGGCTGCCAGGCTGGCGGCCATGGACGAGGAACGCTTCATGCGCGGCCGGGTGTACGGAGCTGACCACGAGGACCCGGACCCGGGCCCGCGAGCGGGCCGCAGCTACCGGGTCCTGGTGGCCGGCCCGCTCGACGGCCTCCTGCTGGACGTCACCGACTGGAGCCCGCAGACCCTCACGGAGGGAGCCGCCCTCGCCACCGAGATCGGCCGCTTCGGCCCCGGCGGCCACACCCGCTACGGCCCGGGCCCGACCCCGGACGGGCAACGCTGGTTCTGGGAGGGCGACGTCCGCTAGGGCCGCCCTGGTTCAACCGTCGTCCTTCTCGCGCAGGCGGCCGAGCAGGGTGTCGACGTCGAAGTGTTCGGACTCCAGGCCCGGGGGGACCACGCAGGCGGTCCAGCGGAGGAAGGCGTGCAGCACGTCGGCCCGGGCGCGGAGCAGGGCGGTGGTGTCCCGGCCGCGCAGCGAGACGAAGACGCTGTCCGCCTCGCCGCCGGTGCCCGGGAAGACGGAGACGTCGCCGAGGCCGGTCGGCGCGGTGAGGCCGCCGAGCAGGATCTCCCGGGAGAGCGCCCAGGTGACCGGCTCGGGTAGGTCGATGTGGCTGTCGAGGTACACCGTGTACGGCTCGCGCGAGCGGTACCGCAGCCGGGCCGGGACCGGGATCGAGAGCAGCGGGGAGATGATCGCCTCCAGCAGCACGTAGGCGGTGCAGACCGCGCCGGCGGCCCGCTGCGGGGGCACCAGGCCGTCCAGGCCGGGCAGCGGTCCCTCCTCGGGCCCGGGGCCGGTCACCGGGAGCACCGGCCCGCCGCCCGGCCCGCAAGCCCCGGCAGAAACGATTCTTCACGCCTGTCTGGTGCACCCGTCTCGGACCTCATGACCTGTCAAACGACCGAGGCCACCACAGGTGACAGACGGTTCGCGAACTGCCCGTGCGCACCACCCCGGGTGCCGCCGCGCCGCACTCGTGCTTGCCTGCTGCTGGGGGACGACCCCCGGGCGGGGGACCGAGCGAGGAGGCGGCGCCGCGATGGACGACACCACCGAGGCCGCTCGGGACGTCCAGGGCGAGCGCCGGCGCTGGCGGGCGCTGGCGGTCTGCCTGCTGGTCGGTTTCATGACCCTGCTGGACGTGTCGATCGTCACCGTCGCGCTGCCCTCGATCGAGAGCGGGCTGGGTGCGAGCGAGGCGGACCTGTCCTGGGTGCTGTCCGGTTACGCGCTCACCTTCGGCCTGACCCTGATCCCGGCCGGCCTGCTCGGCGACCTGTGGGGCCGGCGGACCGCTTTCCTCACCGGCCTGGTGCTGTTCACCCTGGCCTCGGCCGCCTGCGGCCTGGCGCCGACCGCGACCGCGCTGGTGGCCGCCCGGCTGGTGCAGGGCGTGGCCAGCGGTCTGCTCGGGCCGCAGATCTCCGGGCTGATCCAGGAGATGTTCCGCGGACCCGAGCGGGCCCGGGCATTCGGGTACTTCGGCACCACGGTCGGGCTGGCCACCGCGGTCGGGCCGCTGGCCGGCGGCCTGCTGATCAACGCGGCCGGCAGTCAGAGCGGCTGGCGCTGGGTCTTCTTCGTCAACCTGCCGATCGGGGCGGTGGCCTTCGTCCTGGCGCTGCGGCTGATCCCGCACACCGGCCGGCTGCTGGGCGGCGGCGGCCGGCCGCGGATCGACTTCGCAGGCGTGGCGCTGCTGGCCGCCGGGCTGCTGGCGATCCTGCTGCCGCTGGTGCAGGAGCAGCAGTGGAAGGGCGCCGCCAAGTGGTGGCTGATCCCGCTCGGTGTGCTGCTGCTGGCCGCCTTCGTGCTCTGGGAGCGGCGCTGCGCACTGCCGCTGGTGGACCTGGCGCTGTTCGAGATCCGCTCCTACCGGTTCGGCGCGCTGCTCGGGATGCTCTACTTCGCCGGGTTCACCACGATCTTCTTCATCTTCACGCTCTACCTGCAGCGCGGCCTGGGCTACAGCGCATTGCAGGCGGGCGCGGCGATCACCCCGTTCGCGGCCGGCTCGGCGGTCTCGGCCGCGCTGGGCGGGCGGCTGGTCACCGAGCACGGGCGCGCCGTGATCATCGCCGGGCTGGTCACCGTGATCGCCGGGACCGGGTTGGCCGCGCTGGCCGTGCACCTGGTGCCGGGTCAGCACGCCGGGTACGCGACCGCCGCTCCGCTGCTGCTGGCGGGGATCGGCTCGGGGCTGGTGATCGCGCCGAACCAGAGCCTGGCGCTGGCCCGGGTGCCGGTGGTCCGGGCCGGCACGGCCGGCGGGGTGCTGCAGACGGCGCAGCGGCTGGGGACCGCGATCGGGGTGGCCTGCGTGGGCGCGGTCTTCTTCGCCCACCTGTCGGCCGGCGGCAGTTGGCCGGGCGCCTTCCAACTGGGCGTGCTGGTGGCGCTGGGGTTCGAGGTCTGCGCGCTCGGCTGCGCGCTGGCGGACGCGCGGCGGCGCGGATGACCGGTGGGACCGGTCGGCCGCGCCGCCGACGGCGGGCCGAGCGGGGCTGGCTGGCTCAGCCCAGGCGGAGCGAGGCTGCCGCCGGCTCAGCCCAGCCCGAGCGCGCTCGCGGTCCGGTCGGCCATCGCCGCCTCGCCCAGCGCGTTCGGGTGGACCGGCACGTAGTTGGTCCCCCAGAGCACCGGCTCGATCCACCGGGTGCCGACCGGCTGGCAGGCGTCGTGCCCGTTGGAGGCTGCCGACATGTCGACATAGGTGGCGCCGGTGTCGGCGGCCGCCCGCTGCACGGCGGCGTTGAGGTGGGTCTGCAGGTCACGCAGGTAGGGGATGTCCCCGGAGGCGATCGGCATCTTGGCGAAGCAGCCGGAGACCGCCTGGGCCGGGACGATCCACGGGTAGCCGAGGATCGCCACCCGGGCGTGGGGCGCCTTGGCCTTGACGGCGGCCAGCGCGTTGCGGATCGCCGGGTAGGTGGTGTTGTCGATGGTGTTGTCGAAGCTGGAACCGTAGATGCTCTGGCACGGGTGGCCGAACCCCAGGGTGGCCGCGCCGGCCGAGCCGCAGGCCAGGATGGCGTTGATGAAGGTGTTGCTGTCGTTGCCGCCGATGGTCAGGGTGACCAGGTCGGTGCCGCTGTCCAGTGCGGCCAGCTGCGGGGCCACGCCCGGGTACTGGGAGCCGGCGAAGTCCTTGGTCTGGGCGCCGCCGCAGGTCGCGTCGGTGAGGTCGAGGCCGTAGTCGGCGGCCAGGTCGTGCGGGTAGTTGGCGCTGGACCGGGCGCACTCCAGCGGCGCGCTCAGGTCGAGCGGCAGCACGCCGGAACCGGCGCTGTAGCTGTCGCCGAGGGCCACGTAGTGGAGCGCGGAGTCGGCCTGGGCCTGGGCCGGCAGTGCGAGGCCGAGGCCGGCCACGGTGGCGGCGGCCACCAAGGTCGCGGCCAGGCGGCGGGTGCGCGCACGTAGAGACATGCGGGTCTCCTTGAAACCAGGGGTGGGGGCTGTGCCAAGGGACGCGAGGGCAGGCCGGGCCGTGGGGGCGGCCGAGCCATTGTTTCCGCGATGTTACTGGCGGGGAAGTTACCCACTGGTTCATGGCAGGTCAATGCCCATGACAGGAATCGTTGCCATGGGTCGGGTCAGCGGCGCCGCGCCGCTGACCAGGCGTCAGCCCCGGGGCCGGTCACAGCCCGACCTCCGGTCAGTAGACGTCGCGCAGATACCGCTTCTCGGCGGCCAGCTGCTTGAGGTACGCCGCCGCCTCCTCCTCGGTCAGCCGGCCGTGCGTGACGGCGATCTCGCGCAGGGCGTGGTCCACGTCGCGGGCCATCCGGCCGGCGTCCCCGCAGACGTAGAAGTGCGCGCCGTCCTGCAGCCAGCGCCACAGCCGGGCGCCCTGCTCGCGCATCCGGTCCTGGACGTAGACCTTGTTCCGCTGGTCCCGGGAGAACGCCAGGTCCAGCCGGTCCAGCAGTCCGGCCTGCTGGAACTCGGCCAGCTCCTCCCGGTAGTAGAAGTCGGTGGCCGAGCGCTGCTCGCCGAAGAAGAGCCAGTTCGCCCCGGTGTGGCCGCGGGCCTGGCGGTCCGCCAGGAAGCCGATGAACGGGGCTATCCCGGTGCCCGGGCCGACCATGACCATGGCGGCGGCGGGATCGGCGGGCGGGTGGAAGTGGGCCGAGCGCTGCACGAAGACCGGCACCGGACCGTCGTCAGCGGCGTCCGCCAGGTAGCCGGAGCAGACCCCGGCCCGCGCCCGGTCGCGCTCGCTGCGGTAGCGGACCACCGAGACGGTCAGCCGCACCTCGCCGGGGTGGGCCAGCGGGCTGGAGGAGATCGAGTAGAGCCGCGGCTGCAGCTGCTTGAGCACCCCGAGCCAGTCGGCCGCCGCCGCCCGGACCGGGAAGGCACCCACCACGTCCACCGCCTGACGACCCCAACTCCATTTGGCCAGCTCGTCCTTGTTGTCCGGCCGGAGCAGTCGGCGCAGCTCGCGGTCACCGGTGCGCTCGGCCACGAAGCGCAGCAGGTCGGGGGTGATCCGGGCGATCTCCAGGTGCCCGCGCAGCGCCTCGCCGAGCGCCACCTCGCCCGAGCCGGGCAGGGTCACCGCCTGTTCCCCGTCGAGCCCGGTGACGGACAGCCACTCTGCCACCAGCGCGGGCGAGTTGGCCGGCCAGACGCCGAGCGCGTCGCCCGCCGCGTACTCCAGTTCGCCGCCGCGGGTGTCGAAGGTGAACTGCCGCACCTCCTTGGCCGAGCCGGGCAGGCTCAGGGTCCGGTTGCCGATCAGCAGGGTGGCGAACGGGGAGGCCTTGGTGGGGCGCGCCGGTGCGCCGGCCGGCGCCGGGTCCGGCTGCGGCGCGCCCGCGCGCAGTCCGGCGAGCACCCGGTCGAGCCAGGCCCCCGCGGCCGGCGCCCAGTCCGGCTCGCAGTCGGTGCGCGGCGCGATCCGCAGCCCGCCGAGCTCGCCGAGCCGCTCGTCCAGTCGGCGCCCGTGGCCGCAGAAGTCCTGGTAGTTGGAGTCGCCGAGGGCCAGCACCGAGTAGCGCAGCCCGGCCGCGACCGCACCGGCCTGGGCCAGCGACTCCCAGAACCGGGCGCCGTTGTCCGGAGCCTCGCCGTCGCCGAAGGTGCTGGTGACCAGCAGCACCGGCACCTCGGCCGGGAGCGCGGCCGGGTCCACCTCGTCCATGCCGAGCAGCCGGGGCCGCCAGCCCGCTTCGAGCAGGCGCTTGGCGGCGGTGGCGGCCGCCTCCTCCGCGGTGCCGGTCTGCGAGGCCCACAGCACGGTGACCTCCGGGTCCGCGTCCGCCGGGTCGAGGACGGGCGCGGGGCCCGGCGCGGTGCGCGAGTACAGGCCGGCCAGCAGCCCGTTGACCCACAGCTCCCGCTCGGGGGCCAGCGGGGAGCCGGCGGGCAGCGCCGGGGCGCTGCCGGGGGCGGGCGGGGCGGCGTCCAGCCCGGCCAGGAAGCCGGCCAGGTACTGCTGCTCGGCGGCACCGAAGGACGGTGCGGCCACCTGGGGCAGGCCCAGCAGTCCGGCCAGCGTGGCGGTCTGACTGTCCGTCATGAGGACCGCCGGTGCGGCCGGGAGCCGCTCGGGTACCACCCGCACCGCCACCGCGCAGGCCTTGAGCTCGGGTTGGAACGAGATCGGGTCCACCGCGTCGTTGGTCACCGCGTTGATGCTCAGGTACTCGCCGAACAGGTCGTTCCAGTGGAACGGGGCGAAGCAGTTGCCCGGCCGCACCCGGTCGGTGACCACGGCCGGCAGCACCGCCCGCCCGCGCCGGGAGGCGATCTCCACCTGGTCGCCCTCGGCCGCGCCGAGCCGCGCCGCGTCCTCGGGGTGCAGCTCCACGAACGGGCCCGGGTTGAGCCGGTTGAGCTTGGCCACCTTGCCGGTCTTGGTCATGGTGTGCCACTGGTGCGGCAGCCGACCCGTGTTGAGCACGAACGGGAACTCGTCGTCGGGCAGTTCGGCGGTCGGCAGGTGCGGGCGGGCGAAGAAGACGGCCCGACCGCTGGGGGTGGGGAAGACCAGCCTGGGCCGGGAGCCGTCGGGCCGCTCGACCAGCGGGCTGCTCACCCCGTCGTTGAGGTAGCGCACCGGGTTGCGGGCCGGCCCGTCCTCGTGGGCACTGGGCCACTGCACCGGGGTCTCGCGCAGCCGCCGGTAGCTGACGCCGCGCAGGTCCCAGCCCGTCTTCGGGTTCCAGGCCCGCTTGAGCTCCTCGAAGACCTCCTCGGCGCTGGTGTAGTCGAAGGCCTCGGCGAAGCCCAGCTCGCGGGCGACGCGGGCGATCAGCTGCCAGTCCGGCAGTGCCTGGCCGACCGGTGCGGTGGCCGGCTGGGCCAGCGTCACAGTGCGCTCGGAGTTGACGAGCACGCCCTCGGACTCGGCCCAGAGCGCGGCCGGCAGCACCACGTCGGCGTAGGCGTTGGTCTCGGTGTCGGCGAACACGTCCTGGGCGATGACCAGTTCGGCCGCCTCCAGGCCGGCGATCACGGTGCGGCGGTTGGCCACCGAGGCGACCGGGTTGGTGCAGATGATCCAGCAGGCCTTGACCTCGCCCGCCGCCATCCGCTCGAACAGCTCGACGGTGCCGCGGCCCACCTCGGTGCGCAGCGTGCCGGCCGGCAGGCCCCACAGCTCCTCGGTGAACGCCCGGTCCGCCTCGTCCAGCACCGAGCGCTGGCCCGGCAGCCCCGGACCCATGTAGCCCATCTCCCGCCCGCCCATCGCGTTGGGCTGGCCGGTCAGCGAGAACGGGCCGCTGCCCGGGCGGCAGATCGCGCCGGTCGCCAGGTGCAGGTTGACCAGCGCGTTGGTGTTCCAGGTGCCGTGGGTGGACTGGTTGAGCCCCATGGTCCAGCAGCTCATCCACTCCTTCGCGGTGCCGATCAGCTCGGCCGCCGCCCGCAGGTCGGCCTCCGGCACGCCGGTCAGCTCGGCCACCGTGGCCGGCGGGTAGTCGCGCAGGAACTCCGGCAGCGCCTCCCAGCCCTCGGTGTACTCGGCGATGAACTCCGGGTCGGTGTGGCCGTTCTCGACCAGCAGCTGGAGCAGGCCGTTGAGCAGCGCCAGGTCGGTGCCGGGCCGCAGCTGCAGGAACAGGTCGGCCTTCTCGGCGGTGGCGGTGCGCCGCGGATCGACCACGATCAGCTTGGCGCCCGCCTTGACCCGGTCCATCATCTGCAGGAACAGCACCGGGTGGCAGTCGGCCATGTTGGAGCCGATCACCAGGAAGACCTCGGCCGCGTCGAAGTCCTGGTAGGAGCCGGGCGGGCCGTCCGCGCCCAGCGAGAGCTTGTAGCCACTGCCCGCACTGGCCATGCACAGCCGGGAGTTGGACTCGATCTGGTTGGTGCGCAGGTAGCCCTTGGTCAGCTTGTTGGCCAGGTACTGCGCCTCCAGCGACAGCTGCCCGGAGACGTAGAGCGCCACGGAGTCCGGCCCGTGCTCCGCCAGCACCGCCCGCAGCCGGCCGGCGGCCTCGGTGATCGCCGCGTCCACGTCGGTGGGCACCGGCTGCGCGCCGCGCTCGGACCGCACCAGGGCGGTGGACAGCCGGCCCGGGGCGGCCAGTAGGTCGGCAGTGGTGGCGCCCTTGGTGCACAGGCGGCCGGCATTCGCCGGGTGCGCCTTGTCCCCGGTGGCCTGTACCACCGCACGCCCGGCTCCGAGCTGCAGCACCAGCCCGCACCCGACACCGCAGTACGAGCAGACGGTCCGTACGCCCTCACCGCGTAGCGCCCCCAAGGGGTTCCCCTCACGTGCCAGATCCGGTTACGGACCGGCAGGCGGTCCGGCGGGTGGGTTTCCCACCGGATGAAGGGTAGAAACCGGGGATTTCGCGGAGGTCACGGCCGCCGGGTACGGGCGGTTAAGCGGTACGCACATCCGGCCCGGCGGCCTGTGAGCGCCGGAGGCGTTCAGAGCACCTGGCAGGAAGCGAGGACATCGGCCGCACGGCGGCTGGGGCGAATCGGGCCTCGCAGTTTTCCAGGGCGTCAGCTGCGGGAGTCTGCGCTTATCGGGATCGAACCGCCCCTCGTGGATACTCGTGCCGACCGATCGGGGACGGCAGGGACGGGGGCCGGGCAGTGAGTGCTGGGCAGGGGACCATCGAGGCGGAACGCACCGGGCGCGGGTGGCCGCTGCGGCGAGCAGGGCGGGCACGCCGGGAGCGGAGGAAGCGGCCCTGGTGGCAGGAGCTGCTGGTGATGGTGCTGGTCGCGCTGGTGCTGGCCTGGGGGATCAAGACCTTCTTCGTCCAGGCCTTCTCGATCCCCTCGGGCTCGATGGAGAACACCCTGCAGGTCGGCGACCGGGTGATGGTGGACAAGTTCACCCCGTGGTTCGGGGCGACCCCCGAGCGCGGGGACGTGGTGGTCTTCCACGACCCGAACGAGTGGCTGAGGGACCAGCCGCAGCCGAAGCAGAACGGGCTGCAGACGGCGCTGTCCTTCGTCGGGCTGGCCCCGGCGGCCAGCGAGAAGGACCTGGTCAAGCGGGTGATCGCGGTCGGCGGCGACACCGTGGACTGCGAGCGGAACCAGCCGGTGCGGGTCAACGGCGTGGCGCTGGACGAGCCCTACCTCCACCCGGGCGCGACGCCCTGCAACAGGCACCCGGTGGGGAAGGTCACGGTGCCCAAGGGCATGCTCTGGGTGATGGGGGACAACCGGGAGAACTCCGAGGACTCGCGCTTCCACATGGACGAGGCGATCGGCGGGTTCGTGCCGGTGAAGGACGTGATCGGTCGCGCGTTCGTGGTGGCTTGGCCGCTGACCCACTGGCGCACCCTGCCGGTGCCGGGCACCTTCGACCAGCCGGGGCTGAAGGGCAGTCACTGAGCCGGCTGCTCCCGGCTCCTCCCGCGGCTCCCCGCCCGACTCCTGACACGTCGGAACCGGCGCGGACGCACGGGCCGCGCCGGTTCCGACCTGCGGTCAGGTCAGGGGTTGACGGTGATGGTGAAGGTGGAGGTGGTGTTCTGGATGTTCACGTCGTTGTTGTTCGCCACCAGGTGGTTGAAGGTGACCGAGCCGACCGCCGGCCCCTGGCCCGGCTCGGGCAGCGGGTTGGCCCAGATGCCGTAGCCGGACTTCCCGGTCCCGTAGGCGTCGTCGTCGGCATGGGCGCCGGTGATCGTGGTGTTGGTGAAGACGGTGTCCGTCACCGGGTTGAGCGCGGTGCTGCCCGAGTAGTCGGTCTGGAACATGATGCCGCTGTAGGTCGGGTCGGTGATGCTCGCGTCGCTGACCCGGATGCCCTGGAACGGCTGGGTGGCCGAGAAGGCCCAGAGCGCGCCGAACACCTGGCTGCCCCAGAAGTGGCCGCCGTCCCGGGCCAGCGTGAAGTTGCGGATGGTGGTCTGCGGGGTGGACTCGAAGCCCTCGAAGGCGAAGCCGAAGTTCAGCGAGGAGATGGTCAGGCCCGAGTAGCAGAGCGTGTCGGAGACCGTGAAGTTCTGCACGGTGTTGCCGCCACCGCCGTAGATCGCCACGCCCGCCGCCCGCCACGGGGTCATCGCGGTGACGTTCTGGATGGTGTTGTTCGCCAGCTTGCTGCCCGGGTTCTGGTCCTGGGCGGCGAACAGCGCGAAGCTGTCGTCACCGGTGCTGCGGGCCTCGTCGTTGGAGATCAGGTTGCCCTGGCTGCCGTTGGTGAGGTTGATCCCGTCCGCCATGGTGTCGCGGATGCGCATGTTGGTGAACGTCGAGTTCTGCACGTTCGACGAGCCCCAGACACCGACCACGTTGTGCTCGATCCACACGTTGTCGATGGTGATGTTGGACTGGTTGCGCAGGTCCCAGGTGTGGCCGGGGCCGTCCTGGCGGGTGTTGTAGTTGCCGAACCAGGCGAAGCCGGTGAAGGTCGAGCCGGCGGCCCCGGCCTGCAGGTCCCAGCCGGTGTCGGTGTCGGTCTGGTTCTGCGGCGCGACGAACTGGGAGTACCAGACGCCGGCGCCGACCACCTTGACCGCCTTGCCGTAGACGGTCAGCCGACCGGTGACCGCGTACTGGCCGGCCGGCAGGTAGACGCCGGTCAGCGTGCCGGTGGTGTCCATCCGCACCTTGTCCAGGGCGTTCTGCACGTCCTGCTGGGCGAAGCCGGCCGGGACCACCAGGTGGGCCGGGTCGGGGTTGGCCGTCTGGGTGGCCTGCTCCAGGTTCATGAAGTCGATCGCGTACTGCGAGGTGTTGGCGGTGTCCTTCTTCAGGGTGAAGACGGTGCCCTGCGGGTACGACTGGCCGAGCAGGAAGCTGGACTCGTCGTAGATGTGGCGGGGCGAGCCGGCGGGCGGGCTCTTGCCCGGGCTGGTCTCCGAGCCGTACAGCCAGGCGTAGTGCGAGGACAGGTTGAGCGGCTGCACCAACTGGCCGTTGGCGTACAGGTCCAGGGTGGCGCTGGTGCCGCCGCCGCCCGGCGCGTCCGGGATCGAGTAGCGCAGCACGAAGGTGTTGGTCGACTCGCGCGAGGTCCAGCTGACCGAGTCACCGGTGTTGTTGAGCGTGACGGCCTTGCGCTGGGTGGCCTCGCCGGCGATGTCGCCGATGGTGCGGTTGGGGCCGACCGCGGCGGCCGAGCCGCCGAGGGTGCCGTCGGTGGACTTGTAGGAGTCGTAGGGCATGTTGGCGCCCTGGCCGACGAAGACCGCGGAGTCGCTGGTCAGATGGGGCCGCTTGACCGGCAGCTCGTTGGCGTCGGCGGCCAGCACCAGGTGCGCGGTGTACTTGCCGTTGACGGCGGTCCAGGAGCCGAGGCTGACCGGGGCGGCGGTGGCGCCGGCCGCGATGGCGCCGCTGACCGAGCCGGTGAGCGTGGTGACGGTGGCGCCGTTCGCGTCCAGCAGGGTCAGCGTCATGCCGTGGCTGCCGGCGGTGGTCGCGATGGTGCCCTGGTTCTTCACCGTCACCGAGAAGTTGACGGAGTTCCCGGCCGCCGGGGTGCTCGGGGTCCAGTTCAGCGTGCCGACCAGGTCGGCGGACTGCACCGGGGCCACCACCAGGGCGGTGCTGTTGGTGTAGCTCTGGTCGGCCGTCAGGTTGAAGTTCTTCTTCGACTCGTCGACCTTGGTGGTGAGCTGGTAGCTGCCCGCGGTCTGGGTGCCGATGGCGGCGGAGACCGTCTGGGTCGCGCCGGGGGCCAGCGCGCCGACCGTGGTCGAGCCGACCTTGGTGCTGCCGAGGTAGAAGTTGACGTCGGTGGCGACCGAGGCGGCGGTGCCGCCGTTCTTCACCACGGCGGAGGCGGTGATCGCGTCGGTCTCCACCGGGGCGGCCGGGCTCCAGGAGCTGGAGGTCACGGTCAGGTCCGGGTTGGGGGCCGGGGTCCCGTAGACCTCGAACTCGGCGACCTGGCCGCCGGGCGCACCGCTGTTGGCGGTGATGGAGAGCTCGACGTCGGCGGCCCGGCCGCTGAGCGGGATGGTGACGGTGTTCTGGTTGCTGCTCGGGTCGAAGGAGTACGACTGCGCGGCGGCCAGGGTGGCGAAGGTCGAGGAGCCCTGCCCGCGGCCGAGCACGGCGATGGTCTGGGTCCGGACTCCCCAGGCGGCGGCCGGGTTGAGCTTGACCTTGACCGAGCTGAGGTCCGCGTCGGCGCCCAGGTGGACGGTGACCTGGGAGGGGTAGGAGGCGCCCTCGAAGTAGGTGGTGGTGTCACCGTCGACGGCGTTGGCGGGGGCGTAGACGTAGGTGTTGGCGGTGCCGTCGACCGGCTTGTGCAGGGCCAGGTTGGTCGAGGAGCCGCCCGAGCCGGTGCGGGTGACGGTGTTGGACTGGCTGGACTCCAGGGCCGCGGCGTTGGTCGCGGTCATGTAGTAGGAGACGGTCTGGGTGTCCGGGACCGCGTCGGTGTAACTGAGCGTGCTGCCGCTGACCGAGGCCAGCTTGGCGTTGTTGCGGTAGACGTTGTAGCCGGTCACCCCGACCGCGTCGGAGGAGGCCGACCAGGTCAGCTTGAGCTGCCCGGAGGCCGGCTGGGTGTAGGCCAGGTTGCTCGGTGCGGTCGGCGCGGTGGCCTGCGAGCCGGTGCGGGTGACGCTGTTGCTGTTGCCGGACTGGTTGCCGGCCGCGTCCTTGGCCCGGACGAAGTAGGTGACGGTGGCGGTGGCGGCGGGGTGGTCGGTGTAGCTGGTCGCGCCGGCCGGTACCGAGGTGAGCAGCGCGTTGTTCGCGTAGACGTCGTAGCCGGCTACGCCGGCGCTGCTGGAGGCGGTCCAGGTCAGGTTGACCGCGCCGCCGCTGCTCTGGGTGTAGGCGAGGTTGGTCGGCGGGCTCGGCGGTTGCGGGGCGCCGGAGGGGCCGTAGACCTCGAACTCGGAGAGCTGGGCGGCCGGCCAGGCGGTGTTGCCGGTGACGTTCAGCCGCAGGTAACGGGTGGTCGCCTGACCGAAGTTGATGGTGACGGTGTTTCCGGTGGCCGGGTCGAAGGAGTAGCCGGCGGCGGGGACCAGGTCGGTGAACGAGGTGCCGTCGGTGCTGCCCTGGACGGCCAGGGTCTGGGTGCGGGCGCCCCAGGAGCTGGACGGCGGCAGCTTGAGCACCACCTGGTTGACCGCGACCGAGGCGCCCAGGTCCACCTTGAGCCACTGCGGGAAGGCGTTGTTGGTGGACTCCCAGTAGGTGTTCGGATCACCGTCGACGGCGTTGGCGGACGCATAGGTCTGGGCGTGGCCGGACTCGCCGGTGGCCTTGCCGAGCGCCAGGTTGGCCGCCGAGGCGGTGGGGCCGTAGACCTCGAACTCGGAGAGCTGGGCGGCGTTCCAGCCGGTGTTGGCGGTGAGGTTGACCCGCAGGTACCGGGTGCTGGTGGCACCGAAGTTGATCGAGACGGTGTTGGCCGCGGCCGGGTCGAAGGTGTAGCTGCCGGCGGCGGTGAGGGTGGCGAAGTTGGTGCCGTCGGTGCTGCCCTGCACCGACAGGGTCTGGGTGCGGGCGCTCCAGGAGCTGGGCAGCTTCAGCACCACCTGGCTGACCTGGGTGGCCGCTCCCAGGTCGAGCTGGGCCCACTGCGGGAAGGAGCCGGTGGTGCCCTCCCAGTAGCTGGACTGGTCGCCGTCGTTCAGGTGGCCGGCCACGTACTGGGCGTTGGTGCTGGACACCGAGGTGGCCTTGCCGAGCGCCAGGTTGGTCGGGGCGGCGGTGGCGGGCGCCGCGGCGGTGCCGAGCACCGAGAGGCAGAGCGCGAAGACCGCGAGCAGCGCGGCGAACAGCTGCCGCACGCGCGGCGGGCGGCCGGCGGGGCGCCCGTGGGTGGTGGAGTAGCTGCGGACCGGACCGGGCGGCGCTGATCGCCGCGGCGGCCGTGGTACTGGCGACGACTGGACTGTTCTCATCGTTCCTCGGTTCCTGTGACCACACGGATGCCGAGGCGAGCCGCCCCTGACCCGGGCTCCCTCGCTGACGGCTGGCGGCGACCCATCGTCAGATCAACCGATCTCTGACAAAGATTTCCGCAGATTTGCGAGGAAGTTACAGATCCTGTCCGGCAGGCGTCAATGGGTCGCGCGAACCTGCCCGTGCCCTGCCGCAGCTTCCTCGGCAGGGCGCCGGAGCGACCCTCGGCCAGCACAAGGCCTGCTCATGCCACGCATTGCCTGGGAGTAACGCCGTAATAAAGTCGTGTCTTTTCGTCATACTGTCGAACTCTTGCAATCTCTCGTTTCCAGGCCTACGTTCTCCACACGCCGGATGTCGGCCGCACCACCGAACGCGTCGGGACCACCACCCGGACGCCGCCCGGCCCGCTCCAGCGCCATCCACCTCGCTCCACGACATGGGGTTCTCACATGAAGCCGAACAGTTCGCGAAGATTCGCCGCCGTCGCCCTCGCGGCCGGGATGCTCCTGGGCACGGCCGCCTGCGGCAGCAGCGGCTCGTCCGCCGGCAAGCCGGCCGGCAACGCCGCCGACGGGGTCGCGGACGGCAAGCCGCTGGACCCGAACGCCACGGTCACCATCTCGATCGACTGCGCCCCCGGCGCGGACCAGGCGGCGGGCAAGGCCAACTACGCCGACGACATCGCGCTCTTCAAGGTCAAGTACCCCAACGTCACGATCAACGCGAAGCCCTACGTCGGCCAGTGCGAGGTCCCGGCCCAGCAGACCGCCGAGTACAAGGCGCACGACGAGACCGGCGCCTTCCACGCCTACTTCACCGACCGCGAGCAGACGCTCAACTCGGCCGACGCGGTGGACATCGGCGGCTACGTCAACGACCAGACAGTGCCCGGCTACTCGAGCATGCTGGCCAGCGTCAAGCAGAACATCAGCGCCGACAAGAAGGTGTACGCGCTGCCGATCAACTACTACAGCACCGGCCTGGTCTACAACCGAGACCTGTTCAAGCAGGCCGGCCTGGACCCGGACAAGCCGCCGACCACCTGGGACGAGCTGCAGGCCGACGCCAAGAAGATCGCCGCGCTGGGCAACGGCATCACCGGCTACGAGGACTACAGCGGGGGCAACACCGGCGGCTGGCACTTCACTTCGGAGCTGTACAGCCTCGGCGGCAAGATGGTCAACGACGACGGCACCAAGGCCGCCTTCAACTCCCCGCAGGGCAAGCAGGTGCTGCAGCGGCTGCACGACATGCGGTTCGCCGACCAGAGCATCGCCGCCGCCCCGATCACCCAGTGGGCCGACGCGTTCCCGCCGCTGGCCACCGGCAAGGTCGGCATGTTCATCGGGGCCCCCGACGTGGTCAAGCACCTGATCGAGGTACTCGGCGCGAACAAGGACGCCTACGGCCTGGGCGCGATGCCCGGCGCCACCGGCCCCGCCTCCAGCCTGGGCGGCGGCGACCTCTACTACTTCAAGAAGGGCCAGACGCCCAACCAGATCAAGGCCGAGATCGCCTGGATCGACTTCGAGTACCTGACGCCGGACCAGGGCCAGTTCAACTTCGCCCGGTCCAAGACGCTGGCCGGCTCCAGCAAGGACCCGGTGGCCATCTCGGTGCCGCAGCCCTACTTCTGGTCCGCGGACTCCCCGCAGATCCAGGCCATCACCACCTCGCTGAAGACCAACGGCAACCTGCCGCTGACCAACTACGACCCCTACGTGAAGAACCCGACCACCTCGGTGAACGAGCCGCCGGCCGCGCAGCAGCTGTACAAGGTGCTCGACTCGGCGATGTCCGGCGCGCTGACCGACCCCAACGCCAACGTCGACAGCCTGCTGGCCACCGCCGAGTCCGCGGCGAACAAGATCCTGGCCAACCAGTGACCGCCCCCGGCCGGGCCGTCGACGCAGTACCGGCCCGGCCGGGCGGCCCGCACCACCACGACCCCGAGGAGTCACCCCCCATGGCTGTCACGCTGACGCGCGAGCGGGCCCGGGCCGCCCGGCCGCGCGGTGCGCGCCCCGCCGCCCGGCGCCGCGCCGTGGCGCGGAACCTGCGCGCCCACGGGTTCCTGGCCGGAGCACTGCTCTGCTTCGTGCTGTTCACCTGGTACCCGATGCTCCGCGAGATCACCATGTCCTTCCAACGGGTGCACCACGGCACCACCAGCTGGGTGGGCCTGGCCAACTACCGGCAGATCACTGCGGATCCGGGCTTCTGGGACGCCTGGCGCAACACCCTGGAGTTCACCGGGATCGCCCTGGTGGTCGGCTTCGTGGTCCCGTTCGCCGCCGCCCTCGTGATCAACGAGCTGCGGCACGCCCAGAGTTACCTGCGGATCCTGGTCTACCTGCCGGTGATGCTGCCGCCGGTGGCCGGGATCCTGCTCTTCAAGTACTTCATGGACCCGGGCTACGGCCTGTTCAACCAGGTGCTGCACGCCCTGCACCTGCCGGGATCGAGCTGGCTGGCGGCCAAGGGCACCGCGATGCCCTCCCTGGTGCTGGTCTCCACCTGGGGCAACCTGGGCAGCGCGACCCTGGTCTACCTGGCCGCGCTGCAGGGCATCCCCGGCGAGCTCTACGAGGCGGCCGAACTCGACGGCGCCAACCTGCTGCAGCGGATCTGGCACGTCACCGTGCCGCAGACCCGGTTGATCCTCTCGCTGATGCTGATGCTCCAAGTCGTCGCCACCATGCAGATGTTCACCGAGTCCTTCGTGCTCACCGGCGGCGGCCCGCAGGGCGCCACCACCACCGTGGTCTACCTGCTGTACGACTACGCCTTCAACTACGACAAGTTCAACACCGCGGCCGCCCTGGGCGTGATCATGCTGCTGGTCCTGGGCTGCTTCTCCGCGCTCTACCTGTGGCTCGAACGCCGCGGCCGGGAGGACTGACATGGCGACCGCCACCCGCACCCTGATCTCCCCGGTCCAGCTGTCCCGCCCGCGCGGGCGCCGGATCTACCGGGCCGTGCTCGCGCTGGTGCTGCTCGGTGCCACGCTGGCCTTCGTCGGCCCGCTGTACTGGCTGGCCACCGGCGGGTTCAAGTCCTCCCAGGAACTGGTCCGCACCCCGCCCACCCTGTTCCCGGCCCGCCCGGGCACGCACGCCTTCACCGAGGCCTGGTCCCGGCTCGGCATGGGCCAACTGCTGCTCAACACCGTGGTCTACGCCGGCGGCGCGCTCCTGTTCCAACTGGTCTTCTGCGTCGCGGCGGCCTACTCGCTGTCCAAGTTGCGACCGGTGCTGGGCAACGTGATCCTGGGCATGATGCTCGGCTCGATGATGATCCCGGCCGCGGCCCTGGTCATCCCGCAGTACCTGACGGTGCTCGACCTGCCGCTGGTGCACTGGAACCTGCAGGACACCCCCTGGGTGATCTGGCTGCCCACGGTGGCCAACGCGTTCAACATCTTCCTGCTCAAGCGGTTCTTCGACTCGATCCCGGACGAACTGCTGGACGCCGCCGCGATCGACGGCGCCGGCCCGCTGCGCACCCTGTGGTCGGTGGTGCTGCCGATCTCCCGGCCGATCCTCGGGGTGGTCTCCATCTTCGGCCTGGTCGCGGTCTGGAAGGACTTCCTCTGGCCGCTGATCACGGTGCCCGCGCACGAGACGCTCAACGTCGGCGTGAACACCGCCGCCACCTCGATGCCGCAGAACTCGCTGATCGCCGGTCTCTTCCTGGCCTCGATCCCGACCATCGTGCTGTTCCTGGTCTTCCAGCGCAACATCATGGCGGGACTGACCGCCGGCAGCCTCAAGGGCTGAGCGCCGCCGCGACGTTGACGTACCGTCGGTCGACCCCTGCCCCGTCGCCCCGGCCCAGCCGCCCTGACCGGTGCGGGCCGGGGCGGCGGCCCCACCTCCATGCCCACTACGAAAGCAGGTCCACCGTGCCCGTCCCCGGAGCGCAGGCGCTCGACTGGTGGCGCCACGCCGCCATCTACCAGATCTACCCCCGCAGCTTCGCCGACGCCGACGGCAACGGCGTGGGCGACCTGGCCGGGGTCCTGGCACGGCTGCCCTACCTCGCCGAACTCGGCATCGACGCCATCTGGTTCAACCCCTGGTACGCCTCCCCACAGGCCGACGCCGGCTACGACGTGGCCGACTACCGGCAGATCGACCCGCTGTTCGGCACCCTGGCCGAGGCCGAGGAGCTGATCCGGCAGGCCCATGCGGTCGGCATCCGGGTGGTGGTCGACGTGGTCCCCAACCACACCTCCGACCAACACCCCTGGTTCCAGGCCGCACTGGCTGCCGGGCCCGGCTCCGCCGAGCGCGCCCGGTTCTGGTTCCGGCCCGGCCGCGGCGAGACCGGCGAACTGCCGCCGACCAACTGGCAGGGCTTCTTCGGCGGACCGGCCTGGAGCCGGGTCACCGAGCCGGACGGCACGCCGGGGGAGTGGTACCTGCACCTGTTCGCGCCCGAGCAGCCGGACTTCAACTGGGATCACGACGAGGTGCGGGAGGAGTTCGAGTCCGTGCTGCGGTTCTGGTTCGACCGCGGCGCCGACGGCTTCCGGGTCGACTCGGCCGCACTGCTGATCAAGGACCCGGCGCTACCGGTGGACGACCCGGAGGAGCGGGCCTACACCGACCGCGAGGAGGTGCACCAGGTCTACCGCTCCTGGCGGCGGGTGGCCGACTCCTACGCCGGCGGCCGGGTGCTGATCGGAGAGGTCTGGCTGCCGGACGCCGAGCGACTGGCCCGCTACCTGCGCCCGGGCGAGCTGCACACCATCTTCAACTTCCCCTACCTGGAGTGCGCCTGGGACGCCAAGGCGCTGCGCGCGGTGATCGACGACACGCTGCGCCTGCACCGGGCGGTGCAGGCGCCGGCCACCTGGGTGCTCTCCAACCACGACGTGGACCGGGTGGTCACCCGCTACGGCCGCGAGGACACCTCCTTCGCGATCTACGCCCGCCACCACGGCCGTCCGGTCGACCTCGCGCTCGGCACCCGCCGGGCCCGCGCCGCCGCGCTGCTCACCCAGGCGCTGCCCGGCTCGGTCTACCTGTACCAGGGCGAGGAGCTCGGCCTGTGGGAGGTCGAGGAGATCCCCGACGAGCTGCGCCAGGACCCGATGTGGGAGCGCAAGGGCCGCAACCCCGCCGACCCCGGCCGGGACGGCTGCCGGGTCCCGCTGCCCTGGTCCGGCGAGGCCGCCCCGTTCGGCTTCAGCCCGGACGGGGCCGAGGCCGAGCCGTGGCTGCCGCAGCCCGCGCCGTGGCACGCGTGCACCGTCGAGGCGCAGCAGGGCGACCCCGACTCGATGCTGACCCTCTACCGGGCCGCCCTGCACACCCGCCGTGAACTGCCCGAGCTGCGCGAGCCCGAGCTGAGCTGGCTGGAGGCGCCCGCCGGAGTGCTGGCCTTCCGGCGCGGTGCCGGCTTCGCCTGCGTGGTCAACCTGTCCGGCCGCACCGTCGAGGTGCCGGTCACCGGCACCGTGCTGCTCGCCAGCGGCCCGCTCGGTCCGGCCGGCGAACTGCCCCCGGACACCGCGCTGTGGATCCGGATCTGACGCCCCGTTAGGAGACCTTGGATGGCCACCCCCACCACCCGCAGACTCGGCGCCGCCGCGCTGGCCGCCGGCCTGCTGGCCGCCGGCCTGCTGGCCGCCGCCCCGATCGGCGCGGCGCACGCCGCCGACGACCGGCACCGGGCCGGCGCCACGCCCGTCACCCGGGCCGGCCTCGACCCGGCGCTGCTCGACGGCCGCGGCGCCGCAGCCGGCTTCGCCGAGCAGCGCGCCGCCGACGCCGCCACCGACGGCACCGTGCTCGCCACCGACACCACCCCCTACACGCTCGCCGCCGAGGCCACCGGCCGCAGCGCCGTCACCCTGGCGCCGGGCCAGTACGTCGAGTTCACGCTGCCCGCCGCGACCAACGCGATCACGGTGCGCTACAGCATCCCCGACGCGCCCGGCGGCGGCGGGCGCACCGCCCCGCTGGACGTCACGGTCAACGGCCACCACCGCCAGAGCATGACGCTGACCTCGCAGTACGCCTGGCTGTACAACGAGTACCCGTTCACCAACGACCCCGCGGCCGGTCCGCTGCACCCGGACTGGTGGACCACCGAGTGCGACTGCGTGCCGAACCAGACCACCCCGGCACCGGCGTTCCCGACGCCGTTCCGGGCCAGCCACTTCTACGACGAGCAGCGGCTGCTGCTCGACCACACCTACCGGGCCGGCGACGTGCTGCGCCTGCAGGTCCCGACCGGCGCCGGCGCGGTGGCCACCACCGTCGACGTGCTGGACAGCCAGCAGGTCGACCGGCCGGAACGGGCCGCGCCGGGCTCGCTGAACGTGCTCGACTTCGGCGCCGACCCGACCGGCCGGCGGGAGAGCTCCGACGCCTTCGACGCCGCGATCGCGGTGGCGCAACGCACGGGGCGGCCGGTCTACGTGCCGCCGGGGACCTTCCAGGTGAACCGGCACCTGCTGGTGGACCGGGTGACCATCCGGGGCGCGGGCAGCTGGTACACCGTCATCAAGGGCCACCAGGTGACCCTGGCGCAGCCGGACGCCGGGGGAGGCGTGCACACCGGGGTCGGCTTCTACGGGAAGCCGGCGGCGGACGGGGGCAGCCACGACGTGCACCTGTCGGGCTTCGCCGTCGAGGGCGACGTGCGCGAGCGGATCGACACCGACCAGGTCAACGGCGTCGGCGGGGCGTTCGACGACTCCAGCATCGAGGGCCTGTACATCCACCACACCAAGGTCGGCATCTGGCTGGACGGCCCGATGTCCGGCCTGCGGATCACCGGCAACCAGATCGCCGACCAGATCGCCGACGGGATCAACTTCCACGGCGGCGTGACCGACTCGACGATCAGTCAGAACTTCGTCCGCAACACCGGCGACGACGGGATCGCGCTCTGGTCCCAACCCGCCGCCGACCAGCGGGACCTGATCGACCACAACACGGTGCAGACCCCGGTGCTGGCCAACGGCATCGCGCTGTACGGCGGCACCGACCTGACGGTGAACGGCAACCTGGTCGCCGACCCGGTCCGCGAGGGCAGCGCGATCCACCTGGGCACCCGGTTCGACGCCGTCCCGTTCGCCGGCACCGTCAAGGTGAGCGACAACACCACGGTCCGGGCCGGGACCTACGAGCTGAACTGGAAGATCGGGCTGGGCGCGATCTGGCTGATGGCCCAGCAGCACAGCCTGGACGCCGACGTGGAGGTGACGGGGGACCACTTCCTGGACAGCACCTACGCCGCGATCATGATGGTGGCCGACTGGCCGGTGAAGGACCAGTACACGATCAGCAACGTGCACTTCAAGGGCATCCGGGTGGACGGCACCGGGACGGACGTGGTCAGCGCCCGGGCGGCGGGCGGCGCGAGCTTCCAGAACGTGGCGGCCCGCAACGTCGGCGCGGTCGGGGTGAATAACTGCGGCTCCTTCCACTTCACCCCGGCCGGCTCCGAGTTCAGCCTGACCGACCTGGGCGGCAACACCGGCGGCGGGACCACGGGGGCCTGGCTGGCGCCCTGGGAGCTGCCCAACACGATCACCTGCGCGGACCGGCCTGCGGTCGTGCCGCCGCCGGCGCCCGGCCCCTGGCGGTGATCTGAGCCCGGGCCCTCCGGGGAACTCCTGGACAAGGAGAACTCCTAGACTGGGGGCGCGCGTCGGGTCGTACGCGCCCTGTTCCCCGGAGGCCTGCCATGCCTGGTCGCTCGACGTTACCCGCCGAGACCAGACTCATACTCGGTTCCGACGGCTCCACCACGCTGCTGCTGGAGTCACTGCTCGGAGTCCCGCTCGCCGTCCACGTGCTGACCGAAGCCGTGGTGACGGCCGATGAACTGTCCGCACCCGCCCTGAGATCGCTGGCCCTGCCGCCGGACGCCGAGCTGGTCTCGCGCAGCTCCGAACTGCGCACGCCGCAGGGCCACCGGGTCAGCTCCAACCGGGTGCTCTACCCGCACGACAGCGCCGACTGGCTGCGCACCGACCGCACACCGCTGGGCCACCGCCTGCGCGGGCGGGGCACGGCGCAGCACCGCGAACTGCTCGGCAGCGGGCTGGCGGTGTGGGACGCGCAGACGCTGGCGGTCTGCGCCTTCAAGGAGTACCTGATCCGGTGCGCGGACGGGCAGTGGTTCCACGTGTCGGAGCGGTTCAACCCGGCGCACGTACCGGTGACCGAGCGGACGGCCGCGGGGGCCGTCCGCTAGGACCTGTCCGTCCGGGCCGCCGCATGCCTGACGGCCTGTCAGCTGTGCGAGGTGCTAGCGCTGGGCTCGGGCGGCAGCGCGGGCGTCCAGCACGTCCAGCGCCAGCAGCCCCCAGCGCAGGTTCTCCTCCTCGAAGGCCATGCCGCGCAGCAGCGTCAGGTACGGGCCGATCCGCTCGGCCTCGGCCAGGTGCTGCTCCTCGGTGCGGCCCTCCAGCAGGCGGGCCTGCAAGCGCTGGTAGCGCGCGAGCTTGGCGCGGGCCCACCCCACCCGCTCGGCGATGCCGGCGCGCACGGCGGCCGCATCGCCCGCGTCCACCGACTGGACCTTGACCATCAGCTCGTCGCGGATGGTGGTGGGCCGGTTCGGCTGCTCGGCGGTGTGGGCGTGGACCGCGGCCAGGCCGGCCGGGGTGAGCGAGAAGAGGCGCTTGTTGGGGCGCCTGTCCTGCTCGACCACCCGGGCGGTGATCAGGCCCTCGGCCGCCATCCGGTCCAACTCACGATAGAGCTGCTGCGGAGTGGCCATCCAGAAGTTGGCGACCGAGGCGTCGAAGCCCTTGGCCAGGTCGTAGCCGGAGGCCTCGCCCTCCACCAGCAGGGTCGCCATCACCGCGTTCCGTAGCGCCATGCCCGCACCGTAGCACCCTGGACAGGCAGGCAGCGGCTGTTGAATACTCGCATCGGCAGCTATTCAACTTGTTGACTACCGGGAGCCCGGATGCACCCCTTCCGCAAGGCCGTCGAGGACCGCGACGAGCAGGCCGTGGCCGACCTGCTCGCCCCGAACGTCGTCTTCACCAGCCCGGTCGCCTTCAAGCCCTACCCGGGCAAGGCGATCACGGCGGCCATCCTGCGCGGCGTGCTGCGGGTCTTCGAGGACTTCACGTACGTGCGCGAGATCGCCGACCCCGGCGGCCGTGACCACGCCTTCGTCTTCACCGCCACCGTCGCCGGCAAGGAGATCCACGGCTGCGACTTCCTGCACTTCGACGAGGCCGGCCTGATCGACGAGTTCACCGTGATGGTCCGCCCGCTCTCCGCCGCCCACGCCCTGGCCGAGGCGATGGGCGCCCAGTTCGACCGGATCGCGGCCGAGGCGGCGGCGGAGTCGGCGGCGCAGTCGCAGGTCGGCTGAGCAGCGACGCTGACCATGGCCAAGGCGCGGTGGAGCGCGGCCCGTTGGTGGACAGGTCAGATCGCTGCGCACCACGGCAACGAGCACGGGCTGTGGGCCCCGAGTCACCACTCGGGGCCCACAGCCCGGCTGCGTCAGTGCTGTGTGTCGGTGTGTTGCTGGT
>NZ_PYBW01000436.1 GCF_003205575.1 Streptomyces tateyamensis
GGCTGGTGGTCTCGCTGGTCGCGGTCGGCCTGGCGGGCCTGCACACGTTCGGCGTGCCGTATGTGGAGTGGCTGCTGCCGGTGGCCCTGTGGGCGGTCGGCGTGGGCAGCGTGATCACGGTGTTGCAGCGGATGCTGACGGTGCGCCGCGAGGACTTCGAGGCGGCGGCCGCGACCCGGGAGGGCTGAGGAAGCGTGATGCGGGACAAGCTGGTCGACGGCGCGTACGCGGCGGGCTGGGCGACGGTCAAGCTGCTGCCGGAGCCG
>NZ_PYBW01000437.1 GCF_003205575.1 Streptomyces tateyamensis
CACGCTGGGCCTGCCGGCGACCGCCGTGAAGAAGGTCACCGACGCCCAGACCACCGACCTGGTGCTGGTGGTCGGCAAGGACTACCAGGCACCCAAGCCGCAGCAGTAGCGCACCCGGACCCCCGGCCGCGGCGATTCCGCAAGGCCGGGGGGTCCGGCTCCGGTGGCGTGAGATCCTGGACAGGAACCCTAGGCAACCGAGTCGGAAGAACACCGTGACCGCAACCGAACACTCGCAGGAACTCATCAA
>NZ_PYBW01000438.1 GCF_003205575.1 Streptomyces tateyamensis
GGCCGCCAGGTCGGCCTGCTCGTCCTCTGCCGCGTCCAGCAGGTGCGCGAGACGGCCGAAGAGCCGGCCCGCCTCGCGCAGTGCGGCGGCGTTCGCCGGCCGGTCCGCCAGCACGGCGGTGTGGGCGAAGGCGGCGGCCGTGGCGGTCTCGGTCGGCTCGGTGACCAGGAGTACCGAATCGCCCGGCAGCGCCGAGCGCTCCAGTTCGTCCTGACG
>NZ_PYBW01000053.1:0-193 GCF_003205575.1 Streptomyces tateyamensis
GCTCGGCCAGCCAGGCGGCCGCGCCGGTCGAGCGGACCAGGGGAGCGGACGCGCCCTGGCAGACCGCCCCCGAGCCCCCGGACCCCGGAGCGGCACAGCCCGGGGCGCCCGAGCCCGGTGCCCCGAAGCCCGAGGCTCCGAAGCCCGAGGCTCCGCAGTCCGAGCCCGCGCAGGCTCCGCAGCCCGAGACCCC
>NZ_PYBW01000053.1:267-168089 GCF_003205575.1 Streptomyces tateyamensis
CCTGGTGGTCTTCCTGGTGCTGCCCCTGGTGATCGGTCAGACCGAGCACAAGGTGATGGCCCACATGCAGGGCCGGCTCGGCCCGATGTACGCCGGCGGCTTCCACGGCTGGGCCCAGCTGGTCGCCGACGGCGTCAAGTTCGCCCAGAAGGAGGACGTGGTCCCGGCCGGCGCCGACCGCCGGGTCTTCCAGCTGGCCCCGGCCGTCGCCCTGCTGCCCTACCTGGTCGTGCTGCTGGCCGTCCCGGTCGGCCCGAACGGCTTCGTCGGCCAGGCGCTGGACGCGGGCATCTTCTTCGTGCTGGCCGTGATGGGCATCGGCGTGCTCGGCGCGCTGATGGCCGGCTGGGCCAGCGCCAACAAGTTCTCGCTGCTGGGCGGCCTGCGCACGGCCGCCCAGCTGATGAGCTACGAGCTGCCGATGCTGCTGGCCGCCGCCTCGGTGGCGATGGCGGCCGGCACCCTGTCGCTGCCCGGCATCCTGGACGCCTTCCACTGGTGGTGGCTGCCCTGGCAGGCGATCGGCGCCTTCGTCTTCTTCACCGCGGGCCTGGCCGAGCTGCAGCGCCCGCCGTTCGACATGCCGGTGGCCGACTCCGAGATCATCTTCGGCGCCTACACCGAGTACACCGGGATCCGGTTCGCGTTCTTCCTGCTCGCCGAGTACGGCGGGATCCTGGTGCTCTGCGCGCTGACCTCGGTGCTCTTCCTGGGCGGCTGGCACGGCCCGCTGTCCGACAGCCTGGGCTGGCTGTGGACGCTGCTGAAGGCCTTCGCGCTGGCCTTCGTGGTGATCTGGGCCCGCGTCACCTTCCCCCGGCTGCGCGAGGACCAGCTGATGCGGTTCGCCTGGACCGTGCTGATCCCGCTCGCCCTGCTCCAGCTCGCCCTGACCGGCATCATCAAGGTGGCGATCTCCCAGTGAACCTCCCCGGCTCCGGCCTGGCCAAGGGCCTCGCCGTCACCCTGCGCACGATGACCCGACGGACCGTCACCGCGCAGTACCCGGACACCCAGCCGCTGCTGCCGCCGCGCAGCCGCGGGGTGATCGGGCTGCTGGAGGAGAACTGCACGGTCTGCATGCTCTGCGCCCGCGAGTGCCCGGACTGGTGCATCTACATCGACTCGCACAAGGAGACGCTGCCGGCCGCCGACCCGAACGCCCGGGCCCGCACCCGCAACGTGCTGGACCGGTTCGCCATCGACTTCTCGCTCTGCATGTACTGCGGGATCTGCATCGAGGTCTGCCCGTTCGACGCGCTCTTCTGGTCGCCGGAGTTCGAGTACGCCGAGACGGACATCCTGGAACTCACCCACGAGCGGGAGAAGCTGCGCGAGTGGATGTGGACGGTTCCGGCCCCGCCGGCCCTGGATCCGGCGGCCGAGGAGCCCAAGGAGATCGCCGCCGCCCGCAAGGCGGCCGAGAAGCTGGCCGCCGCGGCGGGTGATGCCTCGTGACCGGGTTCCTGCTCGCCGCCGCCGGCCCGCTCGACGCGGCCCCGCGCGGCTTCCTGTCGCCCACCGGCGTGGAGATCGTCTTCGTCCTGGTCGGCCTGGCGGTGCTGGGCGCCGCCGTGGTCTCGGTGACCACCCGGCAGCTGGTGCACGCCGCCCTGTGGCTGGTGGTCGCCCTCGGCGGCCTGGCGGTGGAGTTCCTGCTGCTCACCGCCGAGTTCGTGGCCTGGGTGCAGGTGCTGATCTACCTCGGCTCGGTGGTGGTACTGGTGCTGTTCGGCCTGATGCTCACCCGGGCGCCGATCGGCCGCTCGCCGGACGCCGACTCCAAGAACCGCTGGGTGGCGCTGGGCGTGGCCCTGGCCGCGGCCGCCACCCTGGTGACCCTGGTGGTGGACGCGTTCCGCACCTCCTGGATCGACCTGGGCGCGGGCGGCGGCTCCACCGCGGTGACCGGCGCCAGCCTGTTCCGGCACTGGGTGCTGCCGTTCGAGGCGCTCTCGGTGCTGCTGCTGGCCGCGCTGGTCGGCGCCATCGTGATCTCCCGCACCGGCTCGGGCAAGGCCAAGCCGCGGCCCGGCAAGCTGACCACCCGGCAGGAGCGCTGACGCCCCGATGCACCTCCTCTACCCGGCCGTCCTCGCCGCGCTGCTGTTCTGCGTCGGCGTGTACGGCGTGCTGGCCCGGCGCAACGCCGTGCTGCTGCTGATGTCGGTCGAGCTGATGCTCAACGCCGTCAACCTCAACCTGATCGCCTTCGACGCCTGGCTGCGCGACGCGCTGCACGCCGGGCAGGCGCTCACCCTCTTCGCCATCACCGTCGCCGCCGCTGAGATCGGCCTGGGCCTGGCCATCGTGCTGCTGGTCTTCCGGACCCGCGGCACCGCCGACGTGGACCGGATCACCGCGCTCGGCGACCGCGCCGCCGAGGTGCCGGCCCAGCCGACGGAGCCCGCTGCCGACCCCGCGCCGAAGGGCCAGGCCGTCTCGTGAACATCGCCCTGATCGCGCTGGTCCCGGCGCTGCCCGCGCTCGGCGCCGCCGCCACCCTGGCCACCGGCCGCCGCGCACCCGGCTGGACCAAGCCGCTGGCGGTCCTGCCGGTGCTGACCGCCGCCGTGCTGGCGCTCGTCGTGGCGGTGCAGCTGGGCACCGGCCGCACCCTGGACGCCGCCACCCGGCTGACCCCCACCGGCGGCCCGGACATCTCGCTCGCCGTGCACCTGGACGGCTACACCTCGCTGATCTCGGTGCTGGTCGGCCTGGTCGCCTGCTGCGTGCAGATCTACTCCACCGCCTACCTGAAGACCGACCCGCGCTACCCGTCCTACGCCGCGCTGGTCTCGCTCTTCACCGCCGCGATGCTGCTGGTGGTCTACTCGGGCGACCTGGTGGTGCTGCTGGTCGGCTGGGAGGTCATGGGCATCTGCTCGTACTTCCTGATCGGCCACCACTGGGAGACGGCGGACGCCCGGTCCGCCTCGCTCAAGGCCTTCCTGGTCACCAAGCTGGGCGACGTGCCGTTCCTGTTCGGCATCTTCGTGCTGGCCGCCGACGCGCACAGCTTCCGGATCACCCAGGTGCTCGGCGCCGCCGGGCACGGCCAGCTGCACCACCCGACGCTGGCCGCGCTGCTGCTGCTGGCCGGGGTGGCCGGCAAGAGCGCCCAGTTCCCGCTGCACACCTGGCTCCCGGACGCGATGGCCGGCCCCACCCCGGTCTCGGCGCTGATCCACGCGGCCACCATGGTCGCGGCCGGCATCTACCTGGTGGCCCGGCTGCTGCCGGTCTTCCTGCTCTCCGGCGCGGCCCTGGTGGTGCTGGCGGTGATCGCCGCCGTCACCATGATCGGCTCGGCGCTGGCCGCCCTGGCCCAGGACGACATCAAGCGGGTGCTCGCCTACTCCACCGTCGGCCAGCTCGGCTACATGGCCGGCGCGCTGGCCAGCGGCGACCGGCAGGCGGCCGTCTTCCACCTGGTCAGCCACGGCGCCTTCAAGGCGCTGCTGTTCCTGTCGGCCGGCGTGCTGATCCACGCCGCCCACACCAACTCGCTGACCGCCATGTCGGGCCTGCCCGGCCTGCGCGCCAGGGTGCCGGACGCCCGCTGGACGCTGGGCATCGGCCTGGTCGCGCTGGTCGGCCTGCCGCCGTTCGCCGGCTTCTTCTCCAAGGAGGCGGTGCTCACCGCCGCCGAGAAGGCCGCCGCCGGCGCGGCGTTGACCAACGGCGTCGGTCCGGCGAGCGCGGTGCCCACCGCGGCCGGCTGGATCGTGCTGCTGGCTGGCAGCCTGACCGCGCTGCTCACCGCGGTGTACGCCACCCGGCTCTGGCTGCTGGCCTTCCCGGCCAAGGCCATCGCCCGGCGCGGCGGCACCGCCCCCGAGCCCGGGGCGCCCTACTCGCCCGAGCTCGACGAGGCCGACCCCGGGCAGGCCGAGCCGGCCGCGATGCGCTGGCCGCTCTGGGTGCTGGCCGTCCCCGCGATCGGCTTCGGCGTGGCTGGCCTGAACCCCGACTGGCTGCCGGCCCTGCTGGACGGCGGCTCGCTGCGCCCCTCGGCCAACACCTGGGTGATCGGCACCGGCCTGGCCGTGGCCGGCGTGCTCGTCTGCTGGGCCACCTGGCGCACCGTCAGCACCCGCTCCGGCGCCGCCGCCGACCCCGGCCGGGCGCTGCTCGGCCGGCTGTTCGGCCCCGCCCGCCAGGGCTTCGGCCTGGACCGCCTCTACTCGCTGCTCTTCGTGCGCCCCGCCCTGGGCGCCGCCGCGCTGGTCCGCTTCCTGGACCGCGAGGTGGTCGAGGGCTACGTGCAGGGCTCCGGCGGCGCGGCCAGGCTGCTCGGTTGGCTGGTCCGGCGCAGCCAGAGCGGCAACGCCCAGACCTACCTGAGCGCGCTGCTGGCCGCCTCGGTGCTCATCGCGGTCTTCGTGGCGGTGGGCGCATGATCCTCCGTCACCGCGCCGCTGCTCAGTCCGTGCTCGATGGGGGTCCCCGATGAACGCGCTCCTGATCGCGCTGCTGGCGCTGCCGCTGCTGGGCGCCGCCGCCACGCTGGCGCCCGGCCTGTTCGGCGCCGACCCGACGGCGCGCGGCCGGCGCGCGCTGCGCTTCAACGCGGTGCTGACCGGCCTGGTGCTGGCGCTGGCCGTGGCGCTGGCGGCCGGCTTCGACCACGCGCACCCGGGCCGGATGCAGGGCGGCGTCGACGTCTCCTGGATCCCCGCGCTCGGCGTCCGCTTCCACCTCGGGGTGGACGGCGTCTCGCTGCCGCTGGTGGTGCTGACCGCGCTGCTCAGCTTCCTGTGCGCGCTCTACTCTACGAAGCGTCCGCCGGACGGCGAGGGCACCCCGTCCGCGCTCTCCTTCACCGGTCTCTTCCTGCTGCTCGAAGTCGGCATGCTGGCCACCTTCCTGGTGCTGGACCTGCTGCTCTTCTTCCTCGCCTTCGAGATCGTGCTGGTCCCGATGTACTTCCTGATCGCCCGTTGGGGCAGCGGGGCCCGCACCGCCTCGGCGTTCCGGTTCATCCTCTACACGCTGCTCGGCTCGGCCGTGATGCTGCTCGGCTTCCTGCTGATCGGGCTGCACGCCGGCACCTTCGACATGACCGAGCTGGCCGCCCGGCACGGCAGCGGCCTGAGTCACTCCACCCAGCTGCTGGCCGCGCTGGCGATCGGGCTGGGCCTGCTGGTCAAGGCGCCGGCCTGGCCGCTGCACAGCTGGCTGCCGGACGCGCACACCTCCGCCCCGACGGTGGGCTCGGTGCTGCTGGCCGGGGTGCTGCTCAAGATGGGCACCTACGGCCTGGTCCGGGTGCTGCTGCCGATCGTGCCGGACGGCACCGCGACCTTCGCGCCCTACCTGGGCGCGCTGGCCGCGGTCGGCATCGTCTACGGCTCGCTGGCCTGCCTGGCGCTGGCCCGGGCCGGGCGCGGCGGCGACCTCAAGCGGCTGATCGCCTTCTCCTCGGTCGGCCACATGGGCTTCGTGCTGCTGGGCATCGCCTCGCTCACCCCGGTCGGACTGAACGGAGCGCTGTTCGCCAACATCGCGCACGGCCTGATCACCGGCCTGCTGTTCTTCGTGGTCGGCGCGCTCAAGGACCGCTACGGCACCGCCGACCTGGACACCCTGGCCGGGGCGAGCGGCGCGGCGCTGTACGGGCGGGCGCCACGGCTCGGCGCGCTGCTCGCCTTCGGTGCCGTGGCCAGCCTCGGCCTGCCGGGCCTGGCCGGCTTCTGGGGCGAGCTGCTGGCGATGTTCGGCGCCTTCCAGCCGGGGGCCGGCCTGCACCGCCCCGCCTTCCTGGTCTTCATGGCGCTGGCGGGCCTGGGCACCCTGCTGACCGCGGCCTACCTGCTGGTCGTGGTGCGCAGGGTCTGCATGGGCGACCCGGCCCAGCCGGCCGCCGTCCAGGTCGCCGAGCTGCGCGGCTACGAGGCGGTCAGCTGGACCCCGCTGGCCGTGCTCACCGTGGTCGCGGGCCTGTGGCCGGCGCTGCTGCTCACCTTGTCCGACCCGGTGGTCAAGCAGCTGCTGGCGGTGGGCTGACCGATGACGACCACCCAGCTGACGACCACTCACCTGATGGGGCAGGCCGTGAACCTTGCCGTGCCGAACGCGGGCTCGCTGATCCAGTCGGTGGACTGGGTGGCGATCGCCCCGCCGCTGATCGCCGCGGCCACCGCACTGCTGGTGCTGCTGGCCGACCTGCTGCTGCCGCCGGGCGCCAAGCGCCTACTCGGGCCGCTGACCGCGCTCGGCCTGCTCGGCGCGCTGGCCGCGCTGCTGCCGCTGGTGCACGGCACGCCGCGGTCGACCTTCTGCGGCGCCGCGGGCTGCTCCTACGTGGCCGACCACTTCGCGCTCGCCTTCCAGCTGCTGGCGCTGGGCGGGGCGCTGCTGGCCGCGCTGCTCTCGCAGGTGACCGTGGCCGAGGACCGGCTGCCGGCCGGCGAGTACTGGTTCCTGCTGCTCAGCAGCGCCGCGGGCGCCGCGCTGCTGCCGGCCGCCCGCGACCTGGCCACCCTGGTGGTCGCCCTCGAGGTGGTCTCGCTGCCCTCCTTCGCGCTGGTGGCGCTGAAGCGGGACGGCCGGGGCGGCGAGGCGGCGCTGAAGTTCTTCCTCTCCTCGGTCACCGCGACCGCCGTGATGCTGCTGGGCGTCAGCTTCCTGTACGCCGCGACCGGCAGCCTCCAGCTGGGCGCGATCGCCGACGGGCTCGGCCAGCTGCCGGGCCGGCTGAAGCCGCTGGCCGAGGCGGGCGGCATGCTCACCCTGGTCGGCTTCGCCTTCAAGGTGGCGGCCGTGCCGTTCCACTTCTGGGTGCCGGACACCTACGCCGGCGCGCCGCTGCCGGTGGCCGGCTACCTCTCGGTGGTCGGCAAGGCGTCCGGGTTCGCCGGGCTGGCGCTGGTCACCTCGCTCGCGCTGCGCCCCTACGGGCACACCTGGGGGCTGCTGCTGGCGGTACTGGCCGCGGTCACCATGACGGCGGGCAACACGGCGGCGCTGCGCCAGCGCGCCGACTCGGCGCAGGGCGCGGTGCGGCTGCTCGCCTGGTCCTCGGTGGCCCAGGCCGGCTACCTGCTGGTCCCGCTGGCGGCCGCCGGCTACGCGGGCAGCGCCCACCCGCTGGGCGCCACCGTGGCCTACGCGCTGATCTACGGCCTGGTCAACCTGGGCGCCTTCGGGGTGGCCGCGCTGGTCGCCCGCACCCGCCCGGCCAACCGACTGGACGACTACCGGGGCCTGTTCGCCCGCGACCGGTTCGCGGCCCTGGCGCTGGCCTTCTTCCTGCTCTGCCTGGCCGGCCTGCCGCCGGGCGTGGTCGGCCTGTTCGGCAAGGTGGTGGTCTTCCAGGCGGCGGTGGACGCCGGCCTGGGCTGGCTGGCGGTGGTGATGGCGGCCAACGTGGTGATCGCCCTGTACTACTACCTGTTCTGGACGGCTCGGCTCTTCACCCCGGGCGAGGCCGCCGAGCCGGCCCGCACCCCGGGTCCGCTGACCGCGACCCTGGGCCTGGCCGCGGTGGGCGCGGTGGTGCTCTCGGTGGCCCCGCAGCTGGTCCTCCAGGTGGTCTCCGGCTCGCTGTTCTGATCGCCCGGCTGCCTGGCCCCGGCTGCGGGCGGCCCGCGGACGTGGGAGGAAGGGAACCCGGGCCCCTGCCTGCCGCGTTGTCCAGGCAACGAGGGATGTGACCAGAGGGCCTCCCACCGCACCACTTGGAGGGGCTGCCGTGCACCGCCAGCACAACGGACTGCGAACGGCCGTGCTCCTCGGGGCACTGTCCGCGCTGATCATCGTGATCGGCAGCTTCTTCGGACGGACCGGTCTGATCGTCGGCCTGCTGATCGCGCTCGGCACCAACGGCTACGCGTACTGGAACAGCGACCGGATGGCGCTGCGCGCGATGCGGGCCCGCCCGGTCAGCGAGATCGAGGCGCCGGCGCTCTACCGGATCGTGCGCGAGCTCTCCACCTCCGCCCGGCAGCCGATGCCCCGGCTCTACATCTCGCCGACCGCCGCGCCCAACGCCTTCGCCACCGGCCGCAACCCGCGCAACGCCGCGGTCTGCTGCACCGACGGCATCCTGCGCCTGCTCGACGAGCGGGAGCTGCGCGGCGTGCTCGGCCACGAACTCAGCCACGTCTACAACCGCGACATCCTGATCTCGTCCGTGGCCGGAGCGCTGGCCTCGGTGATCATGTTCCTGGTGAACTTCGCCTGGCTGATCCCGTTCGGCCGCGACGAGGACGACGACGGACCCGGGCTCTTCGGCCTCCTGGCCGTCATGATCCTGGGCCCGCTCGCCGCCACCCTGATCCAACTGGCCGTCAGCCGCTCCCGGGAGTACCAGGCGGACGCCGACGGTGCCCGGATCACCGGTGACCCGCTGGCGCTGGCCGGCGCGCTGCGCAAGCTGGAGGTCGGCACGCAGCAGCGGCCGCTGCCCGCCGAGCCGCAGATCCAGACGGCCAGTCACATGATGATCGCCAGCCCGTTCGGGGCGGGGCAGGCCGGGACCAGGCTCTTCTCCCCCCACCCGCCGATGCCGGAGCGGATCGCCCGGCTGGAGCGGATGGCCGGCCGGCCCTGACCCGCCCTCACCTCTGACCCGACCTCATCTCTGACCCGACCTCACCTCTGGCCCGCCGGGCCGACCCGGGTTTGGTCCAACGCTCATCGGGCGGTGGTGCCCCGGTCGGCACGGGTTCACCCGGCGGGGAAGGCGGCACGGGGGCGGGCCGCGGTGGCCCGCGCGCGAGCGGGGAGGACCACCATGTGCGAGCACGACAGCTGCGGGCACCACGAGGAGCCGCCGACCGGCCCCGACCGGCGGGCGCTGCTGCGCACCGGCCTGGTGGCGGGCGCGGCCACCGCGCTGACCCTGGGGCCGGTCGCCTTCGCGGCGGCAGCGGCGGGCGTCCCGGCGCCGGGCAGCAGCACCAGCAGTACCGTCAGCGGACACCTGGAGACCGGCGCAGCCGACTTCGTCTACCTCCCCGTCGAGGTGCCCGCGGGCGTGCGGGAGATCGCGGTCTCCTACAGCTACGACCGGCCTGCCGTGCCGGCCGGCACCCCGGGCAACTCCTGCGACATCGGGATCTTCGACGAGCGCGGCACCGAACTGGGCGGCGAGGGCTTCCGCGGCTGGTCCGGCGGGTTCCGCACGTCCTTCGTGATCAGCAACTCCGAGGCCACCCCCGGCTACCTGCCCGGCCCGGTCAACCCCGGCACCTGGCACGTGGTGCTCGGCCCGTACCAGGTCGCGCCGCAGGGCCTGGACTACCAGGTCCAGATCACCCTGACCTTCGGTGAGCCAGGGCCGGCCGCCCCCGTGCACTACCCGGCCGACCGGGCCCGAGGCCGCGGCCGGGCCTGGTACCGCGGCGACTGCCACCTGCACACCGTGTACTCGGACGGGCGCCGGCTGCCCGGGGAGGTGGCCGCCGGGGCCCGGGCGGCGGGCCTGGACTTCATGGTCTCCACCGACCACAACACCTCCTCCTCGCACGCGGTCTGGGGCCCGCTGGCCGGCGAGGACCTGCTGATCATCACCGGCGAGGAGATCACCACCCGCAACGGCCACTGGCTGGCGCTGGGCACCGAGCCGGGGGAGTGGGTCGACTGGCGCTACCGGGCCCGCGACAACGCCTACCCCCGGTTCGTCCGCCAGGTGCACCGCGCGGGCGGCCTGGTGGTGCCGGCCCACCCGTACTGCCCGTACGTGGCCTGCCAGTGGAAGTTCGGCTACCAGGGCGCGGACCTGGTCGAGGTGTGGAACGGCCCGTGGACCTACGACGACGAGTCGGCGGTGGACGCCTGGGACTCGCACCTGGCCGAGGACCTGAGGGCCGGGCGGGCCTGGCTGCCCGCGATGGGCAACAGCGACGCGCACAGCGTGCCGCAGGTGATCGGCTCCCCGCACAACGTGGTGCTGGCCGAGGACCTGACCCGGGACCAGGTGCTGGCCGGGCTGCGGGCCGGGCGCAGCTGGCTGGCCGAGTCGGCCGCGGTCCAACTGGAGTTCACCGCCACCGGGCGCGGCCGGCGGGCCGGGATCGGCGAGCGCCTCGCGGTGCCGGCCGACGCGCCGGTGGACGTGGTGCTCACGGTCTCCGGTGTCCCGAACGGCACGGTGCGCCTGATCACCGACGAGGGGCAACTGCACCAGGAGTCGCTGCCCGCCGCCGGAACCGGCACGGTGACCTGGCGCACCACCGCCTCGCTGGCGACCTACGTGCGGGCGGAGGTGCGCCACCCGCTGCCGGACGGCACGCCCGGCAAGGGCAACACCATGGGCCCGGCGCTGCCCTGGGGGCCGATGGCGGCGCTGACCAACCCGATCCTGCTGGGCGCACAGCAATCCTCCCAGGGCCTGTCAGACAGGCCCTAAGGCTGGTCCGGGCGGCCGCTCTCGTCCGGGGGCGGCCACTGGGCGGCGCTGTCGCCCGGGGCGAGCCGGGCCACCACCTCGGCCAGCCCCAGACAGGCCTGCTCGATCCGGGCGTAGGTGTTCTTCTGCTCGGAGATGATCGCGGCCAGCAGCAGCCCGGTCAGCGCCGCACAGCCGTTCAGCGCCTGCAGGATCACCATCGCGGCCACCAGGCCGTGGTGTGCGAACGGCCCGCTGTGCTGGCGGGCCGCGTCCACCGCGATCACCGAGACCAGCAGCACGCAGGGGGCGGCGCCCGGCAGCTGGAACCGCAGCGCGGCCCAGATCAGCAGCGGGAAGACCAGGAAGAGCAGGCTCAGCTGGATCGAGGTGACCAGCACGGCCACCGTCGCGGTGCCGGCCAGCAGCAGGGTGGGCTCCACCCAGTCGAACGGCCCCGGGTCGGTCGGCCGCCGGACCGTGGGCAGCACCAGCAGCAGCGGGGTGAAGACCAGCACGCCCATCGCGTCCCCGGTCCACCAGGCCGACCAGGTGGACCAGAAGCTGGCCAGCGGCAGCGAGCCGTCCCAGACCAGCACCAGGGTGCCCACGGTCGAGCTGATCAGCATCCCGCCCAGCGCGCCCAGGAAGACCAGGGCCACCCCGTCGCGCAGCCGGTCCAGCTCGACCCGGAAGTCGACCCGACGCAGTATCAGGTACGAGGCGATGGGGGCCAGCGTGTTGCCGGCGGTGATCGCCAGCGAGCCGGGGTGCACCGGCCCGATCGAGGCGATCACCAGGAAGGCGCCGATCGCGATCCCGGGCCACACCGACAGGCCGAGCAGCAGCAGGGAGGTCACCGCGATGCCGGTGGGCGGCCACAGCGGGGTCACCTTGGCGCCGGCCACCACCACCTGCTGGAGCAGGCCGATCCGCCCGGCCAGGAAGTAGGCGGCGGCGACCGCCAGGATCCGCAGGCCGGTGACGGCGCTGGGGCGGAGCTGGATCTGCGGCACAGGAGCATCACACTACGCGGGACGGGTGTTCTCCGGCGCGACACGCGCGGGTGCGGGTGCAGCTGGGCCCGAGGGCGGTCATTCGGTGTGCCGCAGCACCAGGACCGCTGCGTCGTCGGTGTGGCCGGTCAGGTCGGCGACCGCGAGCACCCGGGCGGCGAGTTCGGCCGGGTCCGCCGCCGCGCCGGCCAGCACCACCTTGGCCACCTCCGCCAGGCCCGCCTCGATCGGGAACGCCGGGCCCTCGATCACCCCGTCGGTGACCAGGACGAACGCCCCGGTTCCGGTGAGCCGGCGGCGGGTCACCGGGTACCGCTCGCCCGCCAGCACCCCCAGCGGCAACCCGCCCTCGTCCTCGCACAGCCCCCAGGCGCCGTCCTCGGTGGCCCAGACCGGCGGCACGTGGCCGGCCCGGGCGTGCGCCAGCTCCCGGGTCACCGGGTCGAAGCGCAGGAAGCTGCAGGTGGCGAAGAGCCGGGTGTCCAGCGAGAGCAGCAGGTCGTTGGCCCGGCTGAGCACCTCTCCCGGGTCGGTCGCGGTGGCCGCCACCGCGCGCAGGCCCACCCGGACCTGGCCCATGAACGCGGCCGCCTCCACGTCGTGGCCCTGCACGTCGCCGAGCGAGAAGGCGAGCGCGCCGTCGGGCAGCCGGAAGCCGTCGTACCAGTCGCCGCCGATGCTCAGGCCGTGCCTGGCCGGCGCGTACCGGGCCGCGGCGTGCAGGCCCGGTATCCCCGGCAGCTCGGCCGGCAGCAGCTCGCGCTGCAGCGCCTCGGCCAGCTCCACCCGGGCCTGCTGCAGCTCCGCCCGCTCCAGCGCCTGCGCGGTCAGCCGGCCGAGCTCGGTCAGCAGCTCGTCCGCGCTCGAGGGGCGGGTGGGGCGGCGACGGCTCATCGACCCTCCGGGGGCCTTGGACTGGCGGGGCCTAGGCAATCCTATGCCGCCCGGATCCCCCCGGTCCCGGGAACCGGGCGGCCGCCGGAGCCCGACCACCGGAGGTCGGCCGCCGACCGGACTGCGCGTCGGGTGTGCAGGGCCTTCGAGGCGTGCAAGGCTTGGGCCATGAAGGTGATCAATTTCGTTCTCAACGTTCTCTGGTTGATCTTCTGCGGCCTCCTGATGGCGATCGGCTACGCCCTCGCCGGGATCATCTGCTGCCTGCTCATCGTGACCATCCCGTTCGGCATCGCGGCCTTCCGCCTGGCGCTCTTCATGCTGTGGCCGTTCGGACGGACGACGGTGGAGCGGCCGGACGCCGGCGCCGCCTCCTGCGTGGGCAACGTCATCTGGCTGGTCTTCGCGGGCTGGTGGCTGGCCATCGCCCACTTCCTGACCAGCATCCCGCTCTTCCTGTCGATCATCGGGATCCCGTTCGGCTGGGCGAACCTGAAGATGATCCCGGTCTCGCTGACGCCGCTGGGGCGCGAGATCGTCTCCACCGACCGCGGCGAGGGCTTCGGCGGCCGCTGACCCGGCGACCACGGGGCCCTACGCCGGCTGCCCCGGGACTGCCGTCGCCTCGCGCAGGGCGCGGAACTCCGCGGCCAGCGCGTCCAGCGTGTAGTGCGCGTTCAGGCCGCTGGGGTTGGGCAGCACCCAGACCTCGGTGCCGCCCAGCCCCTCCGGCTGCCGGCCCACCACCGCGCGCGGCTGCCCGAAGGCCGTGCGGTACGCGCCGATGCCCAGCACCGCGAGCGCCCGCGGCCGCAGCCGGGCCACCTTGGCGGCCAGCACCGCGCCGCCCTCGCGCAGTTCCTCGCGGCTCAGCTCCTCTGCCTTGGCGCTGGTGCGGGCCACCACGTTGGTGATGCCCAGCCCGAGCGCCGGCAGCTGGTCCTGCTCCTCCGGGCGCAGCTGGCGCTCCGTGAAGCCGGAGCGGTGCAGGGCGGGCCAGAACCGGTTGCCCGGGCGGGCGAAGTGGTGCCCGGTCGCCCCCGAGTACAGGCCCGGGTTGATCCCGCAGAACAGCACCCGCAGGTCGGGCGCGAGCACGTCGGGGATGGTGGTGTCCTGGGCAGCGGCGAGTTGCTCGGGAGTCGGGCGCACGGGGACAGTCTGCTACGCCATGACCTGCTGCCGTTCGGGAGCCTCCCGCCCGGCGCCGACCGTCGTGCGCGCCGCCTGCCGGGCCGCGCGCCGGTCCAGCACGCGGCCGAGCCCCAGCACCACCGCGGCTGCGTACAGCCAGCCCACCAGGATGTCGATCACGAAGTGCTCGGCGCCGTAGACCAGGGTGAACGCCATCGCCAGCGGGTAGAGCGCGAGCAGCACCCGCAGCCTCCTCCCGGCGGTCGGCCAGAAGAAGAGCGCCAGCATCATCGGGTAGGCGGCGTGCAACGAGGGCATCGCGGCCACGTCGTTGTCGAACCGGCTGCCGTTCTCGAACAGCGATCCGGCCCGCGGCAGCCCGCTCTGGGTGAGCACGTCGGAGACCACCCGGGTCAGGTCCGGCAGGTGCCCGTTCTGCGCGGTCAGCCACGGCGGGTCGGCCGGGTAGAGCACGTAGGTGGCGAAGCCGGCGAAGGTGAGGGCGAGATAGAACGCGACCAGGCGGGTGAACCGGTCGTGCCGGCGCTTCCACAGCGCGGCCATGATGACGAAGACCGCGAAGAAGTGGGACATGTAGACCGCGGTGGCCAGGTAGTCGTACCAGTGCGGGTGGCCGGGGGTGTAGAGCCAGTGCTGCAGCCGCACTGACCAGACCTGGCCGAGGCCGACCGCCTTGTCGAAGGCCAGCTGCGGCCCCCAGTGCACCCGCCACGGGGTGTGCGCCCCGTAGCCGCGCAGCAGCGAGTACACGTAGACAGCGCCCATCACCGGCAGCCAGTCGCGCAGCACCCGCAGCCAGCCGAACCGGTAGCCGCTGTGCACGGCCGCGGCGATCAGTGCGCCGATCAGCCAGCAGAAGACCAGGTCGTTCTGGTACGGCACCCCGTTGTCGGCGATGTAGCGCCAGAGCGCGAAGAAGTACACCGGCCAGGCGAGCCAGCGCAGGTAGCGGGCCCGCGCGCGCAGTGTTCTCGAGGGGCCGGCGCCGGCGCCGACGGTCTGCTGGGCCGGGGGTTGCTTGGCAGCGGGACGTGCGGGGTGGAGCAGGCTGGTCACCGGCGGCTTCCCCTTCGTGAGAGGCAGTGGGGGGCGAGCCCGGTCAACGTAATCCTCCTTTTTTAAGAATTACTGAGCCGGTGTCCGGTCCGGCCCCGGGCCCTCCGCCACCACGCCCTCACCCGCCCGTCGCACCAGCCCCGGGGTGATCGTCGGCTACCCATGAAACTCTCAGGAAAACGCACGGCCGTGCGGCTCTGGACGCTCGTCCGCGTACGGTCGGCCTTCGTCCTGGGGTGGTCAGCCCTTCGTCGTGTGATGGTCGGCCTTTCGAGCGGTGATCAGCCGTTCGCAGGGTGGCCGGCCCTTCTTGCGGTGGTCAGCCCTTCGTCGTGCCGTACCGGTCGGGGGCCGACAGGAACTCCGCCACGGCCCGCCGCCCGAGGTCGCTGGTCGCGTGCGACTGCACCGAGTGCGCGGCACCGGGCACCACCACCACCTTCCCGAGCGGCGCCAGCGCGGCCTCCTGCTGGAGCCCCTCGACCGGGGTGGACAGGTCCCGGTCGCCCCCCAGCAGCAGCACCGGCACCCGGGGCAGGCTCTGCTGCGCGGGCGGGACGGGCGGCACCTGCTCCTGCGGCCAGGTCAGGCAGCTGAGCAGGGTGCCGAGCCCGGTCGCGGTGGCGGCGTCGAACGGCCCCGTCTGCGCCGCGGTGAGCTGCTGCCGGGTGCGCTCCACCGCGGCCGCCCGGTCGGCCACCGGGGTGTCGGAGCTGCCCCAGGGGAACCGGCCGTCGGCGCACAGGGTGCTCGCGTGCAGGCCCTGGCTGAGCAGGTCGGCCGGCACGGCGTCGCCCTGGTGGCTGCTCGTGACGAACTGCCGCAACTGCTCGGGGTGGCCGGCGGCAGCCTGGTGCAGCGCGTCGGGGATCCCCTTGTAGTCCGGGTCGGCGAACTCGTAGCTGGTCAGCAGGTCCAGCACGGCCGGACCGTCGTGGTCGCGGCGCACCACTTCGGCCAGGTCGGCCGCCGGGTCGGTGGTGCAGCCGGTCGCGTGGCAGGCCGCCGTCAGCACGCGGGCGGCGGCCGGCAGCGCGGCCAGGTCCAGCGGGTCGTAACCCTGCTGCGGCACCACCGAGTCCAGCACCAGCGCGCTCACCCGGGAGGGGTGGGCCAGCGCGTAGCGCTCGGCCACGAAGCTGCCGTACGAGACCCCGTCCACGGTGAGGCCGGCGGCGCCGAGGGCCTCGCGCAGCTGGTCGATGTCGGCCACGGTGTCGGCGGTGCTGTAGAACCGCCGGTCCGGGCCGAGGCCGGCGGCGCAGTCGGTGACGGCCTGTGCGGTGGGCACGGCCAGGTCGGAGGAGCCCATCTGGTCCTGCAGCGCCGGGCACTGCAGGGCGCCGGCGCCCGTGCCGCGCTGGTCGAACATCACCAGCCGGTACTGCCCCAGCACCGGTGCCAGGCGCTGGGCGATCCGGCTGACCAGCGGCAGACCGGGCTGGCCCGGGCCGCCGGCCAGAAAGAGCAGGTCGCCCTTGGGCGCGTCGGCGTTGTCCGCCACCGCGACCCGCAGCTTCAGCCGCTGCCCGGGCCGGCTGCCACCGTGGTCGAGCGGCACGGTGAGGGTGCCGCAGCTGAAGCCCGTCGCCTGCGGGCAGGGCGCCCGGTCGGCGAGGGCGCCGCCGGCCGTGCTGCCGGGGGTGGCTGTGCCCGGCCCCGTTGCATGCGAACGGGCGCCGCCCGAACAGGCCGCCGGCGCACCGGTCAGCAGGACCGCGATGCCCAGCAGCGCAGTCGCCCGGCCGTGCCTGATCCTCATGTCCATCTCTCCTCGTTCCCCCGTGCCCGGTTCCGGGAGCAGTCTGGGCCGGACCGGAGCGGGATGCGATGATTCGCCACACGATTCGAGCACCTTCGAAGCGCCCGCCCCCGGCACCCGACCGGGCTGACTCGAAGGGCCGGACCTCGCTGTCCTCGGGTCGCCGTGCCGCAGCACCGAACCAGGGGGAGCCAGCGCCATGATCCGACTGATCGTCGACGCCACCGGACTGGCGCGGACCCGCTTCGTGGTCTCGCCGCTGCACGAGGCGGTCGGGACCCTGATGCCCTCCGGCCTGCCGCCGCGCACCGGGCCGGACGCCTGGGTGGGCCAGGCCCGCCAGTTCCTGCACCGGGAACGCCTCGACCTGCTCGCGGCCTTCGCCCTGGACCAGGCGGGCAGCTACCTGCCGGACTTCCTCACCCCGCACCCGAGCGGCCCGGCCCCGACCGTGGCCGAGCAGCTGGAGGCCGTCCGCAGCACCCCGCCGAGCCGGATCCTCGCCGAGCTGGACGCCTTCCAGCAGGGCCGCCCCGCCGCCAACCTGGCCGGCCGTGAGCTGCCGGAGCCGGTGCGGGCCGCGCTGGCCCGGGGCCCCGAGCAGCTGGCCCGCCAGGCGGCCGAGGAGCTCGGGCGCTACTGGGAGCTGGCGATCGCCCCGTACTGGGCCGAGGCCCGGGCCCTGCTGGACGCCGAGGTGGACCGCCGGGCCCGCACGCTGGCCCGGCACGGTGCCGCCGCCATGCTCAACTCGCTCACCCCGAAACTACGTTGGGCAGACGGCCAGCTGGAACTGGAGAGCCGCTACGAGGTGTGCCTGCCGGCCGCCGAGGTGCTGCTGATGCCCTCGGCGGTGGCCCGGGAGGTGGTCGTGGTGGTGGACCCGGTCTCCGTCCTCGGCCGGCCGCCGGCCCTGCTCTACCCGGTCGAACGGCCCACCACCGCGCCGGACTCGGCCGACCCCGCGGTCGCCCAACTGCTCGGGCCGACCCGGGCCGCCCTGCTGACCTCCCTCGACCGGCCGGCGACCACCAGCTCGCTGGCCGCCCGGCACTTCCTCAGCAAGGGCACCGTCTCGTACCACCTGGACGTCCTACACCGCTCCGGCCTGGTCACCCGCAGCCGCAACGGTCGCGAGGTCCTCTACCAGCGCACCCGGCGCGGAGAGGAACTGGCCGCCACCTGACCCCAGGTCACCCGAACGCCACGGTCCACCCGCCGGCGAGGCTGGCCCGGCACGCCTGGTACAGCTGGTGCCAGGCGAACACCTCGGGCTCGAACGGATCGTCAGCCGGCAGCGCGGCCAGCCGGGCCGACTCCGCGGCGCCGAGCACCCCGTCGGCAGTCAGCCGCACCCCGATCGCGCCGGCGAAGCCCTGCAGCTCCCCGAGCAGCGCACCGCTGGAGCCCACCATGCCGCCACCGGGCACCTCGGACTCCTCCGACAGGAAGAGTGGATCCACCAGGTCCAGCGGCACGTAGTACCCCTCGCAGTCGGAGTGGCAGAGCAGGTGCGAGTCGAACATGTACGTCTCGTCTTCGACCAGCGCGAGCTCGTCCGCGAACCGCTCGGCGTCCACCTGCCGCGCCCCGGTCACCGGTTCACCCACGCGGTGCAGCACGTACACCCGCCGCAGCTTGCCCAGGTAGCTGTACGGAAACCCGGCCGAGAACCCCTGCCCCACCCCGCCCGGCTCCCGCCACCCCACCCCGACAGCGGCCAGCCCGCGCCGCAACACCTCGGCCTCGGGAACACCCAGCGGCCCCACACTGATCGACAGCCCCATGCCCGGAAACAGTAGGGCGCCCCGCGGACAACGTCCCCGGGGCGCCCCAATGGCCGCTCAGTCAGCGGTAGTTGACGAACTGGACAGCGAAGTCCAGGTCCTTGCCCTTGAGCAGCGCCTGCACGGCCTGCAGGTCGTCCCGGCTCTTGGACGAGACGCGCAGCTCCTCGCCCTGGATCTGGGCCTTCACGCCCTTGGGGCCCTCGTCCCGGATGATCTTGGAGATCTTCTTCGCGTTGTCCTGGGAGATGCCCTCCTTGATCGACGCGAAGATCTTGTACTCCTTGCCGGACAGCATCGGCTCGCCGGCCTCGACCGCCTTCAGCGAGACCTTGCGGGCCACCAGCTTGCTCTGCAGCACGTCGAGGATGGCCTTGACCCGCTCCTCGCCGTCCGCCTTCATCTCGATCTTCTCGCCCGACCGGTCGATGGTGGCTCCGACGTTCTTGAAGTCGAAGCGCGTGGCGATCTCCCGGGCGGTCTGGTTGATCGCGTTGTCGACCTCCTGCATCTCGACCTTCGAGACGATGTCGAAACTGGAGTCGGCCATCTGTGCTGGTCTCCTTGCGAACTCGGCTTCCGGGGCCCCACCGCTGCGGGGCACTCACACCGACAGCCTATCCAGCCCCACCCCGCCCGACCCCCCTTGATCATCACGTGACATACCGAGTGGCGAACCACCCCCACCCATCAGGTAAGGTTTACCCAGTCGAACGGGGCCAGGCCCCGCAGCGACAAAATCCTGGCTGGTTGCCCGAGCGGCCAAAGGGAGCAGACTGTAAATCTGTCGCGCAAGCTACGCAGGTTCGAACCCTGCACCAGCCACAGGATGAATGAAGGGCCCTGACCAGCGGAAACGCGGGTCAGGGCCCTTCATCGCTTCCCGCCTCTTTCACCACCAGCTGACTGGTTGACACACAACAGGTCGGCGCGGTGCAGCTGACTGGCGGGCCTGAGGGTCCAGAAATCACAGAGGCGAGCCAGCCGTTCCTCGCCACCTCCTACCTCCCCGTCGCCCTGACCTTCGGTACCCCGGTGATCCTGATCTGCCACACCGCACGGGGTGCGCGGCGGGCGGGCGCCCGGGCGAGGTCGACGAGATGATGCTGGACTTGGCTTCGACGCGTGACAGAGCATCGAGACGCGTGGTCGCCAATGTTGCCTACGGACTGGAGGGGGCGGGGATGAGCAGTCGGCGGTACGTGGCCAGGGGGGTGCCCGGGGGGTATCGGGTCTGGAACGCGAAGATGCGGCGGTGGTGGGGGGAGTTGTACGAGCTGTGCCCGGACGAGTTGCTTGACGAGCTCAATGGCGCGGCGCGGCCCGAGAAGCTCACCGAGTTGGCCCGGCGGTACCGGGGGCTGAAGCGGTAGTTCCGGGTGCGGCCGGGCCGGGGCGGTCAGCTCGCCGTGGCCGCCGTGAACCACGTGGCAACGGCGGCCCAGTTCACCACGTCCCACAGCCGCTCCACGTAGTCCGGGCGGACGGTGCGGAATCCGCACGGGGGTAGGGAGGGCAGGCGCCCGGTGCCGGCGCGGCCGCTCCCGCAACTGCACGTCTAGCCAAGCGAGTTGGAGTGCCGCGTTCAGCCGCTGACCGTCACCGTGACCTGGTAGCTGCGCTGGTCCGGCGCGCAGGCCAGGGCCTCGCCGCAGGAGGTGCGCGAGGCGGTCAGCTGCGCGGTCCCGGGCGAGGAGGCGCGGAAGACAGCGGTCACCGTCCCGCACCCGCCCCCTGGCGGGCAGGTACCGGGCGAGGTGCTCGGCGAGCCGGCCGGGGCCAGCACGGCGGGGGCGGAGCTGGTCAGCGCCGACCAGTAGGCGCTGTGCAGGGTCACCACCACGGTGCCGCCCGCCGCGACCCGGACGGTGGTGCCGTTCGCGTGCTCGTCGAGCCCGAGCGGGGGCGAGACGGCGACGGGGGAGGAGGGAGAAGAGGAGACGGACACCGAGGCGGAGGGCGCCGAGCTCCCGCAGGAGGCCAGCGTGAACAGGGCCGCCAGGGCAGCGGCGCACGGGACGATCCGTTGAGGGCGCATACAGCTGAGACGCACGACACCCCCAGCCGGATCCCGTAGTCACCCGGCTGGATTCCGGGCGTCACGCGGTCGGGCCCCGCAGTCAGCCGGCTGGAGCCGGCCGGTCGTCGTTCAGGGGCGGCGTGCCTCAGTGCCGCTGGGGCCCGCCCTGCCGGGGCAGCGCCAGCGCCACCGTGTCGGCGAACTCGCGCACCGCGCTGGTCCGCGACACCACCCGGCCGCCGTGCACCACCAGGCGGCTGTGCCCGCCGGCCAGCGCGGCGGCCAGGGTCTCGCCGCGCACCGCCAGCAGCTCGGCCGGGAACCCGGCGTCCACCCGGACGGGGGGCAGGCCGAGCACCCGCCGGGCCTGCCCGCTGATCGCCTCGTAGGCGGCGGCGGGGGTCAGCGCCCCGCAGGAGGCGAGCAGGTAGGCGGCCTCCAGCGGGTCGGTACGGCCGACCGGGTTGACCGCGTCGCGCAGCGTGCCGCTGCCCGCCGCCACCGTGAGCCGGCGGCTCGTCAGTTCGTGTACCGCCGCCGGGTCCAGTCCGCCGGGCGGCCCGTCGAGCGCGGCGCAGCCGCCGTTCTGCGGCAGGCAGACCACGTGCACCCCGGCAGCCTGCAGCACACCCACCTCGTCCAGGCCCGCCCCGTCCAGGCCCGCCCCGTCCAGTCCCGCCCCCTCCGCCGCCGCCCCCGCCCCACGCCGCAGCTGGTCCAGCGGACCCAGCGTCACCCGCGGCCGCAGCGGCGCCAGCAGCGCGCAGATCCGGGCCAGCGCGGCCGGATCGCCGCCGCGCAGGTGCAGGTCGACGGGGCAGTCGAACTCGCCGGCCAGCTCGGCCGCCACCTGCACGAAGCCGACCGGGTCCGGATCCAGCTCGGGGCAGCCGCCCACCGCGTCGGCGCCCAGCTTGAGCGCCTCGCGCAGCTGGGCCCGTCCGTCCGCGCCGGCCGTGCCGGTGAGCAGCCGGGGCACCGCGACCGCCTGCAGGTCGGCCAGCCCGCGCAGGGCCTGACGGGCGGTCAGCACCGACTCCAGCCGGCGCAGTCCGTGCACGTCGCCGATCCGCACATGGGTGCGCTGGGCGGTGGCGCCGTAGCCGAGCGAGGTGAGCGCGGCCTCGGTCACCCGGCGCGCCACGCCGCCGGGGTCCGCCGGTGCGGGCGCGACCGGCTCGTCGGGCGGCGCGGGGGTCAGCGCGGTGAAGGCGGTGTCGTGGTGGGCGTGCGGTTCGGCGGGCGCGGGCAGCAACAGGTAGCCCGTCAGGTCGATCCGGGCGCCGGCCACCCCGCTCGGGTCGGCGCCGGCCGGCAGCGCCGACTGGGGGAGCGGGCCCAGGCTGCCGCAGGTACCGACGGCCTGGATCCGGTCGCCGCTGATCCGCACGTCCACCACCCGGCCGTCGGCCAGCCGGGCGCCGGCCAGCAGCAGCACGGGGCCGTGGCCGAGCGGGTTGCCGCCGCCGCCCGCTCCGGTGCCGGCCGAGCCGGACCGGCCTTCCTGCGACGGTCCGTCGTCCCGGTTGTCGGCCCGGCTGTCCGCCCGGCCCTCCGGCGCGGATCCGTCCGCCCGGCCCGTCGGCTTCGGCCCGTCGTGCCGGCCGTCGTGCTGTGGCCCGTCGGGGCTGTCCGTGGTCAAGCCGCCCACCTCGCTTCGCTCCGCACGACCGACACCGCGGCTGGATCAAATGGAGCAAGATCAACGCCGGGTCACTTGGCCGTCGAGCCTATGGTCAGCGCAGGCGTGCGGCGGGGAGGCTCGCGCTGAGCGGCGGGCGCCGCTGCGCCGGGAGTCGAACGGCGACACCGGGGTCGTGTGCTCGTGCGACGCTGCCGACCTGCGATCTTGCCGCCCGGATACGGATTTCATCTCTGGCTCGGAACCGTGTAATCTCTTCCTCGTTCAACCGGTTCGCCCCTATAGCTCAGTCGGTAGAGCGTCTCCATGGTAAGGAGAAGGTCTGCGGTTCGATTCCGCATGGGGGCTCTGATGAGTCGCCTCCGCCTCGGCGGAGGTTGTTCATCAAGTGGCGGTGTAGCTCAGTTGGTAGAGCAAGCGGCTCATAATCGCTGTGTCACCGGTTCAAGTCCGGTCACCGCTACCCCGCGTAGTCGGTCGGGAGATCGCACTCCCGGTCGGCTACTCTTGTCTTGTCATCACCCATTGTTCAGGAAGGCACTCCCGTGGCTGCCACCGACGTCCGCCCGAAGATCACGCTGGCCTGCGTGGAGTGCAAGGAGCGGAACTACATCACCAAGAAGAACCGGCGTAACGACCCGGACCGTCTTGAGATGAAGAAGCACTGCCCCCGCTGCAACTCGCACACCGCGCACCGCGAGACCCGCTGACCCCCTAGGGAGTCGCCGGGCCTGGCTGTACCAGGTCTTCGACTTGAGGCCGCACCCCTTAGGGTGCGGCCTCGAGCCATTTCTGCACACGGAGAACTGAGGAGTAGTCCCCCATGGCACTCGACCCCTCCTTCATCGGGCGGAGTTACCCGCCCACCGAGCCGTACGAGCTGGGGCGGGAGAAGATCCGCGAGTTCGCGATCGCGGTCGGCGACCTCAACCCGGCGTACCTGGACCGGGAGGCGGCCAAGGCCCTGGGTCACCCGGACGTGATCGCCCCGCCGACCTTCCCGTTCGTGCTCAGCTACCAGGCCGCCGCACAGGTGGTGGAGGACCCGGAGCTGGGGCTGGACTTCAGCCGGGTGGTGCACGGGGACCAGAAGTTCAGCTACCGCCGCCCGCTGCGGGCCGGCGACCGGCTGCGGGTCGAGATCACCATCGACAACATCAAGTCGCTGGCCGGTAACGACGTGCTGACCGTGCGCGGCGAACTGGTGGAGGAGAGCGGCGAGCGGGTTGTGACCTCCGTCATGACCCTGGTCGCCCGGGCGGCCGACGAGCAGGCGGGAGAGTAGGCATGGCTGTCAGCTTCGACGAGGTCGAGGTCGGAACCGCGCTGCCGGCGCAGTCCTTCCCCGTGACCCGCGCCACTCTGGTGCGCTACGCGGGCGCCTCGGGGGACTTCAACCCGATCCACTGGAACGAGAAGTTCGCGCTGGAGGTCGGCCTGCCCGACGTGATCGCGCACGGCATGTTCACCATGGCCGAGGCGATCCGGGTGGTCACCGACTGGACCGGCGACCCGGGCGCGGTGGTCGAGTACGGCGTGCGGTTCACCCGCCCCGTGGTGGTGCCGAACGACGAGGCCGGCGCGGTGGTCGAGGTCTCCGGGAAGGTGGCCAAGCTGCTGGACGGGCGCCGGGTCCAGGTGGACCTGCTGGCCACCAGCGAGGGGCAGAAGGTGCTCGGCATGTCGCGCGCGGTGGTCCAGCTGGCCTGAGCGACCCTTCGCCGACCGACGAAGCCGCTCCCGGGAGTCCCCGGGGGCGGCTTCTGCCATCCTCACTTGAACAACTCAGGGTAATCGGCCCGCTGGTGGCCCCGGCCCCCCGCGCAGCCCGCCGCCGAGCGCCGATTCCGCCGCTGGCCTGCGCCTTCCCTGATGGACAAAACGTCAGCAGAACGTCCCGCCCGAATGACCGAAAGTCCGTCATATCCGCTGCGGACAGCGCCAGGTGGCCCAGTCGGGACGGTTCGCATTCGGCCAGTTGCGCGGTCATCAGAGCCGGACGTACCTTCCTCAACAAGACGCGGGGCCCTGGTATCACGGCAGGTCAGCCAGTGCCCGGGGGCCCGCGCCGGCCGGACCGGCCGGTCCCTCCGCCCTACCCTCATCCCCTTCCCCGTCCCGGGCACCCGTCTGCCCGAAACGCCGCGCGCCCGTCCGTCACTCGGTGTGCCGCCGCACGTCAATCCCATGCCAATCCCAGGTCGAGCCTGCCCGCGCCGGCTGCTCGACGCCCGTTTCCGCGTTCCTGACGGCCCGTCCGGGCCCGTGATCAGGGAGGACCTCCCGTGACCGTAGTGACCGCTTCGCAGGCCCAGCAGTGGCTGATCGAGAAGATTGCCCACCGTGTCGGGGTGCCGGAGAGCGAGATCGCCCCGGAGCAGTACTTCGACGAGCTGGATCTGGACTCCACCGAGGCCCTGATCCTGGCCGGCGAGCTGGAGAACTGGCTCGGCTTCGAGCTGGGCAGCACCACCCTCTGGTACCACCCGACGATCAAGGACCTGGCCGAGTTCCTGGCCCAGGAGTCCACCGTCCAGCAGCAGGCCCAGGTCGAGGGACAGCATGCGGCCACGGCCTGAGCAGGGCGGCCGGCCGCAGCCGGGGCCGGTGCACCGGCTGCGCGCCGCGCAGCCGGGCCACGGCACGGTGCACCTGGTGCACCCCGGGGCGCTGGCGGCCGAGGTGCACCGCAACCTGGCCGACGCGCTGCCGGACGGCGACGGCCTGACCGTGCTCGACCTGTCCGGGCTGCCCGCGTACTTCGAGGCCGCGCTGACCGGCGGCCGGGCCGACACCACGGTGCAGGCGCTGGCCGAGCGGCTGGTCGCCGAGCTGGAGCTGGCACCGGGCGACACGCTCGTCGGCTGGTCCTTCGGCGGCGTGGTGGCCCAAGCGATGGTCGAGCTGCTGCCGGCCGACCGGCGCCCGCGGGAGCTGGTGCTGCTGGACAGCATCGCGCCCACCGAGGGCTATCAGCAGCCGGACGAGGCGCTGGACGCCCCGCTGCTGCTGGGCTGGTTCGGGATGTACCTGGGTGCCAAGCGGGGCCGGCCGGTGCCGCTGGACCCGGCCCGGCTGGCCGGCTGCGGCACCGAGGACGGCCTGCTGCTGGTGCTGGACGCCGCGGTGGCGGCCGGCGCCCTGCTCCCCGACACCTCGCTGCCGGGCCTGCGCAAGCTCTACGAGACCTATGTGGACGGCCTGTTGCGCAACAACCGGCTGACCGCCCCGTACCGCCCGGTGCCGGCCTCGGTGCCGCTGGTGCTGGTCACCGCCGAGCGCAGCCTGCTGCCCGGTGACCGCACCCTCGGTTGGCAGCCGCTGGCCCGGCACGGTCTGACCGTGCACTCCTGCCCGGGCGACCACTACACGATGCTCACCCGGCCGGACGCCGCTGCGCTGATCGCCGAGCTGGTCCGCCCGGACCGGCGGCCGCAGCGCTGACCGTGCCCACCGCTCCGCTCCCTCCCCTGGGCCGCGCCAGGCCCGAAGAGACCAAGAGAGCCCTGCCGTGAACGAATCCCAGCCCAGCAAGCTCCCCCCGTCGGACCACGACCTCGACCGCAGGCTGGCGAGCAACCCGATCGCCATCGTCGGCCTCTCCGCGCTCTACCCCAAGTCCCGTGACCTGCGCGAGTTCTGGGGCAACGTGGTGGCGGCGGCCGACTGCATCGAGGAGGTCCCGAGCACCCACTGGGACGTCGCCGAGCACTACGACCCGGACCCGACGGCCCCCGACAAGACCTACGCCAAGCGCGGCGGGTTCATCCCGCAGGTCCCGTTCGACCCGATGGAGTTCGGCCTGCCGCCGACCACCCTGGAGGTCACCGACGTCCTCCAGCTGCTCAGCCTGACGGTGGCTCGCGACGTGCTCAAGGACGCCGGGGCGCAGGGGAGTTGGTACGACCCGGCGCGCACCGGAGTGGTGCTCGGCATCACCGGTGCCAACCAGCTGACCCAGCCGCTGTCGGCCCGGCTGCAGACGCCGGTGCTCAAGGAGGTGGTGCGCAGCTGCGGTCTGAGCGAGCGGGACGCCGAGGAGATCGCCGAGAAGTTCAAGCTGGCCTTCGCGCCGTGGGAGGAGAACTCCTTCCCGGGCATGCTCGGCAACGTGGTGGCCGGCCGGATCGCCAACCGGCTCGACCTCGGCGGCACCAACATGACCATCGACGCGGCCTGCGCCTCCTCGCTGGCGGCGACCAAGGCGGCGGTCAGCGAGCTGCTGGAGGGCCGGGCCGACACCATGCTGGCCGGCGGCTGCGACGCCGAGAACACCATCTTCATGTACCTGTGCTTCTCCAAGACGCCCGCCTTCTCCAAGGCCGGCAGCATCCGCCCGTTCGACAAGGACGCGGACGGCACGCTGATCGGCGAGGGCATCGGGATGCTGGCGCTGCGCCGGCTCGCCGACGCGGAGCGGGACGGCAACGAGATCTACGCGGTGATCCGCGGCATCGGCACCTCCAGCGACGGGCGGTTCAAGTCCATCTACGCCCCGCGCAAGGAGGGCCAGATGGTCGCGCTGCGCCGGGCGTACGAGGACGCGGCCGCCTCGCCGGCCAGCGTCGAGCTGTTCGAGGCGCACGGCACCGGCACCGCGGTCGGCGACGCCACCGAGTTGTCCGCGCTGGCCGAGGTGGTGGCCGAGAGCACCGAGGAGCAGCAGTTCGCGGCCATCGGCAGCGTCAAGTCGCAGATCGGGCACACCAAGGCGGCGGCCGGTGCGGCCGGCATGATCAAGCTGGCGCTGGCCCTGCACCACAAGCTGCTGCCGCCCACCATCAACGTCACCGAGCCCAGCTCGGCGGTCGGCGGCCCGTTCTACGTGAACACCGAGACCCGGCCGTGGATCAAGGACCCGGCGCGGGACTCGCGGCGGGCCGCGATCTCCTCGTTCGGCTTCGGCGGCACCAACTTCCACTTCGTGCTCCAGGAGCACGGCACCGGGGACGACCTGCAGGTGCTCTTCCCGGTGGCCAAGGCGCAGTTGTGGCACGCGCCGGACGCGGCCGCGCTGGCCGAGCTGCTTGCCTCGGGCGCGCCCGGGGTGGACTCGGCGGCCGCGGTGCCGGCCGACCACGCCCGGGTGGCACTGGCCGCGCGCGGTGAGGCGGAGTCGGCCGAGCTGCGCGAGCTGGCCGTCAAGGAGCTGCGCGGCAAGCCGGAGGCGGCGAGCTGGGCGCACCCCAAGGGCGTCTGGTACCGCCGGCGGGCGGCCGAGACCGGCAAGGTCGGGGCGCTCTTCGCCGGGCAGGGCAGCCAGTACGTCAACCCCGGGCGGGACGCGGTGCTCGCGCTGCCGCCGCTGCGGGCCGCCTTCGACCAGGCCAACCAGCACTTCAGCGGGGACCGGACGCTGGCCCGGGTGGCTTTCCCGCCGCCCGCCTTCGACCAGGCCGCCCGCACCGCGCAGGAGGAGGCGCTGCGCCGCACCGAGTACGCGCAGCCGGCGATCGGCGCGCTCTCGGTCGGGCAGTTCCGCTACCTGGCCGAGCTCGGCTTCGCGGCCGACGGTCAACTTGGCCACAGCTTCGGTGAGTTGACCGCGCTCTGGGCCGGTGGCTCGCTCTCCGACGAGGCGTACTTCGGGCTCGCCCGGGCCCGCGGTGCGGCGATGGCGCCGCCCGCGCAGGCGGCCGCCGACCACGACGCCGGAGCCATGGCGGCGATCTCGGCGGACGAGTCGACGGTGGCCCGGCTGCTCGCCGACCACCCGGAGCTGGTGGTCTGCAACCGCAACGCGGCGGACCAGGTGGTGGTCGGCGGGCCGACCGCCGCGGTCGAGCGACTGGTCGCCGATGCGGCCGGCGGCCCGGTGCGGATCAGCCGGCTGCCGGTCTCGGCGGCCTTCCACACCCCGTTCGTGGCGCATGCGGTGCGGGCCTTCACGGCGGCGGTGGCCCAGGTCGAGGTGGTCGGGCCGAAGACCCCGGTGTTCGCCAACACCCCTGGTGGCTCCTACGGTTCGGACATCGAGGCGAACCGGAAGCTGCTCACCGAGCAGCTCGTCAACCCGGTCCACTTCGCCGACCGGGTCGAGGAGATGTACGCGGCCGGGTTCCGCACCTTCGTGGAGTTCGGCCCGCGGGGCGTGCTGACCAAGCTGGTGGACCGGATCCTCGGCGAGCGCCCGCACCAGGCGGTCCGGCTGGACCCGGGCCCGGGTGCCGACGCGGATCTGGCGATGAAGCGGGCCGTTGCCCAACTCGCGGTGATCGGGCTGCCTTTGGCGCTGACCGACCGGTACGTCGCGGCGCCGGTCGAGGTCGCGCCGCGCAAGGGCATGACGGTGCCGCTGAACGGGATCAACTACGTCCCGCAGTCGCGGAAGGCGGCCTACCAGGAGGCGCTGCGCAACGGGTACCGGGTGGCGCTGCCGACCGCGCCCGCGCCGGCGGCCGCTCCTGCCCCCGCTCCCGTCCCGGTGGCGGCTCCCGCCCCGGCGGTGGTCGCGCCCGTCCAGCCCGCACCTGTCGCGGTGGCCACGCTGCCCGCCGCGCCGACACCGAATCAGGAGACGCCCCCTGTGGAACGGGACCACCAGCCGGACCGGCTGGCCAAACTGATCGCCGATCACCTGGCGCTGCACGACGACTACCTCAACGGCCAGCTGCAGAGCGCCCAGCGGCTCGCCGGGCTGCTGGAGGACGCGGCCGACCAGGGCCGGGTGGACCACGTGCTGCCCGGGGTCACGGCGGTGAAGGAGCACGGCCTGGCGATCGGGCGCACGCACCTGCGGGCGAACGAGATCCTGCGGGACCTGGCGGCGATGGAGCTGGCCCCGGGTGCGGGTGCCGGTGCTCCGGTGACGGCCGAGCTGGTCAGCCCGGCGCCGGTCGCGCCGGCTGCGGTGGCTCTGGCCCCGGCCCCGGTTGCGCCTGCTGCCGTGGCAGCTGCGCCGGTTGCCCCGGCCCCGGTGGTCCCGGCTGCGGCGCCGGCCCCGGTGATCCCCGCGCCCGTGGCGGCCGCGCCGGTGGCACCCGTGCTGCCGCCGGCCCCCGCCCCGGCGCCTGCTGCACCGTCGGTGACGGCGGACCAGGTCGCTGCTGCCCTGCTGGAGGTGGTCTCGCAGAAGACCGGTTACCCGGCGGAGATGCTCGAGTTGGGCATGGATGTCGAGGCGGATCTGGGGATCGACTCGATCAAGCGGGTCGAGATCATGGGTGTGCTGTCGGAGCGGTTCCCCTCCGACACTCCGGTCGGTCCGGAGCAGCTCGGTGAGCTGCGCACGCTGGGTCAGATCGTGGACTTCATGACCGCGGTCGCGGGCAGCGCTCCTGCTGCCGTGATGCCGGCTCCGGTTTCCGGGGTGACGGCGGATCAGGTGACTCAGGCTCTGCTGGAGGTGGTCTCGCAGAAGACCGGTTACCCGGCGGAGATGCTCGAGCTGGGGATGGATGTCGAGGCGGATCTGGGGATCGACTCGATCAAGCGGGTCGAGATCATGGGTGTGCTGTCGGAGCGGTTCCCCTCCGACACTCCGGTTGGTCCGGAGCAGCTCGGTGAGCTGCGCACCCTAGGCCAGATCGTCGACTTCATGACCGCCGTCTCAGGCGGCGCACCTGCTTCGGCAGCCCCCGTTTCCGGGGTGACTGCGGATCAGGTGACCCAGGCTCTGCTGGAGGTGGTCTCGCAGAAGACGGGCTATCCGGCGGAGATGCTCGAGCTGGGGATGGATGTCGAGGCGGATCTGGGGATCGACTCGATCAAGCGGGTCGAGATCATGGGTGTGCTGTCGGAGCGGTTCCCCTCCGACACTCCGGTCGGTCCGGAGCAGCTCGGTGAGCTGCGCACCCTCGGCCAGATCGTCGACTTCATGACCGGCACCACGACGCCGGCCCCGGCTCCGGCCGCTCCCCAGGCCCAGGCCCAGCCCCAGGCCTCGGCCCCGGCTGCGCCCGAAGCCCCGGCCCGTCCGGCCGCGGCCCCCGCGCCGCGCCCCGCCGGGATCGGCCGCGCCCAGGCGGCGCTCGCCGAACTCCCGCACCCCGACCACCTGGTGGCCGCCTACCCGGCCGGTGGCGGTGCGCTGCTGGTGGACGACGGCGGCGAGCTGGTCCCGGCCGTGGCCGCCCGGCTGCGCTCGGCCGGCTGGCAGCTCAAGGCCCTGCGGCTGCCCGGCGTCACCCGCACCATCGACGGCGCCCAGGACCACCCGCTGACCGGCTGGGGCCCGACCGAGCTGGCCGAGCGCGCCGAGCAGCTGCTGGCCGAGCCGGTGAGCCTGGTGCTGGCCTTCGCCACCCGCCAGGACACCGACTGGGCCGAGGGCCTGCGCCGCCTGTCCCACACCCTGCTGGTGGCCCGCCACCTGGTCGAGCCGCTGCGCCGCCAGAGCGCCAGGGGCCGGGCCGCCTTCGTCACCGTCACCCGGCTGGACGGCGCCTTCGGCCTGACCGGTGTGGCCGAGCAGCTCACCCCGGCCGGCGGCTACGGCGGCCTGGTCAAGACCCTCGCGGTGGAGGCCCCCGAGCTGTTCTGCCGGGCCGTGGACCTGGCCCCGGCGCTGACCACCGAGCGCGGTGCCGAGCTGGTCCTGGCCGAGTGCCAGGACGCCCAGCCGTCCCCCGTCCAGGTGGCCCGCAGCGCCGATGGCCGGCGCCACCGGCTGACCCTCGCCGAGCGCCCGGCCTTCCCGGCCCGCCCGGCCGGGGCCGAGGTGGCCGAGCTCGGCCCCGAAGACCTGCTGGTGGTCACCGGCGGCGGACGCGGCATCACCGCCCGCTGCGTGGTCGAGCTGGCCCGCACCCACCGGCCCGGCCTGCTGCTGATCGGCCGCACCGCGCTGGGGGAGGAGCCGGCCTGGGCCCAGGGCGTGACCGGCACCGCCGAGCTCAAGGCGGCCGCCGTGGCCCGGCTCAAGGAGCAGGGCGAGAAGCCCACCCCCAAGCGGGTCGAGCAGCTCTACCAGGCGGTGGTCGGCGAGCGCGAGGTGCGCGCCACCCTGGCCGCCGTCACCGCGGCCGGCGCGAGCGCCGAGTACCTGGCGGTGGACCTCACCGACGCCGCGGCCACGGCTGCCGCGCTGGCGCCGTACGCCCACCGGGTGACCGGCCTGGTGCACGGTGCCGGGGTGCTGGCCGACCAGCTGATCGCGCAGAAGAAGGCCTCCGAGATCGAGCGGGTGTTCGCCACCAAGCTCGGCGGGCTGCGCTCGGTGCTGGACGCGCTGGAGCCCGAGCGGCTGCGCCACCTGCTGCTCTTCTCCTCGGTCGCCGGGTTCTTCGGCAACCAGGGCCAGTCCGACTACGCGATGGCCAACGAGGTGCTCAACGCCTGGGCCGGCGCCTTCAAGCGCGAGCACCCGCGGGTGCGGGTGAGCTCGCTCAACTGGGGCGCCTGGGACAGCGGGATGGTCTCGCCGCAGATCAAGGCGGTGTTCCAGGAGCGCGGCATCACGCTGATCGGTCCGGACGCCGGGGCCGAGCTGTTCACCGGACAGTTCGCCGCCGACCGGGGCCACGACGTGGTCACCGTGCTCGGCCCGACCACCCCGCTCTCCGCCCCGGCCGCTCCCGAGCTGCTGACTCACGGTCAGGAGACGGTGCTGGAGCGCGAGCTGGCAGAGCTGGCCGACGAGCCGATGGTGGCCGACCACGTGATCGGCGACGCCCCGGTGCTGCCGGCCGCGCTCGCCCTGGGCTGGGCGGTCGGCGCGGTGGAGCGGCTGACCGGCGGCACCGTCCGCCAGGTGCGGGACTTCGCGGTGCACAAGGGCATCGTGCTGGACGGCACCGAGCCGGCCCGGCTGCAACTGGCCGCCACCCCCGCCGGCGACCAAGCGACCACCGAGGTGGTGATCCGCTCGGTCACGGTCGAGGGGGCGCTGCGCCCGCACTACGCGGCCTCGGTGGTGCTCGGCGCCGACCCGGCCGGCGAGCTCGGCCACCCGATGGCGCTGCCCGCGCTGGGCGAGGGCACCGATGCCGGTGAGCTGTACCGCGACGGCACGCTGTTCCACGGTGAGGCGCTGCGCGGCATCCGCCGGGTGCTGGCCGCCGAGGAGTCCCGGCTGGTGCTGGAGTGCGCGCTGGCCGAGCAGCGGCCGGCCGGCGGGGCCTGGGCCGGGCGGCTGTACGCGCCCGGCACCGCGGACCTGCTGCTGCAGGCCGGTCTGGTCTGGATGCGCCGGTTCAAGCAGACCGCGAGCCTGCCGCTCTCGGTGGCCCGGGCCGAGTTCCACCAGCCGCTGCCGGACGGCGAGCCGTTCCTGGTGGTGGTCGAGCCCAGCACGGTCAACGGCAGCTCGGCGAGCGTGACGGTCACCGCGGTGCGCCGCGACGGCCGGGTGCTGGCCCGCCTGGCCGGCGTGGGCCTGGTCTCCACCCCGCAGCTGGCCGCGAAGTTCGCCACCAGCTGACGCCCCGTATCGATCGGTCCGGCCCGCCCGCGCGGTGGGCCGGACCGGCCGAACCCCGGAGGGATTTCGAACGTCCATGACCAAGTACGCCATCGTCGGCCTGGCCTGCCTCTTCCCGGGCGCCGCCGGTCCGGACGCGTTCTGGCAGAACCTCAGCAGCGGCACCGACAGCCGTACCGAGGGCGGCCGCGAGGTCTTCGGCCCCGCCGCCCGGCACGCGGACCCGCAGCACCGGATCTACTGCACCAGGGGCGGGTTCGTCCGCGACTTCGCCTTCGACCCGGCCGGCTACCTGCTGGCCGCCGAGAAGCTGGCCGGGCTGGACCCGGTCTTCCAGTGGTCGCTGCACGTGGCCCGCGAGGCGCTGCGCGAGGGCGGCCACGCCGAGCGCCCCGAACTGCTCGCCCGCACCGGCCTGGTGCTCGGCAACTACTCCTTCCCGACCCCGGGTTCGGCCCGGATCAGCCTGCCGCTGGTGGACGAGGCGGTGCGCGAGGGCCTGCGCCGGGCCGGGGCCGAGCTGCCGGCCGGCCCGCTGTCGGGCCCGGCCGACCCGGACGACGCCCGGGTCAGCGGTGCCCCGGCCCGGATCGCGGCCGCCGCGCTGGGCCTGGGCGGTCCGCGGTACGCGCTGGACGCGGCCTGCTCCTCGGCGCTGTACGCGCTCAAGCTGGCATGCGACCACCTGGCCACCGGCCAGGCCGACCTGATGCTGGCCGGCGGCGTCTGCGCCCCCGACCCGACCCTGATCCACCTCTCCTTCTCCGACCTGCACGCCTACCCGCAGGACGGGTTCAGCCAGCCCTTCGACGCGGCCTCCGGCGGCATCCTGACCGGCCAGGGCGCCGGCATGTTCGCGGTCCGCCGACTCGAGGACGCGCTGCGCGACGGCGACACCGTGCACGCGGTGATCGACGGCATCGGCCTGTCCAACGACGGCGCCGGCCGCCACCTGCTGGTGCCGAGCGCGGCCGGCCAGCGCCGGGCCTACGAACTGGCCTACGCCCAGGCCGAGGTGGACCCCGCCGAGATCGACTACCTGGAGTGCCACGCCACCGGCACCCCGATCGGGGACGCCACCGAGGCGGCCTCGGTGGCGGAGTTCTTCGGACCGGAGGGCGGCCCGCTGCTCGGCTCGGTCAAGGGCAACCTCGGCCACCTGCTCACGGTCGCCGGGCTGACCAGCATGCTCAAGGTGATCCTGGCCATGCGGCACGGCCAACTGCCGCCCACCGTCGGCGTGTCGAAGCCGATCGCCGGCCTGCCCGGCGACGCGCTGGTGCGCGAGCTGCAGCCCTGGCCCGGGCCGGCCGGCGAACGCCGGGCCGCGGTCTCCGCGTTCGGCTTCGGCGGCACCAACGCCCACGTGGTGCTCAGCGACTCGCCGCACGCGGCGGAGCAGGACGGACCGGCCGAGCCCGTCGTCCGCCCGGCCCTGGACATCGTCGGCCTCGGCGCCCACTTCGGCACCTTCACCAGCGCCGCCGCCTACGAGCGCGCGGTGCACGACGGCCAGGACGCCTTCGGCCCGCTGCCCGAGCGCCGCTGGCGCGGCCTGGAGGAGACGGCCGGGGCCACGCTGGCCGCGGCCGGCCTGGACCGGACCCAGCTGCCCGAGGGCGCCTTCGTCGACGCCGTCGGCCTGGACCCGGTCGCGCACCGGATCCCGCCCGCCGACCTGCGCAACCACAACCTGCAGCACGCGCTGATCGCCAAGGTCGCCGACGAGGCGCTGACCGACGCCGGCTACCGGCGCGAGGCCGCCCCCGGCAGCGCGGCCCCCGCGCCGCGCCGGGTCGCCGTGGTGATCGCCATGGAGATCGAGCCGAGCGCCCACCTGCACCTGGCCCGGTACGGCCTGGGCGACCGGCTGCGCGAGCAGTTCGCCGCCGCCGGGCTGGAGCTGACGGACGATCAGTTCGAGGAGCTGGCCGCGCTGGCCCGGCGCGGGGTGCACGAGCCGATCGTGGCCAACGAGGTGCTCAGCTACATCGGCAACATCATGGCCAGCCGGATCTCCTCGCTGTGGAACTTCACCGGTCCCTCCTTCACCCTCTCGGCCGAGGGCGCCGGCACCGCCCAGGCACTGGAGACCGCCCGGCTGCTGCTGCTCGACCCGACCGTGGAGGCGGTGCTGGTCGGCGCGGTGGACCTGGCCGCCGCCCCGGAGAGCCTGCTGCTGCGGGCCACCGCGCCGGTGGCCGGGGCCGGGCTGAGCTTCGGCGAGGGCACCCGCGGCTGGCGGATCGGCGAGGGTGCGGGCGCGGTGGTGGTGGCCCGTCCCGGCGAGTCGGACCGGCCGGCCTACGCCCGGCTGGACGCCGTCGCGGTGCGCCACGCCGTGCCGGTGGCCGGCGAGCTGCCCGAGGCGGACGCCGCCGCGCTGGCCGCCGCCGCCCAGCAGGCGCTCGCCGACGCCGGGGTGACGGCCGACCAGATCGGCTACCTGGAGGCCCACGCGGGCGGCACCGAGGCCACGGACGGCGCCGAGCTGGCCGCCCTGGCCGAGGTCTACCCGGCCGGCCGCGCCGAGTTCGCGCTCGGCAGTGCCAAGGCGCAGCTGGGCGACACGCAGGGCGCGGCGGCGATGGCGGGCCTGCTGCGCGCCGTCTTCTGCCTGCACCACGGCTACCTGCCCGGCACGCCCGGCTGGCAGCGCCCCGCCCCGGAGCTGGCCGAGGCCTTCGCCCGGACCGGCGGCTACCTGCCGGACAGCTCCCACCCCTGGCTGCGCGCGGACCGCGACGGCCGGCGGCACGCCGCCGTCTCCTTCCTGGGCACCGGCGGGGCGCACGGCCACCTGGTGCTCTCCGCCGCGCGGACCAGCGGGGCGGAGCAGGAGCGGGCCTGGCAGCGGGCCGGCGGCCCGGTGCTGCTGGCGCTCGGTGCTCCGCAGTCGGCCGGCCTGCCGGCCGTGGTCGAGGCGCACCGGGCCGAACTCGCCGCAGGCGCCGACCCGTACGCGCTGGCCCGCCGGGCCGCCGCCGCGCTGACCCCGGGCGGTGCCCGGGTGGTGCTGGTCGGCCGGGACGCGGCCGAGCTCGGCAAGCAGCTGGAGCTGGCCGCCCGGGACCTGCCCGGCGCGCTGGCCAAGGGCGAGGACTGGGCCACCCCGGCGGGCAGCTACCACGCCGCCTGCCCGATCGGCCCCGACGGCAAGGTCGCCCTGGTCTTCCCGGGCGCGGTCAACTCCTACCCGGGCCTGGGCCGGGACCTGTTCCGGGCCTTCCCCGGCCTGCTGGAGCGGTTCGAGGCGGAGGCGGCGGACCCCGACCGCACCTTCCGCACCGCCCGGCTGCACCCGCGCCGGCAGACCACGCCGGACCGGCGCGAGCTGATGGCGCTGGAGGCCGAGCTGGCCGAGGACCTGCCGTTCATGCTGGCCACCGGCACCACCTTCGCGATCCTGCACACCGACCTGGTGCGCGAGCTGCTCGGCATCCGGGTGCACGGCGCGTTCGGCTACAGCCTGGGGGAGAGCAGCATGCTGTTCGCCACCGGCGGCTGGCAGCGCGGGGCCCGCCGGGACGACCGGATCAGCGCCACTCCGCTGTTCAAGCACCGGCTGAACGGGCGCCGTGACACGGTGCGCGAGCTGTGGCAGCTGCCCGAGCAGCTGCCGGACGCCAAGGTCTGGGGCGGCTTCGTGCTGCTGGCCGAGGCGGACCGGGTGCGGGCGGCGCTGGCCGGCTACCCGCGGGTCTTCCTCACCCACGTCAACACGCCCGGTGAGGTGGTGGTGGCCGGCGATCCGGCCCAGTGCCGCCTGCTGATCGAGGAGCTGGGCTGCCCGGCGGCCCGCTCGCCGGTCAACGGGGTGATGCACGCCCCGGTGGTGGACGGCGAGCTGGCCGGGCTGGCCGAGCTGAACAGCCACCCCGTGGGCAGCACCGGCGAGTTGGAACTGCTCAGCGCCTACGACTACGGCCCGATCACCAGGTACGAGCAGCAGGAGCTGGCCGAGCGGATCGCGCACACGCTGCGCAGCACCATCGACTTCCCGGAACTGGTGCGGACCGCCCACCGGCGCGGCTACCGCTACTTCATCGAGGTCGGCCCGAGCGCCACCTGCACCCGCTGGGTGCACGAGACCCTCGGCACGGCCGAGCACGTGGCGGTCTCGGTGGACCGGCGCGGCGTGCCCGCCGTGCGGGCCGTGGCGCAGCTGGTCGCCCGGCTGGTGGCGCACGGCGTGCCGCTGGACCTGACCGGGCTGCTCGGCGCCGAGCCCGCCGCCACGGCGGTCCGGGCGAACCGGCTGCTGGTCCCGGTCGGCGGCGGCGCCTCCATCCCCGCCCAGGTCGCGGCCACCGCCGGCGCGGTGCTGGCGGCCCGCACCCCGGCCGTCCTCCCGCAGCCGGCCCCCGTGGCCGCCGCTCCCGTCCCCCCTGTCCCCGTCCCGGTGGCCGCCGTCCCCGTCCTGGTGGGCGCCGGCGGCCCGCCCGTGCCGCCCGACCGCCCCACGCCGGCCGCTCACCTCTCGCTGGAGGAGCCCGCCCCGATGCCTGCCGACCCCACCCTCGCCGACCCGGAGGCGCTCGCCTTCGACGGTGAACCGATCTCCTTCCTGCCCTGGGCCGACCCGCAGCCGGCTGCCGCACCGTCAGCCGAGCGGCCGTCAGCACCGGCGGCGCCCGTTGCCCCGTCAACCCCCGCTCCCAGCAGGCCGGTCAGCGCCCAGGACCTGGTGCGCGAGCTGCGCGAGCAACTGATGAGCACCCACTCCGTGGTGATGGAGACCCAGCGGGTGCTCCAGGAGAGCACCCTGGCCCGTACCGAGGCGCTGCTGCGCGAGGCCCGGCCCGCCGGTGCCCACGCGCTCCCGGCGCTGCCCGAGCCCGCTCCCGAGCCGCTCGCCCTCACGGCCGAGCCCGCTCCCGAGCCGCTCGCGCTGACCGCCGCCCCGCGCACTCCCGGGGTGGTCTGGGACCAGGCCGACCTGCTGGAGTTCGCCACCGGCTCGCTGGCCAAGGTCTTCGGCCCCGGCTTCGCCGAGATCGACGGCTACGCCAAGCGGGTGCGGCTGCCCGCCCCGCCCTACCACTTCGTCACCCGGGTGACCGGACTCGAGGCGCAGACCGGCGTCTACCAGCCCTCGTTCATCCGCACCGAGTACGACGTGCCCGAGGACGCCTGGTACACGGTGGACGGCGGGGTGCCGCCGGCCGTGGCGATCGAGGCGGGCCAGTGCGACCTGCTGCTGATCAGCTACCTGGGCATCGACTTCCGCAACCAGGGCGAGCGGGTCTACCGGCTGCTGGACTCCACCCTGGTCTTCCACGGCGACCTGCCGCAGGCCGGGCAGACGCTGCGCTACGACATCTCGATCAACCGCTTCGTCACCCAGGGCGCCACCACGCTCTTCTTCTTCAGCTACCTCTGCTACGCGGACGGCGAGCTGATCCTGGAGCTGAAGGACGCCTGCGCCGGCTTCTTCACCCAGGCCGAGCTGGACACCCCGCTGGGCGTGGTGACCACCGAGAAGGAGCGGGCCGCCAGGGCGGCGCTGACCCGCGGCTGGTTCAAGCCGCTGGCGAGCACCTCGAAGAACCTGCTGACCGCGGCCGACCTGGAGCTGCTCGCCCAGGGCCGCCCCGGCGAGGTGTTCGGGCCCGAGCACGCACAGGACCCGGGCCTCAACCCGGCGCTGCGGCTGCCGGACGCCCGGCTGCGGATGGTCGACGAGATCCGGATCGACCGCACCGGCGGCCCGCGCGGCCTGGGCGCGATCAGCGCGACCAAGCAGCTCGACCCGAACGCCTGGTACTTCGAGTGCCACTTCCCGGACGACCCGGTGCTGGCGGGCTCCCTGGTGGCCGAGGGCGCGGTGCAGGTGCTGCAGGCCTACCTGCTGCACCAGGGCATGCACCTGGTGCTGCCGGACGCCCGGTTCCAGACCGTGATCGGGCTGCAGACCGAAGTGCAGGTGCGCGGCCAGATCACCCCGGAGCACCGGGAGATCCGCTACGAGCTGGAGGTCATGGAGCTGACCATGCTGCCGCGGCCCACCGTGGTCGCGGACGTGCTGGTCTACCTGGGCGACAAGCCGGTGATCCGGATGCGCAACTTCGGCATCCAGGTCCGGGAGAAGCCCGGTACCCCGTACCGGCCCGAACTCGGCGGCGTCCCGGCCTTCCTGGGCCGGCGCAACCGGTCCGGCGAGCCCGCGATGATCAACGAGCTGCACCTGGCGCACGCGGCCAAGGGCGACCTGGGCACCGCGATGGGCCCGGAGTTCGACGTCTACGCGAACTCCCGGGCGCCGTACATCCCCAACGGGGACTTCCAGTTCGTCGACCGGATCATGCGGCTCACCGGCACCCGCGGCGACCTGGCCCCCGGCTCGGAGATGGTCACCGAGTACGACTCGCCGACCGACGCCTGGTACTACCAGCACAACAGCGACCCGCACCTGCCCAACTGCGTGCTGATGGAGACCTCGCTGCAGGCCGCCATCCTGCTCGGCTACTACCTGGGCGCCACCCTCAAGCAGCCGCAGACCCAGTACGCGATCCGCAACCTGGACGGCCGGGCCACCGTGGTCAAGGACGTCGACCTGCGCGGCAAGACCATCCGGCACCACTCCAAGCTGCTGATGACCAGTGCGGTCTCCGGCGCGGTGCTGCAGAACTTCAGCTACGAACTCTCCGCCGACGGCGAGGTGTTCTACACCGGCGAGTCGCTCTTCGGGTACTTCAGCGAGGCCGCGCTGGCCAACCAGGCCGGCCTGGACTCCGGGCAGTACGTCGCCCCCTGGCTGGAGCGCAACCCGCAGGCCCTCGCCAAGCGGATCGAACTGACCGACGGGGCGCCCCAGTTCACCGACCCGACCGGGGGCCGGCTGGCCCTGCCGGGTGGCCACTTCCACCTGGTGGACGAGGTCGACCTGGTCGCGGACGGCGGCAACCACGGCCGCGGCTACCTGCACGGGCGGCGCGCGGTGCGCCCCGACGAGTGGTACTTCGACTGCCACTTCCACCGCGACCCGGTGATGCCCGGCTCGCTCGGCGTGGAGGCGGTGCTGCAGGCGCTGCGGCTGTTCGTACTGGAGCAGGGCCTGGCCGAGGGGCTGGCCGAGCCGCACTTCGCGCTCGCCCGCGACGTCGAGACCAGCTGGAAGTACCGCGGCCAGATCCTGCGTCAGGACGGCGAGATGCGGTTCGACGCGCACATCAAGGAGATCCGCCGCGAGGCGGGCCGGATCGTGGTGATCGCCGACGCCGAGCTGTGGAAGCCGGGCCTGCGGATCTACGAACTGACCGACGTGGCCATCGAGGTCCGTGCGAAGGAGTACCGGGCATGACCACCGCCACCACCACCCCCCTGCACTGGCAGGGGCCCGGCTATCCGAGCACCGACCCGGCCGGGGTCTACCAGGTGCTCGCCGATCTGGACAGTCCCTGCTTCGTGGTGCGCACCCCGCAGGGCATCGGCGCGGTCTCCGGCGGCCAGGCGCTGCCGGGGGCCGGCGCCCCGGCGGGCAGCCTGCCGCTGCTGGCCGCCGCCGCCCCGCTGCCCCCGCAGCGGCTCGGCTCGGCCGCCTTCCGCAACGCGCACGGCGTGCGCCAGCCGTACATGGCCGGCGCGATGGCCGGCGGGATCGCCTCCGCCGACCTGGTGATCGCACTGGCCCGGGAGGGCTACCTGGCCTCCTACGGGGCGGCCGGGCTGCTGCCGGAGAGCATCGAGAAGGCGCTGGAGCGGTTCGCCGCGCAGATCCCGGGCCTGCCCTTCGCGGTCAACCTGATCCACAGCCCGAGCGAGGAGCGGCTGGAGCGGGAGGCGGTCGAGCTCTTCCTCAAGCACGGGGTGCGCTGCGTGGAGGCCTCGGCCTTCATGGCGCTCAGCCCGCACATCGTCCGCTACCGGCTGGCCGGCCTGCGCCAGGGCGCGGACGGGCGGGTGCTGGCCGAGCACCGGGTGATCGCCAAGATCTCCCGCACCGAGACCGCCGAGCGGTTCATGCGCCCGGCCCCGGCCGCGCTGGTCGCCGACCTGCTGGCGCAGGGGCTGATCTCCCCGCTCCAGGCCGAGCTGGCCAAGCACGTGCCGATGGCCGAGGACATCACGGTGGAGGCCGACTCCGGCGGGCACACCGACCGGCGCCCGCTGCCCGCGCTGCTGCCGAGCATCCTGCGGCTGCGCGACACGGTGCAGCGCGAGCACCGCTACCCGGTGCCGATCCGGGTCGGCGCGGCCGGCGGCCTGGGCAGCCCGGTGGCGCTGGCGGCCGCCTTCGCGATGGGCGCCGCCTACGTGGTCACCGGCTCGGTCAACCAGTCCTGCGTCGAGTCGGGCGCCTCCAAGGCGACCAAGTCGCTGCTCGCCGAGGCGGGCATCGCGGACTGCGAGATGGCGCCGGCCGCCGACATGTTCGAGATGGGCGTGGAGCTGCAGGTGCTCAAGAAGGGCACGCTGTTCCCGATGCGGGCCAAGCGGCTCTACGAGCTCTACCAGGCCCACGAGTCGCTGGAGCAGATCCCGGCCGAGGACCGGGCCCGGCTGGAGGCGCAGCTGTTCCGCCGCCCGCTGGCCGAGGTCTGGCGCGAGTGCGAGGGCTACTTCCAGCGGCGCGACCCGGAGCAGCTGGCCCGGGCGGCGGACAACCCCAAGCGCCGGATGGCGCTGGTGTTCCGCTGGTACCTGGGGATGAGTTCGCGCTGGTCCACCACCGGCGACCCGGAGCGCACCCTGGACTACCAGATCTGGTGCGGCCCGGCGATGGGCAGCTTCAACGACTGGGTGACGGCCAGTTACCTCAAGGCGCCGGGCAACCGCCGAGTGGCCGAGGTGGCCCACCACCTGATGCGCGGGGCCGCCTTCCACACCCGGCTGGCCGCGCTGCGCACCGCGGGCGTGCAGATCCCGGCCTCGGCCGGCGACTACCGCCCGGTCCCGCCGGGGGACGGTGCGCTGTGATCGAGGCACTGACGGCCAAGGCGGCCGCCCTGGAGCTGCTGCTCGGTGACGCCGGGGACCCGGCCAACCCGTACGGCTTCGCGGCGGCCGCCCGGCGGGACGAGCGGGAGGAGTTCCCGGCCGAGTACGCGGCGGTGCTGCGCGAGGCCGGGTTCCACCTGGACTACCTGCCGCCCGCCTGGGGCGGCGGCTTCGAGTCCTTCGACCGCAGCCTGCAACTGGTGCGCAGCGCGGCCCGGCGCGACCTCAACGCGATGCCCGCCACCATGTTCTCCATCACCGCCGCCACCTGCCTGCGGCTGCACGGCTCGGCGGCGCAGCAGGACCGGGCCGCCGCCGTCCTGCGCCGCGGCGGCGCGGTGGGCTTCGCGCTCTCCGAGGCTGAGCACGGCAGCGACCTGCTGGCCAACGCGGTGCGCCTGGTGGCGGACGGCGCGGGGTACCGGCTGGACGGCACCAAGTGGATGGTCGGCCTCGGGCAGCGGTGCGAGGCGCTCTACCTGGTGGCCCGCACGGGCGACCGGGGTCCGGGTGCCTTCTCGGCCCTGCTGCTGGACACCACTGGGCTGGACCGCGGCGCGCCGGTGCGCACCAGCGGGATGCGCGGGATCGACTTCGCGCACCTGGCCTTCGACCAACTGCCGGTTTCCGCAGCTGATCTGGTAGGCCGTCAGGGCGAGGCGCTGGAGGTGGCGGTCAAGGCCCAGCAGGTGGTTCGGGTGATGAGCACGGCCGGCAGCCTGGGCGTGGCCGACACCGCGCTGCGGCTCACCCTGGACTTCGCCGCCGAGCGCCGGCTGGGCCGCACCGCGCTGCTGGACACCCCGTACCAGCGTCGCGAACTCGCGCTGGCCTCGGCCGCGTTGCTGGCCGCCGACGCGGTGGCGCTGGCCGCCGCCCGGGGTATCCACGTGGTCCCCGAGCAGTTCAGCGTCTGGGGCTGCGCGGCCAAGCACGTGGTGGCCGAGGCGGTGGACGACGTGCTGGCCCGGTGCGCGGCCACCCTGGCCAGCCGGGCCGTGCTGCGCGGCGAGGGACCGGGCGGCGGGCTGTTCCAGAAGCTGCGCCGGGACGCCGAGCTGGTCCGCGTGGTGGACACCAGCCCGCTTGCCAACCTGCGCTCCTTCGCCGGTCAACTGCCCAGCCTGGCAGAGCCGGTGGGCGAACGGGCGGCGGCCGCCACCGCGTTCGCACTGGACGCCGAGCTGCCGCCGTACGACCCGGCCAGGCTCGACCTGACGGCGCGCGGCAAGGAGCTGGTCACCGGCGGCCTGGCCGAGAGCGCCGAGGCGGCCCGCGCCGAGCTGGCCGGCGCCCCGGCGGTGGTGGCCCTCGTCGACCAGCTGCTCACCGCGCTGGCCGGGCTGCCGACCACCCCGACCACCGGCTGCGCGCAGCTGGACCTGGCCGAGCGGTTCGCCTGGCTGCACGCGGCCGCCGCCTGCCTGCGGCTGTGGTGGGCCAACCGCCACCTGCCGCTGCACGGCGGCAAGCCCGGCAGCCCCGACTGGCTCGGCGCCTGCCTCGGCTACCTGCTGGCCCGGGCCGACGGCGCCGACCCGCGCCGCTGCGCCGACACCGCGCCGGCCGCACTGGAGACGGTGCTGGCGCTGCGCGCCGACCACCGGCTCTTCTCGGCCGCCCCGGTCCCGCTCGCCCACCGCTGACCCTCAGGAGAGGCTGTGCTGTACCAAGAACTGGCCAAACTCGCGGCCGAGTTGGAGGACCACCTCGGGGATCCGCAGGATCCGACCAGCCGGATGCCGTTCGCGGCCGTGCTGGCCGCCGACGAGCGCGAGGAGTACCCGTACACCTTCGTCAACCTGCTGCAGCGCTGGGGCGTGCCCGACTACAACATCCCCGAGGCGCAGGGCGGCCGGGCCGGCGACGTGGCGACCGGCTACCAGTTGCTGCGGCTGATCGCCCGCCGCGATCCGACCACCGCCACCGCGCTGATCATCACCAGCCTGGCGTTCATGCCCGCCTGGATCGCCGGCACCGAGGAGCAGAAGCAGTACCTGGCCGACGCGATGCGCCAGGGCAGCCGGTACGCCTGGGGGCTGTCGGAGCGCCAGCACGGCAGCGACGTGCTGGCCAACGAGATGACCGCGGACAAGGTCCCCGGCGGCTGGCTGCTGACCGGTGAGAAGTGGCTGATCGGCAATGCCCGGGTGTCCGACGGCCTGATGCTGTTCGCCCGCACCAGGGCCGGCGGCGGACCGGCCGGCTACTCGATCTTCCTGCTGGAGAAGCGCCGCTGCCCGGCCGGCACCGTCGAGGAACTGCCCAACGAGCGGCTGCACGGGCTGCGCGCCCTGGACATGAGCGGAGTCCGGCTGGACCGGGTCTTCGTGCCCGAGTCGGCGCTGATCGGCGCCGAGGGCGCGGGGCTGGAGATCGCCCTGAAGACCTCCCAGGTGGCCCGCACCCTGATCGGCTCGATCGCGCTGTCCGCGGTGGACACCGCGCTGCGGGTCACCCTGGACTTCACCGAGCAGCGCCGGATCTTCGGCCAGCTGGTCAGTGACATCCCCTATTCCAGGCGGCAGTTGACCGAGAGCTTCGCCGACCTGATGGTGGCCGACGCGGTCAGCCTGGGCGCGGTGCGCAGCCTGCAGCTGCTGCCCGAGCAGACCAGCGTCTGGTCCTCGGTGGTGAAGTACTTCGTCCCCACCCTGCTGGAGCGCACCATGTCCCAGCTCAACGTGGTGCTGGGGGCCCGGTTCTACCTGCGCGACACCCCGCACTACGGGATCCACCAGAAGATGCTGCGCGACCTGCTGGTGGCCAACTTCGCCGACGGCAACACCGTGGTCAACCTGAAGAACCTGGCCCTGCAGCTGGAGGGCCTGCTGGAGTCGGCGGCCGGGCCGGTCCAGGACGCGGCGGCGGTGGCCGCGGCCGAGCGCCGGGCCCCGGTGCTGTACGGCCCGGAGCAGCCGCTGCCGATGTACCGCCCGTGGGACCAGGAGCTGTTCAGCCGCGGTCGGGACGACGCGCTGCTGGCCGCACCGGCCGCGGTGGACGAGCTGCGCCGCCGGGCCGCGCGGCAGGAGCCGGCCGAGCACCGCCGGCTGCTGCAGGCGGCCGAGCTGGCCGAGGAGCTGCTGGAGCGGGCCGGCCCGCTGCGCGAGCGCTGCCGGGCGCTCAAGGCCGACCTCGGCCGGGCCTACGGGCAGAGCGCCGAACTCTTCGACCTGGCCAAGGAGTACTGCCTGCTGCACGCGGTGGCCGCCTGCCTGCACGCGCACCTGCACGCCTCGCTCGGCGAGCCCTTCCCCAGCGGCGCGCTGCTGCTGCTCCAGCTGGAGCGGCTGCGCCGGCAGTGGTACCCGCACGAGACGGTCACCGACTCCGCGGTGGTGGACGAGGTGATGGCGGCGCTGCGCCAACTGCACCAGGAGGGGCGGCTCTTCTCGTACGGCCGGTTCCAACTGGCCCGGGCCTCCTGATGGCGGCCGCCACGGCCGCGGCGGCGGTCGTCTGCCCGCGCTGCTCGGCGGCCACCGACCAGGTCGACGCCGACCTGGGTGTCTGCGCCGCCTGCCGGGACCGGCTGCGCGGCGACCTGACCAGCTGGGTGATGCAGCTGGTGGGGCTGTGGGTGCTGCGGGAGGACCGATGAGCGAGGGCCACCTGTGGCTGCTGCCCGAGTCGGCGGTGGACGGCTTCGCCGCCCGGCACGGCGGCACCGCGCTGCTCACCGAGGCCGAGCGCGAGCTGCTGGCGCGCCGCCGCACCCCGGGCGCCCGGCGCCGCTACCTGGGCGCCCGGGTGCTCTCCCGGTACGCGCTCAGTGCGCGCTGCGGGCGCCCGCTGGGGGAGTGGCGGTTCGGCCACGGTCCGGACGGCCGGCCCGAACCGCTGGGCCCCGCCGACGGGTTGCGGTTCAACCTGTCGCACACCGACGGGCTGATCGCCTGCCTGGTGACCGAGCAGGCAGCCTGCGGGGTGGACGTGGAGGCCACCCCGGCCGGCCCGGACGCGGTGCGCTACCTGCCGCGCTTCCTGGCCGAGTCCGAGCGGGCGCTGCTGACCGGCCCCGGAGCCGGGCCGGCCCGCACGCTGGCCGCGCTCTGGGTGCTGAAGGAGGCCTACCTCAAGGCGCTGGGCACCGGCCTGCGCCGGGGTCTGGCTGAGTTCGCCTTCTCCACCCCGCACCGCACCCCGATCCAGCTGCACGACCCGGACACGCCCCCCGGCGCGCCCGGCTGGCAGTTCGAACTTCACTACCCCGCCCCGGGGTTCGTGCTCGCCACCGCCGTCCAGGACGGCACCGGCGGGCGGCTGCAGCAGACCGTACTCACCTGAGGAGCAACAGATGTCCAACCAGCCCCGCATCGCGGTGATCGGTGCCGGCGTGGCCGGCCTGTCCGCCGCCTACCGCCTGCGCCGGCACGCCGAGATCACCCTGTTCGAGCAGGACGACCGGGTCGGCGGCCACGCCAACACCATCGAGGTCGAGGACGCCGGCCGCACCCTCGGCATCGACACCGCCTTCGTGGTGATGAACCGCCCCAGCTACCCGGAGTTCGGCGCCTTCCTGGACGAGCTCGGGGTGGGCACCGTCGAGCACGCCGGCGGCTTCAACTTCTTCGACCTGGACAGCGGCCTGCAGTACGGCACCCCGGAGCTGAACCTGCCCGAGGAGGAGGTGACGACCCGCTACCCGGCCGAGTTCGGCACCATCTGGCGCGAGGCCCGGCGGTTCCACGAGGAGGGCCGGCGGGACTTCTTCCGCAAGCGCACCGACCTTCCGCTGGGCGAGTACCTGGACCGCGGCGGCTACAGCCAGGAGTTCCGCTACGGGTACGTCATCCTGCTGTGCACCGCCGTCTGGTCGGTCCCGGCCGAGCTGATCTGGCAGATGCCGGCCACCACCGTGATCGCCTTCTTCATGGCCCACGACGAGGGCGGCCTCGGCGGGCAGCGGGTGGACTGGCGCACCGTCGAGGGCGGCTCGATCTCCTACGTGCGCAAGGCGATCGCCGCGATCGGCGGCAAGCTGCGGCTGAACGAGCCGGTGCTCGGGGTGCGCGAGGAGGAGCACGGGGTGGAGGTGACCACCACCAGCGGCACCGAGCACTTCGACCACGTGGTGCTCGCGGTCCACGGCGACCAGGCCCGGGCGCTGCTCACCGACCCGAACGAGGTGCAGCGGCGCACCCTGGCCAATATCCGCTACAACGCCTCGCTGGCGGTGCTGCACACTGATGCGAGCGCCATGCCGGCCGACCGCTCCCGCTGGGAGAGCTGGAACTACGGCAAGGTGACGGTCGACGGGCAGGTCCGCCCGTACGTCGCCTACTACATGAACAAGCTGCACGGCTTCGAGTCCGCGACCGACTACTTCGTCACCCTGGACTACCCGGGCGAGCTGCGCGCGGACGCGGTGATCCGCGAACTGCGCTACGAGCACCCGGTGATCGACCTCGACCTGCGCACCCTGCAGCAGACCATCTACCAGGTCAACGAGGGCAGTCGGATCAAGCTCTGCGGCTCCTACTTCCACTCCAAGCGCCTGCACCACGACCAGATCGGCTCGCACGAGGCGGCCTTCGCGGCCGGACGTGACGCAGCACAGACACTCCTGCACGAGATCGGCGCAGCGGTGTAGTATGGATAGTGTCAGGTTCCACTATCGATAGAAGGTGGTGCGGCCGATGCCGACGCTCCCCTGGATCACCCCGAACCGACCCGGCCCGCAGACCACCACCGCGCTGGTGATGGCCTCCACCTTCGAAGTCCGCTCGCTCAAGGACGTCCCGCGCTTCTTCCGCCAGTCCCTGGTGGCCTGGAAGCAGGTGAAGACCGCCCCCGGCGCGCTCGGCGCCTCGCTGATCGCCCAGCCGCTCAAGCGCACCTTCTGGACGCTGTCCGCCTGGGAGAGCCGCGAGCAGCTCTACACCTACGCCCGCACCGAGCCGCACAAGACGGTGATGACCTCGCTGCGCGAGACCTCGCGCGAGTCGGTCTTCGCCTTCTGGGAGGTCCCGGTCGACCAACTGCCGATCAGTTGGGCCGACGCCCGCAGCCGGCTCGCCGAGCAGCGGCGGGCCGACCGGGCCGACCGAACGAACTGACGCACCGTCATCCGGTGCGCCCCACGCACCCTCAGCCGTCCTGAAGTCCCTGAAGTCCCTGAAGTCCCTGAAGGGGAACCGCTATGCCGTCGTCCGATCGCAAGGTGCCGCTGTGGCTGTCGATCGTCGCGTGCAGCGTGCCGATGTTCATGGTGGCGCTGGACAACCTGGTCGTCTCCACCGCACTGCACACCCTGGCCGTCGACCTCAAGGCGAACACCCGCGACCTGCAGTGGTTCGTCAACGCCTACGTGCTCAGTTTCTCCTGCCTGCTGCTGATCGGCGCGGCCCTCGGTGACCGGTTCGGCCGCCGGCGGGTCTTCGTCATCGGCATCACCCTGTTCACCCTGGCCTCGATCAGCTGCGGCCTGTCCCACAGCAGTGGCGAGCTGATCGCCTCCCGGGTGGTGCAGGGCTTCGGCGCCGCGGCCGTGATGCCGCTCTCGCTCACCCTGCTCTCCCAGGCGGTCCCGGAGAAGAAGCGCAGCCTGGCGCTGGGCCTGTGGGGCGCGGTCAGCGGCCTGGCCATCGCGCTGGGCCCGGTGGTCGGCGGCGCCGTGGTGGACGGTCTGGCCTGGCAGTGGATCTTCTGGATCAACGTCCCGGTCGGCGTCGTGGCGGTCCCGCTGATCCTGCGGGTGGTCAAGGAGAGCAAGGGCGAGCGGGTCGGCCTCGACCTGCTCGGCATGCTGCTCGCCGCGGCCGGCCTGCTGGCCGTGGTCTGGGGCATCGTCAACGGCAGCACCGACGGCTGGACCTCGGCCAAGATCGTCGGCGCCTTCACGGCCGGGGCGGTGCTGCTGGCCGGCTTCGTGGCCTGGGAGCGCCGGGTCGCCCACCCGCTGCTGCCGCTGGGTTTCTACCGGATCCGCGCCTTCACCCTGACCAACATCGTCTCCGCCTCGATGTACTTCGGGGTGTTCGGCTCGATCTTCTTCCTCTCCCAGTACCTGCAGATCGCCCCGGTCCGCACCCCGCTGCAGGCCGGCGTGCTGACCCTGGCCTGGACCCTGATGCCGATGTTCATCGCCCCGGTGGCCGGCGCGATCACCGACCGGGTCGGCGGCGGGCGGCTGATGGCGCTCGGCCTCTTCCTCCAGGCCGCCGGCCTGGCCTGGATCAACCTGGTGGCCACCAGCAACACGCCCTACTCGCACCTGGTCGGCGCGATGCTGCTGGCCGGCGCCGGGATGGGCTTCGCCATCGCGCCCACCGCCGCGGTGGTGCTGGGCGCGGTCGGCGCCGAGCACCGCGGCAAGGCCTCCGGGGCCAACACCACGGTGCGCGAGATCGGCGGGGCGCTGGGCATCGCGGTGCTCAGCAGTGTCTTCCTGGCGCACGGCAGCGCCGACAGCGCCGCCGACTTCGTGCGCGGGCTGCACCCGGCGGTCTGGGTCGGTGTCGGGGTGGTGGTCTTCGGCGGGATCTGCGCGCTGTTCATCCCGAACGGACGCCCGGCCCCGGAGCAGGCCGAGCCGGCCGCGCCCGAGGAGGTGCTGGCCGGGGTCTGAGGCCCCGTCAGGCGGGCGGGCGCGGTGCCGGGGGTCGGCACCGCGCCCGCTGCGTTCTGCTCCGGTGCCTGCTGCTACTCCGGCGTGCCCTCGAAGAGCCGGTGCGAGGCGTCGGACTGGGCCAGCCGGCGCATCGCACCGATCAGCGCGTCGCCCAGCACGGTGCCCAGCACCGCGCCCTCCACCATCGCGTCCACCCCGTCCCGGCGGCCGATCGCCGCCAGCTCCGACTTGGCCAGCTGCTCGGCGGCCTGCGCGTAGTCGTCCAGCAGGGTCAGCAGGTCCTGCTGGCCCAGCTCGTCGAAGGTCACCACCAGCTGCACCAGCGCCTGCTCGGCCGGGATCCCGGGCCGCACCTGCCAGCCGCGCCGGCGCACCAGCTCGGCCACCCGCGCCTCGGCCCGCTGCCAGACCTCGGAGTCCTCCGGTGCCACCTGCGGGGTGATCGCCGACTGCGCCACGCCCAGCACCTGGTGCACGCCGTTGCCCGGCTCGTCCACCGCCTCCAGCACCTCCCGGGCGGCGGCCACCGAGAGCTTGCCCACCTCGGTCATCGCGCGCACCAGCTTGATCCGGTGCAGGTGCTCCTCGCCGTACTGGGCCTGGTTGTGGCTGGTCAGCCGACCGTGCGGGAGCAACCCCTCGCGCAGGTAGAACTTGATCGTGGGCACCGGCACCCCGGTCCGCTTGCTCAACTCTCCGATGCGCATATGGATAGCATACGTCTCCATTTACCGCGCCAGACCGCCTCCGCCGTATACCGTGGTCCGGTGCACGTGACCGAGAACGCCCCGCTCGCCCCGCTGACCACGCTGCGCCTCGGCGGCCCCGCGCGCCGGTTGGTGACCGCGCACACCGACCAGGAGGTGCTGGAGACGGTGCGCGCCGCCGACGCGGCCGGCGAGCCGCTGCTGGTGATCGGCGGCGGCAGCAACCTGGTGATCGGCGACGCCGGTTTCGACGGCACCGTGCTGCGGATCGCCACCACCGGGCGCACCGTCCGGGGCACCACTCTGGAGCTGGCCGCCGGCGAGCCCTGGGCCGCGGCGGTGGCCGAGGTGGTGCACGAGCACGGGCTGGCCGGCCTCGAGTTCCTGGCCGGCATCCCCGGCTCGGCCGGCGCCACCCCGGTGCAGAACGTCGGCGCCTACGGCCAGGAGGTCGCCCAGACCATCACCGAGGTGGTGGCCTACGACCGCCGGGCCGGCGAGACGGTCACCCTGACCAACGCCGAGTGCGCCTTCTCCTACCGGCACAGCCGCTTCAAGGCCGAGCCGGACCGCTACGTGGTGCTCCGGGTCCGCTTCGCCCTGGAGGACGCGGCCGGCGCATCGAGCCCGATCCGCTACCCCGAGGTGGCCCGCACCCTGGGCGCCGAGGCCGGCTCCCGGGTCGACCTGCGCACCGCCCACCGGACGGTGCTGGAGCTGCGGGCGAACAAGGGCATGGTGCTGGACGAGCAGGACCACGACACCTGGTCGGCCGGCTCCTTCTTCACCAACCCGATCCTCACCCCCGAGCAGTACCAGGCCTTCCGGTCCCGGCTCGGCGGGCTGACCGCTCCCGCCTTCCCGGCCCCCGACGGCACCACCAAGACCTCGGCGGCCTGGCTGATCGACAACGCCGGCTTCAAGAAGGGCTACGGCAGCGGTCCGGCCACGCTGTCCACCAAGCACACCCTGGCGCTGACCAACCGCGGCTCGGCCAGCACCGCCGACCTGCTGGCGCTGGCCCGGGAGATCCGCGCGGGCGTGCACCGGGTGTTCGGCGTGGAGCTGGTCAACGAGCCGGTCTTCATCGGCGTCGAGCTCTGACCACCAGCACCGCGACCAGAACCACCACCAGCAGCAGCACGAGCAGCAGCCACATCGGCGCCGGACCGCCCACCGGGCGGCTGGAGTACCAGCCGTGATGGTGGATCACATGGTGCGTGATGTGGTGGGTGGTGTGCCGAGTGCTGAGGAGTCGTCTGCTCATAGCCGGTCAGACTGTCATGCGATCGGCCCGGCGAGCCAGGCATCGATCTCCCCGAGCAGTTCCTTGCGCACCCCCTCCGGCGCCCGCGAGCCGCGCACCGACTGCCGGGCCAGCTCGGCCAGCTCCGGATCGGTGAACCCGTGCACCTCGCGGGCCAGTCGGTACTGCTCGACCAGCCGGGAGCCGAACAGCAGCGGGTCGTCCGCGCCCAGCGCGATCGGCACCCCGGCCTCGAACAGCGTGCGCAGCGGCACCGCCCCCGGTCCTTCGTAGACACCCAGCGAGACGTTGGAGGCCGGGCAGACCTCGCAGGTGACCTGCCGGTCGGCCAGCCGCTGCATCAGCCTCGGGTCCTCGGCCGCGCGCACCCCGTGCCCGATCCGGCCGGCCCCCAGGTCGTCCAGGCAGTCCCGGACCGAGTAGGGCCCGGCCAGCTCGCCGCCGTGCGGCGCCGCCAGCAGCCCGCCCTTGCGGGCGATCCCGAAGGCCCGGTCGAAGTCACGGGCCAGGCCGCGCCGCTCGTCGTTGGACAGCCCGAAGCCGACCACCCCCTGGTCCGCGTACCGCACCGCGAGCCGGGCCAGCACGCGCGCGTCCATCTCCGACTTCATCCGGTTCGCCGCCACCAGCACCCGGATCCCCACCCCGGTGGCCGCCGAGGCCTCGCGCACCGCGTCCAGCACCAGTTCCACGGCCGGGATCAGCCCGCCCAGCCGCGGCGCGTAGGAGGTCGGGTCGACCTGGATCTCCAGCCAGCGCGAACCGTCCGCCACCTCGTCCTCGGCGGTCTCGCGGACCAGCCGGCGGATGTCCTGCTCGTCCCGCAGCACCGAGCGGGCGGTGTCGTACAGCCGCTGGAACCGGAACCAGCCGCGCTCGTCGGTGGCGTGCAGCCTCGGAGGGGTGCCGGAGCTCAGCGCCTCGGGCAGCCGGACCCGGTGCTTGGCCGCCAGCTCGAGCAGCGTGCCCGGGCGCATCGAACCGGTGAAGTGCAGGTGCAGATGGGCCTTCGGCAGCGCCCGCAGGTCTCGCTGTTCCATCCACGAATCCTGCCGCAAAGCCCGTCAAAAGGGGAACCGCCCTGTTCAGGTCCCCCGATGGGGTGAACAGGGCGGCTCCGGGGCTGACGGTGGATCAGTCCTGCGCCTCGGCGAGCAGCTTCTGCATCCGGGCCACGCCCTCGGCCAGGTCCGCGTCGCCCAGCGCGTAGGACAGCCGCAGGTAGCCGGGGGTGCCGAAGGCCTCGCCCGGCACCACCGCGACCTCCGCCTCGTCCAGGATCAGCGCGGCCAGCTCGGCCGAGCTCTGCGGCCGGCGGCCGCGGATCTCCTTGCCCAGCAGCCCCTTGACCGACGGGTAGACGTAGAAGGCGCCCAGCGGCTCGGGGCAGAGGACGCCGTCGATCTCGTTCAGCATCCGCACGATGGTGCGCCGGCGGCGGTCGAAGGCGACCTTCATCTCGTCCACCGCGGCCAGGTCCCCGCTGACCGCGGCCAGCGCGGCCTGCTGCGCCACGTTGCTCACGTTCGAGGTGGCGTGCGACTGCAGGTTGGTGGCGGCCGCCACCACGTCCTTGGGGCCGATCAGCCAGCCCACCCGCCAGCCGGTCATCGCGTAGGTCTTGGCCACTCCGTTGACCACGATGCACCGGTCCGCCAGCTCCGGCAGCAGGGCCGGCAGCGAGGTGAAGCTCGCGTCCCCGTACACCAGGTGCTGGTAGATCTCGTCGGTCAGCACCCACAGGCCGTGCTCCAGCGCCCAGCGGCCGATCGCCTCCGCCTCGGCCTCGGTGTAGACCGAGCCGGTCGGGTTGGACGGCGAGACGAAGAGCACCACCTTGGTGCGCGCGGTGCGGGCGGCCTCCAGTTGGGCCACCGAGACCTTGTAGTCGGTGGTCTCGTCCGCCACCACCTCGACCGGGACGCCGCCGGCCAGCCGGATCGACTCCGGGTAGGTGGTCCAGTAGGGGGCCGGCACGATGACCTCGTCGCCCGGGTCCAGGATCGCGGCGAAGGCCTCGTAGATCGCCTGCTTGCCGCCGTTGGTCACCAGCACCTGGGAGGCGTCGACCTGGTAGCCGGAGTCCCGGAAGGTCTTCGCAGCGATGGCCGCCTTGAGCTCGGGCAGGCCGCCGGCCGGGGTGTACCGGTGGTTCTTCGGGTCCCGGCAGGCCTCGACGGCCGCCTCGACGATGTAGTCGGGGGTCGGGAAGTCCGGCTCGCCGGCGCCGAAGCCGATCACCGGGCGACCGGCCGCCTTGAGGGCCTTGGCCTTGGCGTCGACCGCCAGCGTGGCGGACTCCGCGATGGCGCCGATCCGGGCGGAGACCCGCCGGTCGGAGGGAGAGGGGGCGGGGGTGGAAGCGCTCATAGCTGCATGGTCGCAGAACCGGCCCGGCACCTGCCTGCGGCTTTCCCGATCGGGGGGTTCGCCGTAAGAGGTTCGACCAAACGCCGCCGAACCCGTACACTCACTGATCGACGGCCCGGCCGCCACCGCTGACGACCTCCGGGTGTGCCACACACACCTGGTCGGATGGGGTAGGTTAAGGGGCGCAGTCGGCACCGTGAGGCGCCGTAGGGCACTAGCTCAATTGGTAGAGCACCGGTCTCCAAAACCGGCGGTTGGGGGTTCAAGTCCCTCGTGCCCTGCTCCTTGTTCCACGTCCAGCCCGTTCGCTCGCCAGAGCGAGCGGGCTTGATGCGGAGCGGGCCCCAGCCAACCATGCGACCGGATTCAGGTGAGGACGAGTGACGGAGACCACGGGCTCCACCGCAACGCCTGAGAGCGGCAACCCCGAGGACGCGACGCCCGTCGACGGCGCCGCCGAGGGCACCAACGAGGGCGACAAGACGCTCTCCCGCCGCGAGCGCAAGCGCGCCAACAGGGAAGCCGGTGGCGAGGGCGGCAAGTCCGGCAAGCGCGCCAAGCGCGGCCTCTTCTCCCGCATCGGGCTCTACTACCGGCAGATCATCGCCGAGCTGCGCAAGGTCGTCTGGCCGACCCGCAACGAGCTGATGAACTACACCACCGTCGTGGTGACCTTCGTGGTCGTCATGATCGCCCTGGTGGCGACCCTGGACTGGGGCTTCGCCAAGGCGAGCTTCTGGATCTTCGGCTGATCCTGCCGGACAGCCCCCGCACCACCTCCCGACCCGGGACGGACCCCACCGCAGCACCACACGGGGACCGCCCGGGTCGAGCTGTCGGCGCAGACGGGACAAGCCAGCTACCGTGGAGTCGGTACTGTTGAGGCTTGCCCACCAGCCGTACCCATCTCCACCTCTCCAGGAAAGAAGCAGCCACCGTGTCTGAGTCCCCCCTGTACGACGCCGACGAGACCGTCCGCGAGGCGGATGGCGCCGAGCTGGATGCGGCTGAGGCTGCCGGTGCCGCCGAGGACTTCCCCGCGGACGCCGAGCAGATCACCGACGCGGTGGACAGCGACGAGGACGAGGTAGCGGCGGCCGACGAGGCCGAGGCCGGCGAGCCCGCCGAGGAGGCCGCGCTGCACGAGGTGGGCGACGCCGAGGCCGCTGCGGGCGAGGCCTTCGACGAGTCCGGTGCCGAGGTCGAGGAGGCCGAGGTCGAGGAGGAGGACGTCGACCCGGTCGCCAAGTTCCGCGAGGAGCTGCGCTTCATGCCGGGCGAGTGGTACGTCATCCACACCTACGCCGGCTACGAGAACCGGGTGAAGCAGAACCTCGAGCAGCGTGCCGTCTCGCTCAACGTCGAGGAGTACATCTTCCAGGCCGAGGTGCCGCAGGAGGAGGTCGTCCAGATCAAGAACGGCGACCGCAAGACCATCCGGCAGAACAAGCTCCCCGGTTACGTGCTGGTCCGCCTCGACCTGACTCCCGAGTCGTGGAACGTGGTGCGCAACACCCCGGGCGTCACCGGCTTCGTCGGCAACGCCTACGACCCGTACCCGCTGACCCTGGACGAGGTCGTCAAGATGCTCGCCCCCGACGTGGAGCGCGCCGCGGCCAAGGAGGCCGGCAAGCCCTCCCCGGTCAAGCCGAGCGAGATCCAGGTCCTCGACTTCGAGGTCGGCGACTCGGTCACCGTCACCGACGGTCCGTTCGCCACCCTGCAGGCGACGATCAACGAGATCAACCCCGACTCCAAGAAGGTCAAGGGCCTGGTGGAGATCTTCGGCCGGGAGACCCCGGTCGAGCTCTCCTTCGACCAGATCCAGAAGAACTGACCTCGTCAGAGACTCTCGGGGGCGGGGCCCGGCGGCCCCGCCCCCGATCACGTTTTGGCCGGGCGGCGCATCCGCGTTAGCCTGGTCCGCTGTGTGCACGCATATCCGGGTGTCGCCCCGGAGCCGTGCACGCGTCCATCGAAGGAAGGACCCGGAGAGACATGCCTCCCAAGAAGAAGAAGGTCACGGGGCTTATCAAGCTCCAGATCAACGCCGGTGCGGCCAACCCGGCCCCGCCGGTCGGCCCCGCGCTGGGTCAGCACGGCGTCAACATCATGGAATTCTGCAAGGCCTACAACGCCGCGACCGAGTCGCAGCGCGGCATGGTCGTGCCGGTGGAGATCACGGTCTACGAGGACCGCTCCTTCACCTTCATCACCAAGACCCCGCCGGCCGCGAAGCTGATCCTCAAGGCCGCGGGCGTGGACAAGGGCTCCGGCACTCCGCACAAGACCAAGGTCGCCAAGCTGACCTCGGCCCAGGTGCGCGAGATCGCCACCACCAAGATGCCCGACCTGAACGCCAACGACCTGGACGCCGCGGAGAAGATCATCGCGGGCACCGCCCGGTCCATGGGCATCACGATCGAGGGCTGAGACCCTTTCGTCCACCAGTGGGAGGGCCCCGCGCGGCCCGCACCACGACTCCACCAACTCAGGAGCAGCAGTGAAGCGCAGCAAGGCCCTCAAGGCCGCGGACCTCAAGGTCGACCGCGACCGCCTGTACGCCCCGCTCGAGGCCATCCGCCTCGCCCGGGAGACCGCCACCACCAAGTTCGACTCGACCGTCGAGGTCGCCATGCGTCTGGGTGTCGACCCGCGCAAGGCCGACCAGATGGTCCGCAGCACCGTGATCCTTCCGCACGGCACCGGTAAGACCGCCCGGGTCCTGGTCTTCGCGACCGGTGACCGTGCCGAGGCCGCGCGTGCTGCGGGCGCCGACATCGTCGGCTCCGACGAGCTCATCGACGAGGTGGCCAAGGGTCGCCTGGACTTCGACGCCGTCGTCGCCACCCCGGACCTCATGGGCAAGGTCGGCCGCCTGGGCCGCGTGCTCGGTCCCCGTGGCCTGATGCCGAACCCGAAGACCGGCACCGTGACCCCGGACGTGGCCAAGGCCGTGAACGAGATCAAGGGCGGCAAGATCGAGTTCCGCGTCGACAAGCACTCGAACCTGCACTTCATCATCGGTAAGGCCTCCTTCACCGACGAGCAGCTGGTCGAGAACTACGCCGCGGCGCTGGACGAGGTCCTGCGGGCCAAGCCGTCCGCCGCCAAGGGCCGCTACATCAAGAAGACCGCGGTCTCCACCACCATGGGCCCCGGTGTCCAGGTGGACCCGAACCGCACCCGCAACCTCCTGGTCGAGGAGGACCCGGCCGCTCTCTGAGCGACCTGGTCCGACTGACTGTCAAGGCCCGCACCCCGTACGGGGTGCGGGCCTTCGTCATGAGCGGCGCCGGAACCGAAACCGGTGGCGGGGGAGTCCCAGGTCTCGGCTAGAGTCCGCTCTGATTGTCACAAGACCTTGGGGAGCACCATGCGGATCACCCGCATCACCACCACCGCCGTCACCGCCGCGCTTCTCGTGGCGGGCCTGGCGGCCTGCGGCAGCAGCGCCGCCAAGGCGCCCTCCAGCAGCGCCGCGACCGGCGCCGCGGGCGCCGGGTCGGTGGGGCTGCCGGGCGGAGCGCCGAAGACCGAGCTGACCCTCGCCGCCGCGGTGATGCAGAAGGCCGGCAGCGCCAAGATCGCGCTCAGCTCGACGGACGGCAGCACCGGCAGCGGCGTGTACGGCTGGTCCGGCAAGCCCCGGCTGGACTTCGCCGAGCAGTCCAGCGGCAAGCCGCTGAAGGTCCGGCTGGTGGACGACACCGTCTACCTCGGCGCCTCGGACACCGAGGCGGTCCTGCTCGGCGGCAAGCACTGGGTCAAGCTGCCCGCCTCCGGCCCCGGCGGCCAGGTGGCCGCCAGCTTCAAGACGCTGGAGCTGATGGTCAACCCGGCCGCCCAGCTGGCTGCCGCGGCCCAGGCCGGCACCCTGAAGAAGGTCGGCGCCGAGACCCTGGACGGCGTCCAGGCCCAGCACTACCAGAGCACCATGCCGGTGGCGACGCTGCTGCAGAGCATGCCCGACCTGACCGCCGACCAGCGCACCGCGGCGCAGGACTCGCTCAAGTCGGACGGGGACTCGATCACCACCGACTTCTGGCTCAACGACAAGCGCCAGCTGCTCCAGGAGAAGGAGGTCGGCTCGGACAGCTCCGCCACCCCGGAGACCGTCAAGTACACCGACCTCGGCACCGCGGTGAACGTCACCGCCCCGCCCGCCAGTGACCTGGGCAGCGCGGCGGACGCGGCCAAGCTGCTCGGCGGCAGCTGACCTGCCCTGCCGGGTGCCGGCCACGGGACGCATGGCACCCTGAAGCGACCGACGGACTACGGGAGGCGGGCAGCATGGCGCGGTGGCGACCGGCCGGTGCGGTGCTGGCCGCTGCCGTGCTGCTGGCCACCCTGGCGGGCTGCGGCTCGGGCGGCGACGGGCCGGCCGGTGCCGGTCGGCCCTCGCCGACCGCCGCGGGCAGCTCGCCCAGCCCCTCGGCCAAGTCGACCGACCGCTCGCCGCAGGGCGTCATGCTGGCCGCCGAGCAGGCGCTGCAGACCGCCCGGCGGGCCCAGCTGACCTACCGCTTCGACACCCCGGACGGGACCAGCGACAGCGCGGACGGGGTGCTCTTCTGGGCCCCGCGGACGATCATGAAGCTGGCCAGGACCACGCCGGGCGCCACCGACCAGCTGATCGTGATGGACACCGTCTGCTACCGCGGCGGGGACGCGGCCACGGCCGCCCGCCTCGGTGGCAAGCACTGGGAGAAGACGGCCGAGGTGACCGGCCCGGACGGCCGCAAGGAGACCCCGTACGCCTCGCTGGTGGACCAGCTCAACCCGCTGCAGGCGGTCACCGCGGCCGCCGCGGCCACGGACCTGAAGCTGGTCGGCCCGGAGAACCTGGGGGCGGGGCCGGTCGAGCACTACACCGCGACCCTCACCGTGGCCGGCTACGTCGCGGCCCAGCAGAACCTGCTCACCGCGGACCGGCGCGAGCAGCTGACCGCCGCGCTCGGTTCGGGCGGGCTGACCACGCTGACCCTGGACCTGTGGCTGAACGACAAGGACCAGCTGGTCCAGCTGCACCGGTCGGGCGCCGGCACCGCGGGCCGGCTGGACCAGCTGGTCATCTACAGCGACTGGGGCGGCCAGCTCGCGGTGCTGGCCCCGGCCGAGAGCGACACCCGGGACACCTCGGGCGGCTAGGCCCCGGGCCGGGATCACCCGATTTGGTGTTCCCGCCCCCTTGACCGTAGGCTGATGGCTGCCAAAGACCGCTGGTTGTTCGTGCCTCGCCCCCGGGCGTGGCCGATCCGAAGGTTCTGCGTCTCACGCAGGCAGCCCGCGCAGGAGCAGTTGGAGCTTGGACTTCCGTTCGCACGCCCATGGCATGCGTTCGTCGAGGTCCTTTCGAGCCCCGTGCGCCTGCGCACCGGGGCTCTTCTCGTTCCCGCGCGGGTTCCTTCCGGGGGTCGGTGGCACCGTAGGTCGACTGTCCCTGGTCGGCCGACCTCGACATCACGGAAGGAGGCGTAAGCCCATGGCCAGGCCTGACAAGGCTGATGCCGTCGCGGAGATCGCGGACAAGTTCCGCTCCTCCAACGCGGCCGTGCTGACCGAGTACCGCGGTCTCACGGTGAAGCAGGTCAAGACGCTGCGTCGCTCGCTGGGTGACAACGCCCAGTACGCCGTGGTGAAGAACACGCTGACCAAGATCGCGGCCAACGAGGCCGGGATCACGCAGCTCGACGACCAGTTCACCGGTCCGACGGCTGTTGCCTTCGTCACCGGTGACCCGGTGGAGTCGGCGAAGGCTCTGCGTGACTTCGCCAAGGAGAACCCCGCCCTGATCATCAAGGGCGGCGTGCTCGACGGTAAGGCGCTGTCTGCCGACGAGATCAAGAAGCTCGCGGACCTCGAGTCCCGCGAGGTGCTGCTCGCCAAGCTGGCGGGTGCCCTGAAGGCCAAGCCCTCCCAGGCTGCCGCGCTCTTCCAGGCCCTGCCCTCCAAGCTCGTCCGCACCGTGGACGCGCTTCGCGAGAAGAAGGCCGAGCAGGGCGGTGCCGGTACGCCGGCTCCCGCCGAGGACGCCGCTGCGGAGTAGTTCCGCCGCGAGCCCCTCGCCGCGGGCGACGTGCCCGCCAACCCCGTACATCCGGCACCACCTGCCGATTTAGTGGAAGGACGCCATCATGGCGAAGCTGTCCCAGGACGAGCTGCTCGAGGTCTTCGCTGAGATGACCCTCATCGAGATCTCCGAGTTCGTTAAGGCGTTCGAGGAGAAGTTCGACGTCACCGCCGCCGCCCCGGTCGCCGTTGCCGGCATCGCCGCTGCCGGCCCGGCCGCCGAGGTCGAGGAGGAGAAGGACGAGTTCGACGTCGTTCTCGAGGGCGCCGGCGACAAGAAGATCCAGGTCATCAAGGAGGTCCGCTCGCTGACCTCGCTCGGCCTCAAGGAGGCCAAGGACCTGGTGGACACCGCTGGCGCGGTCGTCCTCGAGAAGGTCAACAAGGAGACCGCCGAGAAGGCGAAGGCTGCCCTCGAGGGCGCTGGCGCCAAGGTCGTCCTGAAGTAGTCCGGAGCTCCGCAAGGAGTTCTGCGGGCCGGGCCGGCCACCCCGCACGGGGTGGCCGGCCCGGCCTTTCTGTTTGTCCGGAACAGGCCGCTCGGGGTTCACCGGACTGTCAGCGGCGGCGAGTAGGGTGATCACTGCTGTAACGCCGAGGGGCTCCCCGGCGATGAACAGTGCGAGGTCCGCCCTCCGGGCGGGCCTTGACGAACTGCGGCAGGCGCGCGATTCTCAAGGCGCGCGCCGACACCCCGAGGGCGGTCGGCCGTTAGTTTGGGTGGCTCCCGGATGCATAACCAGGGGTCGCGGCGGGAAATGACTCCACGTGAGTCGCGGTGCCGGCCTCCTCAGCGAGGTGAGGCACCGCAGTAGTACACACGGCCCCCAGGGCCGTGCGAGAGCGGCGCCAGCAGTACTAGCAGTACATGACGGAGGGAGTGTCCGATTCGGTCTCCGAATCAGGACTGGACAGCAGTGTGGCGTTTGGCTACACTGTCCCTTTGCGCTGCCTGTTAGCTGCTCCGTGACTCGTCGCCCGGAGTCTGCGCTGCCCTGACCTGGGATAACTTCCCTCGGCAAGGCCCGGCCGGTACGCGCGTAGTGAGCTCCGAGCCCTCGGAAGGACCCCCCTCTTGGCCGCGCCGCGCAACGCCTCGAACAATTCCGCCGCATCCACCGCCCCGCTCCGCGTCTCGTTCGCGAAGATCAAGGAGCCCCTCGAGGTACCGAACCTCCTGGCCCTGCAGACCGAGAGCTTTGACTGGCTGCTCGGCAACGCGGCCTGGAAGTCCCGGGTCGAGGAGGCGCTGGAGTCTGGTCTGGACGTCCCCACCAAGTCCGGTCTGGAGGAGATCTTCGAGGAGATCTCCCCGATCGAGGACTTCAGTGGGTCGATGTCTCTGACCTTCCGCGACCACCGTTTCGAGCCGCCGAAGAACTCCATTGACGAGTGCAAGGACCGCGACTTCACGTACGCGGCCCCGCTCTTCGTCACGGCCGAGTTCACCAACAACGAGACCGGTGAGATCAAGTCTCAGACGGTCTTCATGGGCGATTTCCCGCTCATGACCCACAAGGGCACCTTCGTGATCAACGGCACCGAGCGTGTCGTGGTCTCTCAGCTGGTCCGCTCCCCGGGCGTCTACTTCGACTCCACTCTGGACAAGGTGTCCGACAAGGACATCTTCTCCTGCAAGGTCATCCCCTCGCGTGGTGCCTGGCTGGAGATGGAGATCGACAAGCGCGACATGGTCGGTGTCCGCATCGACCGCAAGCGCAAGCAGTCGGTCACCGTCCTGCTCAAGGCTCTCGGCTGGACCAGCGAGATGATCCTCGAGGAGTTCGGTGAGTACGAGTCGATGCGCGCCACCCTGGAGAAGGACCACACCCAGGGCCAGGACGACGCGCTGCTCGACATCTACCGCAAGCTGCGTCCGGGGGAGCCGCCGACCCGTGAGGCCGCGCAGACCCTGCTCGAGAACCTCTACTTCAACCCGAAGCGCTACGACCTGGCGAAGGTCGGCCGCTACAAGGTCAACCGCAAGCTGGGCAACGCCGAGTCGCTGGACTCCGGCGTGCTCACCGAGCCCGACATCATCGGTGCGATCAAGTACCTGGTGAAGCTGCACGCGGGCGAGACCGAGTGGCGTGACGACGAGGGCCGCGACATCGTGGTCGAGGTCGACGACATCGACCACTTCGGCAACCGCCGCCTGCGCAACGTCGGCGAGCTGATCCAGAACCAGGTCCGTACGGGTCTCGCCCGTATGGAGCGCGTCGTGCGCGAGCGCATGACCACCCAGGACGTCGAGGCGATCACGCCGCAGACCCTGATCAACATCCGGCCGGTCGTCGCCTCCATCAAGGAGTTCTTCGGCACCAGCCAGCTGTCCCAGTTCATGGACCAGACGAACCCGCTGTCGGGCCTGACCCACAAGCGCCGTCTGTCCGCGCTGGGCCCCGGTGGTCTGTCCCGCGAGCGGGCCGGCTTCGAGGTCCGTGACGTGCACCCCTCGCACTACGGGCGCATGTGTCCGATCGAGACCCCCGAAGGCCCGAACATCGGTCTGATCGGGTCGCTGGCCTCGTACGGCCGGGTGAACGCCTTCGGCTTCATCGAGACCCCGTACCGCAAGGTCGTCGACGGCATCGTCACCGAGCAGGTGGACTACCTGACCGCTGACGAGGAGGACCGCTACGTCATCGCGCAGGCCAACGCGCCGCTGACCGATGACCTGCACTTCGCCGAGCCGCGCGTCCTGGTCCGTCGCCGTGGCGGGGAGATCGACTACATCCCCGGCACCGAGATCGACTACATGGACGTCTCGCCGCGCCAGATGGTGTCGGTCGCGACCGCCATGATCCCCTTCCTCGAGCACGACGACGCCAACCGCGCGCTGATGGGCTCGAACATGATGCGCCAGGCCGTCCCGCTGCTGCGCAGCGAGGCGCCCGTGGTCGGCACCGGCATGGAGTACCGCTGCGCCGTCGACGCCGCGGACGTCATCACCGCCGAGAAGGCCGGTGTGGTGCAGGAGGTCTCGGCCGACTACGTCACCGTGGCCAACGACGACGGCACGTACAACACGTACCGCGCCGCCAAGTTCACCCGCTCCAACCAGGGCACCGCCTTCAACCAGAAGGTGCTCGTGGACGAGGGCGTGCGGGTCGAGGCCGGCCAGGTGCTGGCCGACGGCCCGTGCACCGACGAGGGCGAGATGGCGCTGGGCAAGAACCTGCTCGTCGCCTTCATGTCCTGGGAGGGCCACAACTACGAGGACGCGATCATCCTGTCGCAGCGCCTCGTGCAGGACGACGTCCTCTCCTCGATCCACATCGAGGAGCACGAGGTCGACGCCCGTGACACCAAGCTGGGCCCCGAGGAGATCACCCGGGACATCCCGAACGTCTCCGAGGAGGTCCTCGCCGACCTCGACGAGCGCGGCATCATCCGGATCGGTGCGGACGTCGTCACCGGCGACATCCTGGTCGGCAAGGTCACCCCGAAGGGTGAGACCGAGCTGACCCCGGAGGAGCGCCTGCTGCGCGCCATCTTCGGTGAGAAGGCCCGTGAGGTCCGCGACACCTCGCTGAAGGTGCCGCACGGTGAGTCCGGCAAGGTCATCGGCGTCCGGGTGTTCGACCGCGAGGAGGGCGACGAGCTCCCGCCCGGCGTCAACCAGCTGGTCCGGGTCTACGTGGCCCAGAAGCGCAAGATCACCAACGGTGACAAGCTGGCCGGCCGCCACGGCAACAAGGGTGTCATCTCCAAGATCCTCCCGGTCGAGGACATGCCGTTCCTCGAGGACGGCACCCCGGTCGACATCATCCTCAACCCGCTGGGTGTCCCGTCCCGAATGAACCCGGGACAGGTCCTGGAGATCCACCTCGGGTGGCTCGCCAAGCAGGGCTGGGACGTCTCCGGGCTGAGCGAGGAGTGGGCCCGCCGCCTGCAGGTGATCGGCGCCGACAAGGTCGAGGGCGGCACCAACCTGGCCACCCCGGTCTTCGACGGCGCCCGCGAGGACGAGATCACCGGCCTGCTGGACCACACCACCCTCACCCGTGACGGTGAGCGCCTGGTGAACTCCACCGGCAAGGCCCGGCTGTACGACGGCCGCTCCGGCGAGCCGTTCCCGATGCCGGTCTCGGTCGGCTACATGTACATCCTCAAGCTGCACCACCTGGTCGACGACAAGCTGCACGCCCGGTCGACCGGTCCGTACTCGATGATCACCCAGCAGCCGCTGGGTGGTAAGGCGCAGTTCGGTGGTCAGCGCTTCGGTGAGATGGAGGTGTGGGCCCTTGAGGCGTACGGCGCGGCCTACGCGCTGCAGGAGCTGCTCACCATCAAGTCCGACGACGTCCTGGGCCGCGTGAAGGTCTACGAGGCGATCGTCAAGGGCGAGAACATCCCCGAGCCCGGCATTCCCGAGTCCTTCAAGGTGCTCATCAAGGAGATGCAGTCGCTCTGCCTCAACGTGGAGGTGCTGTCCTCGGACGGCTCCAACATCGAGCTCCGCGACTCCGACGAGGACGTGTTCCGCGCCGCCGAGGAGCTCGGCATTGACCTGTCCCGGCGCGAGCCGAGCAGCGTCGAAGAGGTCTGACGGAGGTAGGGCCGGCCTGACGGAGGTCAGGCCGGCCCGCCCCCAGGCCCCCTCAGACCACAAAAAGACTCTCGATTCACGAAAGAGGGCTTGACGACCAGTGCTTGACGTCAACTTCTTCGACGAGCTCCGCATCGGCCTGGCCACGGCTGACGACATCCGCCAGTGGTCGCACGGCGAGGTCAAGAAGCCGGAGACCATCAACTACCGCACGCTGAAGCCGGAAAAGGACGGCCTTTTCTGCGAGAAGATCTTCGGTCCCACCCGGGACTGGGAGTGCTACTGCGGTAAGTACAAGCGCGTCCGCTTCAAGGGCATCATCTGCGAGCGCTGCGGCGTCGAGGTGACCCGCGCCAAGGTGCGCCGTGAGCGGATGGGCCACATCGAGCTGGCCGCCCCGGTCACCCACATCTGGTACTTCAAGGGTGTCCCGTCCCGCCTGGGCTACCTGCTCGACCTGGCGCCGAAGGACCTCGAGAAGGTCATCTACTTCGCCGCCTACATGATCACCTGGGTGGACGACGAGCGCCGCCAGCGCGACCTGCCGTCCCTGGAGGCGCACGTCTCGGTCGAGCGCCAGCAGATCGAGAACCGCCGCGACGCCGACCTCGAGGCCCGTGCCAAGAAGGCCGAGACCGACCTGGCCGAGCTGGAGGCCGAGGGCGCCAAGGCGGACGTGCGCCGCAAGGTGCGCGAGGGCGCCGAGCGCGAGATGAAGCAGCTGCGCGACCGCGCGCAGCGCGAGATCGACCGTCTCGACGAGGTGTGGGCCCGCTTCAAGAACCTCAAGGTCCAGGACCTCGAGGGCGACGAGCTGCTCTACCGCGAGCTGCGCGACCGGTTCGGCACCTACTTCTCCGGTTCGATGGGCGCCGCCGCGCTCAAGGACCGGCTGGAGAGCTTCGACCTGGCCGAGGAGTCGGAGCGGCTGCGCGAGATCATCCGCACCGGCAAGGGCCAGAAGAAGACCCGTGCGCTCAAGCGCCTCAAGGTCGTCTCCGCCTTCCTGCAGACCACCAACAAGCCCAACGGCATGGTGCTGGACTGCGTCCCGGTGATCCCGCCGGACCTGCGTCCGATGGTCCAGCTGGACGGTGGCCGGTTCGCCACCTCCGACCTGAACGACCTGTACCGCCGCGTGATCAACCGCAACAACCGCCTGAAGCGGCTTCTCGACCTCGGCGCGCCCGAGATCATCGTGAACAACGAGAAGCGGATGCTCCAGGAGGCCGTCGACGCCCTCTTCGACAACGGTCGTCGTGGTCGTCCGGTCACCGGCCCGGGCAACCGCCCGCTGAAGTCCCTCAGCGACATGCTGAAGGGCAAGCAGGGTCGTTTCCGGCAGAACCTGCTCGGCAAGCGCGTCGACTACTCGGCCCGTTCGGTCATCGTCGTCGGCCCGCAGCTCAAGCTGCACCAGTGCGGTCTGCCCAAGGCGATGGCGCTGGAGCTCTTCAAGCCGTTCGTGATGAAGCGCCTGGTCGACCTGAACCACGCGCAGAACATCAAGTCGGCCAAGCGCATGGTCGAGCGCGCCCGCCCGGTGGTGTGGGACGTCCTCGAAGAGGTCATCGCCGAGCACCCGGTGCTGCTGAACCGTGCGCCCACCCTGCACCGCCTGGGCATCCAGGCCTTCGAGCCGCAGCTGGTCGAGGGCAAGGCCATCCAGATCCACCCGCTCGTCTGCACCGCGTTCAACGCGGACTTCGACGGTGACCAGATGGCCGTCCACCTGCCGCTGAGCGCGGAGGCCCAGGCCGAGGCCCGCATCCTGATGCTGTCCTCGAACAACATCCTGAAGCCGGCCGACGGTCGCCCGGTGACCATGCCGACCCAGGACATGGTGCTCGGTCTGTTCTTCCTGACCTCGGACCGCGAGGAGGTGAAGGGCGCCGGCCGCTCCTTCTCCTCGACCGCCGAGGCGATCATGGCCTTCGACGCCCGCGAGCTGGACGTCCAGGCCCCGATCCACCTGCGCCTGCCGATCGGCACCGTCCCGCCGCGCGGCTGGACCCCGCCGGTGGACGAGGAGTTCGGCGACGGCCAGCCGGCCTGGACCGAGGGCGAGTCGTTCCGGCTCACCACCACCCTGGGCCGCGCGCTCTTCAACGAGCTGCTGCCCGAGGACTACCCGTTCGTCGACTACGAGGTGGGCAAGAAGCAGCTCTCCGCGATCGTCAACGACCTGGCCGAGCGGTACCCCAAGGTCACCGTGGCGGCGACCCTGGACAACCTGAAGGCGGCCGGCTTCCACTGGTCGACCCGGTCCGGCGTCACCGTCTCGATCTCCGACGTCGTGGTGCCGCCGAGCAAGCCGCAGATCCTCGAGGGCTACGAGGCGCAGGCCGAGAAGGTCCAGAAGAACTACGAGCGCGGTCTGATGACCAACGACGAGCGCAAGCAGGAGCTCGTCAACATCTGGACCAAGGCGACCAACGAGGTCGCCGAGGCGATGAACGCGAACTTCCCGAAGACCAACCCCATCTTCATGATGGTGGACTCGGGTGCTCGCGGAAACATGATGCAGATGCGTCAGATCGCCGGTATGCGTGGTCTGGTGTCGAACGCGAAGAACGAGACCATCCCGCGTCCGATCAAGGCCTCGTTCCGTGAGGGCCTGTCGGTGCTGGAGTACTTCATCTCCACCCACGGTGCCCGTAAGGGTCTGGCCGACACCGCGCTGCGTACCGCCGACTCGGGTTACCTGACCCGTCGTCTGGTGGACGTCTCGCAGGACGTGATCATCCGCGAGGAGGACTGCGGCACCGAGCGCGGTCTGCGCCTGTCGATCGGCCAGGTCGGCGAGGACGGCGTGCTGCGCAAGGCGGAGGACGTCGAGACCAGCGTCTACGCCCGCATGCTGGCCGAGGACATCACGGTGGACGGCCGGCTCATCGCCACCGCCAACACCGACCTCGGTGACGTGCTGATCGACGAGCTGATCCGCCTGGGCATCGGCGAGGTCAAGACCCGCTCGATCCTGACCTGTGAGTCGGCCGTCGGCACCTGTGCCTTCTGCTACGGCCGCTCGCTGGCCACCGGCAAGCTGGTCGACATCGGTGAGGCGGTCGGCATCATCGCCGCCCAGTCCATCGGTGAGCCCGGCACCCAGCTGACGATGCGTACCTTCCACACCGGTGGTGTGGCCGGTGACGACATCACCCAGGGCCTGCCCCGTGTCGTCGAGCTCTTCGAGGCCCGTACCCCCAAGGGTGTGGCCCCGATCTCGGAGGCCGCCGGCCGGGCCCGGATCGAGGACACCGAGAAGACCCGCAAGATCGTCATCACCCCGGACGACGGCTCGGACGAGGTCGCGTACCCCGTCTCCAAGCGCGTCAAGCTCCTGGTGAGCGAGGGCGAGCAGGTCGAGGTCGGCCAGAAGCTGACCATGGGTGCCACCAACCCGCACGACGTGCTGCGGATCATGGGCCAGCGTGCCGTCCAGGTCCACCTGGTCGCCGAGGTCCAGAAGGTCTACAACTCGCAGGGCGTGTCGATCCACGACAAGCACATCGAGATCATCATCCGGCAGATGCTCCGCCGCGTGACGATCATCGAGTCGGGTGACGCCGAGCTGCTCCCGGGCGAGCTCGTCGAGCGCGGTCGCTTCGAGACCGAGAACCGTCGCGTGGTCTCCGAGGGCGGTCACCCCGCCTCCGGCCGTCCGCAGCTGATGGGTATCACCAAGGCCTCGCTGGCCACCGAGTCCTGGCTGTCGGCCGCCTCCTTCCAGGAGACGACCCGGGTGCTCACCGACGCGGCGATCCACGCCAAGTCGGACCCGCTGCTGGGCCTCAAGGAGAACGTCATCCTCGGTAAGCTCATCCCGGCCGGTACGGGTCTGCCCCGCTACCGCAACATCCGGGTCGAGCCGACCGAGGAGGCCAAGGCCGCGATGTACTCGGCCGTCGGCTACGACGACTACGACCTGTCGCCCTTCGGCGCCGGCTCCGGCCAGGCGGTCCCGCTGGACGACTACGACTACGGCCCGTACACCGGCTGAAGTCCGACCCGGTAGAACGCCGCAGGGCGGCCACCCTTCGTGGGTGGCCGCCCTGAGGCGTTCCCGGCCGCAGGCGTGCCGCGGAAAGCCGGGTGCGCCCGCCCGGCGCGGCGGCCTACCCTCGCTCCATGACCAGCCGAACCCTTGTCGCCGTCCTCACCGGTGCCGGAATCTCCACCGACTCCGGGATCCCCGACTACCGGGGCCCCAACGGCCTGTGGCAGCGCGATCCGTCGGCGCAGGACCTGGTCACCATCGGCCCCTACCTGACCGACACCGAGGTGCGGCAGCGGGCCTGGCTGATGCGCCGGGACGCGGGCGCCCTCGGCGCCGAGCCGAACGCCGGGCACCGGGCGCTGGTCGAGCTGGAGCGGGCGCTGCCGCTGCGGGTGCTCACCCAGAACGTGGACGGGCTGCACCAGAAGGCCGGGATGCCCGCGCGCAAGGTGCTCGAACTGCACGGCACCGCGCAGCAGGTGCAGTGCGTGCGGTGCCGGGTGCGCAGCACGATGGCCGAGGCGCTGGAGCGGGTGGCGGCCGGCGAGCCGGACCCGCCCTGCCGGGAGTGCGGCGGCATCCTCAAGCCCGCCACCGTGATGTTCGGCGAGCCGCTGGACCCGGTGGTGCTGGAGCAGGCGGCCGGCATCGCCCAGGCCTGCGACCTGTTCGTCGCGGTCGGCAGCAGCCTGCAGGTGCACCCGGCGGCCGGCCTGGTCGAGGTGGCGGTCAAGGCCGGCGCCCGACTGGTCGTCATGAACGCCGAGCCGACCCCGTACGACGAGTTGGCGAGCGAAGTGGTCCGGGAGCCCATCTCCACCGCCCTGCCGGCGCTGGTGGCCAGGGTGGCGGCATGACCACGGGCTTCGACCCCTGGTCGCCGGCGTTCGTCGCGCACCCGTACCAGGTCTACGCCGAGCTGCGGGCGCACTCCCCGGTGGTCTTCCACGAGGCCACCGGGCAGTGGCTGGTCTCCCGGCACGCGGACGTCAGCGCCCTGCTGCGGGACCGCCGGCTCGGGCGCACCTACACCCACCGGTTCAGCCACGAGGAGTTCGGGCGTCCGGCCCCCGACCCGGCACACGAGCCGTTCCACACCCTCAACGACAACGGCCTGCTGGACCTGGAGGCGCCGGACCACACCCGGATCCGCCGCCTGGTCTCCAAGGCCTTCACCCCGCGGATGGTGGCGGACCTGCGCCCGACCGTGGCCCGGCTGGCCGACGAGCTGGTCTCCGCGCTGATCGCGCAGGGCGGTGGCGACCTGATCGCGATGGTGGCCGAGCCGCTGCCGGTCGCGGTGATCGCCGAGATGCTGGGCGTGCCGGCCGCCGACCGCCACCTGCTGCGGCCCTGGTCGGCCGCGATCACCGGGATGTTCGAGCTCAACCCCTCGGCCGCCACGGCCGAGCGGGCGGTGGCCGCCAGCGTCGAGTTCTCCGACTACCTGCGGGCGCTGATCCGCGAGCGGCGCGCCGCCCTGGGCCCCGACCTGATCTCCGCGCTGATCGCGGCCCAGGAGGAGGGCGACCGGCTGACCGAGCAGGAGATGGTCTCCACCTGCGTGCTGCTGCTCAACGCCGGCCACGAGGCGACCGTCAACACCACCGGGAACGGCTGGTGGGCGCTGCTGCGCAACCCCGACCAGCTGGCCCTGCTCCGCTCCGACGTGGAGGCCCACCTGCCCACCGCCGTCGAGGAACTGCTGCGCTACGACACTCCGTTGCAGATGTTCGAGCGATGGGTGCTGGAGGACGTCGAGGTGGCCGGGGTGACGATCCCGCGCGGCAGCGAGCTCGCCCTGCTGTTCGGCTCCGCCAACCGCGACGAGGCCCGGTTCGCCGACCCCGACCGGCTGGACGTCACCCGGACCGACAACCCGCACCTGAGCTTCGGCGCCGGCCCGCACTTCTGCCTGGGCGCCCCGCTGGCCCGCCTCGAACTGGCCGAGTCCTACGGCGCACTGCTGCGCCGCGCCCCTGGCCTGGCCCTGCTGCGCGAACCGGCGTGGCAGCCCGGATACGTGATCCGCGGCCTGACCGAACTCCTGGTGACGGTATGAACGGTATGAAACGTGCCACCGGTGCCCTGCTGGGCCTCGCACTGGGCGACGCGCTCGGCTTCCCGACCGAGTTCCAGAACCTCGCCTACCTCGAGCGCACCTACGGCGACTGGCGCGAACTGCCGTTGCGCAGGCCCGCGATCGTCACCGACGACACCCAGATGACCCTGGCGCTGGCCCGGGCGCTGCGCACCGCGCTGGACCGCGGCCCGCTCGCCCCGCTGCGGCTGACCGGGCCGCTGCGCGAGGAGTTCGTCGAGTGGTGGCGCTCGCCGGAGAACAACCGGGCGCCCGGGCGGACCTGCCTGGTGGCCTGCGAGCTGCTCAGCCGCCCGAAGCGGCTGTGGCAGGACGCCAGTCAGATCGGCTCCAAGGGCTGCGGCGCCAACATGCGGGTGGCCCCGCTCGGCCTGGTCCGGGAGCTGACCGAGCGCCAGGTCAGCGGCGCCGCCCAGCTCCAGTCCGCGCTGACGCACGGTCACCCCACCGCGCTGGCCGCCAGCGAGCTGACCGCCTTCACGGTCCGGCTGCTCACCGAGGGCGCCCGGCCCGCCGAGCTGCCCGCGCTGCTGCGCGCGCACGCGCAGAGCCGGCGCACCTCCTACGACGCGACCTGGCTCGGCGACCTGGTCGCCCGCTCGCACGACCGTTCGGCCGAGGAGTTCATCGCCCGCGGCTGGGACGACTGCCTCGCCGTCCTCGACCGGCTCGACGCCGCGCTCGCCGCCCCGGACCCGGAGGCCGACCCGTGCCTGGTGACCGGCGAGGGCTGGATCGCCGAGGAGGCGCTGGCCACCGCGCTGCTCTGCTTCCTGCTCTTCCCCGCGGACCCGGTGCTGGCGATCCGCCGGGCCGCCTTCTCCTCCGGCGACTCCGACTCGCTCGCCTGCCTGGCCGGCGCCTTCGCCGGTGCCCACCACGGCGCCGACGCCTGGCCGGCCGACTGGGTCGAACACCTGGAGTACCGGGACGAGCTGCTGGCCTTCGGCGCCCGTTGGGACTGAGCTACTTCCGCCTGCCCTCCACCCGGGCCCGCCCGTGCAGGGCGGCCCGGTCGGCGGCGGCCCGGCCGGCCGCCCAGCCCTCGCCGTCACTGACCCGCACCCGCTGCGAGGTCAGCTTGGGGAACATCCGGTCGGTGGTCGTGTCCACCGCCTCCTCACGGGCCGCCAGCGCGGGCAGCAGCCGGGCGTCGGGCACCAGCTGCTCGGCGGTGCCGTCCGGGCGCAGGTGCCGCCCTGCAGCCGCTTCTCGGGTGGTCTGCTCGGTGGCCTCGGTCAGCCGCTCGCGGATCCGGGCCGCGTAGGAGACCAGGAAGGACTGCCGGAAGGCCCGGGTGCGGGAGGCGCCGTCCAGGTGCTGGCGGCTGCCGGCCTGCTGCATCGCGGCCGTCGCCTGCACCAGCAGCGAGGTGTAGAGCAGCTCCACCGCGTCCAGGTCCGAGTCGAAGCCGATCACGGTGCAGAAGGAGAACTCCTTCGCCCACACCACCCGGCACCGGTTCGCCGCCGCCACCGCGTCCAGCAGCATCGCCTTGGGGCCCTCGTACGGGTTCTCCACCCCGATCCGCACCGCACCGGGCACCCCCGCCCCGGCCGGGCCCGCCTGACCCGCCGCCAGCAGCGCCTCGTCGATGCTGTGCTGCGCCATCAGCTGCTGCGCCTTGCCGGTCAGTGCCTCGGCCTCCTGCGGGAACTCGGTGGACTCGGCCTTGGCCAGCAGGGCGCGGATCCGGGACAGCATCCGCGGCTCGCCCGGGACCGGCAGCTGCGCCCGGTGCTGGACGGGTGCGGCTCCCGGCACCGGGCCGACCGGCGCGATCACCGGCAGCCGGGCCAGCAGGGCGAGCAGTTCCAGCGCCGCGGTGGCCAACGCGAAGCGGTCCAGCCGGTGCCGCTCGGCGAAGCCGGCCAGGTACTCCTGGTCGGCCGGCCACCAGACCTCGGCGGCCAGCTCCCGCAGCTGCTCCAGCCAGCGCCGGTCCAGCGCGGCCGGGGCGTGCCGCCGGCCCTGGGCGGCCACCAGGTCCACCAGCAGCGCCTGGTGCACCGGGGTCAGGTCCCGGCGGACCAGGCGGGCCAGGTCGGCCGGCCGCCAGCCGCGCTCCCAGAGCCCGGCCAGCGTCCGGTCCGTCAGCGCCAGCAGGGCCCGGCTCACGGCCGGCCAGTGCTCGGCGGAGGCGGCCAGCACCGAGGCGCCGTCGTCCATCGCCCGGTCCACCCTTTTGGCAGCAGCCCCCAGGACCGCGCCGAGCGCCTCTTCCCACTGCCGCACCGTCGCCGAGTCCGCGTTCTCCGTCACCCGGCAATGATGCCGGAGCCGGGTTGCGGGCATGATGAGTCCGTACGGTCGAGCCGGAACCCCGGGCGGGCGCGGCGCGTCCTTACCTCGGAAGCACTAGGGGAGGAGTCCGGATGGGTGACATGCAGCCGTGGCTTCGTGACGGGTATCCCGCCCGCACGCCGTACCCGGCTCCCGCCCACTACCCGGCGGCCACCTCCGCGCACGCCGCCATGCGGGCCGCGCACACCGACCGCGAGCGGACGGTGGACGTGCTCAAGGCCGCCTACGCCGAGGGCCGGCTCTCCGCCGACGAGTACTCCCAGCGCTTCGACCTGGCGCACGGCGCCCAGACGTACGGGCAGCTGGCCCAGTTGGTGGCCGACCTGCCGAGCGGTCCGCTGGTGGTTCCGCTGGCCGCCCCGCTCGCCGCGGCCGTGCCGCCCGCCTTCCTGCCCCCGCCGGTGCGCCCGACGCCCAACAACGGCATGGCGATCGGCTCGCTGGTCCTGGGCCTGCTCTGCGTGCCGACCGCGGGCGCCACCGGGATCCCGGCGGTGGTGACCGGACACATCGCCCGCTCGCAGATCCGCCGGACCAAGGAGAGCGGGGACGGGATGGCGACATTCGGTCTGGTTCTGGGTTACCTTTCGGTGGCCGGCTGGGCCCTGCTGTTCCTGCTGGGCATGTTCGCCCTCGCCGTGCACTCCTGATCCCCGGGCCGCTCCAGCCGGTCCGACGGATATCTGCCAATGCCGCCACGACCTGCGGTGTCGCATTTGTTTTGACCGCGCCCGATGCGCTAGGTACGCTCTGACCTTGTGCCTGGGGTGTCCCCGGGTCCTTGTGCGTGCCAGCACACCGGCCGCTGCGGTGGCGAGGTCTCACCCGCCCCGCCCGCGCCGTCGCTGTGCGTCAGCCCATGGGATTCCGCGTGAGTCATCCCCCTGACAGGGCCCAACACACCCGACCTCGTGGTTCGGCGTGAGCTGGGAACTCGCATGGGAACGCCGCAGGTTAGTTTCACCCAGCCTTGGCACACAGAAAACGGAGAAACGGTGCCTACGATCCAGCAGCTGGTCCGGAAGGGCCGGCAGGACAAGGTCGAGAAGAACAAGACGCCCGCGCTGAAGGGTTCGCCCCAGCGCCGCGGCGTCTGCACGCGTGTGTACACGACCACCCCGAAGAAGCCGAACTCGGCGCTTCGTAAGGTCGCCCGTGTGCGCCTCACCAGCGGGATCGAGGTCACCGCGTACATCCCGGGCGAGGGCCACAACCTGCAGGAGCACTCGATCGTGCTCGTGCGTGGCGGTCGTGTTAAGGACCTTCCTGGTGTCCGCTACAAGATCATCCGCGGTTCGCTCGACACCCAGGGTGTCAAGAACCGCAAGCAGGCCCGCAGCCGCTACGGCGCCAAGAAGGAGAAGTAAGAATGCCTCGTAAGGGCCCCGCCCCGAAGCGCCCGGTCATCATCGACCCGGTTTACGGCTCCCCCTTGGTGACCTCGCTGGTCAACAAGATCCTGCTGCACGGCAAGCGCTCCACCGCCGAGCGGATCGTCTACGGCGCCCTCGAGGGCGTCCGCGAGAAGACCGGCTCCGACCCCGTCGTGACGCTCAAGCGCGCGCTGGAGAACGTGAAGCCGGCCCTCGAGGTCAAGTCCCGCCGTGTCGGTGGCGCGACCTACCAGGTCCCGGTCGAGGTCCGCCCCGGCCGCGCCAGCACCCTGGCGCTGCGCTGGATGGTCGGCTACTCCCGCGCCCGTCGCGAGAAGACCATGACCGAGCGTCTGATGAACGAGATCCTCGACGCCAGCAACGGCCTGGGCGCTTCCGTGAAGCGTCGTGAGGACACTCACAAGATGGCCGAGTCCAACAAGGCCTTCGCGCACTACCGCTGGTAGTCCGTACCCCGTCACTAGACAGAGAGAGAACGAGCCACCATGGCTGCAACCTCCCTTGACCTCGCCAGGGTCCGCAACATCGGGATCATGGCGCACATCGACGCGGGCAAGACCACCACCACCGAGCGGATCCTGTTCTACACCGGTGTCTCGTACAAGATCGGTGAGGTCCACGATGGCGCTGCCACCATGGACTGGATGGAGCAGGAGCAGGAGCGCGGCATCACGATCACGTCGGCCGCGACGACCTGTCACTGGACGCTCGACGGCTCCGACAACACCATCAACATCATCGACACCCCGGGCCACGTCGACTTCACCGTCGAGGTGGAGCGTTCGCTGCGCGTCCTGGACGGTGGCGTGACGGTGTTCGACGGCGTCGCCGGTGTCGAGCCCCAGTCCGAGACCGTGTGGCGGCAGGCTGACCGCTACGGTGTCCCGCGCATCTGCTTCATCAACAAGCTGGACCGCACGGGCGCCAACTTCTTCTTCTGCGTGCAGACCATCGTGGACCGCCTCGGCGCCACCCCGCTGGTCATGCAGCTGCCGATCGGCGCCGAGGGTGACTTCACCGGCGTCGTCGACCTGGTGAAGATGAAGGCCCTGGTCTGGTCGGCCGACGCGCCCAAGGGCGAGATGTACGACACCGTCGAGATCCCGGCCGACCTGGCCGAGCAGGCTGCGGAGTACCGCGAGCAGCTGATCGACACCGTGTCGAACACCAGCGACGAGGTGATGGAGCTCGCCCTCGAGGGCGAGGACATCCCCGAGGAGCTGCTGGTCGCCGCGATCCGCAAGGGCACCCTGGCGTCCGACTTCACCCCGATCTTCTGCGGCTCCGCGTTCAAGAACAAGGGCGTCCAGCCCCTGCTCGACGCGGTCGTGAAGTACCTGCCGTCGCCGCTCGACATCGAGGGCATCGAGGGCACCAAGCCGGGCAACGCCGAGGAGAAGATCGTCCGTCAGGCCTCGGACGACGAGCCGCTCGCCGCGCTCGCGTTCAAGATCATGTCGGACCCGCACCTCGGCAAGCTCACCTTCGTCCGGGTCTACTCGGGCCGCCTGGAGTCCGGCACCTCGGTGCTGAACTCGGTCAAGGGCAAGAAGGAGCGCATCGGCAAGATCTACCGCATGCACGCGAACAAGCGTGAGGAGATCGACTCGGTGGGCGCCGGCGACATCATCGCCGTCATGGGCCTGAAGCAGACCACCACCGGTGAGACGCTGTCCGACGAGAAGAACCCGGTCATCCTGGAGTCCATGGACTTCCCGGCCCCGGTCATCCGCGTCGCGATCGAGCCCAAGTCCAAGGGTGACCAGGAGAAGCTGGGTGTCGCCATCCAGCGTCTCGCCGAGGAGGACCCGTCCTTCCAGGTCAACACGGACGAGGAGACCGGCCAGACGATCATCGCGGGCATGGGCGAGCTGCACCTCGAGGTGCTGGTCGACCGCATGCGCCGTGAGTTCAAGGTCGAGGCCAACGTCGGCAAGCCGCAGGTCGCGTACCGCGAGACGATCCGTCAGGCCGTCGAGCGGATCGACTACACGCACAAGAAGCAGACCGGTGGTTCCGGCCAGTTCGCGAAGATCCAGATCGCGATCGAGCCGCTGGAGTCCGGCGAGGGCTACGAGTTCGTGAACAAGGTCACCGGTGGTCGCGTGCCGCGGGAGTACATCCCCTCGGTCGACGCGGGCTGCCAGGAGGCCATGGAGTTCGGCGTGCTCGCCGGCTACCCGCTGCAGGGCGTGCGCGTCACGCTCCTCGACGGTGCCGCGCACGACGTCGACTCCTCCGAGCTCGCGTTCAAGATCGCCGGTTCCATGGCGTTCAAGGAAGGCGCCCGCAAGGCGTCCCCGGCCCTGCTCGAGCCGATGATGGCCGTCGAGGTCATCTCGCCCGAGGAGTACATGGGCGAGGTCATCGGCGACGTCAACTCCCGCCGTGGCCAGATCCGGTCCATGGACGAGCGCCACGGCGCCCGCGTGGTGAACGCGCTGGTGCCGCTCTCCGAGATGTTCGGCTACGTCGGTGACCTGCGCAGCAAGACCTCCGGTCGCGCGAGCTACTCGATGCAGTTCGACTCGTACGCCGAGGTTCCGCGGAACGTGGCGGACGAAATCATCGCCAAGTCCAAGGGCGAGTAAGACCGGTCAGCCCGGTCGCGGATCCGTCCCGTGAATCAGGACGAATCCGAACCTTTAGGCTGATAGGAGAGGCCGGTGGGGTCGTACCCCGATCCCGCCGGCAGCTCCGGCCCCCATCCGCGGGACGGCGCGGGGTGTGTCAGAGCACCTCGGGCCACAACCCGATCAAAGACCAACTGACGTCGTACGGCGTACAGAACTGTCCTCAGGAGGACTGAAGTGGCGAAGGCGAAGTTCGAGCGGACGAAGCCCCACGTCAACATCGGCACCATCGGTCACATCGACCACGGTAAGACGACGCTGACTGCGGCCATTACCAAGGTGCTGCACGACGCGTACCCGGAGATCAACCCCTTCACGCCGTTCGACCAGATCGACAAGGCGCCGGAGGAGCGTCAGCGCGGTATCACCATCTCCATCGCGCACGTCGAGTACCAGACCGAGGCGCGTCACTACGCCCACGTCGACTGCCCGGGTCACGCGGACTACATCAAGAACATGATCACCGGTGCGGCCCAGATGGACGGTGCGATCCTCGTCGTCGCCGCCACCGACGGCCCGATGCCGCAGACCAAGGAGCACGTCCTCCTGGCCCGCCAGGTCGGCGTCCCCTACATCGTCGTCGCCCTGAACAAGGCCGACATGGTGGACGACGAGGAGATCCTGGAGCTCGTCGAGCTCGAGGTCCGCGAGCTGCTCTCCGAGTACGAGTTCCCGGGCGACGACCTGCCGGTCGTCCGCGTCTCCGCGCTGAAGGCGCTGGAGGGCGACAAGGAGTGGGGCGAGAAGCTCCTCGGCCTGATGGCCGCGGTCGACGAGGCCATTCCGACCCCGGAGCGCCTCACCGACCTGCCGTTCCTGATGCCGATCGAGGACGTCTTCACGATCACCGGTCGTGGCACCGTCGTCACCGGTCGTATCGAGCGCGGCATCCTCAAGGTCAACGAGACCGTCGACATCATCGGCATCAAGACCACCAAGACCACCACCACGGTCACCGGTATCGAGATGTTCCGCAAGCTGCTCGACGAGGGCCAGGCCGGTGAGAACGTCGGTCTGCTGCTCCGCGGCATCAAGCGCGAGGATGTCGAGCGCGGCCAGGTCATCATCAAGCCGGGTTCGGTTACGCCGCACACCGACTTCAAGGCCCAGGCCTACATCCTGTCGAAGGACGAGGGTGGCCGTCACACCCCCTTCTTCAACAACTACCGCCCGCAGTTCTACTTCCGTACCACGGACGTGACCGGCGTCGTGACCCTCCCCGAGGGCACCGAGATGGTCATGCCGGGCGACAACACCGCCATGGACGTCGCGCTGATCCAGCCCGTCGCCATGGAGCAGGGCCTCAAGTTCGCCATCCGTGAGGGTGGCCGGACCGTCGGCGCCGGCCAGGTCACCGAGATCATCAAGTAATTGATGCTCTGACCTAGCACGAAAAGGGCCCCGGAACCCGCTCGAAGGAGCGGGTTCCGGGGCTCTTTGGCGTCCGTGGGCGAGGATTTGACGGCGGATCAGGCGGCTACCCCTGCGCGATTGGCGTCAAACGCCCTTGATATGGCAAGATAGTCAAGTTGCTCGGTTGAGTGCCGATGCTGCGCGCCTCCCGCCGGGAGGACCGGAAGCGAGTCCCATCTACTCGTCGTTCCCGTGATGGCCGTTCATATGGTCCGTGTCTGCCCCTCGGGGCCGGCATGTGGGCCGTAGTGGTGTGTAAGCGACACCGCGGCAGCTGCGGGGCGAAAGTACGGGAATCTTCCGGGAAGCGTGGGCGGGGCCTCGACCCGGCGTTCCGCGGGTGCAAGACCGACCCGGACCCCAGAGGTGCTGTGCATCTCTTTTGCTGGCTCAGGCGCGACACGCCCGAGCGCGGGGGCCGGAGGCAACCATCCGGGACACCGCCGGACCAGTCCACCCGGACTGATCCGGTCGCAGAAGCAGCGACGACAGAAGGACTACGAAGTAGCCATGGCGGGACAGAAGATCCGCATCCGGCTCAAGGCCTACGACCACGAGGTCATCGACTCCTCGGCGAAGAAGATCGTCGAGACGGTGATCCGAACTGGTGCGCAGGTCGCGGGCCCGGTGCCGCTTCCCACTGAGAAGAACGTGTACTGCGTCATCCGCTCGCCGCACAAGTACAAGGACTCGCGCGAGCACTTCGAGATGCGTACTCACAAGCGTCTGATCGACATCCTCGACCCCACGCCGAAGACGGTTGACTCGCTCATGCGTCTCGACCTCCCGGCTGGTGTCGACATCGAGATCAAGCTCTGAGAGGCGCACCGAAGATGGCAAAGCAGATTAAGGGCATCCTGGGCGAGAAGCTCGGCATGACCCAGGTCTGGGACGAGAACAACCGGATCGTTCCGGTGACCGTCGTCAAGGCTGGGCCCAATGTCGTGACCCAGGTCCACACCGCTGACAGCGCTGCCGGCTACGACGCCGTGCAGATCGGTTTCGGCGAGATCGACCCCCGCAAGGTGAACAAGCCCCTCGCGGGTCACTTCGCCAAGGCCGGTGTCACCCCGCGCCGCCACCTGGTCGAGCTGCGTACCTCGGACGCGTCCGAGTACACGCTGGGCCAGGAGATCACCGCCGAGCTGTTCGAGGCGGGTGTCAAGGTCGACGTGACCGGCACCTCCAAGGGCAAGGGCTTCGCCGGTGTCATGAAGCGTCACAACTTCAAGGGCCTCGGCGCCGGTCACGGCACCCAGCGCAAGCACCGTTCGCCCGGTTCCATCGGTGGCTGCGCCACCCCGGGCCGCGTGTTCAAGGGCCTGCGCATGGCTGGTCGGATGGGCCACGAGCGTGTGACCACCCAGAACCTGACCGTGCACGCGGTCGACGCGGAGAAGGGCCTGCTGCTCATCAAGGGCGCCGTCCCGGGCCCGAACGGCGGCCTCGTCCTCGTCCGCACCGCGGCGAAGGGGCTGTGAGGAAATGAGCACCATTGACATCCTGTCGCCGGCTGGCGACAAGGCGGGCAGCCTCGAGCTGCCGGCCGAGATCTTCGACGCGAAGGTCAGCATCCCGCTGATGCACCAGGTCGTCGTGGCGCAGCTCGCTGCGGCCCGTCAGGGCACCCACAAGACCAAGACTCGCGGCGAGGTCCGTGGTGGCGGCAAGAAGCCGTACCGCCAGAAGGGCACCGGCCGGGCTCGTCAGGGCTCGACCCGTGCGCCGCAGTTCGCCGGCGGTGGCGTCGTGCACGGTCCCGTGCCGCGCGACTACTCGCAGCGGACCCCGAAGAAGATGATCGCCGCCGCGCTGCGCGGTGCGCTCACCGACCGGGCCCGCCACAACCGCATCCACGTCGTCACCGACGTGACCGCGACCGAGGCGCCGTCGACCAAGGCCGCCAAGAGCCTGTTCGGCAAGATCACCGACCGCAAGAACGTCCTCCTGGTCGTCGAGCGTGCGGACGAGCTGGGCCTCAAGTCCGCTCGCAACCTGCCGAACGTGCACATCCTGGACGCCGGTCAGCTGAACACCTACGACGTGCTCGTCTCCGACGATGTGGTCTTCACCCGGGCTGCTTTCGAGCGTTTCGTGGCGGGTCCCGCCGCGTCCGCCAAGGCTGTGGCTGCTGAGGGCGAGCTCGAAGGGAGCGCCGCCTGATGGCTGCAGAGATCACGAGCAAGACGTTCACGGACCCGCGTGACGTCCTGGTGAAGCCGGTCATCTCCGAGAAGAGCTACGCGCTCCTCGACGAGAACAAGTACACGTTCGTCGTGTCGCCCGGTGCCAACAAGACCCAGATCAAGCAGGCCGTCGAGGCGGTCTTCTCGGTCAAGGTCGAGTCCGTCAACACGCTCAACCGTCAGGGCAAGCGCAAGCGCTCCAAGACGGGCTTTGGCAAGCGCAAGGACACCAAGCGCGCCATCGTGACGCTGGCTGAGGGCAACCGCATCGACATCTTCGGTGGTCCGGTCTCCTAACGGAGAGTCGGATCGTCGTTAAGGACGAGGACAGAAATGGGTATCCGCAAGTACAAGCCGACTACGCCGGGCCGCCGCGGCTCCAGCGTGGCCGACTTCGTCGAGATCACGCGGTCCACGCCGGAGAAGTCGCTGGTTCGCCCCCTGCACAGCAAGGGTGGCCGCAACAACGCCGGTCGTATCACCGCACGCCACCAGGGTGGCGGACACAAGCGCGCCTACCGTGTGATCGACTTCCGTCGTCACGACAAGGACGGCGTGCCGGCCAAGGTCGCGCACATCGAGTACGACCCCAACCGCACCGCGCGCATCGCGCTGCTGCACTACGCGGACGGCGAGAAGCGCTACATCATCGCGCCGCGCGGCATCGGCCAGGGCGACCGGATCGAGAACGGCCCGACGGCCGACATCAAGCCGGGCAACAACCTGCCGCTGCGCAACATCCCGGTCGGTACCACCATTCACGCGGTGGAGCTGCGTCCCGGTGGCGGTGCCAAGATGGCCCGCTCCGCCGGTGCCGGCATCCAGCTGCTCGCCCGTGAGGGTCGCATGGCGCACCTGCGCATGCCCTCCGGCGAGATCCGCCTGGTCGACGTGCGCTGCCGCGCCACCGTCGGCGAGGTCGGCAACGCCGAGCAGTCGAACATCAACTGGGGCAAGGCCGGCCGTATGCGCTGGAAGGGCGTCCGCCCGACCGTGCGTGGTGTGGCCATGAACCCGATCGACCACCCGCACGGTGGTGGTGAGGGTAAGACCTCTGGTGGTCGCCACCCGGTCTCGCCGTGGGGTCAGAAGGAGGGACGCACCCGTAAGCCGAACAAGGCTTCGGACTCCCTCATCGTGCGCCGCCGCAAGACCAACAAGAAGCGCTAGGAGCAGGTCAGATGCCGCGCAGTCTCAAGAAGGGCCCCTTCATCGACGGCCACCTCATCAAGAAGGTGGACGCTCAGAACGAGGCGGGTACCCAGAACGTCATCAAGACCTGGTCCCGCCGCTCCGTGATCAGCCCGAGCATGCTCGGTCACACGATCGCGGTTCACGATGGCCGCAAGCACGTCCCGGTGTTCGTCACCGAGTCGATGGTCGGCCACAAGCTCGGCGAGTTCGCCCCCACGCGCACCTTCAAGGGGCACGTGAAGGAAGACCGCAAGTCGAAGCGCCGCTAGTCGCTACGCGAGCTTGAGCGCCAGAACGACTAAGTGACTTACTCCATTAAGGGGACAACTATGGAAGCCAGGGCCCAGGCGCGGTACATCCGCGTCACGCCCATGAAGGCCCGCCGCGTGGTGGACCTCATCCGTGGCCTGAATGCCACGGAGGCCCAGGCGATCCTGCGGTTCGCTCCGCAGGCCGCCACCGTGCCGGTGGGCAAGGTGCTCGACAGCGCCATTGCCAACGCCGTGCACAACTACAACCACAACAACGTGGACGACCTCGTGATCAGCGAGGCGTACGTTGACGAGGGCCCGACCCTGAAGCGGTTCCGTCCGCGCGCCCAGGGCCGTGCCTACCGGATCCGCAAGCGGACCAGCCACATCACCGTGGTCGTCAGCAGCAAGGAAGGGACCCGGTAATGGGCCAGAAGGTTAACCCGCACGGGTTCCGCCTCGGCATCAGCACGGACTTCAAGTCCCGCTGGTACGCCGACAAGCTGTACAAGGACTACGTCAAGGAAGACGTTGCCATTCGTCGCATGATGACGAAGGGCATGGAGCGCGCCGGCATCTCCAAGGTCGAGATCGAGCGCACCCGCGACCGCGTCCGCGTCGACATCCACACCGCTCGCCCCGGCATCGTCATCGGTCGCCGTGGCACCGAGGCCGACCGCATCCGCGGCGACCTCGAGAAGCTGACCGGCAAGCAGGTCCAGCTGAACATCCTCGAGGTCAAGAACCCCGAGCTGGACGCCCAGCTCGTGGCTCAGGGCGTCGCGGAGCAGCTGTCCAGCCGCGTCTCCTTCCGCCGTGCCATGCGCAAGAGCATGCAGGGCACCATGAAGTCCGGCGCCAAGGGCATCAAGGTCCAGTGCTCCGGTCGTCTCGGCGGCGCCGAGATGAGCCGTTCGGAGTTCTACCGCGAGGGCCGTGTGCCGCTGCACACCCTGCGCGCGAACGTCGACTACGGCTTCTTCGAGGCCAAGACGACCTTCGGCCGCATCGGCGTGAAGGTCTGGATCTACAAGGGCGACGTCAAGAACATCGCCGAGGTCCGCGCTGAGAACGCCGCTGCCCGCTCGGGCAACCGTCCGGCCCGCAACGACGCCCGCCCCGCGCGTGGCGGCGAGCGCGGTGGCCGTGGCGGCGAGCGTGGCGGCGCCCGTGGTGGCCGTCGTCCGGCTGCCGAGGCCCCCGCGGCCCCGGTGACCGAGGCTCCGGCTGCCGAGAGCACCGGAACGGAGGCCTGACCCCATGCTGATCCCCCGTCGGGTCAAGCACCGCAAGCAGCACCACCCGAAGCGCCGTGGCGCTGCCAAGGGTGGCACCGAGCTGGCCTTCGGCCAGTTCGGCATCCAGGCCGTCACCCCGGCCTACGTGACGAACCGTCAGATCGAGTCCGCTCGTATCGCGATCACCCGTCACATCCGCCGTGGCGGCAAGGTCTGGATCAACATCTACCCGGACCGGCCGCTCACCAAGAAGCCGGCCGAGACCCGCATGGGTTCCGGTAAGGGTTCGCCGGAGTGGTGGATCGCGAACGTGCACCCGGGTCGGGTCATGTTCGAGCTGTCGTACCCGAACGAGAAGGTGGCTCGCGAGGCGCTCACCCGCGCCGCGCACAAGCTGCCGATGAAGTGCCGGATCGTCCGGCGCGAGGACGGTGAGAGCTGATGTCGGCCGGCACCAAGGCTGCTGAGCTTCGCGAGCTGGACAACGAGGGTCTCGTTGCCAAGCTCCGTGAGGCCAAGGAGGAGCTGTTCAACCTCCGCTTCCAGGCGGCGACCGGACAGCTCGACAACCACGGACGGCTCCGGCTGGTCCGTAAGGACATCGCGCGGATCTACACCCTGATGCGCGAGCGCGAGCTGGGCATCGAGACGGTGGAGAGCGCCTGATGACTGAGAACACCAACGAGACGCGCGGTTTCCGCAAGACCCGCGAGGGTCTCGTCGTCAGCGACAAGATGGACAAGACCGTCGTCGTCGCCGTCGAGGACCGCGTCAAGCACGCTCTGTACGGCAAGGTCATCCGCCGTACGAACAAGCTGAAGGCGCACGACGAGCAGAACGCGTGCGGCATCGGTGACCGGGTCCTCCTCGCGGAGACCCGCCCGCTGTCCGCGACGAAGCGCTGGCGCGTCGTCGAGATCCTCGAGAAGGCCAAGTAACGAAGCCGATGCGGTACGGCCGTATGTGCACCGGGTTCCCTCGGGAATGCCGGTGTGAGCAGCGGCCGGCCGGTCGACTTTCGTTGACGATCAGGAGAAAGCTGTGATCCAGCAGGAGTCGCGACTGCGTGTCGCCGACAACACGGGTGCCAAGGAGATTCTCTGCATCCGCGTTCTCGGTGGCTCCGGTCGCCGCTACGCCGGTATCGGGGACGTCATCGTCGCCACCGTCAAGGACGCGATCCCCGGTGGTTCCGTGAAGAAGGGCGACGTCGTCAAGTGCGTCGTCGTCCGCACGGTCAAGGAGCGCCGTCGTCCGGACGGTTCCTACATCCGTTTCGACGAGAACGCCGCTGTCGTTCTCAAGAACACCGATGGTGACCCCCGCGGTACCCGCATCTTCGGCCCGGTGGGCCGCGAGCTGCGCGACAAGAAGTTCATGAAGATCATCTCGCTGGCGCCGGAGGTGCTCTAACCATGGCGAACAGCATGAAGATCAAGAAGGGTGACCTGGTTCAGGTCATCACCGGCAAGGACAAGGGCAAGCAGGGCAAGGTCATCCAGGCCATGCCGACTGAGAACAAGGTCCTGGTCGAGGGTGTGAACCGGGTCAAGAAGCACACCAAGCCCGGCCAGGGCACCGCCGGTGGCATTGTCACCGTCGAGGCCCCGGTGCACGTTTCCAACGTGCAGCTGGTCGTGGAGAAGGACGGCAAGAAGGTCGTCACCCGCGTGGGCTACCGCTTCGACGACGAGGGCAACAAGATCCGCGTTGCCAAGCGAACCGGTGAGGACATCTGATGTCTGAGACGACTGTTGAGAAGGTGACCCCCCGTCTCAAGGAGCGTTACAACTCCGAGATCAAGGGTCAGCTGCAGGAAGAGTTCTCGTACGAGAACGTCATGCTGATCCCCGGCCTGGTCAAGGTCGTGGTCAACATGGGTGTTGGCGAGGCCGCCCGCGACAGCAAGCTGATCGAGGGCGCGATCAAGGACCTGACCGCGATCACCGGTCAGAAGCCGGCCGTGACCAAGGCCCGCAAGTCCATCGCGCAGTTCAAGCTGCGCGAGGGTCAGCCGATCGGCACCCACGTCACCCTCCGTGGTGACCGCATGTGGGAGTTCCTGGACCGTCTGGTGTCGCTGGCGCTGCCGCGTATCCGTGACTTCCGTGGCCTCTCCCCGAAGCAGTTCGACGGCCGTGGCAACTACACCTTCGGTCTGACCGAGCAGGTTATGTTCCACGAGATCGACCAGGACAAGGTCGACCGTCAGCGCGGTATGGACATCACCGTCGTGACCACCGCTCAGACCGACGACGAGGGCCGGGCGCTCCTGCGCGCTCTGGGCTTCCCGTTCAAGGAGGCGTGAGCCAATGGCGAAGAAGTCCCTCATCGCGAAGGCCGAGCGTAAGCCGAAGTTCGGCGTGCGGGCCTACACCCGGTGCCAGCGGTGCGGTCGTCCGCACTCCGTGTACCGCAAGTTCGGCCTCTGCCGTGTGTGCCTCCGTGAGATGGCGCACCGCGGCGAGCTGCCGGGCGTGACCAAGAGCTCCTGGTAGTCCCGGAGCGCTAGGCACACCACTGCGAAGCAGAGCGGCCCGCCCTCCCTACTTTTGGGTTCCCGTCAGGGATCCCGTAAGGTAGTGGGGTCGGGCCCCCTGCCGCGGCATTCCCATGGATGTCCGCGGCTCTTCTCTGGAAGGGCTCGCACCCAGTCTTACTAACGTCGCAGGTCCCCTGCGTCTGTGCCCTCACCGCACTCCTGAGTGCGGCGGGGGGACCTGGCGCGGAGAAACCACGGCGAGAGAGGCCTGAGGCCACCATGACCATGACTGACCCCATCGCAGACATGCTCACGCGTCTGCGGAACGCGAACTCGGCGTACCACGACAGTGTCGCGATGCCGTCGAGCAAGCTCAAGGCGCACGTCGCCGAGATCCTGCAGCAGGAGGGTTACATCTCCTCCTACAAGGTCGAGGACCCGAGCGAGGGCGAGGTGGGCAAGAAGCTCACCATCGAGCTCAAGTTCGGCCCGAACCGTGAGCGCTCCATCGCCGGCATCAAGCGCATCAGCAAGCCGGGTCTGCGTGTTTACGCAAAGTCCACCAACCTGCCGAAGGTGCTCGGCGGCCTGGGCGTGGCGATCATCTCCACGTCCTCGGGTCTCCTCACCGACAAGCAGGCCGCCAAGAAGGGCGTAGGCGGAGAAGTTCTCGCCTACGTCTGGTAATTCGGGAAACGGAGGTACAGCAATGTCGCGTATTGGACGGCTGCCCATCCCGGTTCCCGCCGGCGTGGACGTCACCATCGATGGCCAGACGGTCTCGGTGAAGGGCCCCAAGGGCTCGCTCACCCACGTCGTCGCTGCGCCGATCGAGATCAGCAAGGACGAGAGCGGCACCCTGGTGGTCTCTCGCCCGAACGACGAGCGACTGTCGAAGGCCCTCCACGGCCTGTCGCGCACGCTGGTGGCGAACATGATCACCGGCGTGACCGCGGGCTACCGCAAGTCGCTGGAGATCAGCGGTGTTGGTTACCGCGTCGCGGCGAAGGGCTCCTCGATGGAGTTCTCGCTCGGCTACAGCCACCCGATCCTGGTCGAGGCCCCGGAGGGCATCTCCTTCGTGGTCGAGTCGCCCACCAAGTTCCACGTGGACGGCACTGACAAGCAGAAGGTCGGCGAGGTCGCCGCGAAGATCCGCAAGCTGCGCAAGCCCGACCCGTACAAGGCCAAGGGCGTCAAGTACGCGGGCGAGGTCATCCGCCGCAAGGTCGGAAAGAGTGGTAAGTAAGCGATGAGCGTCTCTGTCAAGATCGGCAAGGGCAACGCCTACAAGAACGCCGCCCGCAAGCGCCGCGCGATCCGCGTTCGCAAGCGCGTCACCGGCACCGAGGTGCGTCCGCGCCTCGTCGTGACGCGTTCGAACCGTCACATGGTCGCCCAGGTCATCGACGACGCCAAGGGTCACACCCTGGCGTCGGCGTCCACCCTCGACGTGTCCATCAAGGGCGCCGAGGGCGACAAGACCGAGCTGGCCAAGAAGGTCGGGAGCCTGGTCGCCGAGCGCGCCAAGGCTGCCGGCATCGAGTCGGTCGTCTTCGACCGCGCGGGCAACCGGTACGCCGGCCGCATCGCCGCCCTGGCGGACGCGGCCCGCGAGGCCGGGCTCGACTTCTAAGCCGCTCGTCGACTTAGTCGGCGGACGTAATCGAGAGAGGTAATTCCAATGGCTGGACCCCAGCGCCGCGGTAGCGGCGCCGGCGGCGGCACCGGTGGCGAGCGGCGCGACCGTAAGCGTGACGACCGGGGCAGTGCCCCCGCCGTCGAGAAGACTGCTTACGTCGAGCGCGTGGTCGCGATCAACCGTGTCGCCAAGGTTGTCAAGGGTGGTCGTCGTTTCAGCTTCACCGCGCTGGTCGTGGTGGGCGACGGTGACGGCACCGTGGGTGTCGGTTACGGGAAGGCGAAGGAGGTTCCGGCCGCCATCGCCAAGGGTGTTGAGGAGGCCAAGAAGAACTTCTTCAAGGTTCCCCGTATCCAGGGCACCATCCCGCACCCCGTCCAGGGCGAGAAGGCCGCTGGCGTCGTGCTCCTGAAGCCGGCTTCCCCGGGTACCGGTGTTATCGCCGGTGGTCCGGTGCGTGCCGTGCTGGAGTGCGCCGGCGTCCACGACATCCTGTCGAAGTCGCTCGGCTCGGACAACGCGATCAACATCGTGCACGCCACCGTGGCTGCTCTGAAGGGCCTCATGCGCCCCGAGGAGATCGCCGCCCGCCGTGGCCTGCCGCTGGAGGACGTGGCTCCCGCCGCCCTGCTGCGCGCTCGCGCGGCCGGCACGGCTGCTGCCGCTGCTTCGGTTGGGGCTGGTGTCTGATGGCTCGCCTGAAGATCACCCAGACCAAGAGCTACATCGGCAGCAAGCAGAACCACCGCGAGACGCTGCGCTCGCTGGGTCTGAAGCGCATGCACGATGTGGTCGTCAAGGAGGACCGTCCCGAGATCCGCGGGATGGCCCAGACCGTGCGTCACCTCGTCACGGTCGAGGAGGTGGACTGATCATGTCTGACAACCCGATCAAGGTTCACAACCTGCGTCCGGCCCCCGGTGCCAAGACCGAGAAGACCCGTGTCGGTCGCGGTGAGGGCTCCAAGGGCAAGACCGCCGGTCGTGGCACCAAGGGCACCAAGGCCCGTTACCAGGTTCCGCAGCGCTTCGAGGGTGGCCAGATGCCCCTCCACATGCGCCTGCCGAAGCTCAAGGGCTTCAAGAACCCCTTCAAGGTGACCTTCCAGGTCGTCAACCTCGACAAGCTGGCCGAGCTCTACCCGCAGGGTGGCGAGGTCACGGTCGAGGGTCTCGTCCAGAAGGGCGCGGTTCGCAAGAACTCGCTCGTCAAGGTGCTCGGCACCGGCGAGATCTCGGTGGCCCTGCAGGTCTCGGTGGACGCCGTCTCCGGCTCCGCCGCCGAGAAGATCAAGGCCGCCGGCGGCACCGTCACCGAGCTGATCTGACCCCCGGTCCGCCGGATCAGAAGCTTGGCTGACTGATCGTCACAGAGCGCCCCGTCCCTCGTTAGAGGGGCGGGGCGCTCTGCTGCTGCCGGGTCGGCCGTGTGCCGATGACCACGTGATCCACACCCAAGCCAGGCCAAATCCGGGCATCTGGGCGCCGTGCTCGCAATCGCGCTCCCGGTTGGCTTCTTCGGAGTGGCCACACACTGTTAGAGTCCGTGGAGTTCCCTTGTAGGTTGCGGCCATCCCCGGCCGCGTGGCCTGCCGGGAGCGCCCGACCCCCCTTACCAACCCCGTCCATCTGGACCGACCCTCCCGCCGACGACGTGCGGGAGGCGCAGGAGGCACCGTGCTCAGTGCGTTCGCGCGGGCGTTCAAGACGCCCGACCTGCGCAAGAAGCTGCTGTTCACGCTGGGCATCATGGTGCTGTTCCGGCTCGGCGCGCACGTGCCGGTGCCCGGGGTGAACTTCAAGGCCGTCCACACGTGTGTGAACGAGAGCAAGAACGGGCTGTTCGGCCTGGTCAACCTGTTCAGCGGCGGTGCGCTGCTGCAGCTGACGATCTTCGCGCTCGGCATCATGCCGTACATCACCGCCAGCATCATCCTGCAGCTGCTGACCGTCGTGATCCCGCGACTCGAAGCGCTGAAGAAGGAGGGCCAGGCCGGGACGACGAAGATCACCCAGTACACCCGGTACCTGACCATCGCGCTGGCCATCCTGCAGGGCACCGGCATCGTCGCCACCGCCTCGAACGGCGCGCTGTTCTCCACCTGCCCGGTGGGCAACCAGGTGGTGCCCGACACCTCGGTGTTCCGGATCGCCACCATGGTCATCTGCATGACCGCCGGCACCACCGTGATCATGTGGCTCGGTGAGCTGATCACCGACCGCGGCATCGGCAACGGCATGTCGATCCTGATCTTCACCTCGATCGCGGCCGGCTTCCCCGGCAACCTGTGGACGATCAAGAAGCTCGGCAAGATCGCCGGCGGCTGGTTCGACTTCTTCGCGGTGATCGCCGTCGGCATCGTCGTGGTGGTCCTGGTCATCTTCGTCGAGCAGGCGCAGCGCCGGATCCCGGTGCAGTACGCGAAGCGCATGATCGGCCGCCGCGCGTTCGGCGGCACCTCGACCTACATCCCGCTGAAGGTCAACCAGGCCGGTGTCATCCCGGTCATCTTCGCCTCCTCGCTGCTGTACATCCCGGCGCTGGTCGCCCAGCTGACCAACAGCAAGGCGGGCTGGGCGGTCTGGATCCAGAACAACTTCACCAAGGGTGACCACCCGGCGTACATGATCTCGTACTTCGTGCTGATCGTGTTCTTCGCCTTCTTCTACGTCGCGATCTCCTTCAACCCCGAAGAAGTCGCCGACAACATGAAGAAGTATGGTGGCTTCATTCCGGGTATCCGGGCGGGCCGACCGACCGCCGAATACCTGAACTACGTGCTGACCCGCATCACCTGGCCGGGTTCGCTCTACCTGGGCCTCATCGCGCTGATCCCGATGATCGGCCTGGTCGCCCTCAACGCGAGCACCACGATCCCGTTCGGTGGCACCAGCATCCTCATCATCGTCGGTGTCGGACTCGAAACTGTTAAGCAGATCGAGAGCCAGCTCCAGCAGCGTAATTACGAAGGGTTCCTCCGCTGATGCGTATCGTCCTCGTCGGACCTCCGGGGGCCGGGAAGGGTACTCAGGCGCACGTGCTCGCCAAGACCCTGTCCATTCCCCACATCTCGACCGGTGACCTGTTCCGGGCCAACATCAGCCAGAGCACCCCGCTGGGGCTCGAGGCGAAGGGCTACATGGACAAGGGTCAGCTCGTACCGGACGAGGTGACCATCGGGATGGCCAAGGACCGGCTGCTGCAGTCGGACACCGCCGGCGGTTTCCTGCTCGACGGTTTCCCGCGCAACCTGGCCCAGGCGAAGGCACTGGACGAGTTCCTCTCCGAGCAGCGCATCGGCCTGGACGGGGCGCTCGACCTGGAGGTCCCCGAGGACGAGGTGGTCAAGCGCATCGCCGGCCGCCGGATCTGCCGCAACAACGGCGCGCACGTCTACCACGTGGTGTACAACCCGCCGGCCGCCGAGGGCGTCTGCGACGAGTGCGGTGGCGAGCTCTACCAGCGCTCGGACGACACCGAGGAGTCGGTGCGCACCCGGCTGGAGGTCTACCACACGGAGACCGAGCCGATCATCGACTACTACGTCCAGCAGGGCCTGGTGACCACCATCCCGGCGCTGGGCACCGTGGACGAGGTCACCCAGCGCGCGGTGGACGCGCTCAAGAAGTAACCACCCGCGTACGTCCCGCACGGCCGTGGCACCCCGAACCGGGGAGCCACGGCCGTGCGGCGTCGTACCGTGGGGGAGTAGCCCGACCGCCGGGCAAGGACCCGGCGCGAACTTACCGACGAAAGGCGTTGGCCAGATGGTGGAGATCAAGACCCCCGAGCAGATCGCGAAGATGCGGGTCGCCGGGCTGGTCGTGGCCGAGGCGCTCAAGGCCTGCCGGGAGGCGGTCGCTCCGGGGGTGACCACCCAGGAACTCAACGACATCGCCGACAAGGTGATCACCGACCACGGTGCCACCTCCAACTTCCGCGCCCACCACGGCGGCCTCTGGTTCCCGGGGGTGATCTGCGCCTCGGTCAACAACGAGGTGGTGCACGGCATCCCCGGCGACCGGGTGCTGCAGGAGGGCGACGTGATCTCCATCGACTGCGGTGCCATCGTGGACGGCTGGCACGGCGACGCGGCGATCACCGTCCCGGTCGGCGCGGTCGCGCCCGAGGTGGAGATGCTCTCCCGGGTGACCGAGGGCTCGATGTGGGCCGGCATCGCGCAGATGAAGAAGAGCAACCGCCTGGTCGACGTCTCCAAGGCGATCGAGGGCTTCATCCGCCGCCAGCCGCTGCCGCCCAAGGGCAAGTGGGGCATCACCGAGGGCTACGGCGGCCACGGCATCGGCACCGCGATGCACATGGAGCCGCACGTGCTGAACTACGTCGAGCGCGGCCGCGGCAAGGGCCCGAAGCTGGTGCCCGGCACGGTGCTGGCGATCGAGCCGATGGTCTCGCTGGGCACCCCGCACACCTCGGTGCTGGAGGACGACTGGACCGTGGTGACCAACGACGGCACCTGGGCCTCGCACTGGGAGCACTCGGTCGCGGTGACCGAGCACGGCCCGCTGGTGCTCACCGCCTTCGACGGCGGCAAGGCGCAGCTCGCGGCGCTGGGCGTGACCGCAGCTCCCGACCCGCTGGGCTGAGCCGGTATAGTCCGGGCTCGACCGCGAGCCAATCGGACAATAGGGGTAACAGTGCTCAAGGGCTTTCGCGACTTCATGATGCGCGGCAACGTCGTGGACATGGGCGTCGGCATCGTGATCGGCGCCTCGTTCACCGGGGTGGTCAACTCCTTCGTGAAGGCCTTCCTGACTCCCCTGGTGGGCCTGGCCACCGGCGCCACCGGCGACTTCAGCAGCAAGACCACCACGGTGGCCCACCGGGTGATCTTCCCCTACGGGGAGTTCGTCAACACGCTGATCTCCTTCGTGCTGACCGCCGCGGTGCTGTACTTCATGGTGGTGCTGCCGATCGCCAAGGCCAGCGCGCGCTACCTGCCGAAGAAGCCGAAGGCGGCCAAGCGCCCGTGCCCGGAGTGCCTCACCGAGATCCCGGACGCGGCCTCGCGCTGCGCGGCCTGCACCGCCCAGGTGGTGCCGCTCACCGTGCCGGCCCAGCACTGAGCAGGGTCACCTCCGAGGTCATGTAAGATGGACCGTCGGCTGTCTCGTAGCGTGCTTCGGCACGCCCTCGACCTCTCAGGTTCGAGGTGACGCCTGGTACGCACGAGCGTTCCGCATACGGTAGCCGGTCCCGAAGGGTGGATCTCGCAGTTCATGGCCAAGAAGCAAGGCGCCATTGAAATCGAGGGCACCGTGATCGAGTCTCTTCCGAACGCCATGTTCAAAGTCGAGCTTCAGAACGGTCACAAGGTCCTCGCGCACATCAGCGGCAAGATGCGCATGCACTACATCCGCATCCTCCCGGATGACCGGGTCGTGGTGGAGCTGAGCCCCTACGACCTGACCCGCGGTCGGATCGTCTACCGGTACAAGTAGTTACATTTGCTTGCTCCGCAAGCGGCAACACGTCAGATCTAGACCCGGAGGACCAGAGTCATGAAGGTCAAGCCGAGCGTCAAGAAGATCTGCGACAAGTGCAAGGTGATCCGCCGTCACGGCCGGGTCATGGTGATCTGCGACAACCTGCGCCACAAGCAGCGCCAGGGCTGATCGTCCCGCATTTCTCGTAGTACTTCGCGCGACGCGCACTGTCATAAACGGGCTGCCCGATCCGTCCCCGCCCGGGACGGACTGCCACCCCCGGTTCAGAGGCCGGGGCTCGCACACCGAGAGGTGTCCGGGTAGGCAGCTTGTTAGACCTCTGAAGAACAACCCAGGAGCCTTGAATGGCACGCCTCTCCGGCGTTGATCTCCCCCGCGAGAAGCGGATCGAGATCGCCCTCACGTACGTCTACGGCATCGGCCGCACCCGCGCCCAGCAGACGCTGGCCGAGACGGGCGTGAACCCCGACATCCGCGTCCGCGACATCACCGAGGACGACCTCGTCACCCTGCAGCGCTTCATCGACGCGAACTTCCGCGTCGAGGGTGACCTCCGCCGCGAGGTCGCCGCCGACATCCGCCGCAAGGTCGAGATCGGCTGCTACGAGGGTCTGCGGCACCGCCGTGGCCTGCCCGTCCGCGGTCAGCGCACCCACACCAACGCGCGTACCCGCAAGGGCCCGCGTCGCGCGATCGCCGGCAAGAAGAAGCCGGGCAAGAAGTAGTCCGTCCCGTAACCGGACATCCCTCCGGCCCGCGGGTCAGCGGACCGACCACCTCAGTAGGAGAACAGACTTATGCCCCCTAAGGGTCGTCAGGCTGCCGGCGCGAAGAAGATCCGCCGCAAGGAAAAGAAGAACGTCGCTCACGGGCACGCCCACATCAAGAGCACGTTCAACAACACCATCGTTTCGATCACCGACCCCGCGGGCAACGTGATCTCCTGGGCCTCTGCCGGCCACGTCGGCTTCAAGGGCTCGCGCAAGTCCACCCCGTTCGCCGCGCAGATGGCCGCCGAGGCCGCCGCGCGTCGTGCGCAGGAGCACGGCATGCGCAAGGTCGACGTCTTCGTGAAGGGTCCGGGCTCCGGCCGCGAGACCGCGATCCGTTCGCTCCAGGCCACCGGCCTGGAGGTCGGCTCGATCCAGGACGTCACCCCCACCCCGCACAACGGCTGCCGCCCGCCGAAGCGTCGCCGCGTCTGACCTCGGCAGAGTGCCTCGGCTTCGGCCGAAGCTCCGGCGTCTGACGCGTCGCCTTCGGGTGCGAGTGTTTTAAACCTGGTACGGGCTCCCGTTTCGCGCGGGAGCCCGTACTCTTGGTGTCGTACGACGTCAAATAGTGGGCGTCGACACAACTGGAGGATCTGAACATGCTTATCGCTCAGCGTCCGTCGCTGACCGAAGAGGTTGTCGACGAGTACCGCTCGCGGTTCGTCATCGAGCCGCTGGAGCCGGGCTTCGGCTACACCCTCGGCAACTCGCTCCGTCGCACGCTCCTCTCCTCGATCCCCGGTGCTGCTGTCACCAGCATCCGGATCGACGGTGTCCTGCACGAGTTCACCACCGTGCCGGGCGTCAAGGAGGACGTGACCGACCTCATCCTGAACATCAAGCAGCTGGTCGTCTCCTCGGAGCACGACGAGCCGGTCGTGATGTACCTGCGCAAGCAGGGCCCGGGTGTGGTCACCGCCGCCGACATCGCGCCGCCGGCCGGTGTCGAGGTGCACAACCCCGAGCTGGTCCTGGCCACGCTGAACGGCAAGGGCAAGCTGGAGATGGAGCTGACCGTCGAGCGCGGTCGCGGCTACGTCTCCGCCGTGCAGAACAAGGCGTCCGGCCAGGAGATCGGCCGGATCCCGGTCGACTCGATCTACAGCCCCGTGCTGAAGGTCACCTACAAGGTCGAGGCCACCCGTGTCGAGCAGCGGACCGACTTCGACAAGCTGATCGTCGACGTCGAGACCAAGCCCGCCATGCGCCCGCGTGACGCCATGGCCTCGGCCGGCAAGACCCTGGTGGAGCTGTTCGGTCTCGCCCGCGAGCTGAACATCGACGCCGAGGGCATCGACATGGGCCCGTCCCCGACGGACGCCGCCCTGGCCGCCGACCTGGCGCTGCCGATCGAGGAGCTGGAGCTCACCGTTCGGTCGTACAACTGCCTCAAGCGCGAGGGCATCCACACCGTGGGTGAGCTCGTCGCCCGCTCCGAGGCCGACCTGCTCGACATCCGTAACTTCGGTGCGAAGTCGATCGACGAGGTCAAGGCGAAGCTGGCCGGCATGGGTCTGGCCCTCAAGGACAGCCCGCCCGGGTTCGACCCGACCGCGGCCGCCGACGCCTTCGGCGCCGACGACCTGGACGACGCCGGGTACGCGGAGACCGAGCAGTACTAAGAGATGTGGGGCGGGGCGGGCCCTGGTGGGCCGCCCCCGTTCCGTGCAAGTCGTGGCGGCAACAGTGCCGCCACGCCCGCTGCGGTACCTGGTACGGCCGCAGTCGGAGATTCAAGGAGTTCATCCATGCCGCGTCCCACGAAGGGTGCCCGCCTCGGCGGCGGCCCGCACCACGAGCCCCTGCTGCTCGCCGGTCTGGCCCGTGAGCTGTTCCAGTACGGCCGCATCACCACCACCGAGGCCAAGGCCCGCCGCCTGCGCCCGCTGGCGGAGAAGCTGATCACCAAGGCGAAGAAGGGCGACATCCACAACCGTCGCCTGGTGCGCAAGACCATCACCGACATCGCGGTGCTGCACACCCTCTTCACCGAGATCGCGCCGCGCTACGAGAACCGCCCGGGTGGCTACACCCGGATCACCAAGATCATGCCCCGTCGTGGCGACAACGCCCCGATGGCCGTGATCGAGCTGGTCGAGGCGCTGACCGTCGCGCAGACCGCGGTCGGCGAGGCCGAGGCCGCCACCAAGCGCTCCGCCAAGGACGCCGAGGCTGCCGCCCCGGTCGCCGAGGAGACCGCTGCTGCCGAGGCTCCGGCCGACGCTGCTCCGGCCGACGCCGCGCCGGCCGACGAGGCCGAGCAGGCCTGACACCGGTAGGTGCACGACGGGCCCGCTCCTCCGCTTCGGCGGGGGAGCGGGCCCGTTCCCTTTGTCCCAGGAGAGGTATCTGTGGTGAACGACTGCGCCGAGCCGACCCAGCGTCAGGACGGCCCCGCCGAGGGGTACCGGCGGATCCGGCTGGACCTGGCCTACCACGGCGCCGAGTTCTCCGGCTGGGCCCGCCAGCGGGGGCGGCGCACCGTGCAGGAGGAGATCGAGAGCGCGCTGCAGGTCGTCACCCGCAGCCCGGAGCCGTTCGCGCTGACCGTGGCCGGGCGCACCGACGCCGGGGTGCACGCGCGCGGCCAGGTGGCCCACGTGGACCTGCCGGCCGAGCTGTGGGCGGCGCACGGCGAGAAGCTGCTGCGCCGGCTGGCCGGGCGGCTGCCGGCCGACGTGCGGGTGTTCCGGGTGGGCGAGGCGCCGGCCGGGTTCGACGCCCGGTTCGCCGCGATCTGGCGCCGGTACGCCTACCGGGTCGCCGACCACCAGGGCGGGGTGGACCCGCTGCTGCGCGGCCACGTGCTCTGGCACGACCGCCCGCTGGACCTGGAGAAGATGAACCAGGCGGCGAAGCTGCTGCTCGGCGAGCACGACTTCGCGGCCTACTGCAAGAAGCGGGAGGGCGCGACCACCATCCGCACCCTGCTGGAACTGCACTGGGACCGGGTGCCGATGGACCCGTACGCGGCCCAGGAGGGTTCGCTGGCGGTGGCCACCGTGCGGGCCGACGCGTTCTGCCACAACATGGTGCGGGCCCTGGTCGGCGCGATGCTGCTGGTCGGGGACGGGCACCGGCCGGTGGAGTTCCCGGGCGAGGTGCTGGCCGGCGGGGTGCGCAACAGCGCGGTCAACGTGATCCGGCCCTACGGGCTGACCCTGGAAGAGGTCGGCTACCCGGCCGACGACCAGCTGGCCGAGCGCGGGCGGCTGGCCCGGCGGCTGCGCACCCTGCCGGGGCAGAGCTAATCCGTTTGGTCCGTGGGGCCGAGGTAGGGAGAATTCCGGGCCATGGGACACGTCGAGATTTCGCACCTTGAGTACTACCTGCCGGACGGACGGGTGCTCTTCGACGACGCCTCGTTCCGGGTGGGGGAGGGCGCTGCCGTCGCCCTGGTCGGCGCCAACGGGGCCGGCAAGACCACCCTGCTGCGCATGATCGCCGGTGACGTGCAGTCGCACGGCGGCACCGTCACGGTCTCCGGCGGCCTGGGCGTGATGCGCCAGTTCGTCGGCACCACCGGCCGCGAGGACCTGCGCGAGACTCCGGGCGCGCTGCCGCCGGACGCCTCGGTGCGCGACCTGCTGGTCTCGGTGGCCCCGCCGCGGATCGCGGTGGCGGCCCGCGCGGTGGACGCGGCGGAGCTGGCGATGATGGCCCAGGACGACGAGAAGTCCCAACTGGCCTACGCCCAGGCGCTCTCCGACTGGGCGGACGCCGGTGGCTACGACTACGAGACCGACTGGGACGTCTGCACCACGGCGGCCCTCGGCATGCCCTTCGACCGGGCCCAGTTCCGCGGCCTGAACACCCTCTCCGGCGGTGAGCAGAAGCGCCTGGTGCTGGAGTGCCTGCTGCGCGGCCCGGACGAGGTGCTGCTGCTGGACGAGCCGGACAACTACCTGGACGTGCCGGGCAAGCGCTGGCTGGAGGAGGCGATCAAGGCCTCGCCGAAGACCGTGCTGTTCATCTCGCACGACCGGGAGCTGCTCTCGCGCTGCGCCGACAAGATCATCAGCATCGAGTCCGGGTTCGGCGGCGGCGGCAGTTCGGTCTGGGTGCACGGCGGCGGCTTCGACTCCTTCCACGAGGCCCGCAAGGAGCGCTTCGCCCGGTTCGAGGAGCTCGGCCGCCGCTGGGACGAGGAACACGCCAAGCTGAAGAAGCTGGTGGTGAACCTGCGTCAGGCCGCCTCGGTCAGCCACGCGCTGGCCACCCGGTACGCCGCCGCGCAGACCCGGCTGAAGAAGTTCGAGGAGGCCGGCCGTCCGGAGGAGCCGCCCCGCGAGCAGAACATCACCATGCGGCTCAAGGGCGGGCGCACCGGGGTGCGGGCGCTGACCATCGAGCAGCTGGGCCTGACCGGCCTGATGCAGCCCTTCGACCTGGAGGTCTTCTACGGCCAGCGGGTCGCCGTGCTGGGCTCCAACGGCTCCGGCAAGTCGCACTTCCTGCGGCTGCTGGCCGGCGACGAGTCGGTGGCGCACACCGGCTCGTTCCGACTCGGCGCCCGGGTGGTGCCCGGCCATTTCCGGCAGACCCACGCGCACCCGGAGCTGTTCGGCCGCACGGTCCGCTCGATCATCGAGGAGGAGCACGCGCTCAGCCGCGGCGCCGCGATGGGGGCGCTGCGCCGGTACGAGCTGGACAAGCAGGAGGAGCAGAAGTTCGAGTCGCTCTCCGGCGGCCAGCAGGCCCGGTTGATGATCCTCAAGCTGGAGCTGTCCGGGGTGACGGCGCTGCTGCTGGACGAGCCGACCGACAACCTGGACCTGGAGAGCGCGGAGGCGCTGCAGGAGGGGCTGGAGGCCTTCGACGGCACGGTGCTCTGCGTGACCCACGACCGCTGGTTCGCCCGCACTTTCGACCGCTTCCTGGTCTTCGGTTCGGACGGCCGGGTCTACGAGTCGCCGGAGCCGGTGTGGGACGAGCGCCGGGTCGAGCGCGAGCGCTGAGCCCGCCGCGGCACCACGGATTTTGGCCTGGCGCCACCGGGCGGGTATCGTAGGCCCTTGTTGTGCGTATTGGCTCGCTCCATCTCACGTGAGAGGTCGGTACGCCGGAGACACCAGGTCGATGACCAGCGATTCCTGCTTGATTGCGTCCAAGCGGAGTCAGGCTGATCCACTCGAACAGGTGCTCCTGTCAGGACTCACTCACTGAAAAGCGAAGGCTACGACCGTGCGTACGTACAGCCCCAAGCCCGGCGACGTCCAGCGTCAGTGGCACGTCATCGACGCGACCGACGTCGTGCTCGGCCGTCTGGCCTCCCAGGCCGCCAACCTCCTGCGGGGCAAGCACAAGCCCACCTACGCGCCGCACATGGACATGGGTGACTTCGTCATCATCATCAATGCGGACAAGGTGCACCTGTCGGGGAACAAGAAGACCCAGAAGATGGCGTACCGCCACAGCGGCTTCCCGGGCGGCCTGCGCTCGGTCCGCTACGACGACCTCCTGGCCAACAACCCGGAGAAGGCCGTCGAGAAGGCCATCAAGGGCATGGTCCCGAAGAACACCCTGGGCCGTCAGATGCTCTCGAAGCTGAAGGTCTACTCGGGCGACCAGCACCCGCACGCTGCCCAGCAGCCGGTGCCGTTCGAGATCACCCAGGTCGCGCAGTAATCCCGGCCACAAGCCCTTAACTAAGAAAAGCTGAGGAACATCGTGGCCGAGAACGCTGCCATCGAGACCACCCTGGACGTCGACTTCGACGAGGAGCTCACCGAGTACACCTCGGAGGAGGAGACCTCGTACTCGACCGAGTCGGCCGCCGGCCGCTTCGGCGAGGCCGTGCCGGGCGCCGGCCTGGGCCGCCGCAAGGAGGCGATCGCCCGCGTGCGCATCGTCCCCGGCACCGGCAAGTGGAAGATCAACGGTCGCACCCTGGAGAACTACTTCCCCAACAAGGTGCACCAGCAGACCGTGAACGAGCCCTTCAAGCTCCTTGAGCTGGACGGCCGTTACGACGTCGTTGCCCGCATCGCGGGTGGCGGTGTCTCCGGTCAGGCCTACGCGCTGCGCCTCGGCGTGGCCCGCGCCCTGAACGAGGCCGACGTGGACAACAACCGCGGCGCCCTCAAGAAGGCCGGCTTCCTGACCCGTGACTCGCGCGCCGTCGAGCGCAAGAAGGCCGGTCTCAAGAAGGCCCGCAAGGCCCCGCAGTACAGCAAGCGCTAATCGCACCTCCGGGGTGCGTACCACCCGATGGTGCGCACCCCGTTGGTGGGACTCACGCCCCGGAGCACTCCTCGTGCCCCGGGGCGTTGTGCTCCCTGGACCGGTCAGGCGGCCAGGGATACCTCTGTCGCCGGTCGGATGCCCACAGCGCCGGCCGGTGCCTCCCAATGAAGGACGGGACAGTGGCACGACTCTTCGGTACGGACGGCGTGCGCGGGGTGGCCAACGAGGGCCTCAGCGCCGAACTCGCGCTCGGGCTGGCGATGGCCGCCGCGCACGTGCTCGGTGACGCGGGCGGCTTCGGCGGCCGGCGCCCGGTCGCGGTGGTCGGGCGGGACCCGCGGGCCAGCGGCGAGTTCCTGGAGGCCGCGGTGATCGCGGGCCTGGCCGGCTCGGGGGTGGACGTGCTGCGGGTCGGCGTGCTGCCGACCCCGGCGGTGGCCTACCTCACCGGTGCGCTGGGCGCCGACTTCGGCGTGATGCTGTCGGCCAGTCACAACGCCATGCCGGACAACGGGATCAAGTTCCTGGCCCGTGGCGGGCACAAGCTCGACGACGCGGTCGAGGACGCCATCGAGGCCGACTACCACCGCGCCCAGGACGGTGCGGCGCCCGCCCGCCCGCGCCCGACCGGGGCCGGCGTGGGCCGGGTGCACGAGTACACCGAGGGCTTCGACAAGTACGTCGCGCACCTGGTCGCAGTGCTGCCCAACCGCCTCGACGGCGTCAAGGTGGTGATCGACGGCGCCCACGGCGCCGCCGCCAAAGTGGCCCCCGAGGCCTTCGCCCGGGCCGGTGCCGAGGTGGTCTTCACCCTGGGCGCCGAGCCGACCGGCCTGAACATCAACGACGGGGTGGGCTCCACCCACCTGGACGGCCTGCAGCGGGCGATGCGCGAGCACCGGGCCGACCTCGGCATCGCGCTGGACGGCGATGCGGACCGCTGCCTGGCCGCCGACGCCGAGGGCAACGAGGTGGACGGCGACCAGATCATGGCGATCCTGGCGCTGGCCATGCGCGAGGCCGGCACGCTGCGCCGCAACACCGCGGTCGGCACCGTGATGAGCAACCTGGGCTTCAAGCTGGCGATGGAGCGCGAGGGCATCGGCCTGGTGCAGACGGCGGTCGGGGACCGCTACGTGCTGGAGGCGATGAAGGAGCACGGCTACGCGCTGGGCGGCGAGCAGTCCGGCCACGTGATCCTGCTGGACCACGCGACCACCGGCGACGGCACGCTGACCGGGCTGATGCTCGGCGCCCGGCTGGCCGCGACCCGCAAGCCGCTGGCCGAGCTGGCCGAGGTGATGACCCGGCTGCCGCAGCTGCTGATCAACGTCAAGGGCGTGGACAAGGACCGGGTGAACGACTGCGCCGAGCTGGCCGCCGCGGTCAAGGAGGCCGAGGAGGAGCTGGGCGGCACCGGTCGGGTGCTGCTGCGCCCCTCCGGCACCGAGCCGCTGGTGCGGGTGATGGTGGAGGCGGCCGACCAGGCGCAGGCCCGGGAGGTGGCCGAGCGGCTGGCCGGGGTGGTCCGGGAGCAGCTCGCCTCCTGAGGCGGCGTCAGTCAGAGCTTGCGCAGGAGGGCGCGGCGCACCTTGTGGTCCGCGCCCTTCTGCAGGATCAGGGTGGCGCGGCCGCGGGTGGGCAGCACGTTCTCCAGCAGGTTGGGCTTGTTGATGGTGCGCCAGACCTGGCGGCCGTACTCCATCGCCTCCTCCTCCGGCACCTCGGTGAACCGGCGGAAGTAGGAGTTGGGGTCCTGGAAGGCGGTGTCCCGCAGCTTCTTGAACCGGGACAGGTACCAGTTCTCGATGTCGTCGGTGCGCGCGTCGACGTAGATGGAGAAGTCGAAGTAGTCGGCCACCGCCAGCCGGGTGCGGCCGTCGGTGCCGGGCAGCGCGGGCTGCAGCACGTTCAGGCCCTCGACGATCAGGATGTCGGGGCGCTGCACGGTCAGCCGCTGGTCGGCCACGATGTCGTACACCAGGTGCGAGTAGACCGGGGCGCCGACCTGGTCCTTGCCGGCCTTCACGTCGGCGACGAAGCGCATCAGCGCGCGCCGGTCGTAGGACTCCGGGAAGCCCTTGCGGGCCATCAGGCCGCGCCGGCGCAGTTCGGCGTTGGGGAGCAGGAAGCCGTCCGTGGTGACCAGCTCGACCCGCGGGTGCTCGGGCCAGCGGGCCAGCAGGGCCTGCAGCAGGCGGGCGGTGGTGGACTTGCCGACCGCGACCGAGCCGGCCACGCCGATGATGAACGGGGTGCGGGTCCGTTCGGTGTCCTGGGTGTCCAGGAAGGTGCCGAGCGCACCGCGCAGCTCATGGGTCGCGTGGATGTACAGGTTGAGCAGCCGGGACAGCGGTAGGTAGACGTCCTCCACCTCGCCGAGGTCCAGCGCGGTGCCGAGGCCGCGCAGGCGCTCCACCTCGTCCGCGCTCAGCGGCAGCGGAGTGCGGTTGCGCAGGGCGCTCCACTCGGCCCGCGAGAGGTCGACGTACGGGGACGGCGACGGGCTGGACGCGGCGGGAGCGCCCCGGGTACAGAGTTCGGTCAGCACGTGCTCCATTGTGGGCCGTCCGGGGTCGGCGGGGCCCTGTGGCGTCGGTCACCCGCTGTTGTCCTGCTCGCAAATTTGGGTCACCGAGCGCGAGTAGGGTTGTCCACCAGCACTTATGCTCACACATATGTGCGGAATTGTTGCTTATGTGGGCTCTCAGAGCGCACTCGACGTAGTGGTGGCGGGCCTTCAGCGGCTCGAATACCGCGGATACGACTCGGCCGGTGTGGCCATCCAGGTGGCGGACTCCTCAGGGCAGTGGAGCCTGGCCACCGACAAACGGGCCGGCAAGCTCGTCAACCTGGAGAAATCGCTGGCCCAGGCGCCGCTCCCGGCGGGTACCGCGGGGATCGGGCACACCCGCTGGGCCACCCACGGCGGCCCGACCGACGCCAACGCCCACCCTCACCAGGACGACCACCGCAGGGTGGCGGTGGTGCACAACGGGATCATCGAGAACTTCGCCCAGCTGCGTGCCGAACTGGCCGACCGCGGCCACACGCTGCGCTCGGAGACCGACACCGAGGTGGTCGCGCACCTGCTGGCCGAGGCCTTCGAGGGCGACCTGGCCGAGGCGATGCGGGTGGTCTGCCGCCGGCTGGACGGCGCCTTCACCCTGGTGGCGGTGCACGCGGACGCCCCCGGCACGGTGGTCGGGGCCCGGCGCAACTCGCCGCTGGTGGTCGGGGTCGGGGAGGGCGAGAACTTCCTGGCCTCGGACGTGTCCGCGTTCATCGCGCACACCCGCGAGGCGATCGAGCTGGGCCAGGACCAGGTGGTCGAGCTGACCGCCGACCGGGTCACGGTCACCGACTTCCACGGCGCCCCCGCCGAGGTGCGCGGCTACCACGTGGACTGGGACGCCTCGGCCGCCGAGAAGGGCGGTTACGACTACTTCATGCTCAAGGAGATCGCCGAGCAGCCCAAGGCGGTCGCCGACACCCTGCTCGGCCGGATCGGCACCGACGGCCGGCTCACCCTGGACGAGCTGCGGATCCCCGACGCGGTGCTGCGCGAGGTCGACAAGGTCGTCATCGTGGCCTGCGGCACCGCCTTCCACGCCGGCATGATCGCCAAGTACGCGATCGAGCACTGGACCCGGATCCCGTGCGAGGTCGAGGTCGCCTCGGAGTTCCGCTACCGGGACCCGATCCTGGACGACCGGACCCTGGTGATCGCCATCTCCCAGTCGGGCGAGACCATGGACACCCTGATGGCCCTGCGGCACGCCCGCGAGCAGGGCGCCCGGGTGCTGGCGATCTGCAACACCAACGGCTCGACCATCCCGCGCGAGTCGGACGCGGTGCTCTACACGCACGCCGGTCCCGAGGTGGCGGTGGCCTCCACCAAGGCCTTCCTCACCCAGCTGGTGGCCTGCTACCTGGTGGCGCTCTACCTGGGCCAGGTGCGCGGCACCAAGTGGGGCGACGAGATCTGGGCCGTCATCAAGGAGCTGTCCCAGGCGCCCAAGCAGGTCGAGCAGGTGCTGCGGACCATGGAGCCGGTGCGCGAGCTGGCCCGCTCGCTGGCCGACGCCCGCTCGGTGCTCTTCCTGGGCCGGCACGTCGGCTTCCCGGTGGCGCTGGAGGGTGCGCTCAAGCTCAAGGAGCTCGCCTACATGCACGCCGAGGGCTTCGCGGCGGGCGAGTTGAAGCACGGTCCGATCGCGCTGATCGAGGAGGGGCTGCCGGTGGTCGTGGTGGTGCCCTCGCCGCGCGGGCGGTCGATCCTGCACGACAAGATCGTGTCCAACATCCAGGAGATCCGGGCCCGCGGTGCGCGGACCATCGTGATCGCCGAGGAGGGCGACGAGGCGGTGGTGCCGTACGCGGACCACCTGATCCGGATCCCGGTCACCCCCACGCTCCTCCAGCCGCTGGTGGCGACCGTGCCGCTGCAGGTGTTCGCCTGCGAGCTGGCCACCGCCAAGGGGCACGAGGTGGACCAGCCGCGCAATCTCGCCAAGTCGGTGACGGTGGAGTAGGTACCGTGGGCGGGTGATCATCGGAGTGGGAATCGACGTGGCCGCCATCGAGCGCTTCGAGCAGACGGTGGCGCGCACACCGGGCATCCTGGACCGGGTCTTCACCCAGGCCGAGCTGCTGCTCCCCTCGGGGGAGCGGCGCTCGGCCGCCTCGCTGGCCGCGCGGTTCGCGGCCAAGGAGGCGCTGGCCAAGGCGCTGGGGGCACCGGCCGGGCTGGAGTGGCACGACGCCGAGGTGCGCACCGAGGAGTCCGGGCGACCGGTGCTGGAGGTGCGCGGGACGGTCGCGGCCCGGGGGGCGGAGCTGGGGGTGCGGGCCTGGCACCTGTCGCTGAGCCACGACGCGGGGGTGGCGTCGGCAGTGGTGATCGCGGAGGGCTAGCCGGGCGGGCCTGTCGTGGTGGGCGCGTTCCTGGGGCAGGATCAGCGGTATGCGTGAAGCCCACACCGTGGCACAGGTCCGTGCCGCCGAAGCCGCCCTGGCCGGACAGCCCCTGATGGACCGTGCGGTGGCCGGCCTCGCCGCCACCTGCGCCCGGCTGCTGGCCCGCCGCCGCGGACGGGTCTACGGAGCCCGGGTGCTGGTGCTGGCCGGCAGCGGGGACAACGGGGGTGACGCCCTGTTCGCCGGAGCCGCGCTGGCCCGGCGCGGCGCCGCCGTCACCGCCGTGCTGCTCGCCCCCGAGCGGGCCCATCCGGGCGCGCTCGCGGCGCTGCGGGCCACGGGCAGTCAGCTGACCGCTGATCAGGACGTCGGCCTGGCCGACTTCCGGCGCGCGGACCTGATCCTGGACGGGATCGTCGGCATCGGTGGACGCGGCGGACTGCGCCCGGCGGCCCAGCCGTACGCGCGGGCCGGGCGCCGCGGCCTGCTGGTCGCGGTGGACCTGCCCAGCGGGGTGGACGCGGACACCGGCGAGGTGGCCGGCGAGGCGTTGCGGGCGGACGTGACGGTGACCTTCGGCACCCACAAGCCGGGCCTGCTGATCGACCCGGGAGCCGAGTACGCGGGCACCGTGCAGCTGGTGCCGATCGGGCTGCGGCCGCCGGCGGCCCCGGTGCAGGCGCTGCAGCACGCGGACGTGGCGGCGCTGCTGCCCCGGCCCGGGGCGGAGAGCGACAAGTACCGGCGCGGCGTGCTGGGGGTGCTGGCCGGCTCCGAGCGGTACCCCGGGGCCGCGCTGCTGGCGGTGGCGGGCGCGCTGCACGGCGGGGTCGGCGCGGTGCGCTACCAGGGGCGGCCCGGCGAGGAGGTGGTGCGCCGGCACCCCGAGGTGCTGCTCACCCCGGGGCGGGTGCAGGCCTGGGTGGTCGGGCCGGGCAGCGGGGACGAGGCGCCCGGCGCGCTGGCGGACGCACTGGCCGACGAGGTCCCGGTGCTGGTGGACGCGGACGGGCTGACCGAGCTGGCGCGACTGGGACCGGGCGCGCTCGCCGGACGCGCCGCCCCGACCCTGCTCACCCCGCACACCGGGGAGGCGGCGCGGCTGCTCGGCGGCGGGGTGACGGCCCAACAGGTCGCCGGGGCGCGGCTCCACCGGGCCCGGGAGCTGGCGGAGCGGTACGGGGCGGTGGTGCTGCTCAAGGGGTCGACCACGGTGGTCGCCCGACCGGACGGAGCTGTGCGGGTGAACCCGACCGGCACGGCGTGGCTGGCCACCGCGGGCAGCGGCGACGTGCTCGCGGGGTTCACCGGGGCGCTGCTGGCGGCGGGGCTGGGGGCCTTCGACGCCGCCTCGGCCGGGGCGTACCTGCACGGGGTGGCCGGCCGGATCGCGGCGGCGGATGCGCCGGTCACGGCGGGCGAGGTGGCCCAGGCGCTGCCGGCCGCCTGGCGCGAGGTGTGCGGGGTCTGAGGAGGCGGTGCGGGGGAGCGGGGCACACCCGGCGCCGGGGGGGGATGGTGCGGCGGGTCCATGCGTCGGGATGGGAGACTGAGCATGATGACAACTGCGAAGACGCCCGGGACCGCCATGCTCGCCGAAGGACAGCGTGCCGAGGCGACCATCGACCTGGCCGCCCTGCGCGGCAACCTCGCCGCCCTGCGCGAGCGGGTGGTGAGCGCCGACCTGATGGCCGTCGTCAAGGCCGACGCCTACGGCCACGGCGCGCTGCCGTGCGCGCTCGAGGCACTGGCCGCGGGCGTCGGCTGGCTCGGGGTGGCCACCCCGGAGGAGGCACTGGCGCTGCGGGCGGCCGGCATCGCCCCGGAGCAGGCGCGGATCCTGTGCTGGCTGTGGACCCCCGGCGGTCCGTGGGCGCAGGCGCTGCGGGCCGGGGTGGACATCTCGGTCAGCGGCCAGTGGGCGCTCGACGAACTGCTCGCCGCGGTGCGGGTCACCGGCGTCCCGGCCCGGGTGCACCTGAAGGCCGACACCGGCCTGGGCCGCAACGGTGCCCAGCCGCACGACTGGCCCGACCTGGTGGACGCCGCGCTGCGGGCCCAGGCGGCCGGCCTGCTGACCGTGGTCGGCCTCTGGTCGCACTTCGCCGCCGCGGACGAGCCGGGCCACCCCTCGATCCAGGCCCAGCAGGACGCCTTCGCCACCGCGCTGGCCTACGCCGAGCGGGCCGGGGTGCGCCCCGAGGTGCGGCATCTGGCCAACTCGCCTGCCACCCTGCTGCTGCCCGGCGCCCACTACGACCTGGTCCGCACCGGGCTGGCCATGTACGGGCTCTCCCCGGTGCCCCAGGTCGGCGCCCCGGCGGACTTCGGCCTGCGCCCGGTGATGTCGCTCCGCGCCCGCCTCGCCCTGGTCAAGCAGGTGCCCGGCGGACACGGCGTCAGCTACGGCCACCACTACGTCACCGCGGGCGAGACCACCCTGGGCCTGGTCCCGATCGGCTACGCGGACGGCGTCCCGCGGCACGCCAGCGGCACCGCGCCGGTGCAGATCGCCGGCAAGTGGCGCACGGTGGCCGGCCGGGTCGCGATGGACCAGTTCGTGGTGGACCTGGGCGGTGACACCCCGCCGGTCGGCGAGGAGGTGCTGCTGTTCGGCAACGGCGAGCGCGGCGAGCCCACCGCCGAGGACTGGGGCCGGGCCTGCGGCACCATCTCCTACGAGATCGTCACCCGGATCGGTGCCCGGGTGCCGCGCCGCTACCTGGGCGCCAGCGGAGCACTGCGGTGACCGAGGCCGCTCCCGCCGGCTCGCGCCGGGCCGGCCTGATCGGGCTCTCGGTCGGCGTGCTGGCCGCGGGCGCGGCCGCGGGCGTGGCGATCGAGCGGCTCACCCTGGGCCGGGCCCGCCGCCGGGCCCGCGAGGAACTGGACGCCGCGGCCCCGTTCGGCTCGCTGCGCGGCCGGCCGAGCACGGTGGCGGCCGCCGACGGCACTGAGCTGTACGTGGAGGTGGACGGCCCTTCCCCGGCCTTCGGCCGGGAGGGTCCCCGTGGCGGCGGCCCGGCGGGGGGCGAGCGGCACGGCTGGTTCGCCAGGCGCCCGCAGGGCCCGGCTGCCGCGGGCGACCGCAGCGCGGTGCCCGCGCTACTGGCGGGCCGCGCCGAGCGCGCCCCGCTGCAGTTCACCCCGGTGGCGGCCGGCCCGGAGCCGCTCACCGTGGTCTTCTGCCACGGCTACTGCCTGAGCCAGGACAGCTTCCACTTCCAGCGGGCGGCGCTGCGCGGCTCGCTGCGCCTGGTCTTCTGGGACCAGCGCAGCCACGGCCGCTCCGAGCGGTCCCGCTCCTACCTGGCCGGTCGTCCGGCCAGTGTGGACGAGCTGGGCGGCGACCTGAAGGCGGTGCTGGACGCGGTGGCGCCGAGCGGGCCGATCGTGCTGGTCGGGCACTCGATGGGCGGGATGACCGTGATGGCGCTGGCCGAGCAGCACCCCGAGCTGTTCCGCCGGGGGAGGGTGGTGGGCGTGGCGCTGCTCGGGACCTCGGCCGGTGACTGGGACTCGGTGGACCTGGGCCTGCCGCCGGTCGGGATGAAGCTCTGGCGCCGGGTCGGGCCCGGGGTGGTGAAACTGCTGGGCAGTCAGGTCGGCTGGGTGGAGGCCACCCGCAAGTTCGGCGCGGACGTGGCCGCGGTCTTCTACCGCCGGTTCTCCTTCGGCAACGGCGGGCGCGACGTGGACCCGGCGGTGGCCCGGTTCGCCGAGCAGCTGCTGGACGCCACCCCGATCGACGTGGTGGCCGAGTTCTACCCGGTGTTCGCCGCGCACGAGAAGGCCGCCGCGCTGGCCGTGCTGGCCGAGCTGCCGGTGCTGGTGATGGCCGGCGCCGAGGACCTGCTCACCCCGGCGGCGCACAGCGAGGCGATCGCCCGGGCGCTGCCCGACGCCGAACTGGAGCTGCTGCCCGCCACCGGCCACCTGCTCCAGCTGGAGCGCCCGGCCGAGGTGAACCGGCGACTGGCCGAGCTGCTCTGCCGCAGCGGCTGCGAGGTGCCGCAGTACGTGCGGGACCTGGCGACCGGGGAGCCGACCGGCTGAGGGCCGGTGCCGCGGTGCGCCGCGGCCGCCGTTTGTGGCACCGTTGGCGGCGACCGACCGCCACAGACAGGGGATCCCATGGGCGCCCAGACCACTCTCACCGTCGCCTCGCCGCAGGCGATGACCGGCCTCGGCCTGCGGCTGGCCGCGCTGTTGCGGGCAGGGGACTTGGTCCTGCTGTCAGGGGAGTTGGGGGCCGGGAAGACCACGTTGACCCGCGGGCTGGGGGAGGGGCTCGGGGTGCGCGGCGCCGTCACCTCGCCGACCTTCGTGATCGCCCGGGTGCACCCCTCGCTGGTGGCCGGCCCGGCGCTGGTGCACGTGGACGCCTACCGGCTGGGCGGCGGGCTGGACGAGATGGAGGACCTCGACCTGGACGTCTCGCTGCCGGAGTCGGTGGTGGTGGTCGAGTGGGGCGAGGGCAAGGTCGAGGAGCTGTCGCAGGACCGGCTGGAGGTGCGGATCGAGCGGGCGCTGGGCGGCACCGACCCGCAGGACGACAGCGACCCGCGCCAGGTGCGGCTGACCGGTCTGGGGCCGCGCTGGGCCGCGGTGGACCTGGGCGCGCTCGCCTGACGGCGGGTTACCGACACCATGTCGGGAACCTGTTGCGGGGCCACCCCCGGGCGTGATGGGATGGAGGCCGGAAGTTAGGGGTACCTAACTAGGGAGTCCGCCATGACGCCGAGCAACACCCCGGTCCAGCCGCGCCCGAGCCGCGCCGTCGAGGAGCCCGTCGTGGGGGACACCCCGGGCGAAGCCCTGGGGAGGGTCCCGATGAGCCGGCTGCTGGCCTCCTGCGCCGCCGCGGCCGCCGTCTGCACCCCGCCGGCGCGCGCTGCCGCGGCCCGCGATCAGGCCACCACCAGCACCCGGGTGCCGGCCGGGGCGAAGTCCCAGAGGGTCTGAGCGTCCTGCCGGGTCTCCCGGATGCCGCCGGTCTTCGCGTTCGGGTCGGCCGCCGGGGTGGCGCCGTCCACCGCCGCGCTGAAGCCGAAGACGGTGCCGCTCTGCTGGGTGAACCGGACCACGTGCTCGACCTGGCGCCCGTCCGTCCCGGCCGAGGTGGCCGAGCGGCTGTACACGGTGTAGCTGCCCGGGTTCGGGCTGACCGAGCCCGGCTCGACGGTGAAGGCCGCCACCAGCTGCGGGTTCTTCTTCGGGTCGACCAGCCAGACCTGCCTGGCGCCGATCGAGTAGACCACCCGCCGGGTGCTGCCGGTGGCCCCGGCGGCGGGCAGCGGGGCCAGGCTCGGGGCGGCCGAGGCGCTCGGCGAGGGCGCCGCGGTGGCACTGGCGGAGGCGACGGGCCGGGCGGCGGCCACGGCCGGACCGGTGCCCTCGGCCTGCACCGCGAGCAGCGCGACCACCGCGAGCGCGCCCAGCGTCAGTGCGCCCACCGTGACTCCAGGGCTGATCCTCGCCACCGTGCGCTCCCGTCCTCCACAGGGTCTGTGCGCCCCATCGTGCCAGGTTCCGCGGGGCCGGTCGGGACACTGCGAACGCGTGTTCCGCACCGGGACAAATAGCCGACCCGGGCGACCCTCTAACCTTGACCCCGTGCTGCTGCTCGCGTTCGACACCGCTACCCCCGCCGTCACCGCCGCCGTCCACGACGGCACCGCCGTGCTGGCCGAGACCTACCAGGTCGACGCCCGACGGCACGGCGAACTGCTGCTGCCCGCGATCGGCCGGGTGCTGGCCGAGGCCGGCGTGGCCAAGCAGGAGCTGACCGCGATCGCGGTCGGCGTCGGCCCGGGCCCCTACACCGGCCTTCGGGTCGGCCTGGTCACCGCCGCCGCGCTCGGCCACGCGCTCGGCCTGCCGGTGCACGGCGTCTGCACCCTGGACGCGATCGCCCACCAGGCCCGCGCCGAGGGGCTCACCGGCCCGTTCACCGCCGCCACCGACGCGCGCCGCAAGGAGGTCTACTGGGCCGACTACGACGCCGACGGCCGCCGCACCGCCGGGCCGTCGGTGGACCGCCCGGGCGACCTGGCGCAGCGTCAGGTCTCGGTCGGCGCCGGTGCGCTGCTCTACCCCGAGGCGTTCCCCGGGGCGCACGGCCCGGAGCACCTGTCGGCCGGCGCGCTGGCCGACTTCGCGGCCACCGAGCTGGCGGCCGGCCGGGAGCTGCTGGAGAACCGCCCGCTCTACCTGCGCCGACCGGACGCCCAGGTGCCGGCCGGCTACAAGGCGGTGCTGCCGGCGTGAAGGCCGCGCTGCGTCCGATGCGCTGGTGGGACATCGAGCCGGTGATGGAGCTGGAGCACCAGCTCTTCCCGGAGGACGCCTGGTCGCGCGGCATGTACTGGTCCGAGCTGGCCGACACGCACGCCCACGGCACCCGCCACTACACCGTGGCCACCACCCCCGAGGGGGAGATCGCCGGCTACGCCGGGCTGATGGCGGTCGGCCTGGAGAGCGACGTGCAGACCATCGCGGTGGCCGAGCGCTGGCAGGGCCACGGCCTGGGCACCGTGCTGCTGACCGACCTGGTCCGGGAGTCGGTGCGGCGCGGCTGCACCGAGCTGCTGCTGGAGGTGCGGGTGGACAACCTCCGCGCCCAGCGGCTCTACGAGCGGCACGGCTTCGCCCCGGTCGGCGTGCGCCGCGGCTACTACCAGCCGGCCGGCGTCGACGCGCTGGTGATGCGACTGGACCACCCCACGACGAACAACCCCGAGGAAGACCATGGCTGACGAACCGCTCGTCCTGGGCATCGAGACCTCCTGCGACGAGACCGGCGTCGGCATCGTGCGCGGCACCACCCTGCTGGCCGACGCGGTGGCCTCCAGCGTCAACGACCACGCCCGGTTCGGCGGCGTGGTCCCGGAGATCGCCAGCCGGGCCCACCTGGAGGCGATGGTCCCCACCATCCAGCGGGCGCTGGACACCGCCGGGATCAAGGCGAGCGACCTGGACGGCATCTCGGTCACCGCGGGCCCGGGCCTGGCCGGTGCGCTGCTGGTCGGGGTGAGCGCGGCCAAGGCCTACGCCTGGGCGCTGGACAAGCCGCTGTACGGGGTCAACCACCTCGCCTCGCACATCTGCGTGGACCAGCTGGAGCACGGCCGGCTGCCCGAGCCGACGATGGCGCTGCTGGTCTCCGGCGGCCACTCCTCGCTGCTGCTGACCGCCGACATCACCACCGACGTGCGCCCGCTCGGTGCGACCATCGACGACGCGGCCGGCGAGGCCTTCGACAAGGTGGCCCGGGTGCTGGGTCTGGGCTTCCCGGGCGGCCCGGTGGTGGACCGCAGGGCCCGCGAGGGCGACCGCAAGGCGATCCACTTCCCGCGCGGCCTGACCGGCCCCAAGGACCCGGAGTTCGACTTCTCCTTCTCCGGCCTGAAGACCGCGGTGGCCCGCTGGGTGGAGGCCAAGCGCCGGGCCGGCGAGGAGGTGCCGGTGGCGGACGTGGCGGCCTCGTTCCAGGAGGCGGTCACCGACGTGCTCACCCGCAAGGCGGTCAAGGCCTGCCAGCAGCACGGGGTGGACCACCTGATGATCGGCGGTGGGGTGGCGGCCAACTCCCGGCTGCGCGCCATGGCCGAGCAGCGCTGCGAGCGGGCCGGGATCCGGCTGCGGGTGCCGCGCCCGGGCCTGTGCACGGACAACGGTGCGATGGTGGCCGCGCTCGGCGCCGAGATGGTCTGGCGCAACCGGGCGCCCTCGGCGCTGGACCTGTCGGCCGACTCCTCGCTGCCGCTGACCGAGGTCTCGGTCCCCGGCCACCAGCACGGCGACGTGCACGGCGAGGCCTACCGGGCGCTCGGCTCGTGACCGAGGCGCTGATGTGGGAGGCCCGCGCGGCGGCCGGGCGCGGCGCTGAGCTGCTCGACTGGGCCCGCGAGCACGCCCTGCCGGCGCTGGCCGGGGCCGAGCGGGCCGAGCTGTTCAGCGCAGCCGGCGAGAGGGTGCTGGTGATCGGCTGGTGGTCGGGCGAGCCGGTCCCGGTGCCCGACCCGCCGGCCGACCTGCTGGCCCGGCCGGTCCATCGCTGGGCCTTCCACAGCGAGTCGGTAGTCTCTTGCAGGACCGCTTGACCGACCGCACCGGGGAGCCGCACGCCGTGAAGACGACCACCAGGACCCGCACGGCGGCCACCGCGGCCGGCGTCCTCGCGCTGCTGCTGGCGGTCGGCGGTTGCGGCAGCAGCGGCACCGGCTCCTCGAACGCAGGCCAGCCCCCCGTGCCGACCGGCACGGCAGGTGACGCGCCGTCGGCCGCCCCGTCCTCGGCCGCCCCGTCGGGCCCGGCGGCCGGCGGCGCCGACGCGGCGGCCTGGGCGAAGTGGAACCTCAAGCCGCTGCCGGCCGCGCCCGCGGCGCCGGCCGACAAGCCGGTCAAGCTCGCCAAGACCGGCACGGTCCCGGTGATCGACCACATCCAGACCACCGACAAGGTCGTCTTCATCACCATCGACGACGGGGCCGAGAAGGACCCCAAGTTCGTCCAGATGCTGACCGACCTCAAGGTCCCGATCACCATGTTCCTGACCAAGGACATCATCAAGAGCGACTACGGCTACTTCAAGCCGCTGCAGGCGCTGGGCAACTCGATCCAGAACCACACCGTCACCCACCCGGTGATGAGCAAGCTGAGCGCGGACAAGCAGAAGAGCGAGATCTGCGAGGACCAGTCGACGCTCACCCAGCAGTACGGCACCGCCCCCTTCCTGTTCCGGCCGCCGTTCGGCGACGGCGCCCACACGCCCACGCTGAACCAGTCGGTGCAGCAGTGCGGCCCGCGGGCGATCGTGCTGTGGAAGGAGTCGATGCAGATCCACGACATGCAGTACCAGGGCGCCAAGACCCTCCAGCCGGGCGACATCATCCTGGCCCACTTCCGCGGCCCGGGTGAGCTCAAGGGCGAGACCATGACCCAGATGTTCGGCGAGCTGCTCAGCCGGATCCAGGAGCAGGGTTTCGCGGTCGCCCGGCTGGACGACTACGTCCAGGCCCCCAGCTGACCGTCAGTAGTCGATGATCTGCAGGTTGCCGGTGGTCCCTACGGTCCCGCCCAGGTACACGGTGTGGCCGTCGGGGCCGAGCGCCATCGCGTTCAGGTAGTCCTGGTCGGTGGCGATGGTCTGCGCGGTCAGTGCGGCACCGGTGCCGGCGTTGTAGACCAGCACCTCGCCGCCGTTGGAGCTGTCGTTGTCGGCCAGGTAGAGCTTGGTGCCGTCGGCGCTGACCCGCGGGGCGCGCAGGTCGGAGACGGGCAGCGCGAGGTTCCTGACCACGGTGTCGGTACCCGGGTCGATCACCGCGCCCTTGCCGTTGACGGTGCCGTTGACCGCGAACAGCCGGCTGCCGTTCGGGGCGAAGGCCAGCTGGTAGAAGTTCGCCGTCCCGGTGCCCGGCACGGTGCCGACCACGGTCGGCACGGCGCTCGCGGTGCTCAGGTGCACCACGCCGGCCACGGTGCCGGCGTACAGGTCGTGGCTGCCAGGGCGCACGGCCAGGTCGCCCAGCTCGGTCGCGGCCACCTGCACCGCGCCGGTGAAGGTGCGGGTGGCGGTGTCGAAGGCCAGCACCTGGCCCTGGCCGTTCTGGCGGTAGGTCTGCGGGCCGTCCTGGGCCAGGTACAGGGTCGAGCCGTCCTGGCTGAGCGCCAGGCCCTCGGTGGCGCCCACGGACCAGCCGGCGGGCCGCGCCTGGTCGGGCAGCGGGTAGCTGCCGACCAGGGTGAGCGCGGCGGTGTCCACCACGCTGAGGGTGTGCCCGTGCAGCACGTACAGCCGCGAGCCGTCGGCGGTCAGGGCCAGGAAGCTGATCCAGGTGTCGGTGCCCAGGCCGAGCCGGCCGACCACGGCGTCGCTGCCGGTGTTCACCACCTTCAGCGCCAGGCCGCCGCCGCTCTGCTGCGAGACCACGTAGGCCCGGGTGCCGTCCGGGCTGACCGCCGGCACCGCGCCGCCGCTGCCGACCGCGATCACGGCCTCGGAGCCGGTGGCCGGCGCGGCTGCCGCCGCACCGCCCGCCGCCAGCGCCAGCAGGGCCGCGGCCGAGGCCGCTGCGGTGGTCCAACGGGCCTTGTTCACAAAAGACTTCATGTTTCCCCCTGGTCAGAAGTCGAAGATCTGCAGGCCGGAGCCGTTGTCGTCCATGCCGGTGGCGTACATCGTCTCGCCGTCCGGGCCGATCGCCAGGCCGTCGAAGGTGGACAGGTCGAAGCCGTGGACGTCCTCGGCGGGCACCTCGCGGCCGGTGGCGGTGTCGAACGCGAGCACCGCCGGGTCGTCGGCCGGGTAGCCGTCGGTCACGTAGAGCCGGGTGCCGTCGGCGGAGACCACCGGGTTGCCCAGCTGCGAGTAGCCGCTGGTCAGGGCCAGGCGGGCGGTCACCGTGTCGTGGTCCAGGTCGACCCGCAGGCCGGTGCCGTCGGCCACGTCGTTGACGGCGTACAGCGCGCCGCCGCCCGGGGTCAGCGCCAGGCCGTCCATGTGGGCGCTGTCCGGCACGGTGGCCGCCACGGTGGGCGCCGCGGCGGTGGTCAGCGCCAGGTGGACGATGCCGACCTCGGTGGAGACGTAGGCGCTGCGCCCGCCCGGGCGGACCACCAGCGAGAGCGCCTGGCCGCCGGGCAGCACCGCGCTGCCGGTGACGGCCAGGTGGACGGTGTCCACGGCCCACACCCGGCCCTGGGTGGGCGCGGAGGTGCCCGGTGCCGGGCCGTCCTGGGCGACGTAGACCGTCGAGCCGTTGACCGCCAGGGCGCCGGTCACGCCCGGACCCCAGCCGGTCGGCCGCGGCTCGTCCGGCAGGGTCACCGTGCTGACCACCCGGTGCCGGGCGGTGTCGATCACCGACAGGGTCTGCCCGTTGACCACGTACAGCCGGCTGCCGTCGGCGCTGAGCGCCGGGCGCTGGCGGCTGTGGTAGCTCAGGCCGAGGTCGACGGTGGCGACCGTGCGGTCCTTGACGGTGTTCACCACGTGGACCCGCAGGTGCAGGTCGGTGTCGTCGGCGACCGCGTAGGCGCGGCTGCCGTCCGGGCTGAGCAGCGGGCCGCCGGGCTCCAGGCCCATGGTCCCGAGCTCGACCAGGCCCTCGGTGCCGGCCACCGGAGCGGCCTGGGCGACCGCCGCCGAAACCCCCAGCAGCGCCCCGGCAGTTGCCAGTGCGGTCGCCCAACGGGCCACCGTGCCAACCGACTTCATATCTTTCCCCTCCCCAGGTGAAGCACCGTGGAAGACGGTGCCCGGGCAGGCTAATGCACGGCGGCACCCGTTCGGGCGCTAATCGCCCACTGGTTGCCCGAGCATCATGACCGGGCCGCGCTCGGTTCGACTCAGGATCACCGTCAGGGAGTTGGGGCCGCTGGGCTTGAGCTGGCGGCGCAGCTCCTCCGGGGTGACCGACATCCCGCGCTTTTTGATCACCACGGTGCCGACCGCGCGCTCGCGCAGCAGCGCCTTCAGCCGCTTCACCTGGTACGGCAGCACGTCGGTCAGCTCGTAGGCGCGGGCGTAGGGGGTGGGCACCAGGGCGTCGGAGGTGACGTAGGCGATCATCGGGTCGATCAGCGTGCCGCCGACCTGCTCGGCGACCTCGGCGACCATGTGGGCCCGGATCACCGCGCCGTCCGGCTCGTACAGGTAGCGCCGTACCGGGCCGGCCGGCGGGTCGGGCAGCCGGCCGCCGGCCAGGCTGTGCGGGCCGGGCAGCAGGGTGGCCCGGTGCGGCTCGGCGGCGCCGGTGCCGAACCAGAGCACCGCCTCCTTCACCTCGCCGTGGTCGGAGACCCACTCCGCCTCGGCGTCCTCGGGCACCGCCTCGTGCGCGATGCCGGGGGCCACCTTGAGCGCGCCCAGCCGGGTGCGCCGGCCGGCCTCGATCGCCCAGGAGAGCGGCGGGGAGTAGGCGTCGGGGTCGAACACCCGGCCCCGGTCGGTGCGCCGGGCGGGGTCGGTGAAGACCGCGTCGAACCCGTCGAGTTCGAGCTCGGTGGCATCGGCCCGGCGCACCTCGACCAGCTCGGACAGGCCGAGCGCCGCGGCGTTGGCGCGGGCCACCGCGCAGGTCAGCGGGTCGCGGTCGACGGCCAGCACCGCGATGCCGCGGCGGGCCAGCGCGATCGCGTCGCCGCCGATGCCGCAGCACAGGTCGGCCAGCCGCCGGGTGCCCAGCTCGGCGAACCGGGCGGCCCGCCAGTCGGCCACGCTGCGCCGGGTGGCCTGCTCGACCCCGTGGGGCGTGAAGTACATCCGGCGGGCGTCCGCGCCGAACTTCGCCTCGGCCCGGCGGCGCAGCTGCTCCTGGCCGATCGCGGCCGAGACCAGCTCGGCCGGGTACTGCCGGCGCAGCCGGGTGGCCACCGCCAGCTCGTCACCCGGGGCCAGTCCGGTCAGTTCGGCCAGCAGCGCCTGGCCGCGCTCGGTCAGCAGTTCCTCGAACGTCTCCACCCGGTCATTGTCCCGGTCGCGCAGATCGATGGGCGCGCCGTTGGCACTCTGGTTGACTGAGTGCTAACCGCGGCCTATGGTCGTTCCTGGCACTCCCCCCAGGGTGAGTGCTAACGCGACGGAACGGGTCTGACCCCCGCGACGGCAGGCCGGTCACGTCGCCACCTACCTGTTAGACAACCCCGTAATCTCCGAAGGGGAGCTCGGACGTGACCACCAGCAGCAAGGTTGCCATCAAGCCGCTTGAGGACCGCATTGTGGTCCAGCCGCTCGACGCCGAGACCACCACGGCCTCCGGCCTGGTGATCCCGGACACCGCCAAGGAGAAGCCCCAGGAGGGCGTCGTCCTGGCCGTCGGCCCGGGCCGCTTCGAGGATGGCCAGCGCCTGCCGCTCGACGTCGCCGTTGGCGACGTCGTCCTGTACTCGAAGTACGGCGGCACCGAGGTCAAGTACCAGGGCGAGGAGTACCTGGTCCTCTCGGCCCGCGACGTGCTCGCGATCATCGAGAAGTAAGCGTTCCGGCGGACCGACGGTCCGTCATCCGCCCGCCCCGGATCCCGTCTTCGACAGGGGCCCGGGGCGCGGCTTTTGGTTCACGTAGCGCAGCACACCCAAGGAAACGGACATCATGGCGAAGATCCTGCAGTTCGACGAGGACGCCCGCCGCTCGCTCGAGCGCGGTGTCAACAAGCTGGCCGACACCGTGAAGGTGACCATCGGCCCCAAGGGCCGCAACGTCGTCATCGACAAGAAGTTCGGTGCCCCGACGATCACCAACGACGGTGTCACCATCGCCCGCGAGATCGAGCTGGACGACCCGTACGAGAACCTCGGCGCCCAGCTGGTCAAGGAGGTGGCCACCAAGACCAACGACGTCGCGGGTGACGGCACCACCACCGCCACCGTGCTGGCCCAGGCCCTGGTGAACGAGGGTCTGCGCAACGTGGCCGCGGGCGCCGGCCCGGCCGCCCTGAAGAAGGGCATCGACAAGGCCGTCGCCGCCGTCTCCGAGCACCTGCTCTCGGTCGCCCGCGAGATCGAGGGCAAGGACGACGTCGCCGCCGTCGCCGCCCTCTCCGCGCAGGACCCGCAGGTCGGCGAGCTGATCGCCGAGGCGATCGACAAGGTCGGCAAGGACGGCGTGATCACCGTCGAGGAGTCCAACACCTTCGGTGTGGAGCTGGACTTCACCGAGGGCATGCAGTTCGACAAGGGCTACCTGTCGCCGTACTTCGTCACCGACGCGGAGCGTCAGGAGGCGGTCCTGGAGGACCCGTACATCCTGATCAACCAGTCGAAGATCTCCTCGATCCAGGAGCTGCTGCCGCTGCTGGAGAAGATCCTGCAGGCCGGCGCCTCCCGCCCGCTGCTGATCATCGCCGAGGACGTGGAGGGCGAGGCGCTCTCCACCCTGGTCGTGAACAAGATCCGCGGCACCTTCAACGCGGTGGCCGTCAAGGCCCCGGGCTTCGGCGACCGCCGCAAGGCGATCCTGGGCGACCTGGCCGTGCTCACCGGCGGCACCGTGATCGCGGAGGAGGTCGGCCTCAAGCTCGACCAGGTCGGCCTGGAGGTGCTCGGCACCGCCCGCCGGGTCACCATCACCAAGGACGAGACCACCGTGGTGGACGGCGGCGGCGACAGCGAGGCCGTGGCCGGCCGGGTCGGCCAGATCAAGGCCGAGATCGCCGGCACCGACTCGGACTGGGACCGCGAGAAGCTGCAGGAGCGCCTGGCCAAGCTGGCCGGCGGGGTCTGCGTGATCAAGGTCGGCGCGGCCACCGAGGTCGAGCTCAAGGAGCGCAAGCACCGCCTGGAGGACGCCATCTCGGCCACCCGCGCGGCGGTCGAGGAGGGCATCGTCGCCGGCGGCGGCGCCTCCCTGGTGCACGCGCAGAAGGTGCTGGACGGCGGCCTGGGCCTGTCGGGCGACGAGGCGACCGGTGTCGCGGTGGTCCGCAAGGCGCTGGCCGAGCCGCTGCGCTGGATCGCCCAGAACGCCGGCCTCGAGGGCTACGTCATCACCCACAAGGTGGCGGAGCTGGAGCAGGGCCACGGCTACAACGCGGCCACCGGCGAGTACGGCGACCTGCTGAAGGCCGGCGTCATCGACCCGGTCAAGGTCACCCGCTCGGCGCTGGAGAACGCCGCCTCGATCGCCTCCCTGCTGCTCACCACCGAGACCCTGGTGGTGGAGAAGAAGGAGGAGGAGTCGGACGCCGGCCACTCGCACGGCGGCCACGGCCACTCGCACTGACGCCTGACACGCACTGACGGCCCGGTGCCCCCCGCCTCGGCGGGGTGGCACCGGGCCGTCGGCGTCTACCCTGGGGCGCATGATCGAGGCACGGCATCTGCGGGTCCTGCGAGCGGTGGCGCGCACCGGTTCGTTCTCGGCGGCGGCGCGCGAGCTGGGGTGCACCCAACCGGCGGTCAGCCAGCAGATGAAGGCGCTGGAGAAGACGATCGAGCTGCCGCTGGTGGTCCGTTCGGGGCGTGGGGTGCAGCTGAGCGAGGCGGGCGAGGTGCTGCTCAAGCACGCCTCGGGGATCCTGGCCGGGCTCAGCGCCGCCGAGCAGGAGGTGGCGGCGATCGCCGGGCTGCGCGCCGGGCGGGTGCGGCTGGTCTCCTTCCCGACCGCGAGTTCCACCCTGGTGCCGCCCGCTGTCGCCCAGCTGCGGGGCACCCATCCGGGGGTCCGCGTGTCGCTGGTGGAGGCCGAGCCGCCGGAGTCCCTGGCGATGCTGCGCGGCGGCGAGTGCGAGGTAGCGCTGGCCTTCCGCTACCCCGACCAGGCGCCGCAGCAGCCGCCCGGGCACGGGGCCGGCCGGGCGGCGCGGGCCAAGGCGGTGCTGGCCGCGGCCGAGACGGCGGCCGCCGCGGACTGGTCGGACCTGGTGGTCCGCCCACTGCTGGACGACCCGCTGGTGGGCCTGCTGCCGCCCGGGCACCCGTTGGCCGGGCGCGACGAGGAGCACCCGGTCGAGCTGGCCGAGCTGGCCGGCGAGCAGTGGATCGCGGGCTGCCCGCAGTGCCGAGGGCACCTGGTGGAGCTCTGCGCGGGCGCCGGCTTCGAGCCGCGGATCGACTTCGCCACCGACGACTACCCGGCGGTGGTCGGCCTGGTGGCGGCCGGGCTCGGCGTCGCGGTGCTGCCGGGGCTGGCGCTGGGCGCGGTGCGCCGGGACACGGTGGCGGCGGTGCCGGTGCACGCCGCGGGCGGCGGGCCGGCCCGCCGCGAGGTGGTCGCGCTGACCCTGCCGGACCTGGCCGAGGTGCCGGCCGTGGCGCTCATGCTGGACCGGCTCGCCTCGGTGGCGGCGGCCGGTCGCTGACTGCCCGGGTGCGGTCCGCTGGCCGCCACCTCCTGAAGGAACGTTTCTCCTCCTACTGACGAACCGTCAACGGCGCCTCGACGAGGCGGTTGCGGGCCCGGCCCTGCAGTTCCTCGCGCTCGTCCTCGGTCAGTCCGCCCCAGACCCCGTACGGCTCGCGCACCGCCAGTGCGTGGGTGGCGCACTGCGCGCGTACCGGGCAGCGCATGCAGACCTCCTTGGCACTCTGCTCGCGGGAGCTGCGCGCGGCACCGCGCTCCCCCTCTGGGTGGAAGAAGAGCGAACTGTCCACACCTCGGCAGGCTGCGGAGAGTTGCCAGTCCCACAGGTCCGCGTTGGGACCGGGGAGGCGGGAGAAATCGGCCATGGCTCATTCCCTTCGATGAGGCTTCCGTACGGCGAGGCATCGAGACGCCGGGAAGGACACCTGGAAATATGACTTACGGCGACCTACGGGACAAGTCACCCACACACTTACACAACAGTCAATGATCGTACAAAAGCTATAAAAGCGGACGAACTGGGCATGAAGCGGGTCGCCCGGGCTGTGGCAATCGGGTGGTCCGGTGTGTCGCCGGCGGGCGGCGCGCCGGTGGTTCGACTGCGCTCCGGCGCACGGGGACGGCGTTCCCACGCGCCTGACGAGCACAAAAGAGCGGGGTTCGCCCCGCGATGCGGCTGATCGGTAATGAGTCGGCCACGTACAGTGGTGGAGATGGCCCTGAAGGCCGTAACTCATTCGAGTGACGGTCGTTGGAAGTGCGGAGAGAGTTCGTACCAGCCAGGAGGCTCAACGTGACGCGGATCAGCTGCGGAGGACGGTCATGACTTCCGTTCTCGTTTGCGACGATTCACCGCTCGCCCGGGAGGCGCTGCGCCGAGCGGTGGCGACGGTGCCGGGCGTCGACCGGGTGACCACGGCGACCAACGGCGAGGAGGTCCTGCGCCGCTGGGTGGCCGACCGCTCCGACCTCGTCCTGATGGACGTGCGGATGCCCGGCCTCGGCGGGGTCGAGACGGTCCGTCGGCTGCTGTCCGCCGACCCCGGTGCCCGGATCATCATGCTCACCGTCGCGGAGGACCTGGACGGCGTGGCGCTCGCCGTCGCCGCCGGCGCCCGCGGCTACCTGCACAAGGACGCCTCCCGGGCCGAACTGCGCGCCACCGTCACCCAGGCGCTGGCCGACCCGACCTGGCGGCTGGCCCCGCGCCGGCTGCGCAGCCCGGACATGGGTGCGGCGCCGACCCTGACGGCCCGTGAGATCCAGGTGCTGGAGGGGATGAGCCACGGCCGCAGCAACGCGGAGATCGGTCGCGAGCTGTTCCTGTCCGAGGACACCGTCAAGACGCACGCCCGCCGCCTGTTCAAGAAGCTCGGCGCCTCCGACCGGGCGCACGCGGTGGCCCTCGGTTTCCGCTGGGGCCTGGTCCGCTGAGCTGCGCCGCGCACCGCCCGCGCCCCTTCGCGCCGTTGGCCGAGGGGCGCGCGCAGCCGGTCGGTTCGCACGGCTCACGAGCCGGGCGAACCATGACTCCCGGGTTTCCACGGCCGTGGCATAGGCCCTTCGGCGGTGGAGGCTGCACCATGGAGGGGTGGAGCGCGATGGCGGCGGGAGCGGGGGTGGGACGGTGGCGACGGATAACGGTCCGGTGCACAACTCCGGACGCGGTGCGGCGTTTCGCGGATCGACCAGGCACCATGGACCGATGCGTGAGGACGAGCCCGGCGACAGCGGCGCGAGCCGACCGCCAGTGAGCGAGCCGCCGCCGTCCGAGGAGCGGGCCACCGGCCGCGGTCGCCGGGCGGCGCCCGGTGCTGCGCCCGGCACCTCGCCGCTGGTCGCCGAGCTGGTGGCGGCCGCGGTCCGGGGCGAGGGTCCGGCCACTGACGCACTGTTGGCCTACGTCCATCCGCTGGTGCTGCGCTACTGCCGGGGCCGGCTGGTCCGGCTGCCGGGCGGGGCCCGGCACCATGTGGACGACGTGGCGCAGGAGGTGTGCGTCGCGGTGCTCTGCGCACTGCCGCGCTACCGGGACGAGGGGCGTCCGTTCGAGGCCTTCGTCTACTCGATCGCCGCGCACAAGATCGCCGACCTGCAGCGGGCCGCGATGCGCGGGCCCGGTTCCACCGCGATCCCGCCGGGCGACCTGCCCGAGGTGGTGGACGAGGCGCTCGGCCCGGAGGAGCGCGCGCTGCTGAGCAGCGACGCGGCCTGGATGCGCGAGCTGCTGTCGAACCTGCCGGCCCGTCAGCGCGAGCTGGTGCTGCTGCGGATCGCGGCCGGGCTGTCCGCGGAGGAGACCGGTGAGGTGCTCGGCATGTCGCCGGGCGCGGTCCGGGTGGCGCAGCACCGCGCGCTCAGCCGGCTGCGGGCGCTGGCGGAGGAGTCCGCGTAGCCGCGAGTCGGTGTGTACTCGCTCACCCTTGTCAAGGGGGCGCGACGTGAGAACTCGTGAAGCCAGTACGATGGGGTATCGGCGCCTGGACAGGTCGCCAAAGATCGACCGGGGCGAGCGGCGTTACCTCGTATGTTCGTCCAGGAGACCTGGCCTGTGCCGGTGGACGCGCGCCCGCCGACCCTCAACCGGGCGCGGTACGGAACGACACGGCCGGCCACGGGAAGGTAGCCCCCCACCATGTCTCTTAACGCCGCAGGCGTACCCGAGAAGTTCGCCATGCTCGGACTGACGTACGACGACGTCCTGCTGCTGCCCGGGGAATCGCACGTGCTGCCCAACCAGGTGGACACCTCCTCCCGGGTCTCGCGCAACGTGCGGGTCAACATCCCGCTGCTCTCGGCCGCGATGGACAAGGTCACCGAGTCCCGGATGGCGATCGCGATGGCCCGTCAGGGCGGCGTCGGCGTGCTGCACCGCAACCTGTCGATCGAGGACCAGGCGAACCAGGTCGACCTGGTGAAGCGCTCCGAGTCCGGCATGGTCACCGACCCGATCACGGTGGGCCCGGACGCCACGCTGGCCGAGGCGGACGCGCTCTGCGCCAAGTTCCGGATCAGCGGCGTGCCGGTCGCCGACCCGGACGGCAAGCTGCTGGGCATCGTCACCAACCGCGACATGGCCTTCGAGGCCAACCGCTCGATCCTGGTCCGCGAGATCATGACCCCGATGCCGCTGATCACCGGCAAGGTCGGCATCTCCGCCGAGGACGCGGTCGGGCTGCTGCGCCGCCACAAGATCGAGAAGCTCCCGCTGGTCGACGCCGAGGGCCGGCTCAAGGGCCTGATCACGGTCAAGGACTTCGTCAAGGCCGAGAAGTACCCGAACGCCGCCAAGGACGCCGAGGGCCGGCTGCTGGTCGGTGCCGCGGTCGGCGCCAGCGCCGAGGCCTTCGACCGGGCCCAGGCGCTGGTCGAGGCGGGTGTGGACTTCCTGGTGGTGGACACCTCGCACGGCCACAGCCACAACGCGCTGGACTGGATCGCCAAGATCAAGTCCGCCGTGGCGGTGGACGTGGTGGGCGGCAACATCGCCACCCGGGACGGCGCCCAGGCGCTGATCGACGCCGGCGTGGACGGGGTCAAGGTCGGCGTGGGCCCGGGCTCGATCTGCACCACCCGCGTGGTGGCCGGGATCGGCGTGCCGCAGGTCACCGCGATCTACGAGGCCGCGCTGGCCTGCCGCGCGGCGGGCGTGCCGGTGATCGGCGACGGCGGCCTGCAGTACTCCGGCGACATCGGCAAGGCGCTGGCCGCCGGTGCCGACACCGTGATGCTGGGCTCGCTGCTGGCGGGCTGCGAGGAGTCGCCGGGCGAGCTGCTGTTCATCAACGGCAAGCAGTTCAAGTCCTACCGCGGCATGGGCTCGCTGGGTGCGATGCAGACCCGCGGCCAGGCCAAGTCCTTCTCCAAGGACCGCTACTTCCAGGGCGAGGTCAGCTCGGACGAGAAGCTGATCGCCGAGGGCATCGAGGGCCAGGTGCCCTACCGCGGCCCGCTCTCCGCGGTGCTGTACCAGCTGGTCGGCGGCCTGCGCCAGACCATGGGCTACGTCGGTGCGGGCACCGTCGCGGAGATGGAGTCCAAGGGCCGGTTCGTCCGGATCACCTCGGCGGGCCTCAAGGAGAGCCACCCGCACGACATCCAGATGACCGTCGAGGCGCCGAACTACACCAGCCGCTGACCCGGCTGCCGTCGAAGGCCCGCCACCCCCTGGTGGCGGGCCTTCGGGCGTTGGCGGGGGATACTGGGGGGCGTTGTTGAGCAGCAAGCAGAGAGGCTCGAAGTGACTGAGATCGAGATCGGGCGAGGCAAGCGCGGCCGCCGGGCGTACTCCTTCGACGACATCGCCGTCGTCCCCAGCCGCCGGACCCGGGACCCGAAGGAGGTCTCGATCGCCTGGCAGATCGACGCCTACCGCTTCGAGCTGCCGTTCCTGGCGGCCCCGATGGACAGCGTGGTCTCGCCCGCCCAGGCCATCGCGATCGGTCAGCTCGGCGGCCTCGGCGTGCTCAACCTGGAGGGCCTGTGGACCCGCTACGAGGACCCGCAGCCGCTGCTGGACGAGATCGCCGAGATCGCTGACGGGGCGTCGGCCACCCGCCGGCTCCAGGAGATCTACGCCGCGCCGATCCAGGCCGACCTGATCGGCCGCCGGATCCGCGAGGTGCGCGAGTCCGGCGTGGTCACCGCCGCCGCGCTCTCCCCGCAGCGCACCGCCGAGTTCTCCAAGGCCGTGGTCGACGCCGGGGTGGACGTCTTCGTGATCCGCGGCACCACGGTCTCCGCCGAGCACGTCTCCGGCGCCGCCGAGCCGCTCAACCTCAAGCAGTTCATCTACGAGCTGGACGTGCCGGTCATCGTCGGCGGCTGCGCCACCTACACCGCCGCGCTGCACCTGATGCGCACCGGTGCGGCCGGCGTGCTGGTCGGCTTCGGCGGCGGCGCCGCGCACACCACCCGCAACGTGCTCGGCATCCAGGTCCCGATGGCCACCGCGGTGGCCGACGTGGCCGCCGCCCGCCGGGACTACATGGACGAGTCCGGCGGCCGCTACGTGCACGTGATCGCCGACGGCGGCGTGGGCTACAGCGGCGACATCGCCAAGGCGGTGGCCTGCGGTGCCGACGCGGTGATGATCGGGGCCGCGCTGGCCCGGGCCACCGACGCGCCGGGCAAGGGCTTCCACTGGGGCATGGAGGCGGTGCACGAGGAGCTGCCGCGCGGCAAGCGGGTCAACCTGGGCACCGTGGGCAGCACCGAGGAGATCCTGACCGGTCCCTCGCACACCCCGGACGGCACCATGAACCTGTTCGGTGCGCTGCGCCGGGCGATGGCGACCACCGGCTACTCGGAGCTCAAGGAGTTCCAGCGGGTCGAGGTGACGGTCAGCCACCGCTGATCCGTCGCAGCTGCGGCGGCCGCCCGGTCCGGGCGGCCGCCGCACCGCTATTTTCGGGGTCGAGTGAACAGCGGCCCGGCACACAGGGGATGATGGAGGCTTGACCGTCCCCGCGTTCCACGCCGCGGGTGGACGGTCCGTCACCTGACCGGCCGTAGCACATGGGGGAACGCCCGCAATGACCCAGCCGCAGGGCAGTTCCGGACGCCTCCTGGCCGACCGCTATCGGCTCGAGTCCGTCCTCGGCAGTGGTGGCATGGGCACCGTCTGGAAGGCCGAGGACGAGATGCTGGGCCGCACCGTCGCGGTCAAGGAACTGCGGATGCACGGCGGGGTGGACGAGGACGAGCGGCACCGGCTGATCGTCCGCACCCTGCGCGAGGCCAAGGCCACCGCCCGGATCCGGCACACCGCCGCGGTCACCGTCTTCGACGTGGTCGAGGAGGACGACCGGCCGTGGATCGTGATGGAGCTGGTGGACGGGCGTTCGCTGGCCGAGGTGGTCAAGGAGGACGGGCCGGTCACCCCGGTGCGGGCCGCCGAGATCGGCCTGGAGCTGCTCGGGGTGCTCGGCGCGGCGCACGCCCAGGGGATCCTGCACCGGGACGTCAAGCCGTCGAACGTGCTGATCGGTGAGGACGGGCGGGTGGTGCTGACCGACTTCGGCATCGCCAGCGTGGAGGGGGACACCTCGGTCACCTCCACCGGCATGCTGGTCGGCGCGCCCTCGTACATATCTCCCGAGCGGGCCAGGGGGCAGAAGCCCGGGCCGCCGGCCGACCTGTGGTCGCTGGGCGGCACGCTGTACGCCGCGCTGGAGGGCAAGCCGCCCTACGACCGGGGCTCGGCGCTGGCCACCCTGACCGCGGTGATGACCGAGGAACTGCCGCCGCCGGCCGGTGCCGGGCCGCTGCTGCCGGTGATCCAGGGGCTGCTGGAGAAGGACCCGGCCAAGCGGCTGGACGCCTCGCAGACCCGGTCGATGCTCAAGCGGGTGGTCGCCGAGGCGACCGCGCGGGCGGAGTCGACCACCCAGGCCGAGCTGGTGACGCAGGCGCAGGCCGAGCCGGCCGCCGAGCAGACGGCCAAGGTGGCCAAGGTGGCCAAGCAGCGGCCGCGGGTGCCCGGGCTGAGCACGGTGCGGGTGGGGGCGGCCGTCGCGGCGTCCGAGCAGTCGGCGGACCCGGTGGATCCGGGGGCGCAGGAGACCAGTTGGAGCCGGAGCCCGACGCTGGCCGCGGCCGGGCGGTGGCCGCGGCGGCGGTGGCTGCTGGCGGTGCTGGCCCTGGTGGTGGCGGTGCTCCTGGTGTTCGGAGTGGTGTGGCTGGCCCAGGGTGACGGCGGGACGGCGCACCGGGCGGGGGCGGGCGGCGGGGCGTCGGTCGCCGCCTCCGGGGCCGGTGCGCCCCCGGCTTCGGGCTCGGCGGCCGCCTCGGCCTCGGTGTCGCCCTCCGCTCCGGCTTCGGCGAGTGCGGCCGGGGCGCCGCCGGCCAGTCCCGCTGCGTCAGCCGGCGCTGCGTCAGCCGGCGCGTCCGGCAGCCCCGCGGCGTCCGGCTCGCCCGCGCCCTCGGGGCCGCCGGCCGGCTACCGGACCTACCAGGACCCGTCGGGCTTCACCGTCTCGCTGCCCGGGTGGCTGGCCGAGGACTCCTCCTCGAAGGCCGGTTCGCGGGTCTTCACCGGTCACGGGCTGCGGCTGCAGCTCGACTGGATCAGCCCGCCCGGCCCGAGCGCGCTGGGCGCCTGGAAGGACGAGGAACCCGCGGTGCGGGGCGCTTCGGCCAACTACCAGCTGGTGCGGATGGAAGCGATCACTTACCGGCAGTGGACCAACGCCGCGGACTGGGAGTGGACCTTCGGCTCCGGGGTGACCAAACGCTCGCTCAACCGGGGCTTCGTCGCCGGTTCGCACGGTTATGCGCTCTACTGGACCGCGAACGACAGCGACTGGAACACGCCCGAGCTCAGCCAGGCCAGGCAGACCGCCTTCGACAGCTTCCAGCCCGCGCCGTAACGAGCGGTCCGCGAGAGGGAAGGGGAACGGCCATGCGAGCTGGCCCTGGCCAGACGGTGGCCGGCCGGTACCGGGTGACGGACCGGGCTGCCGGCCCGGCCGCGGCCGACGGGCTGCGGCTGGTCGCCGTGGACGCGGAGACCGGGGGGCGGGTGCTGCTCGAAGGGGTCGAGCTGCCCGAAGTGCTGGTGCCCGAACTGGCGGGCAGCGTCGACTTCCCCGGCAGCCGGTGGCTGGACCCGGAACCGGTGCTGGCCGTGGCCGCCGAGGCCCTGGCGGCGGTGCCCGAACATCCGAGGCTGCGTCAGTCCTTCGCGGTGCTGGCCGAGGACGGGGTGGTCTGGGTGGCGGTGGAGCTGCCGGGCGGGGCGCCGTTGACCGAGTTGCTCGCCGAGGGGCCGCTGGAGCCGTACCGGGTGGCCGAGTTGGCCGCCGACCTGGTGGCCGCGCTCGGTGCCGTGCACCTCACCGGACGGGCGCACGGCGGGGTGCTGGCCGAGCGGGTGCACGTGTACGAGGACGGTGCGGCGCTGCTCGGCGGCCCGGTGCTGGGGGCGGTCGAGGAGGCGTTGGCCCGGGAGCTGGGCGGACCGGACGGCCGGCGCTGGGGGCTGGCCCGGACCGGACTGGTCGGGGCCCGGGCCGAGCGGTGGCCGCCGGAGCTGCTGGCCGAGCAGGGAGCGGTGGCCGGGCCGCCGGCCGACCTGTGGGCGCTCGGGGTGCTGCTGCACCGACTGCTGACCGGTCAGGGACCGTTCCCGGAGCAGGCGCCGCCGGAGCTGTACGCCGCGGTGCGGGCCGGGCAGCGGCTGGACAGCGCCCCCTGCGGGCCGCTGCGCCCGCTGGTGGACGGGCTGCTGGTGCCGCAGCCCGGGCAGCGGTGGACCGCGGCGCAGGCCCGGCAGTGGCTGACCGGGATGCTGGCGGGCGCGCCGGAGCCGTACCGGGTGGAGCCGGAGCACGAGGTGCTGCCGGTGCTGCGCCCGTCCTGGCCGCTGGTGGTGCGCCGGCGGCGCGGGGCCCGGGCGGTGGGCCCGGAGCACGCGCGCCACGCCCGCGCGGCGGCGCGCCGCCCGTCACCGCTGCTGCCCCTGCTGCTGGTCGGCGGGGTACTGGTGGCCATGGTGGCGGCGATGGCGGCCGTGGTCCTGCTCAACGGTTAGAGCGGGTCACAGGGTGGTCACGCGGACGGGTCGCGCGCGGGGGTGCGGGATCGGACGCCTAGGCTGGAGACGGAACATTGTCCGAGCCGGTGATCATTGCGTGGTGCACCGAAGAGGGGGACGGTCGCCATGGGCGGACAGGAGCAAACGGCGCAGCCGAGAATGCTGGCCGGGCGCTACGAGTTGGGGGAGCGGCTCGGCCGGGGCGGGATGGGGACGGTCTGGCGGGCCGTCGACCTGATGCTGGACCGGGAGGTGGCGGTCAAGGAGCTGACGGTCGACCACCTGCCCGAGGAGGACCTGGCGATCCTGCAGTCGCGGATGAAGCAGGAGGCCCGGGCCGCCGCGCGGATCAAGCACGCGGGTGTGATCACCATCCACGACGTGCTGGAGCAGGACGGCCGCCCGTGGATCGTGATGGAGCTGATCGACGGCCGCTCGCTGGCCGACCTGATCTCCCAGGAGGGCCCGCTCTCCCCGCGCACCGCCGCCGAGGTGGGGGCCCAGGTGCTCGCCGCGCTGCACCGCGGCCACCAGCTCGGGGTGCTGCACCGTGACGTCAAGCCCGCCAACGTGCTGCTGGAGCGCGGCACCGGTCGCGCGGTGCTGCTGGACTTCGGCATCGCCAAGTTCGAGGGCTCCTCGGAGCTGACCCGCCCCGGCGACCTGGTCGGCTCGCCCGACTACCTGGCGCCCGAGCGGGCCCAGGGCGGCCGGCCCGGTCCGGCCTTCGACCTGTGGGGCCTGGGGGCCACCCTGTACACGGCGGTGGAGGGCAACTCCCCGTTCCGGCGGGACAACCCGATCTCCACCCTGGCCGCCGTGGTGGACGAGCCGCTGCCGGAGCCGGTCCGGGCCGGTTCGCTGGGTCCGGTGCTGGCCGCGCTGATGGCCAAGGACCCCGAGGAGCGCCCGAGCGCCGACGCCGCGCTGCGGATGCTACGCGCGGTGACCGACGGCCACACGGTGTCCATCGGCACCCCGCCGCCGCTGCGGGTGCCGACCCAGTCGGTGCCGTTGGTGGACCGGTTGGAGGTCGCCGAGGAGTCGGCCGGCCAGGTGGCCGCCCCCGCCGAAGCCGCCACCGACCCGGCCGCCCCGACCACGGCGACCGCCCCCGTCCGCCGGGCGGGCCGGGGCGGCCGCCTGGCCCTGCTCGCGCTGGCCGGCCTGCTGCTGCTCGGCGGGGCCGGCTACGGCGCGCTGCGGTTGACCGAGCAGGGCGCACCGGTGGTCAGCCCCCCGGGCCCTGCGCCGACCACAGACGCGGTCCGGCCCGCGACCGACGGCACCCCCGGTCCGCTGCCGGCCGGATACCGCTGGCAGCAGGACGAGGAGGGCTTCCGCTTCCCGATACCCACCGACGCCGGGGTCTGGCAGCGCCGGGTGAGCAACGGCAACATCTACTACACCCCGGACGGGCAGAAGCACCTCATCCAGTTCGCGGTCTCGGTGGGCGAGCAGGGCTCCCCGCTGGACCACCTGCGGTCGATGGCGGCGGACGACCGCACGCTGAAGGACTACAAAGAGGTCAAGCTCGGCGCGACCACGGTGAACGGCCACGAGGGCGCGTACTGGGTCTTCACCTACACGGCCACCGACAAGGCCGCCAACCCCGGGCCGCGCAAGCTGTTCGAGGAGGAGTTCAAGGACTCCGACGGCACCGCCTACGCGATCCTGCTGTCCGCCCCGATCGCCGACGCGACGGCGGCGGAGCAGCGGTTCACCATGATCCTGAACAACTTCACCGTCACCCGCCGGTCGCAGAGCGGCGGATGACATATCGGCAACCGAGGTATTTTGTAGTTACCGACGGGTACCGTCCGGGGCGGTGAAGACCTAAGCTGCGCCCATGACGGACATCTCGGCAGTCAGCCGCGGCACCGGCCGCAATCCCGTGGCGCCGGGCGCCGGCCGTACGGTCGCCGCGGCGGTTCCCAAGTCCCTGGTCGCGCGGCTGGCCCGCGGCGTCACCGCCGGCGGCGACGCCGAGCCGGTCACCACCCTCGCGCCGCTCACCGGCGAGCCGCTGGCCGAGCTGCCGCAGTCCACCCCCGAGGACGTGGCCGGTGCCTACCGGGCGGCCCGACTGGCCCAGCCGGCCTGGGCCGCGCTGCCGGTCAGGCGCCGGGCCGAGGTGCTGCTGCGCTTCCACGACCTGCTGCTCAAGCGGCAGGACGAGGTGCTCGACCTGATCCAGGCGGAGACCGGCAAGGCCCGGCTGCACGCCTTCGAGGAGGTGCTGGCCACCGCGATGGCGGCCCGGCACTACGGCCGGTCCGCGGTCGGCTACCTGAAGGACCGTCGGCGCGGCGGTGCCGTCCCGGTCTTCACCCACACGGTGGAGGGCCGGCGGCCCAAGGGCGTGATCGGCCACATCTCGCCGTGGAACTACCCGCTGGAGCTGTCGGTCAGCGACGCGCTGCCGGCCTTCGCGGCGGGCAACGCGGTGGTCAACAAGCCCGACACGCAGACCGCGCTGACCGCGCTGTGGGCCCGGGAGCTGCTGATCGAGGCCGGGCTGCCGGCCGAGCTGTGGCAGGTGGTGCTCGGCGACGGCCCGGTGGTCGGCCCGGCCGTGGTGGAGCACGCCGACTACGTCTCGTTCACCGGCTCCACCCGCACCGGGCGGGACGTGGCCCAGCGGGCCGCCGCCCGGCTGGTCGGCGCCTCGCTGGAGCTCGGCGGCAAGAACGCGATGCTGGTGCTCGCCGACGCGGACCTGGACAAGGCCGCCGAGGGCGCGGTGCGGGCCTGCTTCTCCTCCGCCGGACAGCTGTGCATCTCGATCGAGCGGCTCTTCGTGCACCGCTCGGTGGCCGACGCCTTCCTGGCCAGGTTCGCCGAGCGGACCGCGGCGCTGCGCCTGGGCGGCGGGCTGGCCTACGGCGCGGACATGGGCTCGCTGGTCTCCGGGCGACAGCTGGAGACGGTCACCCGGCACGTCGAGGAGGCGGTCAAGGCGGGCGCCACGGTGCTGGCCGGCGGTCAGGCCCGCCCCGAGATCGGCCCGCTCTTCTTCGAGCCGACCATCCTGGACGGGGTCACCCCCGAGATGGCGGTCTGCTCCGAGGAGACCTTCGGCCCGGTGGTGTCGATCTACCGGTTCGACACCGAGGAGGAGGCGGTCACCGCCGCCAACGCCACCCCGTACGGCCTCAACTCCAGTGTCTGGACCAGGGATCTGCGCCGCGGCCGGGCGATCGCGGCCCGGCTGCGCACCGGCACGGTCAACGTCAACGAGGCCTACGCGGCGGCCTACGGCTCGGTGGCCTCGCCGATGGGCGGCATGGGCGACTCGGGCCTGGGGCGGCGGCACGGCGCCGAGGGCATCCTGCGCTTCACCGAGGCGCAGACCATCGCCAGCCAGCGGGTGATGCCGATCGCGCCGGCCTTCGGGCTGGACGACGAGAAGTTCGCCGCGCTGTTCACCAAGAGCCTGCGGATCATGAAGGCGCTGGGCCTCAAGTGAGCGGCGATCAGCTGAGTGAGGGTCAAGTGACGGACGGCAAAACGGACTTCGACTACGACGTGATCGTGGTCGGCTCGGGCTTCGGCGGCTCGGTCTCGGCGCTGCGGCTGACCGAGAAGGGCTATCGGGTCGCCGTGCTGGAGGCCGGACGGCGCTTCACCCGGGACGAACTGCCGAAGAACTCCTGGGACGTCAGGAACTACCTGTGGGCCCCCTCGCTGGGCCTGTACGGCATCCAGCGGATCCACCTGCTGGCCAACGTGCTGGTGCTCGGCGGCGCCGGCGTGGGCGGCGGCTCGCTCAACTACGCCAACACCCTGTACGTCCCGCCGAAGGCCTTCTTCGAGGACCGCCAGTGGCAGCACATCACCGACTGGCAGGAGGAGTTGGCACCGTTCTACGACCAGGCGCAGCGGATGCTGGGGGTGCGCACCAACCCCACCATGACCCCCTCGGACGTGCACCTGAAGGCGGCCGCCGAGCGGATGGGCTGCGGCGACACCTTCCACTTCGCCCCGGTCGGGGTGTTCTTCGGGGACGGCCGGGACGCCGACGGCTCGGCCAAGGCGGTGCCCGGCGGCGAGGTCGAGGACCCGTACTTCGGCGGCGCCGGACCCAGCCGCAAGGCCTGCGTGGAGTGCGGCGAGTGCATGACCGGCTGCCGCCACGGCGCCAAGAACATGCTCACCGAGAACTACCTGCACCTGGCCGAGGCGAACGGCGCCGAGATCCACCCGCTCACCACGGTGGCCCGGATCCGCGAGCAGGGCGCGGGCTTCGCGGTGGACGTGCTGCGCACCAACGCCCGGTCCGGCGCGGCCAGGAAGGCCGGTGCCCGGACCCTGACCGCCGCCAAGGTGGTGGTCGCGGCCGGCACCTACGGCACCCAGAGCCTGCTGCACAAGATGCGCGACGGCGGCCTGCTGCCGAACATCCCGGCCACCCTGGGCGAGCTCACCCGGACCAACTCCGAGGCGCTGGTCGGCGCGCAGACCACACCGCGGCGCTACGGCGGCCCGGTGGACTTCACCAAGGGCGTGGCGATCACCTCCTCGATCCACCCGGACGAGAACACCCACATCGAGCCGGTCCGCTACGGCAAGGGCTCCAACGCGATGGGCTTCCTCTCCATCCAGCAGGTGCCCGGCGGCGGGCGCGGCCCGCGCTGGCTGCGGGCCGGGGTCACCGCGGCCAAGCACCCGACCGTCTTCGCCCGCTCGCTGAGCAACTACCGGTGGTCGGAGCGGACCATCATCGGCCTGGTGATGCAGTCGCTGGACAACTCGATCACCGTCTCGCTCAAGCAGAAGGGCCTGGGGAAGGGGTCGCTGACCTCGCGGCAGGGCCACGGCGAGCCGAACCCGACCTGGATCCCGGCGGCCGAGGCGGGCGCCAAGGCGATCGCGGCGGAGATCGGCGGCTTCGCCGGCTCCACCGTCGGCGAGATCTTCGACATTCCGATGACCGCGCACTTCATCGGCGGCTGCGCGATCGGCGACAGCCCCGAGCGCGGCGTGGTCGACCCGTACCACCGGCTCTACGGGCACCCGGGGATCAGCGTGGTGGACGGCTCCACCATCTCCGCCAACCTGGGGGTGAACCCCTCGCTGACCATCACCGCCCAGGCCGAGCGGGCGATGTCCATGTGGCCGAACAAGGGCGAGGCGGACCCGCGCCCGGAGCCGGGCCAGGCCTACCGCCGGGTCGCCCCGGTGGCCCCGCAGCACCCGGCGGTGCCGGCCGGCGCGTTCGGGCAGCTGCTGCTGCCGGTGCCCGCGGTCCCGGCCAGGCAGGACGAGCAGCAGGCCGCTCCCGCCGTCGAGGGCTGACCTGCAGCGGGCGAGGCAGGCAGCGGGCAAGGCAAAGGGCCCCGCGGGGGAACGGGGCCCTTTGTCGCTCAGCACACGGCGTCAGGGCTGCGCCGGTGCTGGGGTCGGCGGCGCCGGGGGAGGAGCGCCGCCTCTATTCGGATGGCTCGACGGGCGCTCGACGGGGCCGGTCCGGCCCGCCGTCTCGGCGCCTGGTCCTCACGCAGTGTGAGGAGATACCCACTGTCACCGCCGATGGGCGGGAGCAGCGAAGCCGATGGCCCACCCGCCGGCCTCGGCCGCCGGTGTGCCCTCCCCTGCATCGTGGTGGACGCGGGCCCTGCTCTGCAACTGGTTCGGCGTACTTCGGCACAGTCCATTTTCTGCCAGGCATCTTCCTGACATCCGGTCAGCACCGTGGCGGGCTCCGGTCGCCCGCGCGAGAACCTGGTGACGTTGGGTAGTCGCGGGGTGGTTCGCCGGGTGGCGCGGCGGCTGCTCGGGCGTCCCCGGGCGCTGCCGCCGCACCTCCTGGCGCAGTCGTGAGCCGGCCGCTGTCCCCTGCCGCCGCCTCCCCGCACCCGTGCACGGTCCCACGACGCCCCGTCCGACCGCCGGCCGGCTGTGGGGCGTCACGTGCGCGAGTGGACTGGACTTCCACGCGTGGTCCTGCCGGACCGTACGGGCGCGGGCCCGGGCGCGGTGCGGCACACCTGGCGGGTGTGGCGCGGTCGTACGGTCGCCGGGTCAACGAGGCGGCGGCGGGGGCGGACACGGCCGCAGCGGCAAAGGGGTGAACGGGAGGGAACCGCGGTCCCGGTAGAATCGAAGGTGGAACCCCCACATCGCCGCCGGAAGGCCGTCTGTGTCCCCTGCTACCCCCGAACTCCCCGTACCGTCGGTCGACACCGTTCTGGTCGTCGACTTCGGCGCCCAGTACGCCCAGCTGATCGCCCGCCGGGTGCGTGAGGCGCGGGTCTACAGCGAGATCGTGCCGAGCACCATGCCGGTGTCCGAGATGCTCGCGAAGAACCCCAAGGCGATCATCCTGTCCGGCGGCCCCTCCTCGGTCTACGAGGAGGGCGCGCCGCGGCTGGACCGCGCGCTGTTCGAGGCCGGCGTGCCGGTCTTCGGCATGTGCTACGGCTTCCAGCTGATGGCGATCACCCTCGGCGGCACGGTGGACAACACCGGTGCCCGCGAGTACGGGCGCACCCCGCTGCACGTCTCCAGGGCCGGCTCGACCCTCTTCGAGGGCACCCCGACCGAGCAGTCGGTGTGGATGTCGCACGGCGACGCCTGCTCCGCCGCGCCGGCCGGCTTCACCGTCACCGCCTCGACCGCGGTGGTCCCGGTGGCCGCCTTCGAGGACGACGAGCGCAGGCTCTACGGCGTCCAGTACCACCCCGAGGTGCTGCACTCCACGCACGGCCAGCAGATCCTGGAGCACTTCCTCTACCGCGGCGCCGGCCTCGCGCCGACCTGGACCACCCACAACGTGGTGGACGAGCAGGTCGCGCTGATCAAGGAGCAGGTCGGCGACAAGCGCGCTATCTGCGGCCTGTCCGGCGGCGTCGACTCCGCGGTCGCGGCCGCGCTGGTGGCCCGCGCCGTCGGCGACCAGCTGACCTGCGTGTACGTGGACCACGGCCTGATGCGCAAGGGCGAGACCGAGCAGGTCGAGAAGGACTTCGTGGCCGCCACCGGCGTCAAGCTCAAGGTGGTGGACGCCGAGGAGCGGTTCCTGACCGCGCTCAAGGGCGTCAGCGACCCGGAGGAGAAGCGCAAGATCATCGGGCGCGAGTTCATCCGCGTCTTCGAGCAGGCCCAGGCCGAGATCATCGCGGACGAGGGTCCGGCGGTGGAGTTCCTGGTCCAGGGCACCCTGTACCCGGACGTGGTGGAGTCCGGCGGCGGCACCGGCACCGCCAACATCAAGTCCCACCACAACGTCGGCGGCCTGCCCGAGGACCTCGAGTTCCAGCTGGTCGAGCCGCTGCGCAAGCTGTTCAAGGACGAGGTCCGGATGGTCGGCCAGGAGCTCGGCCTGCCGGAGGAGATCGTCCAGCGCCAGCCGTTCCCGGGCCCGGGCCTGGGCATCCGGATCGTCGGCGAGGTCACCAAGGAGCGCCTGGACCTGCTGCGCGAGGCGGACGCGATCGCTCGCGAGGAGCTGACCGCGGCCGGTCTGGACCGCGAGATCTGGCAGTGCCCCGTGGTGCTGCTGGCGGACGTGCGCAGCGTCGGCGTGCAGGGCGACGGCCGTACCTACGGCCACCCGGTCGTGCTGCGCCCGGTCTCCTCCGAGGACGCGATGACCGCCGACTGGTCCCGCCTGCCGTACGAGGTGCTGGCCAAGATCTCCACCCGGATCACCAACGAGGTGCGCGAGGTCAACCGCGTGGTGCTGGACGTGACCAGCAAGCCGCCGGGCACCATCGAGTGGGAGTAATCCCTCCCGGGATTTGAACGGCCGCACCGCCAGCCACGTACTCGTGGTTGGCGGTGCGGCCGTTCGTGTCGGATCCGACCACTGCGCGGGTGTGGTCGGATCCGGCGCCCGGAGCTGGCAGATAACGTCAAGAGAGCGCGGCAGCGGGCAGAATGCGGTACGTGGCAGTCAGGAACTGACGGTACGAAAGGTGACGCGATGATGGAGGGCACCAGGGACTCGGTGGACGCCGGGGACCCGGGCACCGGAGCGCCGGGACCGGCCGGGCCGGGGACGGGACGGGCGGCGGAGCTCAAGGCGCTCGGCCGGCGGTACGCGCTGCTGCCGCTGCGCCTCTTCCTGGGCGTCACCTTCTGCTACGCCGGCCTGGACAAGCTGGCCGACAGCCACTACCTGGCCGCCCGCACCGACCCGCAGTCCTTCTACGCGCAGACCCTGGCCGCCAAGCCGCACAGCCCGGTCGGCGCACTGCTCGAGCCGGCCCTGCACGCGCCGACCTTCTTCGCGCTGCTGATCGCCTTCGGCGAGCTCGCCGTGGGTCTGGGCACCCTGGTCGGGCTCTGGGGCCGGCTGGCCGCGCTCGGCGGGGCCACGCTCAGCCTGACCCTGTTCCTGACGGTCAGCTGGAACGTCTCGCCGTACTACCTGGGCAACGACCTGCCCTACCTGATGGCCTGGACGGCGCTGCTGCTGGCCGGGACGCCGTACCTGTCGGTCGACGGCTACCTGGCCCGGCGCGCCGAGCGGGACCGGGCCCGCGGGCTGACCGAGGACGCGGTGCGCCGGCGCACCTTCCTCGACGGCTCGATCGCAGCGGTCGCGCTCGGCGGGGCCGGCCTGCTGGTGGGCTCGCTGACCGCCACCTTCGTGCGCAAGAAGCCGGGGCCGGCGGCCGCGGCCACCCCGGCGCCCGCCCAGTCCGGCGGAACCGGCGGCAGCGGCGGTGCAAAGGTCTCGGTGGCCGCGGCGGACGTGCCGGTGGGCGGCTCGGCGGCGGTGAAGGACCCGGCCAGCGGGGACACCGTCTACATCCTGCAGCCCAAGGCCGGGCAGTACTGCGGCCTCTCCTCGGTCTGCACGCACGCCGGCTGCACCGTGGACCCGCCCAGGAACGGTGCGCTGAGCTGCCCGTGCCACGGCTCCAAGTTCGACGCCGCCACCGGCGCGGTGCTCACCGGTCCGGCGGTCAAGCCGCTGCCCAAGTACACCGTCACCAAGGACGGCGACCGGCTGGACCTGGGCGCGCAGAGCTCCTGACGGGCCGGCTGCCGGCGCGGTGTCAGTCCGGCCCCGGGCGCTGCCCGGGGCCGCGGTCGCGCCGGGAGAACGCCGTGACCGCCCCGATCAGCCCGGCGGCGCCGAGCACGATGAAGGTCACCGGCAGCACGATCCGGCCGTTCACCGAGAAGCCGCTCAGCGAGGCGGTCAGGTAGAGCACCCCCAGCACGGTGAACAGGGTGCCGGCCAGGAACGAGAAGACGTCGAACCGATGCCGCTTCATCCGCGCACCACCTGGATCTCACCCGCGCCGACCTCGACGGTCAGCTCGATCGTTCCGTTGTCCGCGCCCCCGGCCACCGGGGCCAGGTGCACCAGGTGGTGCTCGCCGACGCCCTTGCGGTCGGAGCCGGGGGGCAGTTGCGGGCCGTACAGCCGGCCGGCCACCACCCGCAGGTCCAGGTCGGCGGCGGTGTGCGGCGGCAGCACCACCCGCACGTTGCCCGCGCCCACCTTGACGCGGCTGCCGACGGTGCCACCGCCCGGGTTCACCCCGCTCAGGTCCAGGTCCAGTTCGCCCGCGCCCAGCACGTACTCGGACTGGACCGCGGCCGCGTCGGCCGGGGCGTACTCGCGGTGGCCGAAGGCGTTGTCGCGCACGGTCGGGGAGTTGCCCAGGGCGACCAGCCCGAGCGTCACCGCCAGGGCGGGCAGCACCAGCACCTTGGCCCGGCCGACCTTGGCGCCGAGCAGGATGGTCAGGCCCAGCACGGTCAGGCCGGTGGCCAGCACGGTGGCCAGCGGGCTGTGCCCGGCGGTGTGCGCGGTGCCGGCCCAGACCGCCCAGGAGGCCAGGGCCGCGACGGCCAGGCCGAGCCAGGCCAGCCCCGAGTGCGACCGGCGCTCCCGGCGGGCCGGCGGCGGGGTGGGCCGGGCCGCGGCCGGCTCCTTGCGCAGCGGGTCGCCCTCGGGCAGGTCGGCCCGCTGCCACCAGGCGGGCGCGGGGGTGCCGGGCGGCGGGGCGGCGTCGAACGGGGGGAGGTACGGGTTGCGCTCGGGGTGGCGCGGGTCCCAGAGGTAGCCGGTGCGGCCCTCCGCGGTGTCGGCGGGCGGCCGGTCCTCGGGGGCGGCGGTGCGCGGGTCCCAGCGGTAGTCCGCCCGGTGGGCGCCGCGCTGCTCGGCCCGGTCGGCCACCCGGGCGGCCAACTGCTCGCCCAGGTCGGCCTTGCGGGCGGTCCACTCGGCGTGGAAGTCCTCCCGCCAGGTCTTCCAGTCGGCCAGTGGGGAGGGGGCGTCGGAGCTGCGGGCGGGCCGGTCGTAGGGACCCTCCGGGCGCGGCGGGGCGCCGCGGCCGCGGGCCCGGCGGCGGCGCTCCGGGTCGTGCCGGACCGCGAAGAAGATCATCGCGCCGAGCAGCAGCAGCGGGAAGAAGGAGTCTCCGCTGCCCATCCAGGAGAAGAAGACGCCGGTGCCGATCACGGTGAGCAGCACCGCGCCGATCGACTGGCCGTCCACCCGGCCGGTGAGCACCCGCTGCAGCTCGGTGCGCCCGTGAGTACCCTCCGGGTGCTCGGTCGGCATGATCAGCCAGGCCAGCCCGTAGACGAACAGGCCCAGGCCGCCGGTGAGGCAGAGCACCGCGGTGACCACCCGGAAGACCACCGGGTCGATGTCCAGGTGGCGCCCGAGGCCGCCGCACACCCCGCCCACCACCCGGTGGCTGTCGCTGCGGGTCAGCGGGGGGCGGGCGGTGGGCTGCGGATCCGGCTGCGGCGGCTGCCGCTCGGCGTCCGGCCCGGCCGCCGGCTGGCTCTGCTCCTCGGTCATGCTCCCTATCCTGCGGGCTCGCGCTCGCGGGCGGCACCGGGATCGGCCCCCTGGCGACCCTGATCTCTCCCTGAGAGCCGGTCAGGGTGCCCGCCGCCGAAGCACCGTCACCGCCTACCTAGGGGACGGACCCTGATGCGTGCGGCCCCGCCGACATGTGACCATCAGGGGCGTGGCAGCCCCCGGAACCGAACCGACCTCCAGCCCGCCCCTCGCCGAGAACCCCGCCGGCGCGGGCGGCGAGCCGTCCCCGGTGCCCGGCCGCCCGCCCTACCGCAAGCTCTACCGCAGCCCGCACTCGCGGATGCTCGGCGGGGTCGCGCACGGGTTGGCGGTGCACCTGGGCCTGCCGGTGGCCTGGGTCCGGGTGGGGTTCGTGCTGCTCTTCTTCGCCAACGGGATCGGGGTGCTGCTGTACGCGGCGTTCTGGTTCGTGGTGCCGATCGGGATCGGCGAGCCGGCGCTGGGCAGCGACTGGGTCTGGGCCGGCGGCCAGTTCGTGCCCGCCGGGGCCTCCGGGATCACCCCCGATCCGCTGCGCAAGGACCGGCGCGGTCGGCTGGGCCGGCTGCGCGACCTGCTGCAGGGCACCTTCCAGGGCGAACCGGTGATCGCCGAGACCGTGCCGCCCGGCACCGAGCCGGGCAGCCGCCCGGGTACCAGCCGGCAGAACGCGGGCCAGCTGGCCGCGCTGCTGATGCTGGTGATCGGCGTGATGGCGCTGCTCAACGCGCTCGGCATCCAGTCCGCCAAGCCGTACACCTGGCCGCTGCTGGCGATCGGCGTCGGGGTCGCGCTGGTCTGGCGGCAGGCCGACGACTCGCGCTGGCAGCGCTGGTTCGGCCTGGACGGCGGGCGGCGGCGCACCGCGGTGGCCCGGGTCGGCGCCGGCGTGCTGCTGGTCACCGCCGGCATCATCGGCTTCCTGGTGCTGCAGGGCATCGGCTCCACCCCCGCCGCGGTGGTCGAGGCCTCGCTGGCGGTGCTGGCGGGTGTGGCGGTGCTGACCGGTCCGTACGCGCTGCGGATGTGGCAGGACCTGGGCGCCGAGCGGACCGCCCGGATCCGGGCCCAGGAGCGGGCCGAGATCGCCGCGCACATCCACGACTCGGTGCTGCACACCCTGACCCTGATCCAGCGTCGGGCCGAGGACCCCAAGGAGGTGCAGCGGCTGGCCAGGGCCCAGGAGCGCGAACTGCGGCTGTGGCTCTACCGTCCGGAGGCCGCCGCCGAGGCCGCGCCCGATACCCTGGCGGAGCGGATCCGCGAGGTGGTCGCCGAGGTCGAGGACCGGCACGGCGTGCCGATCGAGCTGGTCTGCGTCGGGGACTGCCCGATGGACGAGAAGATCGCCGCGCAGCTGCGGGCCGCCAGGGAGGCGATGGTCAACGCCGCCAAGTACGGCGGCGGGGGCCCGGTGCAGGTGTACGCCGAGGTCGAGGGGAGGACGGTGCTCGTGTACGTGCGCGACCGCGGCCCCGGCTTCGACCCCGAGACCGTTCCGGAGGACCGGATGGGCGTGCGGGAATCGATCATCGGTCGGATGAAGCGCAACGGCGGGACCGCCCGGGTGCGCCCCGCGCCGGACGGCGGTACCGAGGTCGAGCTGGAGATGGAGAGAGCCGCAGATGACTGACGCTGTGCCCGCCGAGCCGGGCCGGACCGCGCGGGTGGTCCTGGTGGACGACCACCGGATGTTCCGCACCGGGGTGCGGGCCGAGATCGGGCGGACCGAGACCACCGGCATCGACGTGGTGGGGGAGGCCGACGACGTCGAGTCGGCGGTCAAGGTGGTGGCCGAGACCCGGCCTGACGTGGTGCTGCTGGACGTGCACCTGCCCGGCGGCGGCGGGGTCGAGGTGCTGCGCCGCTCCGCCGCGGTGATGGGCGAGCCCGGCGGGGTGAAGTTCCTGGCGCTGTCGGTCTCCGACGCGGCCGAGGACGTGATCGGGGTGATCCGCGGCGGCGCCCGCGGCTACGTCACCAAGACCATCACCGGCACCGACCTGGTGGACGCGGTCTTCCGGATCGCCGACGGGGACGCGGTCTTCTCGCCCCGGCTGGCCGGCTTCGTGCTGGACGCCTTCGCCGCCACCGACACCCCGCCGGTCGACGAGGACCTGGACCGGCTCACCCAGCGCGAGCGCGAGGTGCTGCGGCTGATCGCCCGCGGCTACGCCTACAAGGAGATCGCCAAGCAGCTGTTCATCTCGGTGAAGACGGTGGAGAGCCACGTCTCGGCGGTGCTGCGCAAGCTGCAGCTGAGCAACCGTCACGAGCTGACCCGGTGGGCGGCGGCACGCCGGCTGGTCTGAGGGTGCCCGGAACACGAGGGAGCCGCTGTCCGCGAGCGCGGACAGCGGCTCCTTCCTCGCGCAAGGTCCGGGGCTGGCAGTCGCTCAGCCCTCGGCGGCGGCCCGCTCGGCGGCCGCCGCGACGCTGCGGCGGTCGAGCGCCTTGGAGACCCGCTTGCCCAGCTTCTGACCCGGCATCTCGACCAGCTTGTAGGTCAGGTGGCTGACCAGCAGCACGCAGGCGACGAAGAACGCGGGCAGCAGCCAGCGGCCGGCCCCGGTGGTCGGGAAGTGCACCACCTTGTCCTTGAACCACCAGGTGCCCCAGAGGACCGGAATGTGCACCACGTAGACCGAGTAGCTGATCGCGCCCAGCCAGGTCAGCACCCGGGGCCAGCGGCGGCCGCGCAGCAGCATGCCCAGGCCGAAGACCGCCCAGGCGGTCACGTAGGGGAGCGAGAAGCCCTGCCAGGAGCCGGTCCAGGTGCGGTCGAGCGCCTTGCCGTGGTTGTACATGTAGCCGACCAGGAAGCCCGCGGTCAGCACGAAGGCGCAGCAGATCCAGGCCAGCAGCCGGTCGATCTGCCCCTTCTCGGCCCGGAAGATCGCGGTGCCCGCGAACATCGTGGCCAGGATCATCATGCTCTCGTAGAACGTGGACCGGGCGTTCAGGAAGAGCAGCGCGGCACCGAGGCCGCCCAGCACCAGGGCGCCCAGCCGGATCAGCTCGGGGCGGCCGAGCAGGACCAGGACCAGGCCGGTGGCCATGACCGCGACGGTGGCGACGATGATGTGGTGGGTCTGCGCGGGGGCCACCCAGGGCTGCTGCGGGGTGATCAGCTGCGGCGTCCACCAGGCGCCGAGCAGCAGCGCGGCGCCGGCGAAGAAGACCGAGATCGGGGCGCTGTTGCGGTGCCAGCCCTTCACGAAGAGCGCGCTGACCAGGAAGTAGAAGACCATCTCGTAGCAGAGCGTCCACATGGCGCCCAGGGCGCTGGCGATGTTGGTCATCTCGTGCAGCAGGGTCAGGTTGGCCAGGGAGGCCCAGTACGGACGGTCCGTGACCTGGCTGGGGACCGCGGAGTAGGAGTGCGGCAGCAGCACCAGCGACAGGCCGACCGCGATGATCAGCAGCGGGTAGATCCGGAAGAGCCGGCCGACCCAGAACCCGCGCACGTCTCCGCGACGCTCCAGGGAGGCGGGTACGATGTAGCCGCTGACCAGGAAGAACAGCATGACCGCGAAGATTCCCAGGTCGAACTTCTTCTCGAAGTCCGTCCCCCAGGAGAACCACTTCAGCAGGCCGAAGTGGTGGATCGCGACCAGCAGGGCGGCGATGCCCCGCAGGCCGTCGAGCCACCCCAGGCGGGGAGCGGGCCGGGCGGCCGGGGCATCCGTCGGGTCGCCGATGGTCAGTTCGGCGGGCTGGTTTGCAGTCACGGTCACACGGGGAGGCTAGCCTACCGAACCCGGGCCCTGCATGGCGCGGGCCGCGCCCCGCGCGTGAGTGCCGCCGCCGGCCGCTCGCGGTGTTCGAGCGCGAGGAGTGCGTCTGCGGAGGACAGGTGAGACTACCGGTCGTGCGGCGCCACATAATAGGGTCTTGACGGTTGCCGGGCAGTGGCCCGGTAGACGCGCGTCGCGGCCGACTCCGAGCAAAGCTGCTCCGGGGCTCGGTCGCGTTACCGTGTCTGCGCACTTTTCCGCCCGTGACACCCGCGACTGACGGAGCACGATGTCTGAGACCATCACGGAGAGCCGCCCGGCGGCCGGCGATGCCACCGGTTCCTCGTCGGCAGGTGGTTGGCCCGCGCTGGTGTGGTGGAACCCGGTCAGCTGGCCGGTGCGGATCCTCGCCCCGCTCGGCTACTGGGTCTCGACCCGACTGATCATGATCATGACAGTCTTCCAGACCCACGAGAACTCCAACGGTGAGGTCCACCGGCTCTACCAGGCGTGGGCGCAGATCCTGCGGCACGGGTCCTACCCGATCGGGGACCCCACCTGGCAGTACCCGCCGGGGGCGGCCGGGGTGATCCTGGCGCCGCTCGCGGTGCCGGGCGTGAACTACGTCCAGGGCTTCGTGGTGGTGACGCTGGTCGCCGACCTGGTCGTCATGGGGGCCCTGCTGCGCTACGGCAGCCGGCCGGAGCGCTCGCTGGCCGGGGCCTGGGTCTGGCTGCTGACGCTGCCGCTGATGACCTACATCCCGTACGCGCGGTACGACGTGATCGTCTCGCTCTTCGCGGTGCTGGCCCTGCTCTGGCTGCAGCGCAGGCCGTGGCTGGGCGGCGGCATGGCCGCGCTCGGCGCGATGATCAAGGTCTGGCCCGCCTTCGCCGTCTTCGGCGCGCCGCGCGGGCGCTCGCTGCGCTCGGCGGCGCTCGGCTTCGTGGCCTCGGCGGTCGCGCTGGTGGTGATCGCCATGGCGCTGTTCAAGGGCTCCTTCGACTTCCTCAACGGCCAGGGCAACCGCGGCGTCGAGTTCGAGTCGCTGCCCGGCAGCATCCTGCTGCTGGCCCACCAGTTCGGCTACCAGGGCAGCATCGCCTACCGGTACGGCTCGCTGGAGATCGTCGGCCCGCACGTGGAGACGATCGGCAAGGCCATGCTGGTGCTGAGCGTGGTCGGCTTCTGTTGGCTGCTGCTGTGGCGGCTGCGGGCCCGGACCTTCTCCGACGCCACCCCGGCGGACGCCGCGCTCGCCGTCGTACTGGTCTTCATCACCACCAGCCGGGTGATCAGTCCGCAGTACCTCATCTGGGTGGCCGGCATCGGCGCAGTGTGTCTCAGCTTCAAATCGACCACCCAACGCCCGATCGTGGGGCTGCTGGTCCTCGCCACGGCGATGACCACGGTGGAGTTCCCGCTCTTCTGGCAGGACGTGATCGCCGGCAAGCCCGGCTTCGACGCTCTGCTCGCGGCGCGCAACCTGATCCTCCTGGTGGCGACCGTGTGGTCCTGTGCCAGGCTGTGGCGGGCCACGGTGACGCGAGGCAGTCGGCGGGGCCTTTCGAAGTAGTGCGGCCCCGGCCGTCCGTCAGCCGATCGTGCCGCACGGCCCGACCGCGATTATCGAGGTGTTGTGATCACTAGCAAGGAGGCCCGGTGCACCGGGCAGGGCCGCGCGGGGGGCGGGTCGTGACCTCACAGCTCGTGGACGAGGCGGCCGCGGTCCGAGTGCCGTCCCGCCGGGGGCACCGGCGGCGCGGAGCACGGTTCGTGGTGCGCGCCGGCCGTACGGTGCGCTACGCCGCACCGGCGCTGCTCGGATACCTGGTGGTGCGCGCGATAGGCGTCGCGGTCCTGCTCAACTGGCACAGCCAGTCGATCATGAACCCCGCCTACCGGCAGTTCTCCGGCGGGCACCACGCGACCGCGCTGATCCAGCTGGCCACCCTCTGGGACGCGCAGTGGTACCTGGACATCGCGCACCACGGCTACGCCGGAACGCCGGCGCATCCGGGTCCGTTCGGTCCGTACCAGCCGTACGCCTTCTTCCCGGTGTACCCGACGCTGATCCGGGTCGTCTGGACGGTGCTGCCGCTGCCGCTGCACTACGCGGCGCTGCTGACCGCCTGGGTGGCGGCGCTGGCGGCCGCCTGGGGCGTCTTCGCCGTCGCCGACAAGCTCTACGGCCGCCGGGCCGGGGTGATCGCCGCGGTGCTGTGGGGCGTGACGCCGTACGCCGTGGTCGAGAGCATGGCCTACTCCGAGCTGCCGTTCTGCGCACTGGCCGCCTGGACCATGTACGCGGCCGTGACCAGGCGCTGGATCCTGGCCGGGGTGCTCAGCACGCTGGCCGGGCTGACCCGGCCGACCGGCGTCGCGGTCGCTGCCGCGGTCGGCATCGGTGCGGCCTGGGTGCTGGTCTCCCAGTGGTGGCGGGCGCGCCGGGGCGACCTGCCGGCCGAGGAGCGGGTCGCCTGGTGGCGGCTGGTCCTGGGCGGCGCGATCGCCCCGGTCGGCTTCGTCGGCTTCATCGCCTGGGTCGGCGTCGTCAAGGGGCGGATGGACGCCTACTTCCGGATCCAGGACGCCTGGCAGTCGCACTTCGACTACGGACGCTCCACCTGGGACTCCTTCCACCACATGCTCACCGTGCCCGGCGGCGTCTGGCTGACCGACCTGGTGGTGGCCGTCGTCCTGGTGGTCTCGGGCCTGCTGCTGGTCCTGTCGGTGCTGCAGCGACAGCCGCTGCCGTTGCTGGTGTTCAGCGCGGTCACCCTGCTGCTGGCGGTGGGCGACGCGGCGTACTTCAACTCCCGCGCCCGCTTCCTGGTGCCCGCCTTCGCCCTGCTGTTCCCGCTGGCGGCGAACCTGGCACGGGTGCGGACCCGGGCGGCGGCGCCGATGGTGCTGGCCTCGGCGGCCGTCTGCTCCGCGCTGTACGGCGGCTATGTGGTCTTCGTCTACCCCAACTCACCCTGAGCAACGGCTCACCATGGGTCACGAGAGAGAATCTGGCAGGTCTGCGGGCATGAGTGTCGGCACAATGAGTACTGCTTCGGCGCCTCCAGAGGGGCCGGAGACGAGCGGGGAGACGCGTGGCGGCCTACGCCGCAGCGCCCTCGACCTGGCCCGGGGGGCTTACTGGCTCTGGCCCGCACTGCTGATGCTGGGCCTGGGCCTCTACGGCAACACGCGGGTCGGTCTGTGGCGGGACGAGCTGGCGACCTGGAGCGCGATCAACCGCAGCACCGGCCAGCTCTACTACCTGCTGCACCACCTTGATGCCGTGTCCGGCGCCTACTACCTGTTCCTGCAGGAGTGGGCGCGGCTGTTCGGCCACTCGCTGGCCGTCCTGCGGCTGCCGTCGGCGCTGGCCATGGCCGTGGCCGCCGTGTTCGTCGCGCTCACCGGCACGAAGCTGTTCGACCGGCGCACCGGCCTGACGGCCGGTCTGCTCTTCGCGCTGATCCCCTCGGTCTCGCGGTACGCGCAGGAGGCCCGCTCCTACGCCATCGTGGTGATGGCGGTGGCGGCGGCGACCTGGCTGCTGCTGCGGGCACTGGAGCGGCCGAGCGCACTGCGCTGGCTGCTCTACTCGCTGACGGTGCTCACCGTCGGCGTCTTCCACATCGTCGCGCTGGCGACCCTTGCACCGGGCGCGCTCGTCGTGGTGCTGCGGTGGCGGCGCGATCGGGACCGGCGCCAGCTCCTGGGGTTCACTTCGGCGGTGCTGGCGGCGGTGCTGGTGGTGCTGCCGATCGCCTACGAGGGGCACAAGCAGGTCGGCCGCCAGCTCGGCTGGATAAAGGCCCCCGACCTGCCGTACGTCGCGGACCCGTTCTGGCGCGGGCTGTACGGGTCCAGTTGGGTGAGCCTGTGCGTGCTGGCGATGGCGGTGCTGCCGCTGGCCTGGCCGCACGGGCGCCGGCCGGCGGTCAGGATCGCGGCCTTCGCGCTGCTGCCGATCGTGCTGATCTGGCTGGTGTCGCAGAGCTCGAGCCACTACTTCCTCGACCGCTACCTGCTCTTCACGCTGCCGGCCTGGACGGTACTGGCCGCCGCCGGGCTGTCCGCGCTGCGGCCGCGGGCCCTTGCGTCGCTCGGGCTGGTGCTGGTCGCCCTGGTCGGGCTGAACGACCAGCAGCACCTGCGGGAGGTGGGCTCGCGCGAGCTCTTCGACGCCAACGCGGCCGCTGCTGTGATCGACAAGGGCTACCAGCCCGGTGACGGCCTGATCGCGGTGCGCGGGGACCTGGCGTTCCTCCAGATCGAGACCGCGGTCGACTACGCGCTGCCGGCCGACCGGACGCCGAGGACCCTGCTGGTCTCGAAGACCGCGGCGCAGATCGGGGAACTGCTGCCGATGCCCTGCGCGGACCCGGCGGCCTGCGTGGGCACCACCCCGCGCGTGTGGGTGGTGACCGTCGGGAACTGGCAGGACCCGTACCGGGGGCTGAGCGTCGGGGAGGTCGCCGCACTGCGCGACTACAAGCAGGTCTCGGTGACCAACGTGCCCGGGCTGATGGTGACCCTCGTCGAGCGGAAGTGACGGTACGGACGATCCAGGGCTGCCGGGCCCCTCGACGGTGACCCCGTGAGGAGTGCCCGGTAGCGGCCTGCGTATCCTTCTCGGGACGCCGGCATCGTGGGGACCCGGCGGGGGACGTTGGCCGGGGGGCAGCGATGAGCATCAGTACGACCTGCGAGGCGCCGGAGGCCGGCCGGACGCAGGACCGTCCGGCCGAGGCCGGACGACAGCTGAAGGACCTGGCGAGACGGGGGTACTGGGTCCCGCCGGGCCTGCTGACCCTCCTGGTCTGCCTCTACCGCATCACCCGGACCGGCCTGTGGCGCGACGAGTTGGCCACCTGGAGCGCGATCGACCGCAGCCCGGGGCAGTTGTACGCGCTGCTGCACCACATCGACGCGGTCTCGGGGGCCTACTACTTCCTGCTCAGGGGCTGGGTCGCCCTGGTCGGGTCCTCGGTGCTGCTGCTGCGGCTGCCCTCGGCGATGGCGATGGCCGGCAGCGCGGTCCTGGTCGCACTGATCGGCCGTCAGGTCTTCGACCGTCGGATCGGCCTGACGGCCGGTCTGCTCTTCACGGTGATCCCGTCGGTCAGCCGGTACGGCCAGGAGGCGCGCTCGTACGCCTTCGCGGTGCTCGCGGTGGCCGCCGCGTCCTGGGCGCTGCTGCGGGCGCTGGAGCGGCCGCGGATCGACCTGCGCGGGGCAGGGTGGTGGGGGCTGTATGCCGGGTCCGTCGGCTGCGCCGGACTCTTCCACCTGGTCTCACTGGCCGTCCTGGCCGGCCACGCCGGGATCGTCGGCCACCGCTGGTGGCGGGTGCGGGCCCGGGGGCCGGTGGCCGGCTTCCTGCTGTCGGTACCGCTCGGCCTGCTGCCCCTGCTGCCGCTGGCCTGGATCGGCATGCACCAGCAGGGGCAGCAACTCGGCTGGCTGGATGCGCCGAGCGTCCAGTACGTCGGCGATGCGTTCTGGCCCGGCCTGTTCGGTTCCTCCTGGACCAGCATCACGGTGATGGCACTGGCGGTGCTGCCGCTGGCCTGGCCGCGCGGCCGGCGCCGCACGCTGGACCTGTACCTGCTGGCCCTGCTGCCGGTCGGGCTGGTCTGGCTGGTGTCGCAGGGCGGTTCGCACTACTTCCTCGACCGGTACCTGCTCTTCACCCTGCCGTTCTGGGTGCTGCTCGCCGCGAGCGCACTGGCCGGGCTGCGCCCGCGGGCGGTCGGCCTGGTCGGCCTGGTGGCGGTGGTGCTGCTGGCCGGGCCGCAGCAGATCCAGCTGCGGAAGCCGGACGCGCGCGAGCGTTTCGACGCGGCCCGGGCGGCGGCCGTGCTCGCTGCGGACTACCGGCCGGGCGACGGTCTGGCCGTGCCCAGGGGGCCCTACCACTGGTTCTTCCAGGTGGACACGGCACTGCGCTTCTACCTGCCGCCGCAGGTGGCGCCGACCGACGTGTTCCGGGCGAAGTCCGCCGTGCAGCAGCAGGGGCTGTACTCGGCGGCCTGCTCGCAGGACCGGACGCTCGCCTGCCTGGCGGCGGTGGCGCCGCCCCGGATCTGGGTGGTGACCGTCGCGGACCGCAACGACCCGTTCGCCGGCCTGTCCGACACCGAGAAGGCCGCGCTGACCTCGCAGTACCGGGTGCGGTCGGTGACCGAGGTGCCGGGCATGGTGCTCACGCTGATGGAGCGCTAGTTCGGATTCTCGGGAGCCGCCGGAACTGTCACCGGCGGGCCATAGACTCGAAGAGCCATGAGTAGCCTCTTTGACGACCTCCCGCTGCCCGGCTTCGAGCACTTCGAGGCCAAGCCCGCCGCCGTGCCGACCGCGGACCTCGCCGAGGAGCCGCCGCCCGAGGAGTACGACGCGGGCGGGTACGACGAGGAGACGATCCCCGCCGACCTGTTCCGGACCGACTACGCGGCCCAGGACGAGCGCGACGCCCACTACCGCAACGGCGCCCACCGCCCGGTGGTGGACCCGGCGCAGCTGCTGGCGGGGATGAACGACCCGCAGCGCGAGGCGGTGCTGCACGCCGGCTCGCCACTGCTGATCGTGGCCGGCGCCGGCTCGGGCAAGACCCGGGTGCTGACCCACCGGATCGCCTACCTGCTGGCGGCCCGCGGGGTGCAGCCGGGCGAGGTGCTGGCCATCACCTTCACCAACAAGGCCGCCGGCGAGATGCGCGAGCGGGTGGAGCAACTGGTCGGGCCCCGGGCCCGGGCGATGTGGGTCTCCACCTTCCACAGCGCCTGCGTGCGGATCCTGCGCCGGGAGAGCAAGCGGCTCGGCTTCACCTCCAGCTTCTCCATCTACGACTCGGCGGACTCGCAGCGCCTGATGGCCCTGGTCTGCCGTGACCTGGACCTGGACCCCAAGCAGTTCCCGCCGAAGTCCTTCACGGCCAAGGTCTCCAACCTCAAGAACGAGCTGATCGACGAGGAGAGCTACGCCGCGCAGGCCGCCAACCCGATGGAGCGCAAGCTGGCCGAGGCCTACGCGCTCTACCAGGCCCGGCTGCGCGAGGCGAACGCGCTGGACTTCGACGACATCATCATGACCACCGTCCACCTGCTGCAGGCCTTCCCGGACGTGTCCGAGCACTACCGGCGCCGGTTCCGGCACATCCTGGTGGACGAGTACCAGGACACCAACCACGCCCAGTACACCCTGGTGCGCGAGCTGACCGGCGGCGCGGCGGGTGCGGCCCCCAAGCGCACGGTGGACGGCGAGTTCGTCAACCCCGCCCAGGCCGGCCTCGCCGAGCTGCCGGCCGCCGAGCTGTGCGTGGTGGGTGACGCGGACCAGTCCATCTACGCCTTCCGCGGCGCGACCATCCGCAACATCCTCCAGTTCGAGGAGGACTACCCGGCCGCCACCACGATCCTGCTGGAGCAGAACTACCGCTCCACCCAGACCATCCTGTCCGCCGCCAACGCGGTGATCGAGCGCAACGCCAACCGGCGCGCGAAGAAGCTCTGGACGGCCGGCGACGACGGCGAGAAGGTGGTCGGCTTCGTCGCCGACGACGAGCACGGCGAGGCCCAGTTCATCGCCGAGGAGATCGACCGGCTGACCGACGCCGGCCACGCCCGCCCCGGCGACGTGGCGATCTTCTACCGGACGAACGCCCAGTCCCGGGTGTTCGAGGAGGTGTTCATCCGGGTCGGCCTGCCCTACAAGGTCGTCGGCGGGGTGCGCTTCTACGAGCGGCGCGAGGTCCGGGACGTGCTGGCCTACCTGCGGGTGCTGGCCAACCCCGAGGACACCGTGCCGCTGCGCCGGATCCTCAACGTGCCCAAGCGCGGCATCGGCGACCGGGCCGAGGCGATGGTCGAGGCGCTGGCCGCCCGGGAGCGGATCTCCTTCGCCCAGGCGCTGCTGCGGGTGGACGAGGCGTACGGGATGGCCGCGCGCTCGGCCAACGCGGTGAAGAAGTTCAACGCGCTGCTGGCCTCGCTGCGCCAGGTGGTCGACTCGGGCGCGGGCCCGGCGGCGATCCTGGAGGCGGTGCTGGAGGAGACGGGTTACCTGGCCGAGCTGCAGTCCTCCACCGACCCGCAGGACGAGACCCGGGTGGAGAACCTCCAGGAGCTGGCGAGCGTCGCGCTGGAGTACGAGCAGGACCCGGGCGAGCGGCCGGACGCCGGCGAGGACGGCGCGCCGCCGGTCGGCTCGCTGGCCGACTTCCTGGAGCGGGTCGCGCTGGTCGCCGACTCCGACCAGATCCCCGACGACGAGGACGGCCAGGGTGTCATCACCATGATGACCCTGCACACCGCCAAGGGGCTGGAGTTCCCGGTGGTCTTCCTGACCGGCATGGAGGACGGGATCTTCCCGCACATGCGGGCGCTCAGCCAGGTCAAGGAGCTGGAGGAGGAGCGGCGCCTGGCCTACGTCGGGCTGACCCGGGCCCGCCGGCGGCTCTACCTGACCCGCAGCGTGCTGCGCAGCGCCTGGGGCCAGCCGGCCTACAACCCGGCCTCTCGGTTCCTGGAGGAGATCCCGGCCGAGCTGGTCGACTGGAAGGGCAACGCGGCCAAGGCGCAGGCCGCCGCCCGTTCGCTGACGGTCAGCGGGAGTCGCGGTGGCGGCGGTGGCGGCTTCAGCTCGCAGGGGCCCAAGGCGGGTTGGGGCAAGTCGGCGCGCTCCGCGGTGGTCGAGCGCGAGGTGGTCGCGCTGGCGGTGGGCGACCGGGTCAGCCACGACAAGTTCGGGCTCGGCACGGTGGCCCAGATCGAGGGCGCGGGCCACAACGCCAAGGCGACCATCGACTTCGGCGCCGAGGGGCGCCGGACGCTGGTGCTGCGCTACGCCCCGGTGGAGAAGCTCTGACCGCGGGTGCCGCGCGGCCCGGAGTCCAGGCCGGGGGGTTGTGATTTTCCCCTCGCTTTGGCCGCGGACGGGCGGGCCCGTGGGGCGGGGCGCTAACCTCCCCTCAGGTCGGTTATCGCTGGTTAACATGGAGGCAGTGATGGGTGTGTCGGGCCCGATCCGGGTGGTGGTCGCCAAGCCGGGGCTGGACGGTCACGACCGTGGTGCGAAGGTGATCGCGCGCGCCCTGCGGGATGCCGGCATGGAGGTGATCTACACCGGCCTGCACCAGACTCCGGAGCAGGTGGTGGACACCGCGATCCAGGAGGACGCGGACGGCATCGGCCTGTCGATCCTCTCCGGCGCCCACATGACGCTCTGCGCCAAGGTGATCGAGCTGCTCAAGGAGCGGGACGCCGCGGACATCAAGGTGTTCTGCGGCGGCATCATCCCCGAGGCGGACGTCGCCGAGCTGAAGGCGATGGGCGTGGCCGACATCTTCACCCCCGGCACCCCGACCGGCGACGTGGTCGCCTGGGTCCGGGCCAACCTGCGCCAGGCCGGCTGAACCGCGACTCACCCGACGGTCGGGCTCACCCGCTGAGCTCGGCCAGCATGGCGGCGCGGAACTCCAGGGTGCCGGCCAGCCGGGCGAAGGTCTCCGCCCAGGCGGTGTCCGGGGCCGCGTCGGCCGCCAGGGCCGCGACCGCCGGCGCCGCGGCCGGCGCGAGCGAACGCTCCGTCAGGCCCAGCACGCCGCTGTGGCTCCACGGGTAGGAGCCGGCGCCGGCCGCCCGCTCCAGTGCGGCCACCACCGCGGTGGACAGCGGCGGCGTCCACGGCACGGCGCAGGCACCGAGCAGCTGGAAGGCGTCGCCCAGCCCGTGGCTGCGCAGGAACGCGGCCGTCCAGGCCGCCCGCTCGGCGGGCGGCAGCACCGCGAGCAGCCTGGCCGGCGCACCCTCGAAGACCCGGCGGGCCCGCCGCGGCACCGGGCCGAGCAGCGCCCGGGCCCACGCCACGTCCCGCTGGCGCACCGCAGCCCTGGCCCAGGCCTCGCGCACCTCCGCCTGCCAGCCTCCCCCCTCCTCCGGCCGGGTCGACCGCCGTGAGCCGTCCACCGCGTCCAGCACCGGCAGGGCGAGCAGCTGACCGGGCGTCAGGGCGAAGGCCGTGCACCAGGCGGCCAGCGGGGTGGCGGCCAGCACCTCGCTCAGCCACCAGGCCTGCTCGCCGCGGCCGGTGGGTGAACTGGGGGCTATCCCGTCCCGGCGCATCCCCTCGTCGCAGCCGCTCGGCGGGGTGACCAGCAGGTGGCTGCCGGCGCCGGCCAGCGTGACCGCGGCCAGCGCGCGCTCGGCCATCCGGGCGCCCAGCGCCGAGCCGGGCAGGCCGGAGAGCAGTTCCGCGGCGGTGGCCCGCACGCCCGGGCTGCCGTCGCCCAGCGCCTGCTCCAGGAACTCCTCGTCGGCCGGCCCCAGGCCGTCCTGCAGCGCGTCCAGGAAGAGCAGCCGGTCCTCGGCCCGCTCGCTCGCCCAGCTGGACCGCAGCAGCGCCAGCCCGGCGGCGGGATCGGTGCGGCGCAGCCGGGTGAGCTGGGTGACCCGCTCGGCGAACAGCCCCTGCTGCCAGATCAGCTCGGGTGCGGTGGGCCCCTCGGCGCCGACCGTGCGCAGCACGTACCGCCACTCGGGGTTGTGCTCGGCCAGCCAGCGGCCCAGCGGACCGGTCACCGCGACCACGTCGCCGCGCAGTTCGCTGCGCGAGCGGGCGGTGTCCAGCAGCGCCGGGACCAGCGCTGCCGGCGGGCGGTAGCCGCGCCGGCGGACCTCGGCCAGCCACTGCGGCAGCAGTTCGACCAGGTTGGCCGCGCCCGGGTGGCCGCCGCGCCCGGCGAGCAGGGTGCGCAGCCGGGTGGCGGCCGGGGCGGGCAGCGGGGGCCGCGGGTCGGCGGGTGCGGGCTCGGCGGTGCGCGGCGCGGGGGCGGGCAGTAGGCCGGCCCGGCGCCGCACGGTGGCCAGCGCGGCCAGCTCCAGCAGGGCGCAGGCGGGGTCGGTGCCGTCCACCGCGGCGGCCGCCTCGGCGAGCGCGGGGGAGCCGGTGAGTTCGGGCAGCGGGCGGCGGTCGGTGCCGAGCAGGGCGACGGTCTGCAGGCGGGCCCAGTCCTGAGCGTCCGTCATGCCGGCACCGCGATCGGCTCGCCCCGCTCGTCCCAGACCGTGACCGGCTCGAAGCCCAGGTGGCCGTACTCGCCGAAGACGGTGACCGGGCGCCCGCCGGAGACCGCGGCGAGGCGCCACAGCCCGGCCTCGCCGCCGGCCGGCGGGCGGACCGGCAGCACGTGCCGGTCGTCCGTCAGCCGCCAGCCGCGCGGGTCGGGCAGCGGGACCGCGCCGGCCAGCAGCACCGGCCAGGACTCGGTCCACGGATCGGCGGCCACCGCCTCGCCGTAGGCGGCGGGGGCGGCGGCCAGCGGCCGGCCGGGCGGAGCGGCCCCGGCCGGCTCGGCGCCGCCGTGGCAGGCGCCGAGCACCGCGCGCAGCGGCCAGGCGGACGGGTGGAAGGCCAGCTCGGCCTCCAGCAGGTGGCCGGTGGGCAGTGCGGGTGCCGGTGCCTGGCCGGGACGGTCGTAGTCGACCAGCAGCGCCGGGCGGCCGGTCTTGGCGCCGCGCAGCCAGGTCTGCCGGGTGGTCACCGGGCCCTCGGCGCGCCGACGGCTGCCGAGCACCAGCCAGCGGTCGCGCACCGTCGGTCCGGCGAGCAGCGCGGCGGTGTCCACGGTGAAGCCGACCCGCCCTCGCACGGTGGCGGCCAGCGGGGCGGGCAGTTCGCCGACCCGCTGGTAGGCGGTGGCCAGCAGGTGCAGCAGGGCGTGCCCGGCCAGCCGCTGCTCGACCGGGAGGGCCGCCAACTCGCGGGCGCGGGCGGCGAGTCCCGGAGCCTGGGCGTCGACCATCCGGGCCGCCACCTGCTCCCAGTCCACCCCGCCCGGCTCGGCCAGCCCGCCGCGCACCCGGTCGGCCAGCACCTGCCGCAACTCCTCGGCCCCGCCGGCCACCCGCTCCGCCCGCCGCCCGGCCCGCCGCGCCGCGGCGAGCGGATCGGCGGGGCCGCTGTTCCTGCGTTCCTCCATGCTCCGAACGCTAGGACGGGGGACTGACAGTAAGTCAGGAGAGCTGCCCGAGCCCGGCCGGCGGCGGTTGTCAGTGCTGCCCGGGATGCTGGTTCCTGTCGGGGTGGTGCGGGTGTTCGTACCCCCGGTGATCTGCGCTGATGCTCCCTGGTACCCCACCGCCACGGCACCCGTGCGCCCTGTGGCGGGCGATGAGACGGAGCCCTTCGAATGAGTGATGAGCAGGCCGGGACGGTGCTGCGGGCGCCCGCCGAGGAGGCGTTCGCCGAGGAGCTGGCCGCGTTGGAGCGGGTGGACGACCGGGTCCGGCCGGGGAGTTGGCGGCTCTCGCCGTGGGCGGTGGCGACCTATCTGCTCGGCGGCACGCTGGCGGACGGCACGGTGGTCACGCCCAAGTACGTGGGACCGCGCCGGCTCGTCGAGGTGGCGGTGGCGACGCTGGCCACCGACCGGGCGCTGCTGCTGCTCGGGGTGCCGGGCACCGCCAAGACCTGGGTGTCCGAGCACCTGGCGGCCGCGATCAGCGGGGACTCCACCCTGCTGGTGCAGGGCACGGCCGGCACCGGCGAGGAGGCGGTGCGGTACGGCTGGAACTACGCGCGGCTGCTCGCCGAGGGGCCGAGCCGGGCCGCCCTGGTGCCCTCGCCGGTGCTGCGCGCGATGGCCGCCGGGCAACTGGTCCGGGTCGAGGAGCTGACCCGGATCCCGCCCGACGTGCAGGACGCGCTGATCACCGTGCTCTCGGAAAAGGCGTTGCCGATACCGGAGTTGGGCGGACAGACTCAAGCTGTCCGCGGGTTCAACCTGATCGCCACCGCCAACGATCGCGACCGCGGGGTCAACGAACTCTCCAGTGCGCTGCGCCGCCGTTTCACCACGGTGGTGCTGCCGCTGCCCGCGACGCTCGACCAGGAGGTCGAGATCGTCGCGCGGCGGGTCGGGCAGCTCGGCCGCGCCCTGGAACTGCCCGAACTGCCGGGCGGCGCGCAGGAGATCCGTCGGGTGGTGACGGTCTTCCGCGAGCTGCGGGAGGGCGTCACGGCCGACGGTCGCACCAAGGTCAGGACACCCACCGGCACCCTCTCCACCGCCGAGGCGATCTCGGTGGTCACCCATGGGCTCGCGCTCGCCGCGCACTTCGGCGACGGCGTGCTGCGCGCCCGGGACCTGGCGGCGGGGGTGCTCGGGGCGGTGGTCCGCGACCAGGTGGCGGACCGGGCGGTGTGGCGGGAGTACCGCGAGGGCGTGCTGCGCGAGCGGGCCGATTGGCGGGACTTCTACCGGGCGGCGTGCGAATTCGACTGAAACACAAATGTACTGACGCAGCGTCAGACAGAGGGATGAACGAGGGGGAGAGGGAAGCGGAGATGACTGGCGAGGTGACCCTGCTCGGAGTGCGTCACCACGGGCCCGGCTCGGCCCGTGCGGTGGCGGCCGCGCTGACCGCGCTGCGGCCGGACGCGGTGCTGATCGAGGGGCCGCCGGAGGCGGATGAGCTGCTGGCCCTGGCGGGGCGGGCGGACCTGGTGCCGCCGGTGGCGCTGCTCGCCCACCCGGTGGGCGAGCCGGCCCGGGCGCTCAGCTGGCCGTTCGCGGCCTTCTCCCCGGAGTGGGTGGCGATCCGGCACGCGCTGGCGCAGGGGGTGCCGGTGCGGTTCGTCGACCTGCCGGCCGCGGCGCGCTTCGCGCTCGCCGAGGAGCCGGCCGGGTCGGACGAGCGGGCCGGGCAGGCCGAGCCGGACCCGATCGCGGTGCTCGCCGCCGCGGCCGGCCAGCCGGACCCGGAGGCCTGGTGGGAGGACGTGGTCGAGCACCGGCTGCCCGACCGGGACCCGTTGGCGCCGTTCGAGGCGATCGCCGAGGCGATGGCCGAGCTGCGCGCCGACGATCCGGTCGGCACCCCGGGCTCGCCCGGGGTGCACCCGGGCACCGGGGCCGGGGTCGGGGCCGCGCGCCCCGGCCCCGGCCCCGCCGGTACCCGGCCCGGATTCGGCGAGCTGCGCGAGGCGTACATGCGCCTGCAGATCCGCGCCGCCCGCCGGGCCGGCCACCGGCGGATCGCCGTGGTCTGCGGCGCCTGGCACGTACCGGCGCTCGCCGCCCCCCGGGCGGCGGGCGCCGACCGCCTGCTGCTCGCCGCCCTGCCCAAGCGGCCCAGGACGGAGGTCAGCTGGGTCCCGTGGAGCCACGGCCGACTGGCGCTGCGCTCCGGGTACGGCGCCGGGATCGAGTCCCCCGGCTGGTACCAGCACCTGTTCGACAGCGCCGACCGCGGCCCCGCGGCACTGGCCCGCTGGTTCGCCAGGGCCGCCGAGCTGCTCCGGGGCGCCGACCACCCGGTCTCCGCCGCCCAGGTGATCGAGGCGGTGCGCCTGGCCGAGACCCTCGCCGCACTGCGCGGACGCCCGGTCGCAGGCCTGGCCGAGACGCTGGACGCGGCGCGGGCGGTGCTCTGCGAGGGCTCCGAGATCGCGCTCGCCCTGGTCCGCGAGCAACTGGTGGTCGGTGAGGTGCTCGGGCAGGTGCCCGCGGACGCGCCGGCCGTACCGCTGCAGCACGATCTGACCCGACTTCAGCGCACCCTGCGGCTGCGCCCCGAGCCGACCGGGCGGGAGCTGGTGCTCGACCTGCGCAAGGAGCTGGACGCGGCCCGCTCGCTGCTGCTGCACCGGTTGCGGCTGCTGGAGCTCGACTGGGGCCGGCCGGTGGCCGGACGCGGTTCCGGGACGTTCAAGGAGGTCTGGCAACTGTGCTGGGACCCTGGGTTGGCGGTCGCGGTGGTGACCGCCGGCCAGTGGGGGAGCACGGTCGAGGCGGCCGCCGCCGGGCGGCTGGCCCAGCTGGCCGGGCAGGCCGCCACCCCGGCGGAGCTGGCCCGGCTGGCCGAGCAGTGCCTGCTCGCCGACCTGCCCGCGGCGCTGCCCGCCGTGCTCGCGGCCCTGGCCGACCGGGCCGCGCTCGGGTCCGACACCGCCGCCCTCGCCGACGCGCTGCCCGCCCTGGTCCGGGCCCTGCGGTACGGGGACGTCCGGGGCACCGACCGCGGCGCCCTCGAACAGGTGGCCCGTGGTCTCGCCGAGCGGGTCCGGATCGGGCTGGGTGCGGCGTGCACCGGACTGTCCGGCGCGGGTGCGGCCGCGATGCGGGACCGTCTGGAGGCGGTGCACCGCGCGGTCGCACTGCTGGAGTCCGGCGCCGGAAGCAGGCTTGACGACAGGTCGGCATCCGACACCGCGTCCGGTTCGCCGGCCGACCGCTGGGCCGCGGCGCTGGCCGGGCTGGCCGACCGGGAGCCGACCGGCGGACCGGCCACCGGGGTGCCCGGACTGCTGCGCGGGCGGGCGGTGCGGCTGCTGCTGGACGACGGGCGGCTGACCTTCGGGCAGGCCCGGCGCCGCCTCGGTCTGGCGCTCTCCGGGGCGGGCGAGCCGGCCGACGCGGCGAGCTGGATCGAGGGCTTCCTGGCTGGCGGCGGCGCCCTGCTGCTGCACGACGCGCAGCTGCTCGGCCTGCTGGACGACTGGCTGCTGGCGGTGCCCGAGCAGGAGTTCACCGCGCTGCTCCCGCTGCTGCGGCGCGCCTTCGCCGAGCTGGAGGCCGGGGTGCGGCGCGGGATCGGGGCCCGGATCGCGGCTGGGCACCCCGCCGCCGCGGGCGGCGGTCCGCAGGCCGAGCCCCCGCTCGACCAGCAGCGCGCGGACGCCGCGCTGCCCACCGTCCGCCTGCTGCTCGGCCTACCGGGCGGCACCCCTGCCCCGTCGCCGCCGGCCCGGATCCCCCGGCAGAGTGACCGCCGCGCCGCCTGACGCCCCCTCATCCCTCCCAGGAGCTGCCGCATGACCGTCCCTCACTCCGCCCACCAGGACGAGCGCCTGCGCCGTTGGCGACTGGTGCTCGGCGACGAGGGCGCCGACGGGACGGGGCGCGCCCTGGCCGGCCAGGACGCCGGCGTGGACCGGGCGCTGGCCGCCCTGTACCGGGGCGAGCCCGGCACCGGCACCGGGCGGCGGCCGGCCGGACTCGGGGCCGGGGCGCCGCAGCTGGTGCGCTGGCTCGGCGACATCCGCCGCTACTTCCCCCGCACCGTGGTGCGGCTGCTGCAGCAGGACGCGATCGACCGCCTGGGCCTGGCCCGACTGCTGCTCGAGCCCGAGATGCTCGCCGCCGCCGAGCCGGACGTGCACCTGGTGGCCACCCTGCTGGCGCTGCGCCAGGTGCTGCCCGAGACCACCCGGGCCACCGCCCGCCAGGTGGTCGCCACCGTGGTGGCCGATTTGGAGCGCCGGCTGGCCGAGCGCCTGCGCAGCGCCCTGGCCGGCGCTCCCGACCGCGGTGCCCGCAGCCACCGCCCGCGCCCGCGCGACATCGACTGGGACCGCACCATCCGGGCCAATCTGAAGGAGTACCTGCCCGAGCACCGCACCGTGGTCCCGCACCGGCTGGTCGGCCACCCCCGGGCCCGCCGCGGCATCGACCAGCAGGTGATCCTCTGCGTCGACCAGTCCGGCTCGATGGCCCCTTCGCTGGTGCACGCGGCGGTGTTCGGCGCGGCGCTCGCCTCGATCCGCACCCTTGACACCCGCCTGGTGGTCTTCGACACCGCGGTGGTGGACCTGACGGACCACCTGGGCGACCCGGTCGAGCTGCTGTTCGCCGCCCAGTTGGGCGGCGGCACCGACATCGACCGGGCGCTGGCCTACTGCGAGTCCCGGATCACCCGTCCGGCGGACACCGTGGTCGTCCTGATCAGTGATCTCTGCGAGGGCGGCAGCCCGGACGGCATGCTGCGCCGGGTGGCCGCGCTGCGGGCCGCGGGGGTGCGGGTGGTGGCGCTGCTGGCGCTGGACGACCAGGGCACCCCGGTCTACGACCAGGAGCGCGCCGCGGCCCTCGCGGCCCTTGGCGCGCCCGCCTTCGCCTGCACCCCGGACGCCTTCCCCGAACTGCTGGCCGCCGCGCTCCAGGGACGCCCGCTGCCGGCCCCCTCGGGCTGAGGCGTCGAGTCGCGCGCCCGGCGTGCGACACGCCAGGACACACCCGTTGTGACGGTTCTCACCTCGGCCTTGCGTCCCCCCGGCGAATCAGGCAGCGCCTGCGGGGATAACCTGCCATGCGGACGTGACGCGCGTGTTGATTGACGTGTGCGCCCGTGGCTGTGAGGACCGCAAGGCCTTTCTCTGCGTACCCCCACCGCCCCGACGACCCGCAGCGAAGATCCTGCCGTGGCACGCTCGTAGAGACACAATCCGCGACCACGAACAAGGACGAACACACGTGGACCTGTTCGAGTACCAGGCGAGGGACCTCTTCGCCAAGCACGGTGTGCCCGTGCTTGACGGTGATGTCATCGAGACCCCGGAAGCCGCTCGTGCCATCGCCGAGCGCTTCGGCGGACGCGCCGTCGTCAAGGCTCAGGTGAAGGTCGGCGGCCGTGGCAAGGCCGGCGGTGTCAAGCTCGCCGCCGACCCGGCCGACGCCGTCGCCAAGGCCGAGGCGATCCTCGGTATGGACATCAAGGGCCACACCGTCCACAAGGTGATGCTGGCCCAGACCGCGGACATCAAGGACGAGTACTACGTCTCGTTCCTGCTGGACCGCACCAACCGCACCTTCCTGGCGATGGCCAGCGTCGAGGGCGGCGTGGAGATCGAGGTCGTCGCCGAGGAGAACCCCGACGCGCTGGCCAAGGTCCCGGTCGACGCCAACGAGGGCTGCACCCCGGAGAAGGCCGCCGAGATCGTCGCCGCCGCCAAGTTCCCGGCCGAGATCGCCGACCAGGTCGCCGAGGTGCTGCAGAAGCTGTGGACCGTCTTCATCAAGGAGGACGCCACCCTCGTCGAGGTCAACCCGCTGATCAAGTCCGGTGACGGCAAGATCATCGCGCTCGACGGCAAGGTCTCGCTGGACGAGAACGCCGAGTTCCGCCAGCCGGAGCACGAGGCGCTCGAGGACAAGGCCGCGGCCAACCCGCTGGAGGCGGCGGCCAAGGCCAAGGGCCTCAACTACGTCAAGCTGGACGGCGAGGTCGGCATCATCGGCAACGGCGCGGGTCTCGTCATGAGCACCCTGGACGTCGTCGCCTACGCCGGTGAGAACCACGGCGGCGTCAAGCCCGCCAACTTCCTCGACATCGGTGGCGGCGCCTCCGCCGAGGTGATGGCGAACGGCCTGGAGATCATCCTGGGCGACACCGACGTCAAGGCCGTCTTCGTCAACGTCTTCGGCGGCATCACCGCGTGCGACGCGGTCGCCAACGGCATCGTGCAGGCGCTGGCCCTGCTGGAGAGCAAGGGCGAGGCGGTCACCAAGCCGCTGGTCGTCCGCCTCGACGGCAACAACGCCGAGCTGGGTCGCAAGATCCTGACCGACGCCAACCACCCGCTGATCGAGCAGGTGGACACCATGGACGGCGCCGCTGACCGCGCCGCCGAGCTGGCCAACGCGAAGTAAGGAAGGGGACTTAACAACATGGCTATCTTCCTTACCGAGGACAGCAAGGTCATCGTCCAGGGCATGACCGGCTCCGAGGGCATGAAGCACACCCGCCGGATGCTCGCCTCGGGCACCAAGATCGTCGGTGGCGTGAACCCGCGCAAGGCCGGCACCACGGTCGACGTCGACGGCACCGAGGTGCCCGTCTTCGGCTCCGTCGCCGAGGCGATCGAGAAGACCGGGGCCGACGTCTCCGTCATCTTCGTGCCGCCGGCCTTCACCAAGAGCGCCGTGGTCGAGGCGATCGACGCCGAGATCCCGCTCGCGGTCGTCATCACCGAGGGCGTCCCGGTGCACGACAGCGCCTCGTTCTGGGCCTACGCCGGTGAGAAGGGCAACAAGACCCAGATCATCGGCCCGAACTGCCCGGGCCTGATCTCGCCCGGAAAGTCCAACGCGGGCATCATCCCGGCGGACATCACCAAGGCCGGCAAGATCGGCCTGGTCTCCAAGTCGGGCACGCTGACCTACCAGCTCATGTACGAGCTGCGCGACATCGGCTTCTCCTCGGCCGTCGGCATCGGTGGCGACCCGGTCATCGGCACCACCCACATCGACGCGCTGCGCGCGTTCGAGGCCGACCCGGAGACCGAGATCATCGTGATGATCGGCGAGATCGGTGGCGACGCCGAGGAGCGCGCCGCGGCCTTCATCAAGGAGAACGTGACCAAGCCGGTCGTCGGCTACGTCGCGGGCTTCACCGCTCCCGAGGGCAAGACCATGGGCCACGCCGGTGCCATCGTCTCCGGCTCCTCGGGCACCGCGGCCGCCAAGAAGGAGGCCCTGGAGGCCGCGGGCGTCAAGGTCGGCAAGACCCCGTCCGAGACCGCCCGCCTGGCGCGCGAGCTCATCGGCTGACCAAGCACAGCGGCTGACCAAGCCTCGGCTGAGCACGGCTCACCCACGCCCCGGACCGGATCACCGGTCCGGGGCGTCGTGCTTGGTGCACCAGTCGCTGCGCAGCGCCGTGTCCGCCCCGGCCGCGGCCGGCCCGGCGTTGGCCGCGGCCACGCAGACCTGGCGCCGCGGGGTGGCCGGCCCGTGCACCAGCGGGTGGCCGGCCAGGGTGGCGCCGAAGGCCCCGAGGGTGGCCAGCACCAGCGCCGAGGCGGCCACCGGCGGGGCGAGCAGCCGCAGCCGTCCCCGCGCCCGCAGCGCGGCGGTGCCGCCCGGCTCGGGCGCCGCCGGGCAGCCGCGCTCGGCAGCCCGGTAGAGCAGCCCGCCGAGCCGCTCGCCGAACCCGGGTGCGGTCGGATCGGAGCCCACCAGGGCCGGGACCGAGCGGGCCAGCTGCGCGTGCGCGGCGGCCAGCCGGGCGGTCACCGCGCCGGTGCTGGCCTCCACCTCGGCCGCGATGGCGGCCGGGGCCAGGCCCAGCGCGTCGTGCAGCACGAGCACCCGGCGGCGCGGCCGGGAGAGCCGGCGCACGGCGGTGAGCAGGGCCCGGTCCCGGCCGGCGGCGTCCGGCAGCGCGGGCACGGTGATCCGCCGGCGCGCCGGCGGCAGCCGGTGGGTGCGGCGCGGGCCGACCGGGTGCCAGGGGGCCAGCGCCGCCTCGTGGCTGCGCCGGCGCAGCCAGGCCGCCGGGTCGGCGGCGGTGCCCAGCTGCGACCAGCGCGGCCAGGCGGCGGCGAAGGCGCGGTGCACGGCGGCCCGGGCGCTGCGGCGGCGGCCGGTGAGCAGGTAGGCCTGCTGGACCAGCTCGGCGCCCAGGACGGCGTAGAGCGCTTCGAAGTCGGCCAGGGTGGGGGCGGCCGGCCCCGGCTCCGCTGCCTGATCCGCTGCGTGAGCGGGTGCCGGAGCCGCTGTCGGGTCCGGCGCTGGTGCCGGGGAGCCTTCCTGACGCATAAGCAGATCATCCGAGACACGGCGAGGGCCTGCTCCTTGCACAGGGCAGGACGGGTGACGGCGGCACTATGGCTGCATGACGCACCACCTGACGGCCGGTCCGCTCACCGCGCGGGCGGCGCCCCGGGCCGGTGGCCCGGCGCTGGCCGGGATCACCAGCGCGCTGCTGGGGCTGGCCATCACCGCGGTGCCGGTGCTGGCGCTCTGGGTGCTCTCGGCCACCCCGCAGGACAGCGCGGCCGACGCCGCCCGGCTGGCCGGGGCACTCTGGCTGCTCGGCCACGGCGGTCCGCTGGCCAGGGGCGGGACGGCTCCGCTCTCGCTCACCCCGCTGGCGCTCACGCTGGCCGTGCTGCTGCTGGTGCGCCGGGCGGCCGGGCGGGCGGCGGGCACGGTGGGGGTGCGGCGCGGCTCGGTGCCCGCGGTGCTGTGCACCGGGTACCTGCTGGTCGCGCTGCCGGTGGCACTGTTCTGCCAGGGCGCGGGAGTGCTGCGGGCGCAGCCGCTGCCGGACCTGGCGGCCGTCGCGCTGCTGGTCTACGGCACGGCGGCCGCCGGGGCGCGGACCCGGCCGGCCTGGTGGTCGCCGTCGTACCGGTGGGCGGTACGGCAGGCGCGGGGGCTGACACAGCGTCTGGCGGCCCGGCTGCCCGCGGCCGTGACGCAGTGGCTGACCGGACGGCGGCCCGCCCTGCTGCCCGGACCGGCCGTGGTCCGGGCCGCGACGGGCGGGGTGCTCACTCTGCTGGCGGGCGGAGCGCTGCTGTTCGGCACGGTGGTGGTGCTGCGCACCGATGCCACCGACCCCGTGGTGCGCGAGCTGGCCGGGAACAGCGTCTCCGGGCTGCTCGGCCTGCTGCTCAGCTGCCTGCTGCTGGCGCCCGACGCGGTGCTCTGTGCGGTGGGCTACGCCCTCGGGCCGGGGTTCGCGCTGGGCACCGGCACGGCGGTGGCCCCCGGCACGGTGCGGCTCGGCGCGGTGCCGGACTTCCCGCTGTTCGCCCTGGTGCCGAGCAGCGGCAGTGGCTGGCAGTGGCTGGCACTGCTGGTCCCGCTGGCGGCCGGCGTGGTGGTGGCCACCCTGCTCGGGCGGGAGGCGTCGCCGGTGGCGCACGCGGAGGCGGAGGAGGAGGAAGCCGGGGCCGAGTCGGAGGAAGGGCCGGCACCGCAGCTGGTCGGGCCGGCCGGTGCCGCGCTGGCGGCCGCGGGTGCGGCGGTGCTGGTCGGGGTCGCGGTGGCGGTGGCCGGCTGGCTGGCCGGGGGAGCGGTGGGCGGCGGCCGGATGGCGGCGCTCGGTCCCGCGCCCGGCTGCGGTCCGGCGGCGGCCGGGTGGATCGCCGCGGTGGCGGTGCCGGGTGCGGCGGGGCTGCGCTGGTGGCAGCGGCACCGGGCCGATCGGGCGGCGGCCCCGCTGGACCCGCTGGACGCCGAGCCGGCCGGTGCGCTGCCGGTCGGGACGTTGCCGCTGCCGGCCCAGCAGAACCGGGCCGGGCAGGCCGGTGCCCGACTGCTCGACTGGGCCCGCCGACGGCTCGGGCGCAGCTGAGCCGGGGTCAGTGCCCAGCTGAGGCGGGGTCAGGCGCCCCGGGCCGGACCGGGGTCAGTTCTGCGGGTCGAAGACGGTGTTGAGCCAGTGCGGGGCGAGGGTGGAGCAGCTGTCCGCGGCGACCTGGGTCAGGGCGTCGTTCTGGCAGGTGAAGTACGGCTGGTAGGCCATCTCCAGGCCGAAGGAGCCCAGCACCAGGGCCACCGCCACCCCGCCGGTGATCAGCCCGCCCAGCGCGGCCGGGACCTGCGGCGCGACCCGCTGCGAGTAGGGCCAGCTCGGCGCGCCGGGCTGGGCGCCCTCCTCCCGGCCCGCAGAGGCCGCCGCGTCCTTGCGGGTGGCCCGCAGCGTGCTGACGCCCCAGTACAGGGCCAGCACCCCGAACAGCAGCGAGAAGTCGAAGTACCCGAACAGCCCGGAGGAGAGCGAGCCCATCCCGGCGTACAGCGCGTACCGCGAGCGGCGGTGCACCGGGTCGGCGGGGTCGAACCGCGGCTGCGGCGGCCCGGACTGCGGACCCGGCCAGCCCGGCCCTCCGCCGCCCTGCCAGTTCGGGCTCCACGAGTGCGGCGGCGGCACCGGCGGCTGGGCGGGCCGGCCGGACTCGGGGGCAGCGCCCTCCTCGCCCTGCGGCTCCCCGTCGACCGGGCCCTGCGGCAGGCGCGGCTGCCACGGCCGGTCCGGCGCGTCCGCCGGCGGCGGCGCGAAGGGGTTGCGCTCGTCGCTGTTCTTGCCGCTGCTCATGTCGGTCGGGGTTCCTCATCCTCTGGGGTGTCGGGTCGCGTCGGGCGGCCGCCGACCCCATGATCCCGCAGCGCGTCCGGGCGGTGCGTCCGGCCTGCCGTTCGATGCGCAGGTGAGACCCGCCGGTGGGAGCCGGTCGGCGCGCCCGGGAGTCCCTGCGCGCATCTACCCGCGTCTACGCGCGTCAAGCAGAATCCCTGGTACAGCCCGCGTTCAACCAGCCGTTATCGTGGTGACGGTCGGCAGCTCTCCCGGGTTCCCGGAGCCCGCAGCGAGGCGGGACCTCCCCCGGCGCACCCGCGGATCTGTCGACCTGCCGGCCTGTCCGTAGTGGCCCCACCGCCCGGTGGACGTACCAGCGGGCGGGCACCCGACCTACGGAGACCCGCACAGTGGCCGCCGCTTCCTCGCTCGCCTTCCCGCCCCCCGTCGACCGCCCTGCCCGGCTGGTGGTCCTGGTGTCCGGTTCCGGCACCAACCTCCAGGCCCTGCTGGACGCGGTGGCCGACCCCGCGTACGGCGCCGAGATCGTCGCCGTCGGCGCCGACCGGGACGGCATCGCCGGCCTGACCCGGGCCGAGCGGGCGGGGGTGCCCACCTTCGTCCACCGGATCAAGGACCATGCCGACCGCGCCGACTGGGACGCGGCACTGACCGCCTCGGTCGAGCGCCACCGGCCGGACCTGGTGGTCACGGCCGGCTTCATGAAGATCCTCGGCGCCCGCTTCATGGCGGCCTTCGCCGGACGGATCGTCAACACCCACCCCGCGCTGCTGCCCGCCTTCCCCGGCGCCCACGGCGTCGCCGACGCACTCGCCTACGGGGTCAGGGTCACCGGTTGCACCGTCCACCTGGTCGACGCCGGGGTGGACACCGGGCCGATCATCGCGCAGGGCGTCGTCGAGGTGCTCGACGCCGACCACGCCGACGGCGGCGAAGCCCTGCACGAGCGCATCAAGACCGTCGAGCGCCGGCTGCTCGTCGAGATCGTGGGCCGCCTGGCCCGCGAAGGTCACCGCATCGAAGACCGAAAGGTATGGATTCCGGCATGAGCGCCGCTCCCAACGCCACGCCCGTCATCAGCGAGAACGTCCGCCCGATCCGTCGCGCGCTGATCAGCGTGTACGACAAGACCGGGCTGGAGGAGCTGGCCCAGGGCCTGCACGCCGCCGGGGTCGCGATCGTCTCCACCGGCTCGACGGCCGGCCGGATCGCCGCCGCCGGGGTCCCGGTCACCGAGGTCTCCGAGCTGACCGGCTTCCCGGAGTGCCTGGACGGCCGGGTCAAGACCCTGCACCCGCGGGTGCACGCGGGCGTGCTGGCCGACCTGCGGCTGGAGTCGCACCGCGCGCAGCTGGCCGAGCTCGGCGTGGAGCCGTTCGACCTGGTGGTGGTGAACCTCTACCCGTTCACCGCGACCGTGGCCTCCGGCGCCACCCCCGACGAGTGCGTCGAGCAGATCGACATCGGCGGCCCGTCGATGGTCCGCGCGGCCGCCAAGAACCACCCCTCGGTGGCCGTGGTGGTCGACCCGGCCCGCTACGCCGACGTGCTCCGCGCGGCCGCCGAGGGCGGCTTCGACCTGCTGACCCGCAAGCGGCTGGCGGCGGCGGCCTTCGCCCACACCGCGGCCTACGACGTCGCGGTGGCCCAGTGGTTCGAGGACTCCGGGTACACCGAGTCCGAGGAGGCCTTCCCGTCCTTCCTGGGCGCCACCTGGGAGCGCTCGAACGTGCTGCGCTACGGAGAGAACCCGCACCAGCAGGCGGCGCTCTACACCGACGGCACCGGGGGCCTGGCGGCCGCCGAGCAGCTGCACGGCAAGGAGATGTCCTACAACAACTACGTGGACACCGACGCCGCCCGCCGCGCCGCCTACGACCACGAGCGCCCGGCGGTGGCGATCATCAAGCACGCCAACCCGTGCGGCATCGCGGTCGGCGCGGACGTGGCCGAGGCGCACCGCAAGGCGCACGCCTGCGACCCGCTGTCCGCCTTCGGCGGCGTGATCGCGGTCAACCGCCCGGTCACCGTGGAGCTGGCCGAGCAGATCGCGCCGATCTTCACCGAGGTCGTCGTCGCCCCCGACTACGAGCCGGGCGCCGTCGAGGTGCTGGCCCGCAAGAAGAACATCCGGGTGCTGCGCGCGCCCGAGGTCCCGGGCGAGCGCCGGGAGGCCCGCCGGATCAGCGGCGGCCTGCTCCTGCAGCAGGTCGACAAGGTGGACGCGCCGGGTGACGACCCGTCGACCTGGACCCTGGCCACCGGCGAGGCGCTGTCCGAGGCCGAGCTGGCCGACCTGGCCTTCGCCTGGGCCGCCTGCCGGGCCGTCAAGTCCAACGCGATCCTGCTGGCCAAGGACGGCGCCTCGGTGGGCGTCGGGATGGGCCAGGTGAACCGGGTCGACTCGGCCAAGCTCGCGGTGGAGCGGGCCGGCGACCGGGCGCAGGGCTCGTTCGCCGCCTCGGACGCGTTCTTCCCGTTCGCCGACGGCCTGCAGATCCTGCTGGACGCGGGTGTCCGGGCGGTCGTCCAGCCGGGCGGCTCGGTGCGGGACGAGGAGGTCGTGGCCGCGGCCGCGGCGGCCGGGGTCACCATGTACCTCACCGGGACCCGGCACTTCTTCCACTGACCCGGAACGCCTGACGGCCCGTGGG
>NZ_PYBW01000053.1:168202-212893 GCF_003205575.1 Streptomyces tateyamensis
CCCACGGGCCGTCAGGCGTTGCACGGCGTCACTTGGAGACGACGACCACCGACTTGACGATCTTGTCGGCGAAGGTCTGGTTCTTCTCGTCCCACAGCGGCCACAGGTAGCCGATGCAGCAGATGGCGTCCAGCACGTGCAGGAACTTGCGCCCGATGCCCAGGCCGGCGCCGAGCAGCGAGCCGTCCTCCAGCTTGGCCAGCCGCAGGCCCAGCACCTTCTTGCCGACCGTCTGGCCGCTGGTGCCCTCCATGTAGCCCCAGGCTATGGTGCCCAGAATCTGGATGACGTACTGCAGGCCGACGCCGCCGATCTTGCCCAGGATGAAGGCCGGGACGCCGACGATCAGGCCATCGATCAGCGAGGCGCCGACGCGCTGGCCCCAGTTGGCCAGTACCGGGGCCGGCGGCTGCGGGGTGTAGCCGTAGTTCGGGTCGAGGTTGGGCTGGTAGCCGCCGGGCTGCTGCTCGTACGGGTTGCTCATGCGATCCCCCTGGGACGGTGAGTGCGGTGGATGGTGAATTGGGTGGAACCGTGGTGGCGCGCCGTCAGGCGCGGATCACCAAGCTGTTGCAGACCTTGTCGGCGAACGTCTGGCTCTTGTCGTCCCACAGCGGCCAGAGGTAGCCGAGGTAGCAGACGGCGCCGTCGAGGAAGTGCGCCAGGCGGCGCACGAAGGCCATGCCGAAGCCGAGGGGCTGGCCGTCCTGCTCCCGGACCAGCCGGATGCCCAGGGCCTTCTTGCCGGTGGTCTGGCCGGTGGAGCCCTCCTTGACCAACTGCCAGATCCCCAGGCCCAGGCTGATCGCGAAGCCGAGCAGCATGATCATGGCGCCGCCCCCGACCGCGCTGCTGTCGGTGGTGCTGTAGCAGTAGCCGTAGGAGTCGCAGGTCTGGTGGGTGGAGCCGGCCGCCATCGCGATCAGGACGATGTAGCCCACCAGGGCGGGTACGCCGACGACCAGGAAGTCGACGATGCTCGCCCCCACCCGCGAACCCCAACTGGCCAGCACCGGCGGGGCCATCGGCGCCATCGGCGCGTAGCCGTAGCCGGCCTGCTGGGGGACGCCGTAACCGGCCTGCTGCGGGACGCCGTAGCCGGCCTGCTGCGGGTAGCCGTAGTTGGGCGCGGGCGGCTGCTGCTGCGGGTAGCCGTACATCGGCGGCTGCTGGCCGTACGGGTTCTGCGGCGGAGCGCCGTAGGGGCCCTGCTGCGGCTGGCCGTACGGGTTGTTGGGGTCGGGCGGGTACGTCACGTGGTGCCTCCGGGCGGACGAGCTCGGGTCGAGCCGGTTCTTCGGTCTCCCCGGGCGCGGGTTGGGGAGGACTTGACAGCGGGTGAGACTAGTGGAGCGTCAGGACAGGTGGACACCCAGGCGGTTGAGCTGCCAGATCCAGGCCGTGCCCAGTGCGGCGCCGAGCAGGCCGCGGCGCTTGCCGGTGGAGAGCGACCACCACCAGGCGCCGCCGCCGAGCGGGGCGGTCAGCAGACCGATGGCGGCCACCACGGTGACCGGATTGGCCGTCAGCGCGGCCAGCCAGTGGCCGTGTCCGGCCTCGATGAAGACCGTGGTGGAGCCGCAGCCCGGGCACGGGACACCGGTGAACCGGCGCAGCGGGCAGAGCACGCCGGGGTCGTGGGCGTCGTGCAGGACGGCCACGGTGACCGCGGCGACGGCCGCCGCCCCGCAGCGCAGCGCGGTCTGCGCGACACGGGCGCGCCAGCCCTGCGGATCGGTACGGGCAGCCCGGACCGGCGTGCTCACGGGCGGTGGTGCGGTGCGGGGCCGCAGCGGCCCGGCGGATCGTACTCAAAGATCACGACGTCTGTTCCCCCTGTGCGTTCGCTCGCCCTATCGTCGGGCCGGGGATGCGGGCTGTCCAGCGGCTTAACGTGCTGTGGACACAACTGTGGCGCAACTGCAATCGGATCCACACGTTCCGTTAAGTCGGCGGGGTCCGGGCACCGCGGTTCGGAACCCGGGCCCGGATCCGGGAGGATAGGGGCCATGACTGCCCAGATTCTCGATGGCAAGGCCACCGCGGCCGCGATCAAGTCCGAACTCGCCGTCCGCGTGGCGGCCCTCAAGGAGCGGGGCATCACCCCCGGCCTCGGCACCGTCCTGGTCGGCGACGACCCGGGCAGCCACTCGTACGTGCGCGGCAAGCACCGCGACTGCGCCCAGGTCGGCATCGCCTCCATCCAGGTCGAGCTGCCCGCCGACGCCACCCAGGCCGAGGTGGAGGCCAAGGTCCGGGAGCTGAACGAGGACCCGGCCTGCACCGGCTACATCGTCCAGCTGCCGCTGCCCAAGGGGCTGGACGCAAACCCGGTGCTGGAGCTGATGGACCCGGACAAGGACGCGGACGGCCTGCACCCGACCTCGCTGGGCCGGCTGGCGCTCGGCATCGACGGGCCGCTGCCGTGCACCCCGTTCGGCATCGTCGAGCTGCTGCGCCGGCACGGCGTGGAGCTCAACGGGGCCGACGTCGTGGTGGTCGGCCGCGGGGTGACGGTGGGTCGGTCGATCGGCCTGCTGCTCACCCGCAAGAGCGAGAACGCGACCGTGACGCTCTGCCACACCGGCACCCGGGACCTGTCCGCCCACCTGCGCCGGGCCGACATCATCGTGGCCGCGGCCGGCGTGCCGTACCTGGTCAAGGCCGAGGACGTGCGCCCGGGCGCGGCGGTGCTGGACGTCGGCGTCAGCCGTACCGAGGCGGGCCTGGTCGGCGACGTGCACCCGGCGGTGGCCGAGGTGGCCGGCTGGCTCTCGCCCAACCCGGGTGGTGTCGGCCCGATGACCCGCGCCATGCTGCTCAACAACATCGTCGAGGCGGCCGAGCGCCAGGCCGCCCAGCTGTAGTACCGACCTCGTAGGGGAAGCGCACATGAGGGACAGAGCGCGGCGCCGGCCGGTCAGGAGCGCCGGGACCAATCCGCCGCAGGGCTCCCGCGCGGCGATGGACCGCGAGCATCCGCTGCCGTTCCGGCAGTGGCCGATAACGCTGGTCCTCGCAGTGGTCGGGATCGGCCTGCTGGTCACCTACGCGGACGACTTCCGCTACGGGCTGCTGGTGATCGGCGCGGGCTTCGGGCTCGGTGCCGCGCTGCGGCTGCTGCTGCCGGAGGTCGGCCTGCTGGCGGTGCGCAGCCGGTTCACCGACGTGCTGGTGCTGCTCTTCTTCGGCACGGTGATCGTGCTGCTGGCGCTGCTCGCCCAGCCGGACCAGTGGGTGCACCTGCCGTCGATCGAGTACATCGGCAAGGTGATCGGCCGGCGGGACTGACCGACGGCCCCGGACCTCGGCGGTCCGGGGCCCGGTCCGCCGCGGTCCGGCCTGTGACGCACCAACCACGGCGCCGGTCACGCCGAGGGCTCGGCCTTGCGATAACCTGACGCAGGTTTGTCTCGATGTCGAGAGAAACCGTCCTCGGCTCCAGAGCGCCGGTGTGCCTGGGGCATGTCGGCGATCGTCGGAGAAGGAACCCATGACTCGCACCCCCGTCAACGTCACCGTCACCGGAGCGGCCGGCCAGATCGGCTACGCGCTGCTCTTCCGCATCGCCTCGGGCCACCTGCTCGGTGCGGACGTGCCGGTCAACCTGCGCCTGCTGGAGATCACCCCGGCGCTCAAGGCCGCCGAGGGCGTGGCGATGGAGCTGGACGACTGCGCCTTCCCGCTGCTGCGCGACATCACCATCACCGACCAGGCGAACACCGCCTTCTCGGGCACCAACGTGGCGCTGCTGGTCGGCGCCCGCCCGCGCACCGCCGGCATGGAGCGCGGCGACCTGCTCGCGGCCAACGGCGGCATCTTCGGCCCGCAGGGCAAGGCGATCAACGACAACGCCGCCGACGACGTCAAGGTGCTGGTGGTCGGCAACCCGGCCAACACCAACGCCCTGATCGCCCAGCGCAACGCGCCCGACGTGCCGGCCGAGCGGTTCACCGCGATGACCCGCCTGGACCACAACCGGGCGGTCGCCCAGCTGGCCAAGAAGGCCGGCGTCACCGTGGCCGACGTCAAGAAGGTCACCATCTGGGGCAACCACTCCGCCACCCAGTACCCCGACCTGTTCCAGGCCGAGATCGCCGGCAAGGCGGGCTTCGAGGCCGTCGGCTCCGACCAGGCCTGGGTCGAGGACTTCTTCATCCCGAAGGTGGCCAAGCGCGGCGCCGAGATCATCGAGGTCCGCGGCGCCTCCTCGGCCGCCTCGGCCGCGAACGCCGCCCTGGACCACGTGCACACCTGGGTGAACGGCACCGCGGCCGGCGACTGGACCTCGATGGGCATCGTCTCCGACGGCTCCTACGGCGTGCCGGAGGGCATCATCTCCTCCTTCCCGGTCACCACCAAGGACGGCAAGTTCGAGATCGTCCAGGGCCTGGAGCTCTCCGAGTTCTCCCGCGCCCGGATCGACGCCTCGGTGGCCGAGCTGGTCGCCGAGCGCGACGAGGTCACCGCCCTCGGCCTGATCTGAGCACCCGGTCCGCAACGGCGGCCCGCCCCTCCCTCGCGGAGCGGCGGGCCGCCGCCGTTTACACTGGCCGACCGTGACCGAAACCCTCCAGGACGCGGCTCTCGTCCTGGTCTTCATCGTCCTGGGCGGCCTCTTCAACATCGCCGAGATCTCGCTGATCTCGCTGCGCGAGGGGCAGATCCGCGCGCTGGCCGGGCGCGGCACCAAGCGGGCCGCACGGGCCGCGCACCTGGCCGCCGACCCCAACCGGTTCCTGGCCGCCGTGCAGGTCGGGGTGACCTGCATGGGCTTCCTGTCGGCCGCCTTCGGCGCGGACACGCTGGCCGGCAAGCTCTCCCCGGTGTTCGTGCGGCTGGGCCTGTCGACCGGCGTCGCGGACGCCGCGGCGCTGGTCGGGCTGACCCTGCTGATCTCCTACCTCTCGCTGGTGCTGGGGGAGCTGACGCCCAAGCGGATCGGGCTGCAGCGGTCCGAGTCGATCGCGCTGCTGGCCGCCCCGGTGGTGGACGTGATGTCGGTGGTGCTGCGCCCGGTGATCTGGCTGCTGGGCCGCTCGACCAACCTGATGGTCCGGCTGCTGGGCGGCGACCCGAAGGCCGGGCGCGGCAGCATGAGCTCCGAGGAGCTGCGCGGGCTGGTCGCCTCCAACACCGAACTGGGCAGCGACGAGCGGGCGTTGATCGCCGACGTGTTCGCCGCCGGGGAGCGCCAGCTGCGCGAGGTGATGGTGCCGCGCACCGAGGTGACCTTCCTGGACGCCGACCAGCCGCTCAGCGAGGTGCGGGAGGAGACCAGCACCTCGCCGCACTCGCGCTACCCGGTGGTGGAGGGCTCCTACGACGCGGTGGTCGGCTTCGTGCACGTCCGCGACCTGTACCGGGCCCGCGGGGAGCAGGCGCTGCGGGTGCGCGAGATCGCCCGGCCGGTGAAGCTGCTGCCGGCCACCAAGCGGGTGCTGGAGGCGATGAGCGAGATGCGCAGGGAGGGGCACCACCTGGCCATGGTGGTGGACGAGTACGGCGGCACCGCCGGGATCGTCACGCTCGAGGACCTGGTCGAGGAGGTGATCGGGGAGATCCGGGACGAGTACGACGCGCAGGCCAGCACCACCCGGCGGCTGGCCGGCGGCGGCGTGGAGGTCAACGGACTGCTGAACCTGTCCGACTTCGCCGAGGAGACCGGCGTCGCGCTGCCCGAGGGGCCCTACGAGACAGTGGCCGGCTACGTGGTGGCCGAGCTCGGCGAGCTGCCCGCGGTCGGCGACCAGGTGCTCACCGAGGCGGGCGTGCTGCTGACCGTGGCGGTGCTGGACGGCCGCCGGATCGACCGGATCCGGGTCGCGGATGCGCCCGGTACCGCACCCTCGTCGGAACCTCCAAGGACGACCGGGTCCTGAGCCCGGCACGAAGCTGGAAGAATGGCTTTCATGGTCAACGCAGCGGTCGCCGGTCAGGCGCAGGATCGTCCCCGGGTGCTCTCCGGCATCCAGCCCACCTCCGGCTCGTTCCACCTGGGCAACTACCTCGGCGCGGTGCGCCAGTGGGTGGACCTCCAGGAGGCCAACGACGCCTTCTACATGGTCGTCGACCTGCACGCGATCACCGTGCCGCAGGACCCGGCGGTGCTCCGGGAGAACACCCGGGTCTCGGTCGCCCAGCTGCTCGGCGCGGGCCTGGACCCGGAGCGGTGCACCCTGTTCGTCCAGTCCCACGTGCCCGAGCACGCGCAGCTGGGCTGGGTGATGAACTGCTTCACCGGTTTCGGCGAGGCCTCCCGGATGACCCAGTTCAAGGACAAGTCCGCCAAGCAGGGCAGTGACACCACCACCGTGGGCCTGTTCACCTACCCGGTGCTGATGGTCGCCGACGTGCTGCTCTACCAGGCCGACGCGGTGCCGGTCGGCGAGGACCAGCGCCAGCACCTGGAGCTCACCCGGGACCTGGCCGAGCGGTTCAACACCCGCTTCGCGCCGACCTTCACGATCCCGAAGCCGTACATCCTCAAGGAGACGGCGAAGATCATGGACCTGCAGGACCCGGGCGCCAAGATGAGCAAGTCGGCGGCCTCGCCCAAGGGCCTGATCAACCTGCTGGACGACGCCAAGGCCAGCGCCAAGAAGTTCAAGAGCGCGGTCACCGACACCGACACCGTGGTCAGCTACGACGAGGAGAAGAAGCCGGGCGTCGCGAACCTGCTGCGGATCCACTCGGCGCTCAGCGGCCAGAGCGTGGACCAGCTGGTGGCGCACTTCGAGGGCAAGATGTACGGCGCCCTCAAGACCGAGCTGGCCGAGCTGTTCACCGAGTGGGTGGCCCCGTTCCAGGAGCGCACCCAGGGCTACCTGGCGGACCCGGCGGAGCTGGACCGGGTGCTCGCCCGCGGGGCCGAGAAGGCCCGCGAGGTGGCCTCGGTGACGCTGGAGACGGTCTACGACCGCATCGGTCTCCTGCCGGCCGCCAAGCGCTGATGACGCCGGCCGCCGCCCCGGGTGCCGGGGCCCCCGAGCGGGGCCCCGGCACCGGTGCCGTGCTGACCCTCGGGGTCGCGGTCACGGTGCCGGAGCCGTACGGCTCGGCGGTCCAGGACGCCCGGGCCGGTCTCGGCGACCCGCAGGCCCGGGCGATACCCACCCACGTCACGCTGCTGCCGCCGACCGAGCTGGCGGCCGAGCAGCTCGACCGGGTGCGCGCCCACCTGGCGGCGGTGGCCGCGGCGCACCGCCCGTTCCGGATGCTGCTGCACGGCAGCGGCTCCTTCCGCCCGGTCTCCCCGGTGGTCTTCGTCCGGGTCGAGGAGGGCGCCCAGGAGTGCCGGGAGCTGGAGGCGGCGATCCGCTCCGGCCCGCTGGCCCGGGAGCTGGCCTTCCCCTACCACCCGCACGTGACGGTGGCGCACGGGCTGCCGGAGCCGGTGCTGGACCTGGCGGCCGAACAGGCCCGGGAGTTCCACGCGGCGTTCACGGTGTCCGGCTTCACGCTCTCCCGGTTCGACCGGGACGAGGTCTGGCGGCCCTGGGAGACCTTCGAGTTCGCCGAACCGCGCAAGTGACGGAGTTCTCTCGCAGTCCCGCCGCCCGCCCGGGGTCCGCGCCGACCCGCTCAGCCGAGCTGGAGCATCCGGTCGACCAGCCGGGCGGTGGCCCGGCCGTCGTCCAGCGGGCAGAACCGCTCGCGGAAGGCCTGGTACCGGCCCTGGAACGGGGCGACGGCGGCCTGCGGATCGGCCAGCGCGTCCAGTAGCTGGTCGGACCCGGTGAGCAGCGGACCCGGGGCGATCGCCGCGAAGTCCAGGTAGAAGCCGCGCAGCGCGTCCCGGTAGTGCTCCAGGTCGTAGGTGAAGAAGAGCATCGGGCGGCCGCGGATGGCGAAGTCGAAGAGCAGCGAGGAGTAGTCGGTCACCAGCACGTCCGCGATCAGCAGCAGGTCCTGCACGTCGGGGTAGTCGCCCACGTCGTAGAGGAAGCCGTCGCCGGCCCCCGGCAGCCGGTCCCGGACGTGGGCGTGCGGGCGGACCAGCAGCGCGGTGTCGGGGCCGAGCACGCGACGGGCCGCGGCCGGGTCCAGGTGCAGGTCGAAGCGGTAGCCCTCGCCGTGCCGGCGGTCCTCGCGCCAGGTGGGCGCGTACAGCACCACCCGGCGCTCCGGCGTCAGGCCCAGCCGGCGGCGGACCAGCTGGGCGGCCCGCTGGTCGGGCCGGACCAGCTGGTCGTTGCGCGGGTAGCCGGACTCCAGGATCTCGCCGCGGTAGCGGAAGGCCCGGCGCAGGATCGGGGTGGCGAACGGGCTGGGGGAGACCAGCAGGCTCCAGTGGGGCACCTCGCGGGCCAGCCGCTCCAGGTAGCCGGAGCCGCGCAGCCAGGGGTGGTCCACGTCGTGCGCGATCCGCTTGAGCGGGGTGCCGTGCCAGGTCTGCACCACCACCTGGTCGGGGCGGCGCTGCAGGAACTCCGGCAGGTGGGTGTTGCCCACCAGGTACCGGCAGGTGGCCAGCGCCCGGTACCACTGGGCGCTGCCGACCCGGACCGGGACCACGCCCGGCGGCAGCTCGGCCTGCGCGTCGTCCACCGTCCACAGGTGCTCCAGCGCCGCGCCGCGGCGCACCAGCTCGGCGTGCACGGCGCGCGGCGAGTCGGCGTAGCCGCGGCCGCCGAAGTTGTCGTAGAGCACCGCCTGACGCAGCTTCAGCCGACGGGCCGCGCGGTAGTCGGCCCGCAGCCGGGACTGCGCGTAGTCGCCGCGCTCGGTCGGCGCCAGCACCGGGTGCGCGTCCAGGATCAGCGTGTCGTGCCAGCGGCGCTGCAGGGTCACCGTCTTCGGGCCGGCCGGCAGCCCGGCCGGCAGCAGGGCCAGCGCGCCCGGGGACAGGGTGAGCCGCTGCTCGGCCCCGGGCCGGCCCACCGGGCGCAGCAGCAGGTCCCAGACGCCCCGGCGCAGCGGCAGCGAGCCGCCGTAGCTGGTGGCGGTGCCGACCGGGACCAGCAGCTCGAACCGGTCCGCACCCAGCGGGCGCACCGGGTGCCGGTCCTCCGCGGTGCCGTCGGTGTGCCGCAGCACCAGTTCGGCGGGGGCGGTGCCGATGCCGGGCTGGCGGCCGGTCAACCGGAATCCGGCCGCGGTCGCGGTCAGCTCCTCCACCACCGGCAGCGGTGCGCGCACGCACAGCTGGAGGGTGCCGTCGGCCGGGCCCTTCAGGTGCACCACCCGGTCCGTCCCGGGCAGCCGGTGCTGGCCGGTGACCGGGCCGGCGCGCTCGTCCAGCAGCGGTGCGACGCCGGCCAGCTGCAGGTCCCAGTGCTGCAGCGGCGCGGCGCGGTCCGCGGCCAGCGCGGCGAGCGGGACCTCGGCCGCCGGGCCGCCGGGCACCGGGCGCAGCGGGCAGCGCAGTTCGGCCCCGGTCTCCCGGTTGGCCAGCAGCAGGGCGTCCCCGGGCCCGACCGGGCCGGCGCAGCGGAGCAGCAGGGCCGACGGCAGGCGGCGGACGGCGGTGACCCGCGGCGGGTCGGCGACCAGCCGCAGCCGCAGCTCGCCCTCGGCGAAGACCGGCTGCAGCAGCACCTGCCGGTCCACCCAGGCCCCCGGCGGGTACTCGCCCGAGCCGCACCAGTGCGGGGCCAGGGTGCCCAGGCTCCGGTGCAGGCCGGCCAGCAGGGTGGCCCGGACCAGCCAGTCCCCGGTCGGCCAGCGGCCGCCCTGGCGCAGCCGGGCCGGGTCCAGCACGGCGGTGAAGCCGGACCAGTCGTAGCTGTGCTCGTCCTGGCCGCTCTCCTCGGTCACCTCGGGCATCAGCACCGGGCGGGTGAGCAGCCGGACCGGGCGGCGACCGTCCGGCGGGAGCAGGGTGAGCAGGGTGCGGGCGCTGCCGCGGCGGGCCGAGGGGTGGCCCGGCTCGCGGGCGAAGCCGGTCAGCTCCAGCCGGCCGGCCACCCAGCGGGCCGCGCGCAGCGCTATCGGGGGCGCGGCGTCGGCGGGGGCGGGCGCGGCGGGGCGCCGCAGCAGGGTCGACGGCAGGACCGACGGCAGAACCATGGCGAGCGGCCTTTCGGCGCGGGTACTTCAGTGCGAATTGGCCCGGGAAGGCCGTAGGGGCCCGCGCCGGGAAGGCGCGGGCCCCTACGGGGGGGACTGACGGTGGCTCAGCCGAGCAGGTTGTCCACCACCCGGGCGGCGGCGTGGCCGTCGTCCAGGTCGCAGTACTTCTCCTTGAACGCCGTGTAGGCCTCGCGGTGCTCGGTGGCGACGGCGTCCAGGTCGCCGAGCGCCCGGATCACCTCGTCCGAGGTGCGCAGCAGCGGACCGGGCGCGTCGCGCTCGAAGTCGAAACTGAAACCGCACAGGTTGTCGCGGTAGTGCTCCAGGTCGTGGGTGAAGAAGACGACCGGCCGGCCGGTGTTGACGTAGTCGAACACCGAGGCCGAGTAGTCGGTCACCAGCGCGTCGGCGATCAGCAGCAGGTCGGCCATGTCCGGGTAGCGGGAGACGTCGTACACGTAGCCGTCCCCGGCCTGCGGCACCGGGCCGTAGCAGAGCGCGTGCGGGCGGACCAGCAGCACCTGGTCCTCGCCCAGCGCCGCCCGGGCCGCCGCCAGGTCCAGGCGCAGGTCGGCCTGGTAGCCGCCCTGCGGGCGCCTGCGGTCCTCCCGGAAGGTCGGCGCGTACAGCACCACCTTCTTGCCCTCGGGCAGCTCGAGCCGGCGGCGCACCTCGGCGGCCCGCTTCTCCCGGTCCGGGGCGTAGAAGACGTCGTTGTGCGGGTACCCGGTCTCCAGCAGCTCGCCCTGGTACCTGAAGGCCCGGCGCAGCACCGGGGTCGCGTAGCTGGAGCCGGAGACCAGCTTGGTCCAGGTCGGCACCTCGCGGTCCAGGTGCTTGAGGTAGTTGCTGTCGATGAACCAGATCTTCTCGAAGTCGTGGCCGATCCGCTTCAGCGGCGTGCCGACCCAGGTCTGCAGCACCACCTGGCCCGGGCGGGGGGTCACGAAGTCGGGCAGGTGGGCGCTGGTGACCACGTACCTGGCGGTGGCCAGCGCCTCGTACCACTCCGGGCTCCACTGGCGCAGCGCGCGGGCGCTCTGCGGCAGCTCGGCCTGCCGGTCGTCCACCGTCCACAGGTGCTCCAGCGGCAGCCCGCGGCGGACCAGTTCCTCGTGGATCGCGCGCGGCGAGCCGGCGTACTGGCTGCCGGCCACGTGGTACAGCACCGCCTCGCGCAGCGGGCGCTGCTGAGCGGCCGGGTAGGCCTCCCGGCGCAGCTGGCGCTGGCGGAAGCCGCTGCGCTCGTCCTCGCTGAGGTCGCTGTGCGCCTCCAGCGACAGCCGGTCGTACGCCCGCCGCTCCAGCGCCACGTCCTTGCCGCGGTGGTGGATCCGGGCCGGCAGCGCGGTGTGCGCCTCCAGCGCCACCTGGGCGGCCGGCCAGGCGAAGCCGAGGTCGCCGTCGGCCGGACGGAAGAAGAGCTCCCAGGTGCCCTTGTGCAGCGGTACCCGGCCGCCCGCGGTGGTGGTCGGCACGCCGGCCACCAGCACCTCGAACCGGCCGTCCCGGACGGTCAGCGGGTGCAGGTAGTCCTCCTCCCGCCACAGGTGGCGCAGCACCAGGTCGTAGCGGTGCTCGCCGGGCAGCGGGAAGCGGCCGGTGAGGGTGAAACCCTTCTCGTCGGCGGCGGTGATCCGCTCGATCACCGGCTGCACGAGCTGGTCGTCGAGCTGCAGGTGGCCCTCGGGGCTGGGCCGGGAGACCAGGGTGCGGGCCACGCCGAGCGGGGCCGTCGGGTTGAGCGGCAGGTCCAGGTGGGTCAGCGCCACCCGCTCGTCCACCAGCACCGGCAGCTCGCGGCCGTCCCGGGTGAGCAGCGCGGCCAGCCACGGGTCGGTGGTGCGGTCGGCGGCGGCCGGGTCTAGCTCGTCCCAGCGCACGCGGACCTCGGCCAGGTCGGCCAGCGGGATCCGGGCGGTGAACGGCACCGGCCGGCCGGCCGGGACGCCGAACTCCACCGGCAGGTCCAGCTGGGAGCCGGACGGCTGGTGGGTCAACCGCAGCTGCAGGCCGGCCAGGTCGCCGGCGTTGCGCACGGTGCCGCTCAGCTCGACCGCGCCGTCCACCGCCTTGAGCTCGGTGACCGCCGCGCGCAGCCGCTCGATCCGCAGCTGCAGGAAGTTGTCCTTGAGGAAGGGCACGATCCGGGTGGTGGCGTCGGCCCAGTGCGGGACGAAGTTCTCCGCGGTGTCGGCCCAGCCGCCGCTGATCCGGCCCTTGTAGACGCCGGCCTTGCCGGCACCGGCGATCAGCACCCGCCAGGTGCCCTCCTGCCACTGGCCGCGCCGCTTGAGCCGGGTCGGGTCGATCACGGTCTGGAAGCCGGCCCAGTCGCAGCTGTACAGGTCGTGCGGGGAGCTGGCGGTCGCCTCGGCGCTGTACTGGGTGCGGGTCTGGAAGGTGACGAAGCGTCGGCCGTCGGCCTGACGCAGCACCAGCAGCTTGACCAGGTCGTGCTTGTGTTCGGCGCCCAGGTGCTCGGGGAAGGCGTGCCCGTTCAGCCGCAGCTTGCCGTCCACCCAGGCGGAGTCGTAGATCCGGCTGCGCATCACCAGCGCGTTGTCCAGCCGCAGCACGTCGGCCGGCACGCTGCGGCGGCCGCCGCGCAGGAACGGGTAGTCCGCGTACGGCCGCAGCACACCGCGGGCCGGGGCGGCGCCGTTGCTCTCGGACTCGAACTGCATCTGCTCGACGAACTCGTCCATCCGGCCCTGCAGGGTCAGGTGGTACTTGAGCTTGAGCGGCGCGCGCAGCTTGCGCACGTGCTCCGGGCCGATCGCCCGCAGCAGTCGGCCGACGTGCTGCACGTAGGCGTCCCGGTAGTCCTGCTCGCCGTCGACCACCGACCAGAAGAACATCGGGATCTCCTCGACGAGGTTGTTCTCGTCGTAGGCGTGCAGGTACTCCCGGTACTTCGGGTCGGTCTGCTTGAGCAGCCAGGAGCGGACCAGCTCCATCGAGGCGACCCGGTCGATCAGGCCCTTGGGGTTGGTGCGCATCTGGGTGATCGACATCTCGCCGACCTCGCGCTCGCGCCAGTGGTAGATCGGCTCGTTGAGCACGTCCACGCTCTTGGCCAGGTAGTGGTGCGGCACGCTGACCGGTGCGTCCTCGTAGAGGATGCCCTCGGGGTAGAGCAGGCCGGCCGCGTCCCAGAAGGAGCGGCGGTAGACCTTGTTCCACGCGGTGCGGTCGGTGACCAGGGCCGGCAGCTCGGTGATGTGGGTCTTCAGCCGGGTCTGCTTGAACGGCTTGGCGTGGCCGCCCGAGGGGTAGAAGCCGACGGCCCGGAAGCGCAGCACGTTGCCGGAGCAGAAGTCCGAGCCGGTCTGGTCCAGGGTGCCGATCATCAGCTCGTAGGCGCTGGGCGGCAGGGTGTCGTCACTGTCCACGAAGGCCAGGAACTCGGTGCCCTCGGTCAGGTGCAGCAGGCCGGTGTTGCGGGCCGCACCGAGCCCGGCGTTCTGCTTGCGGACCAGCCGGAACCGGGAGTCCTTGGCGGCGAAGGCCTCGGCGATGGCGGCGCTGCCGTCCTTGGAGCCGTCGTCGACCATGATGCATTCGAGGTCGCCCATGGTCTGGGCGGCAATGGACTCCAGGCACTCCTCCAGATACCGCTCGACGTTGTAGATCGGAACGACGACGGAGAGACGGGGGGCCATCAGCAGTGCGGGCCTTTCATCAGGGGAAGCACTCGGTGCGGTCGCCGCCCCGGCGTTACCGGGGGCGAGTACACGGTAGGTTCGGGAGGAATCCTACCGTCCTGTCCAAGGGGCGATCCGGGCGCGACGCACGGCGGCGCCCGCCGGCGGTCGGCGAGGCGGATGGTCGCCGACCTGACGCGATGCCAGGCTGGGCGGTATGGGATTCCTCACCAGGCTGCCGATGATCGGGCCGTGGGTCGCTGCCGTGCTGCGCAGCCGTCCGTGGCTGGTCTACCAGCTGTTCACCGCGGCCAAGGCCAACCGGTTGGCCGGCGCGATCACCTTCTTCGGGTTCCTGGCGCTCTTCCCGCTGCTCACGGTGGCCCTGGCGGTCGCGGTCAGCGCGTTGACGCCGAGCCAGGTGAACACCCTTCAGCGGAAGATCTCGGACCAGGTGCCGGGGCTGGCCGACGCCCTCGGGCTGGACTCGCTGATCGCCAACGCGGCGACCGTCGGGCTGATCGGCGGCCTGCTGCTGCTGGTCTCCGGCCTGGGCTGGGTGGACACCCTGCGCGGCTCCATCCGGGACGTCTGGCAGCAGCCGGACGAGCGGTCCAACCCCGTGCTGGTCAAGCTCCACGACTGCCTGGTGCTGCTCGGGCTCGGAGTGGTCTCGGTGGTCTCGCTGGGAGCCTCGGTGGTGGCCACCAAGCTGGCCGGACGGCTGGCCGATGCCCTGGGCCTGGCCGACCGCGGGCCCGGGCACTGGCTGCTGGCGGGTGCCGGGTTCGTCATCGCGGTCGGGGCCGACCTGCTGCTCTTCCTCTACCTGCTGGCGCCGTTCCCCGGGATCGACGGGCAGCACCGGCGCGACCTGCTGACCGCCGCCTTGATCGGCGCCGTCGGCTTCGAGCTGCTCAAGCTGCTGCTCTCCTCCTACCTGGTCTCGGTGGCCGGGAAGAGCCTGTACGGCGCCTTCGGGGTGCCGGTGGCGCTGCTGCTGTGGATCAACTTCGTCAGCCGGCTGCTGCTGTACTGCGTGGCCTGGACGGCGCTGGCCGACCCGGACGGGGCCAAGGCCCGGGCGCGGGCCAGCGCGGAGGCGGCCTACCGGGCGGCGGGCGAGCTGGGCGCCGCCCCGGTGCGCAGCGGCTGAGGTGCGGCGCGGTGCGGGGCGGCCGAGGGCTGAGGGCTCACCTCACCGGCGGCGGCCCAGCGCGGTGGACCCGCCGACCGGGCGGCCCGGGTCGGCCTGGGCCGGGCCGGCGGTGCGGCGGCGCCGGTTGAGCAGCCAGCCGCCGCCGGCCGCGCAGAGCGTCACGGCGCCGATCACCGCCCAGCTCTCGGGGGAGAGCAGCCGGGCCCCGGGGCGGCCGACGCCGGCGGCGACGGCTGCCGCTGACGCCCCGGCGTGAGCGGCGGCGGGCGGCGCGGCGGGGGTCGGGGAGGCCACCGGGCGCGGCGGCACCAGGGCGCCGACCGGGGTCGTCTTCCCGGCCGCCGCGAAGCCCCAGTCGAGCAGCGCCGCGGTGTCGTCGTACACCTTGAGATACGACTCCGGGTGCATCACGGCCACCAGCAGGGTGCGCCCGCCGCGCTCGGCCGCCCCGACGAAGGTGGCGCCGGCGTTGGTGGTGTAGCCGTTCTTCACCCCGATCAGGCCCGGGTACTTGCCCAGCAGGCGATCGGTGTTCTGGATCCCGAAGGTGCCGCGCCGACCGCTGGCCTTGTCCACCGTGCCGGGGAACTGGGCGTCCCGGGTCCCGCAGTAGCTGCGGAAGTCGGGGTTGCGCAGGCCCTCGCGGGCGAACAGGGTCAGGTCGTAGGCCGAGGTCAGCTGCCCGTCGGCGTCGTAGCCGTCGGGGGAGACCACCTGGGTGTCGGCGGCCCCCAGCACGTCCGCCTCGGCCCGCATCTGCCGGACCGTCTCGTCCACCCCGCCGTTCATGTGGGCGAGGACGTGCACCGCGTCGTTGCCGGAACTGAGGAAGACCCCGCGCCACAGGTCCTCGACCGAGTAGTCGAGGTCCTCCTTGATGCCCACCAGGCTGCTGCCCGCGCCCATCCCGGCCAGTTCCTCGTTGGTCACCCGGTGCACCTGGGTGCGGTCGAACTTGGGCAGCACGGTGTCGGCGAAGAGCATCTTGAGGGTGCTGGCCGGGGGCAGCCGCAGGTGCGCGTTGTACGCCGCCAGCACCTCGCCGCTGCCCGCGTCGGCGACCAGCCAGGACTGGCCGGTCAGCCCGCCGGGCAGCGGCGGCGCGCCGGGGCCCAGGGCCACCTGCACGCCCGGCTCGGCCAGCCGGGCACCCCCGACCACGGGGACCGGGGGCGGGACGTCGGCGGCGGCCGGCGGCGCGAGGCCGGCCCCCAGGGGCAGGGTCAGGGCCAGGGTCAGCGCGGCGGCCGGGCCGACCCGGCGGCGGGCTGTGATGCGATGATCCGAAAACACGGACGGTGCGTACCCAGCGGACCCCGCCCGCCTCTCGGCCCCCGCCCCGAGACCCCCCGAACGGGTCCCCACGGCGGGGCCGAACGGACGCCCGCCGATACTGGAGCGGCACCCCCGCCTCACGAAGGATCGCCCGTCATGACGCTCAGCCGCCGCACCTCCTGGTTCCTCGCCGCCTTCGGCGTCTGGTCGGTGATCATCTGGACCACCTTCGTCAAGAACCTCTTGCAGGACTCCGCCCACCAGGCCTTCACCAACGGCGACCACGCCCACCCCACCGCCTTCTTCTGGATCCACCTCGCGCTGGCGGTGACCTCGTTCGTGCTCGGTGTCCTGGTCGGGCTGGTGGGTGTGCGCGGGCTGCGTGTGCCGCGTGAAGATAACGCGTTGACCTGAGAGTTGAGCGGCTGTCAGAGTCTCCCTGCAAACTCGTCCAAACGGACTTTCGAAGGGGACTCTTCTTGAAGCTTGCCATCTCCCGGCTGCTCGCCACCGGCGGGGCGCTCGCCCTGACCACCGGCCTGGCCCTGGCCCTGGCGCCGGCCGCGCAGGCGGACCCGGGCCCGGTCCTGACCAACCCGCGCATGAACCCGATCCCGGTGAACGCCGGCGTCAGCACCAACGGCTGCGAGGGTGTCGACACCGGCACTGGCTGGCTGAGCGCGGGTAGTCAGCCTGAGTTCCTGGTGGACGTGCCGGCGGACTACGCGGGCTCCAAGCAGCCCCGGTTCCGGGTGCTCGACGTGACCGGCCCGGACGGCATCGTGGTGTTGGACCAGGAGGCCCCCGTGGCCTACGGCGTCGCCCGGGTGGGTGTCGCCGACCTGCTGGACGGACATTCGTATGCCTGGCGGGCCCAGCTGCCGGGCGGCCAGGGGCGGGCGGTGACCCCGCTGTGCCACTTCCAGGTGGACACCACGGCGCCGACCACCACGGTGAGCTCGACCGACTTCCCGGCCGCCGGATCGAACAAGTTCGCGGGCGAGAAGGGCACCTTCACTCTGGCCGGTACCGACCCGGCGCCGGCCGGCGGTGCGGCCTCGGGAGTGGCCTGCTTCCGCCCGGTGCTCGACGGCAGCGTGTCGGTCTTCAAGTGCGGCGACCCGGGCACCGTCCTGCCGGGGGCCGACGGCACCGCGAACGTGGTGCTGCGGCCGGGCAGTTGGGGCCCCAACACCCTGACGGTCCAGACGATGGACAACGCGGGCAACGTCTCGGTCGCCAGCTACAGCTTCTACGCGCCGTGGAACCCCAACCCGCCGCAGGCCCAGGGAGACGTGGACAACGACGCGGTCCCGGACATCCTGCTGCCGGATGCGGCTGGCAATCTCCAGGTGATCAGCGGCAACGCGGGCAGCACCACCCCGACCACGACGGTGGCGGCTGTCAATGCCCCGGGTGGCCAGGGCACCTGGGCCGGGGTGCAGCTGGCGCACCGCGGCTGGGACAACACCAACCCGGCGGACACCGTCTTCGCGCACCGGGACGGCAACCTCTACGCGTACCGCAACACGGGGACGCTGAACCTCAACTCGGGCGGCTTGGTGCGCCGCCCGTCCAGCTGCGCCGACGCGAACGAGGTCCAGGTGGCCTGCCCGGCCGGCTATGCCACCGACTGGTCCGGTGTCGAGCAGCTGGTCGCGCTCGGCCAGGCCGACAAGGCCAGCGCCACCCGCCCCTGGCTGCTGACGGTGGAGCAGGGCAACCTGTGGCTCTACGGCAACGGGAACCTGCTCTTCGGGCGGGAGAAGGCCCAGCAGCTGACCACGTCCGGCAACTGGAGCAACTTCGACCTGGTGGCTCCGGGCGCGGACGCGAAGGGAAACCTGTCGCTGTGGGCGCGTGACCGGGCCACCGGTGAGCTGCACGTGTACCCGCTGCCGATGCAGGCGAGCGGGATCGTGGACTTCTCGGCGCTGGCGGACCCGAGCGCGCACGGCGTCGGTGCGGTGTTCACCACGGCCGCGTTCCCGACCCTGGGCAGCTCGGGCGACCTGGACGGTGACGGCACCCCGGACCTGTGGGCCGTGACGGCCGACCGCCATCTGCAGGTGTTCCGGGGCTACCAGCAGCCCAAGGACTGGGGTCTGCTGAAGTAGCGGGAACAGACGGCTGAGGGCCCGTCCGGTCGGTACCGGACGGGCCCTCGGCTGTTGTTGCGGTGTCAGCGGTGTCAGAAGCGGCGGGTCACCAGGGCGCGCTTGACCTCCTGGATCGCCTTCGTGACCTCGATGCCACGCGGGCAGGCCTCGGAGCAGTTGAAGGTGGTCCGGCAGCGCCAGACGCCCTCGCGGTCGTTGAGGATCTCCAGGCGCTGCTCGGCGCCCTCGTCACGCGAGTCGAAGATGAAGCGGTGCGCGTTGACGATGGCGGCCGGGCCGAAGTACTGGCCGTCGTTCCAGAAGACCGGGCAGGACGAGGTGCACGCGGCGCACAGGATGCACTTGGTGGTGTCGTCGAAGCGCTCGCGGTCCTCGGCGGACTGCAGGCGCTCGCGGGTCGGCTCGTTCCCGTTGGTGATCAGGAACGGCATGACGTCCTTGTACGCCTGGAAGAACGGGTCCATGTCGACCACCAGGTCCTTGAGGACCGCGAGGCCCTTGATGGCCTCGATGGTGATCGGCTGCTCCGGGTTCACGTCCTTGATCAGCGTCTTGCAGGCCAGGCGGTTGCGGCCGTTGATCCGCATCGCGTCGGAGCCGCAGATGCCGTGCGCGCAGGAACGGCGGTAGGTCAGGGTGCCGTCCTGCTCCCACTTGACCTTGTTGAGCGCGTCCAGGACGCGCTCCTTCGGGTCCATCAGGAGCTGGTAGTCCACCCACACCGGGTCCGGGTGCTCCTCCGGGTTGAACCGGCGGATCCGGAGGGTGACGGTGATCAGCTGGACCGCACCGGACTCGGCCGCGTCCAGCGCCGCCGAGTGCGGGGCGTCGATCGTGGGGGCGCTCATCAGTACTTACGCTCCATCGGCTGGTAGCGGGTCGTGACGACCGGCTTGTAGTCGAGGCGGATCGAGGTGGTGCCGTCCGCGGCAACCTCCTGGTACGCCATGGTGTGCTGCATGAACTTCACGTCGTCACGGGTCGGGAAGTCCTCGCGGAAGTGGCCGCCGCGCGACTCCTCGCGGGCCAGCGCGGAGACGACCAGTACCTCGGCCAGGTCGAGCAGGTTGCCCAGCTCCACGGCCTCCAGCAGGTCGGTGTTGTAGCGGTAGCCCTTGTCCTGGATCGCCACGTGCTTGTAGCGCTCGCGCAGCGCCGCGATGTCCGCACTGGCCTGCTTCAGGGTGGCGCCGGTGCGGTAGACCATGGCGTTGACGTCCATGGTCTCCTGCAGCTCCTTGCGGATCTGCGCGACCGACTCGGTGCCGGTGGACTCGCGCAGGCCGTCGACCAGCGCCTGCACCTTCTCGGCCGGGTTGGCCGGCAGCGCGACGAACTCGTTCTTGCCCGCGTAGTCGGCGGCGGCGATGCCGGCCCGCTTGCCGAACACGTTGATGTCGAGCAGCGAGTTGGTGCCCAGGCGGTTGGCGCCGTGCACGGACACGCAGGCCACCTCGCCGGCGGCGTACAGGCCCGGGACGACGTCGGTGTTGTTCCGCAGCACCTCACCCTCGACGTTGGTCGGGATGCCGCCCATCGCGTAGTGCGCGGTGGGCTGGATCGGGATCGGGTCCGTGTAGGGCTCGATGCCGAGGTAGGTGCGGGCGAACTCGGTGATGTCCGGGAGCTTGGCGTCCAGCTGCTCCGGCGGAAGGTGCGTCAGGTCCAGGTAGACGTGGTCGCCGTCGGGGCCGCAGCCGCGGCCCTCGCGGATCTCGGTGTAGATCGCGCGCGAGCAGACGTCACGGGACGCGAGGTCCTTCATGACCGGGGCGTAGCGCTCCATGAAGCGCTCGCCGTCCTTGTTGCGCAGGATGCCGCCCTCACCGCGGGCACCCTCGGTGAGCAGGATGCCCATCCGCCAGATGCCGGTCGGGTGGAACTGGAAGAACTCCATGTCCTCCAGCGGCAGGCCGCGGCGGTAGACCAGCGCCTGGCCGTCACCGGTGAGGGTGTGGGCGTTGGAGGTCACCTTGTAGAACTTGCCGGTGCCGCCGGAGGCGAAGACGACCGCCTTGGCCTGGAAGACGTGGATCTCGCCGGTGGCCAGCTCGTAGGCGACGACGCCCGCGGTCTTGCCCTCGTTGATCAGCAGGTCCAGGACGTAGAACTCGTTGAAGAACTCGACGCCGTGCTTGACGCAGTTCTGGAACAGCGTCTGCAGGATCATGTGACCGGTGCGGTCGGCCGCGTAGCAGGAGCGGCGGACCGCCGCCTCGCCGTGGTTGCGGGTGTGGCCGCCGAAGCGGCGCTGGTCGATCCGGCCGGCCTCGGTGCGGGAGAAGGGCAGACCCATCTTCTCCAGGTCGAGGACCGCGTCGATGGCCTCCTTGCACATGATCTCGGCGGCGTCCTGGTCGACCAGGTAGTCACCACCCTTGACCGTGTCGAAGGTGTGCCACTCCCAGTTGTCCTCCTCGACGTTGGCGAGGGCGGCGCACATGCCGCCCTGGGCCGCGCCGGTGTGGGACCGGGTCGGGTAGAGCTTGGTCAGCACCGCGGTGCGGCTGCGCTGCGTCGACTCGATGGCCGCGCGCATTCCGGCGCCGCCGGCGCCGACGATGACGGTGTCGTACTGGTGAATCTGCATGAGTGTTGACTCGCCTCTGGTCCTGCGCCGATTAGATGTTCGGGTCGAAGGTGAAGATCACCAGGGTGCCCAGCAGGACCGTGAAGACGGTCGCGACACCCATCAGGGTCTTCAACCAGAGCCGAGTCGAATCCTTCTCGGCATAGTCGTTGATCACGGTGCGCATGCCGTTGGCGCCGTGCAGCATGGCGAGCCAGAGCATCAGCAGGTCCCAGCCCTGCCAGAACGGCGAGGCCCAGCGGCCCGCGACGAACGCGAAGTTGATCCGCGAGACGCCGCCGTCCAGGGTCAGCATGATGATCAGGTGACCCAGGATCAGCACGACCAGCACGACGCCGGACAGGCGCATGAAGAGCCAGGCCAGCATCTCGAAGTTGGTCCGCGTGCGGCGCGGGGTCTTCGTGGTGCGGGTGCGCGGGGGCTGGATCACGAACTGGTCGGCGGGGTTGCCGGTGCCCAGTCCCCTGCCGGTGTGCGCCTGGGAGGAGGAGACCAGCTCGACGTCGTTGATGTCAGTGGACATTCCGGATCAGCCCTTCCCGAACCAGTTGGTCAGCGTGTGCTGGAGGATCGGGTAGAAGGCGCCGGCCATCAGGACGACCCAGACACCGACGACGCTCCACAGCATCTGCTTCTGGTACTTGGGGCCCTTGGACCAGAAGTCGACGGCGATGACCCGCAGACCGTTCAGCGCGTGGAACAGGATGGCGGCGGTCAGGCCGTACTCCATCAGGTTCACGAGCGGGGTCTTGTAGGTCGCGATGGTCGAGTCGTACGCGTGAGGCGAGACCCTGACGAGCGCGGTGTCGAGGACGTGGACGAGAAGGAAGAAGAAAATGAGGACGCCAGTGACTCGATGAGCCACCCAGGACCACATGCCTTCGCGGCCGCGGTACAGCGTTCCAGCCGGCACGGAAAACCCTCCGGAAGCGGTTGAAGGGCTCGGCCGGCTTCGGTGTCGGTCAGCCCGGCCGGGTACGGTCCACCGGCCGCGAGCATCCTATCGACGCCCCGTCGGGAACCGCCTCCGGGGGGTTTGAGTGTGATCAATCAGGCACGAGCGGCCTAACCAGACCCGTTCGGGTGACGCAGGGTCACCAATCGGCTGCGGTGCGGTGCCAATTCCGCGTCGCCGACGCCGATCGAGGACCGATGCCGCAGCACCGAGCCCGTCCCGCCGCTCCACGTGGCGCTGCTCGGCCACCCGGCGGGCCGGGCCGCCGCCGTGCTGTCGGGGCTGGACCGGGTGCCGGCCGGCTGCACCGCATTCGGGACGATCGCGCCGGACCGGTCCCGGCCGCACCCGGCACCTGCTGGCCAAGGCCGACACGCCCACTCCGGAGGGAGCGGACGCGGTCAGCACCTTCACCCTGACGAGTGGTGCGGACGAACCCGCGCTCACCCAGCGGGCCGCGGTGGTGCGGGTCGGCGGCGGTACTGGCCCGGAAACGCAAACTGCGCGCCGCCCAGCGCTCAGGGGGCGACGCGCAGTCAGCAGCTACTGCGTCAGCTCGCGCTGCTGGAGGCCACCAGGTGCTCCAGCCGGTTCAGCGCGATCCGGCGCAGTTCCTCGGCGGCGATCAGGCGCTCCTCGTCCGGCTCGTTGGCCAGCCTGGTGCGGATCGAGCTGAGCACGGTGTCGAGCATCTCCTCCGGATCCACACCGTCCAGGCAGACCACGAAGACGTGGCCGAACCGGGACTCGTAGGCGGCGTGCGCGGCGCGCAGCGCGGTGTGCGCCGCCTGGCTCCCCGGGGCCCGCATGCCGAGCAGCGGCTGCGGCATCCAGCTCTCGTCGGCCAGTGCCTCGGCCAGGTCGCTGGGCCGCAGGTCGTAGGAGGCCTCGCTGGCCGCGGCCAGCAGTGACTCCAGATCGGGGTAGGGGCGGTGGGCGGTCAGGCGCAGGGCCCAGCGGTGGCTGCCGCAGCAGGCGAGCAGGGCCTCCTCGGCCGCCCCGGGATCGGCCTCGTTGAATCGGAGCAGGCCGGCCGCGGGGCCGTCGTTCGAGCAGGGGGCCGGTCCGGTCGGCCGGGGTGCTGGGATACCGACCCGATCAGCGGCGCTGTCGGTCGGATGATCGCTGGCCAGCGGGTCCTCCTCGGGAGGCGGTGACGCGGACGAGGCGCCGAGACGGGTGGGCTCATGGGTCGGACACAACCAGCATGGATCACGCCAGGGCGAAGGGTCGCTCGCCCGCGCGGGTCCGTGGTGCTCCCGGGCAGCGGGTCCACGGTAGTTGAGCGCTCATCAGTTGGGGAGGGTGCCCGCGCAATTCACTCTGACGAGCTATCAAGTTGTGACCAGCGAGCTAACGGGTCATGGCCGGTACCGGTCAGGACTACTCCGGATCAGCCGGCGCAAGTGGTCCCCGCAGCGGGTCGGACGCCGCTGACCAGGTAGGTGTCGAGGGCCGCGGTGACGCAGGCGTTGCCGCTGCCGAAGGCCGCGTGGCCCTCGCCCTGGCGGGTCAACAGGGTCGCGTCGGCCAGCCCGTGGGCCAGATTGACCGCCGCCTGGTACGGGGTGGCGGGGTCGCCGGTTGAGCCGATCACCAGGATCGGGGCGCTGCCGTCGGCCCGCACCGTGTGCGGCTGCTCGGTAGTGCGGAACGGCCAGTCGCTGCACCCGGGGTCCTGGACGTCCTCAGCGGTGGTGTCCCGGTTGAGCAGCGGAGCCTGCTGCTTGAGCTGGGCCAGCACCTGCTGCACCCGCTGCGGCGAGGGAACCGGGCTCGGCGCGTCGGCGCAGCCGATCGCGGTGTGCGCGTCGTCGGAGGAGTTGTAGTGGCCGCCGGCGTCGCGGCCGTTGTACGCGTCCGCCGCGGCCAGCAGCGGCGCGCCGTCGTGCTGGTCGATCCCCGCGCTGAGCGCCGCGCGCAGCTCGCTCCAGGCGGTGCCCTGGTCGCCGTAGAGGAACATCAGCGCGCCGGTCCAGCCCAGCGCCGAGGTGAGCTTGCGCCCGTCCCGGTCCTGGGTGGGCAGGGGGGCCGCGCGCAGGCCGTCCAGGAACTCGGCGGCCCGCAGGCCGGCCCGGGCCGGATCCTGGCCGAGCGGGCACTCCTGCGGGTGGGCCGTGGCGCAGTCGGCGGCGAAGCGCTCCAGCGACTTCTCGAAGCCGATCTGCTGCTGCACGCCCGCGTCCAGCTTGTCCTGGGCCGGGTCCACCGCGCCGTCCAGCACCAGGCGGCCGGTGCGCTGCGGGAACTCCTCGGCGTACAGCGCGCCCAGGTAGGTGCCGTAGGAGACGCCGAGGTAGTCGAGCTTCTCCTGGCCCAGGGCCTGGCGCAGCCGGTCCATGTCGCGGGCGGTGTTGCGGGTGCCGACGAAGGGCAGCAGCTTGCCGGCGTTGGCCTCGCAGGCCTGGGCGTACTCCCTGGCCTGCTGCTCCCGGAAGGCCAGGCGGGCCTGCGGGTCGGCCGGGTCGTCCTGCTGGTCGGCGGCGTCGCGCTGGCGGTCCGTCAGGCAGCGCACCGGCGAGGAGTCCCCGGTGCCGCGCGGGTCGAAGCCGACGATGTCGTAGCGGTCGTGCAGCGGCCCGGCGAACTGCTCGGTGCCGTCCCGGACCATGGCCACCCCGGACTCGCCGGGGCCGCCCGGGTTGACCACCAGCGAGCCGATCCGCTGCCCGGCGTCCCGGGCCGGCTCGCGGACCACGGCCAGCTCGATCGCCGGGCCGTCCGGCGCGGCGTAGTCCAGCGGGACCTTCAGCCGCCCGCACTGCAGACCTGACCCGCAGGAGCTCCAGGAGATCCGGTCGTAGGCGGCGGGGGCCGGGCGTCCGGTCGAGCTGCAGGCGCTGAGCAGCAGCGCGGCGAGCAGGGCCGGCACCAGCAGGCGGCGGAAGGTCACGGCGGTCAGTCCCGGTGCACCTTGTAGTTGGACGCCTGGGCGCGCGGGCGCACCACCAGCAGGTCGATGTTGACGTGCGAGGGGCGGGTGACCGCCCAGGCCACCGTGTCGGCGATGTCCTCGGAGCTGAGCGGCTGCGCGACGCCCTGGTAGACGGCGGCGGCCCGGGCCTCGTCGCCGCGGAACCGGGTGATCGCGAAGCCCTCGGACTTCACCATGCCCGGGGCGATCTCGATCACCCGGATCGGCTCGCCGACCAGCTCCAGCCGGAGCGTGGCGGCGATGGTGTGGGCCGCGTGCTTGGCGGCGACGTAGCCGCCGCCGCCCTCGTAGGCGGCCAGCGCGGCGGTGGAGGACAGGATCAGCACGGTGCCGTCGCCGCTGTCCCGCAGCGCGGGCAGCAGAGCCTGGGTCATGTGCAGCACGCCCAGCACGTTCACCTGGTACATCGCCAGCCAGTCCGCCGGGTCGCCCTGTTCCACCGACTCGGACCCGAAGGCCCCGCCGGCGTTGTTGATCAGCACGTCCACCGGGCCCAGCTCGCGGGCGAAGGCGTCCACCGCGGCCCGGTCGGTGACGTCCAGGGTGACCGCCGTCGCGGTGTGGCCGTCGGCCTGGAGCTCCTTGGCGAGTTCCTCGATCCGCTCGGTGCGGCGTGCGGTCAGCACCACCGCGAAGCCCTCGGCGGCCAGCCGGCGGGCGGTTGCCGCACCGATCCCGCTGCTCGCTCCGGTGACCACCGCGACCGCCTGTCGACCGGTACCCATGACCCGTCCTCTCCTCGCACCCGTCCTCGTACCCGTGTACGGCCCATCATGGCAGGCGGGCGGTGGGCGGGCCGGAGGGCGGCTCCCGTCGGCGCAGCCGCCGTCACACGCACGGGGAGCTGCCGACACGCGCGCGTGGGGCCGCCGACACACACGTGTGGGGCCCCGGAGCGAACTCCGGGGCCCCACAGGTTCACCGACTACGAGGATCAGCCCTCGTTGCCCTGCGCATCGCCGGCGTGCAGGAAGGAGCTCAGGAAGCCCTTGCCCGGGGTGCCGAGGCCGGTCGCGGTGTCGTAACCCGGGGTGGCCTTGAGGCCGAAGTCCGCGCCGATCTTGTACAGGCGCACCCGCAGCGAGCCGTTGACCACGCCGAGGTCGACCACGTTGCCGAGCTTGCCGTGGTTCTCGGTGTCGTCGATGTCGTTGTAGATGCGGTCGTTGTCGCCACGGGCGTACAGCGCCGGGTTGGCGAAGCCGAGGGTCTTGCCGCCACGGGCCTGGATGGCGTCGGCCAGCATGCCGGCCAGCTCCGGGGAGGAGACCGAGGTGCCGCCGTAGCCGCCCTCGCTGTAGGCGCCGCCGGCCGGGGTGTAGCCGACCAGGGTGGAGGCCACCAGGTCACCGCTCATCGCGATGTCCGGGGTGGCGCGCAGCGGGGTGGCCGACTTGCTGCCGTCCGCGGCGGTGTGCGACACCGAGTTCGGGACGATGCCCTTCTGGTACCACGGCTGGGCGATGCCCTTGGCGACGCCGCCGCCACCGCCGAAGTAGAAGAAGCCCGGCATGGGGCTCCACGACTTCTGGTCGGCCGACAGCACCGAGCGCTGGTCGCCCATGGAGACCTCGTCGGCGTAGTCGCCCTTCTTGTTCCACAGCTCCAGCGCGGTGCCGCCGACGGCGGTGACCCACGGGGAGGCGGACGGCCACTGGGCCTGGGCCTGGTTGGTGTCGGCCTGGCAGTTCACGCCGGTGGCCGCGGCACCCGGCGAGTTGTCGCCGCAGTCGCCGGAGGAGACGGTGAAGCCGATGCCCTCGACCGCGCCGAGCATGAAGATCTGGTTGTCCGCGGCCTCGACGGCCGGGTCCAGGTCCCCGCTCTTGCCGTGCATGATCTCGCCCCAGGAGTTGGAGACCACGTCGGCCAGGTGGTTGTCGACGATGTTGGCCAGCGCGTCGCCCAGGTCCTGGTCGTAGCAGGAGTTGGCGCCGACGTAGACCACGTTGGCGTCCGGCGCGAGGCCGTGCACCATCTCGACGTCCAGCGCCTCCTCGCCCGACCAGTCGCCGCAGTCGGCCTGGTGCTGGAAGTTGGCGGGGGTGACGACCTCCTTGTACTGCCCCGGCGCGAACGGCTTGTCACCGTGCGCGACGGAGAAGTGGTTGGCGTCGGCCTCCATGGTGCCCAGGCCGTAGGCGTCCACGATCGCGACGGTGGCGCCCTTGCCGGACAGGCCGGACTTGGTGACGCCGTAGGCGCGGCGCAGCTGCGAGGTGGTGTACGAGCAGGGGGAGAACGGCTCGTTCTTCTCGTAGCCGGCCGGCGCGCCCTTGGCGATCAGCGAGTCGTAGCCGTCCTCGGAGCAGGTCGGCACGGTCGGCAGGGTGTCGGCAGCGGCCAGCACGCCCGGCGCGGCCGCGCGGGCGGCCTGCTGGGCAGCCTGGGCCTTGGCCTCGGCGGTGGCCTGGGAGATCGCCTGCGAGGCGGACTTGCCGGCCGCGCTGGTCAGGCCGGAGATGTTCAGCACCGCGCCGGAGACCGAGGCGGGCAGCTGCACGTCGGACACCGGCGCGGAGCGGACGCCGCTGTCGGTGCGGAAGTTGTGGAACGAGGTGCCGAAGGCCTTGGCCATCGCACCGGTGGTGCCGGAGACCTGCAGGTAGTGCGTGGTCACCGCGTCCACGGTCAGGCCGGCGCTCTGGACCCACTCGGTCACGGCCTTGACCTGCTCGGGGGTGGCGCCGAAGCGGGCCTTGGCCTCCGCGGCCGAGAGGTACTGGCCGTAGTGCGGCGAGTTCGGCGAGGAGACGGCCTGCGCGTAGGCGGCGAGGGACTGCGGGTCCTTGCCGGCCAGGTAGATCCGGGCGGCGTTCGGGGTGCCGTCGGGCACGGCGCCGGTGTCGGCCTGGGGCGTGGCCCAGGCAGGATGCGTTCCCTGGAGCTGCGTGGCGCCCGTGGAGGCGTCGGCGAAGGCCGGGGTGGCGATGGAGATCGTCCCCAGGACCAGGGCGGCGGCGGGGGCCGCCACAGCTATCCGGGAAAGCCGGCTGCGCTTGGCTGCGGGCACGTGGGTTCCCCACTCTCATGTGGTGCGCCGCGGACGCGCTTCGTGGGCGCGGTCCGGACGCGGGCAGGACGGATCGCCCCGTTCGACCGTGCTCCTGACGGAGGGTCGTGCGGCGCGTGGGTTTTGACTGTGCGGACGTTGTCTATTCGCTCGGACGGTCGAAGCTCAAGAGTTCGTCTGATTTTTTTGCCAGCGCATGACCTGGGTGTCCGCATCCTGACACGCGCACGCCATCCGTCCGTGGGTCGGCGGACAATCGCTGGTCGGGCGGGGGATGCCGGTTCGTTACCGTGGCGGCGGCCGGTCGTTGCACAGGTTCATCGCCCTGCGCAGCAGCTCACCCGGGGAAGGCGGTCAAAAGCTGATGTCATACCCACCGGCGGGCCGTGTATGCGCCAATTCAGGGGTTGATTTGGCCGATGTCAAGCCAAACACAGGCCGCCCCCATACCCTTGTTGGGGTGAACCGTCCTCAGCCGGCCGCGCAGGCCGCACCACTGGCTCCCGCGTCCGCCCCGGTCACCTCGGGATCACCGAAGGGGAAGGCGATGACCAGTCACCAACCGTCCCGGACGGAGGAGTTGACGCTCCGTTCGAGGGTGCTGGCGCTGCAGCCCGAGCTGGTCGAGTTCCGCCGCGACCTGCACCGCCACCCCGAGCTCGGCCGCCAGGAGTACCGCACCACGGCCAAGCTCGAGGAGCGGCTGACCGCCGCCGGACTGCGGCCCCAGGTGCTGCCCGGCGGCACCGGACTGCTGGTCGACCTGGTGCCCGGCGGCACCCCGTCCGGGACCCCGCTGCTGGCCTTCCGGGCCGACATCGACGCGCTGCCCATCGCGGACGCCAAGACCGAGGTCCCGTACCGCTCCACCGTCCCCGGCCAGGCCCACGCCTGCGGCCACGACGTGCACACCACGGTGGTGCTGGGCACCGCGCTGGTGCTGGCCGAGGCGCTGCGCGAGGGGCGGCTGACCCAGCCGGTGCGGCTGATCTTCCAGCCCGCCGAGGAGATGATGCCCGGCGGTGCGCTGGACGTGATCGCGGCCGGCGGGATGGAGGGGGTCGGCCGGATCTTCGCGGTGCACTGCGACCCGAAGGTGACGGTGGGCCGGATCGGCCTGCGCACCGGCGCCATCACCTCGGCCTGCGACGCCCTGGTGCTCAGCCTGGACGGCCCCGGCGGGCACACCGCCCGCCCGCACCTGACCTGCGACCTGGTCACCGCGATCGGCCGGATGGCCGCCGACCTGCCCGGCGCGCTGGCCCGCCGGATGGACCCCCGCTGGGGGGTCAGCCTGGTCTGGGGCCGGATCGCGGCCGGATCGGCGCCCAACGTGATCCCGCAGCACGCCGAGCTCGAGGGCACGGTGCGCTGCCTGGAGCTCGACGGCTGGCGCGAGGCGCCGGACGCGCTGCACGAGCTGGTGAGCAAGATGGCCGAGATCCATCGGGCCAAGTGGTCGCTGGACTACAAGCGGGGCGTGCCGCCGGTGGTGAACGAGGCGGTGTCGATCTCCCAGCTGGACACCGCCATGACGCGGCAGTTCGGTGCGCAAGGTGACGTGGTCGTGGAGGAGACGGAGCAGTCCCTGGGGGGAGAGGACTTCTCCTGGTATCTGGAGCACGCGCCGGGCGCGCTGGCCAGGCTCGGCGTGCGGGCGCCGGACGAGAGCGCGGTGCGCGACCTGCACCAGGGCCGGTTCGACGTGGACGAGCGGGCGATCGGGATCGGGGTCGAGCTCTTCACATCGCTCGCACTGGAGCATTCACGTCCCTGACGGCTCAGCCGTGGGAGACTCAGGGGTGCGCGTCGCAGGCCCGTGGCGTCCGACGCGCCCCTTGTGCCACGGTTTGATAACAACCCGAATGGCCCGGCACCCCGTAATAGAACCGTGTTCTACGCGCGTTACGGTGGCGCCAGACCACGCCAAACGGGTGTGTAAGAAGGAGATACTCCCTTGCGCCGTTCAGTAAAGCTCGCCGCGGTGGTGCTCTCGGGCTCCCTGGGCATCGCCTCGCTCGCCGCTTGCGGCGCAAAGAGCACCGACAACACCACGACCTCCGCGGGCGCCTCCGGCTCCTCGCTCAAGGTCGGCATGGCCTACGACATCGGCGGCCGCGGCGACCAGTCGTTCAACGACTCCGCCGCCCGCGGTCTGGACAAGGCCAAGACCAGCCTGGGCGTCCAGGTCAACGAGGCCGAGGCCAAGCAGGGCGAGTCGGACGCCGACAAGGAGGCCCGCCTCAACAGCCTGGTCACCGCCGGCTTCAACCCGGTCATCGCGGTCGGCTTCGTGTACCAGTCGGCGGTCGAGAAGGTCGCCAAGGCCAACCCGAACGTCAAGTTCGCGATCATCGACTCGGCCTCCGACACCCAGCCCTCGAACGTCACCTCGCTGACCTTCTCGGAGCAGGAGGGCTCGTTCCTGGCCGGTGTCGCCGCCGCCTCGAAGACCAAGTACAAGCAGGTCGGCTTCATCGGTGGCGTGCAGACCGAGCTGATCAAGAAGTTCGAGGCCGGTTACCGCGCCGGTGTCCAGTCGGTGGACCCGTCCATCAAGGTCGACGTCAAGTACCTGACCACCCCGCCGGACTTCACCGGCTTCGCCGACCCGGCGAAGGGCAAGTCGGCCGCGCAGGGCATGCTGGACAACAAGGACGACGTGATCTACACCGCGGCCGGCTCCTCCGGCTCCGGTGCGATCGAGGCCGTCGCCACCGACACCGCCAACAAGAACGCCTGGGCCATCGGTGTCGACTCCGACCAGGCCAGCCAGCCGGCGCTGTCGAAGTACAAGGACCACATCCTCACCTCCATGGTGAAGAACGTGGACACCGCGGTGTACACCTTCATCAACAGCATCAAGACCGGCAGCCCGCTGACCGGTGTGAAGAACTTCGACCTGAAGCAGGGCGGTGTCTCGCTGGCCACCACCGGTGGCCACATCGACGACATCAAGGCCAAGCTGGACGAGGCGACCTCGAAGATCACCTCGGGTGCCACCGTGGTCCCGACCGCTCCGCCGGCCGGCTGACCCTCGTTCAGCGGTAACCCGCAGCGGTAACCCGTAGTAGTACCAGCGTTTCTGGGGAGGGGCCCGGTGGGTCGCGCGCGAGCGCACTCCGCCGGGCCTCTCCCGTTCCCCGGGGGCCTGCCCGCCCCTCCGTGACTCCCCGGCCCTCCCCCCAGCGCAACGAAGCGCCTGCCGAGCATCAGGAGATCGCCATCACCGCTTCAACCCCCTCCCCGAGCAAGGGAGGCGACCCCGGCGCGGGGACGGCGGCCGCAGCCGTCGAGCTGCGCGGCATCACCAAGCGCTTCCCCGGCGTGGTCGCCAACCACGACATCAACCTCACCGTGCGGCCCGGCACCGTGCACGCCCTGATGGGCGAGAACGGCGCCGGCAAGTCCACGCTGATGAAGATCCTCTACGGCATGCAGCGCCCGGACGAGGGCACCATCGCCATCAACGGCGAGCAGGTGGAGTTCTCCAGCCCCGGCGACGCGATCGCCCGCGGCATCGGCATGGTGCACCAGCACTTCATGCTGGCGGACAACCTGACGGTGCTCGAGAACGTGGTGCTGGGCGGCGAGAAGCTGCACGGGATCGGCGGCCGGGCCCGGGCGAAGATCATGGAGATCTCCGACCAGTACGGCCTCAACGTCCGCCCCGACGCGCTGGTCGAGGACCTTGGCGTGGCCGAGCGGCAGCGGGTGGAGATCCTCAAGGTGCTGTACCGCGGCGCCCGGATCCTGATCCTGGACGAGCCCACCGCGGTGCTGGTGCCCCAGGAGGTCGACGCGCTCTTCGGCAACCTGCGCGAGCTCAAGGCCGAGGGCGTCACGGTGATCTTCATCTCGCACAAGCTGCACGAGGTGCTCTCGGTGGCCGACGCGATCTCGGTGATCCGCCGCGGCACCACGGTCGGTGACGCCGACCCGCAGCAGGTGACGGCCCGCCAGCTGGCCGAGATGATGGTCGGCAGCGAGCTCCCCTCGCCCGAGAGCCGCGAGTCCACGGTGACCAGCACCGAGATGCTCCGGGTCGAGGCGCTGCGGATCGCCAAGCCGGACGCCGAGGGCATCGAGCGGGTGGTGCTGGACGACATCTCCCTGACCATCCGCAAGGGCGAGGTGCTCGGCATCGCCGGCGTCGAGGGCAACGGCCAGGCCGAACTGGTCGAGGCGATCATGGGCATGCTGCCGCTGACCGCCGGCACCGTGACGCTGGACGGCACGGACCTGACCGGCGCGCTCACCCGGTCCCGGCGCGAGGCCGGCATCGGCTACATCCCCGAGGACCGGCACCGCCACGGCCTGCTGCTGGAGGCCCCGCTCTGGGAGAACCGGATCCTGGGCCACGTCACCGAGGAGCCCAACTCCAAGGGCTTCCGGCTGGACCCGGCCGCGGCCCGCAAGGACACCCTGCGGATCGTCCAGGAGTACGACGTCCGCACCCCCGGCATCGAGGTCACCGCGGCCTCGCTCTCCGGCGGCAACCAGCAGAAGCTGATCGTCGGTCGCGAGATGAGCCACCGCCCCAAGCTGCTGATCGCCGCCCACCCGACCCGCGGCGTGGACGTCGGCGCGCAGGCGCAGATCTGGGAGCAGATCCGCACCGCCCAGCGCGAGGGCCTGGCGGTCCTGCTGATCTCCGCCGACCTGGACGAGCTGATCGGCCTGTCCGACGCGATCCGGGTGATCTACCGCGGCCGCCTGGTCGCCGACGCCGACCCGGCCACCGTGACCGCCGAGGACCTGGGCACCGCGATGACCGGCGCCGCCTCCGGGCACCTGGAGTCCGACGAGACCGCGCTGGCCGAGGCCGCCGCGATCGCCGACGAGCAGTTCGGGCGCAGCGACGCGCCGGGCGGCGGGGCCACCGGGACCGACGAACCATCAGACGCACCTGCTGACACCGCTGCCGACGACGCGCAGGCGGGGGAGTGACCGACATGACCACTTCGACCGAACCGGCCCAGCGGGGCCGGCTGCAGCGGATCGACTGGGAGAAGGTGGGGCTGAGCCTGGCGGCGCCGGTGCTGGCCGTCGTCATCTCCGTGGTGATCAGTTCGATCGTGCTGGCGGTCTCCGGGCGCGACCCGTTCCAGGCGTTCAACATCATGGGGACCTACGGGTCTGCCTCGGACGCCCAGGTCGCCACCCTGAACAAGGCCACCACCTACTTCATCTCGGGCATCGCGGTGGCCTTCGGCTTCCGGATGAACCTGTTCAACATCGGCACCGAGGGCCAGTACCGCCTCGGCGCGCTGTTCGCGGCCTACGTCGGCGGGGCGGTGAACCTGCCCTCCTTCCTGGAGATCCCGCTGGTGCTGCTGACCGCGATGCTGGTCGGCGGCCTGTGGGCGTCGATCGCCGGCGTCCTGAAGGTCAAGCGCGGCGTGAGCGAGGTCATCGCGACCATCATGCTGAACGCGATCGCCACCTCGGTGGTCGGCCTGCTGCTCATCCCGGGCCGGTTCGCGCCGACCGTGAGCGGCACCAGCAACAGCATCCAGACCAAGGACATGGCCGCCTCCAGCGACTTCTTCACCATCACCACCCAGGGTGGCGAGCTGTACGGCTTCGTCATCGTGGCCGTGGTGCTCGGCATCGCCTTCCAGCTGGTCCTCAACCGCACCCGGTTCGGCTTCGACCTGCGGGCCACCGGCCGGTCCGAGGCGGCGGCCCAGGCCAGCGGCGTGAACGTCAAGCGGATGGTGCTGACCAGCATGGTGGTCTCGGGTGCGCTGGCCGGTCTGATCGGCATGCCCGACCTGCTGACCACCACTCACCACTTCGGCCAGACCTTCCAGCTGAACCTGGGCTTCATCGGCATCGCCGTGGCACTGCTCGGCCGCAACACGCCGGTCGGCATCGCGATCGCCTCGCTGCTGTACGCCTTCCTTGACGTGACGGCCGTTCAGCTCCCGCTGAAGGGGGACTTCCCCCAGGAGATCGTCCAGGTCATGCAGGGCACCATCGTCATCTGCGTGGTCGTCGCCTACGAACTGGTGCGCCGCTACGGCCTCAAGCGCCAGCAGCAGAAGGTCGGCGCCCAGCTCGCCGCTCAGGCCGCCGCGGCCGCCAAGAAGGAGGTCGCCGCGTGAGCAGCAACTTCACCACCGAGTTCGGCAAGCGACTGCTGAGCCCGAACCTCAACAAGCCCGTGGGCAGCGGTCCGCGCCGGGGCAAGATCTCCTGGCCGGTCCTGCTGCTGTTGATCGCCGGTGCCCTGGTGCTCTTCTCGGCGGTCGCCGCCGTGACCGGCAACCACGGCCTGACCTCCTCCGGCCAGGTGGAGGCGGCGATCGGCGCCGCCGTGCCGATCGGCATGGCCGGCCTCGGTGGCCTGTGGTCCGAGCGTGCGGGCGTGGTCAACATCGGCCTCGAAGGCATGATGGTGGCCGGCACCTTCTGCGGCGCCTGGGCGGGCTACCTGGTCAACCCCTGGGTCGGCGTGCTGGCCGGAATGGCCGGCGGCGCGCTCGGCGGCCTGCTGCACGCGGTGGTCACGGTGACCTTCGGGGTCGACCACATCGTCTCCGGCGTCGGCATCAACCTGCTGATCCCGGGCATCTGCGCCTACGTCAACAAGATCTACTACAAGGACTACGTAGCCTTCGGCGCGGGTGCCAACCAGTCCCCGCCGGCCGACTCGCTGCCGCAGATCACCGTTCCCGGCCTGTCCTCCTGGCTGGAGACCGTGGAAGCGCACCACTGGTTCCTGGTCTCCGACATGGCCGGCATCCTCGGCGGACTGGTCACCAACCTGTCGGTGGTGACCGTCTTCGCGGTGCTGCTGCTGATCGGTACCTACTTCCTGCTCTGGCGCACCACCTTCGGCCTGCGGCTGCGTTCCTGTGGGGAGAACCCGACCGCCGCCGAGTCGCTGGGCGTCAACGTCTACAAGTACAAGTACTACGCGGTGATCGCCTCCGGTGCCTTTGCGGGCCTGGCGGGCTCCTACCTCTCGCTGGTGCTCTCGCACTTCTACAAGGACGGGCAGACCGGCGGCCGCGGTTACATCGGTCTGGCCGCGATGATCTTCGGCAACTGGATGCCGGCCGGGCTCTCGGTCGGTGCCGGGCTGTTCGGCTTCACCGACAGCCTGCAGTTGCGTGACCAGGCAGCGGTGCACGACCTGCTGCTGATCGTCGCGATCGCGCTGGCTCTCTTCGCCCTCTGGCAGTTCTACCGGCGCAAGCTGGTGTCGGGCGTGGTCTCCCTGGTCGTCGCGGGCGCTCTGGCGGCCTGGTTCGCCACCACGGACAGCGTGGAGGTGCCGATCATCCAGGCGACCCCGTACATCATCACGCTGGTGGTGCTCGCGCTGGCCACCCAGCGACTGCGCCCGCCGAAGGCGGACGGGCAGATCTACCGCAAGGGCCAGGGCAAGTGACGGATCTTCAGCAGGCCCCCGACTGGGAGGCCCTGCGGGTCGCGGCCCGGGACGCGATGTCCCGGGCCTACGCCCCGTACAGCAAGTTCCCGGTGGGCGCCGCCGCGCTGGTGGACGACGGGCGCGTGGTGACCGGCTGCAACGTGGAGAACGCCTCGTACGGGCTGGGCCTGTGCGCCGAGTGCGGGCTGGTCTCGGCGCTGCACGCGAGCGGCGGCGGCCGACTGGTCGCGTTCACCTGCGTGGACGGGGCCGGGCAGCCGCTGATGCCCTGCGGGCGGTGCCGGCAGCTGCTGTACGAGCACGGCGGCCCCGAACTGCTGGTGGAACTGCCCTCCGGGATCAAGCCGATGACCGAGGTGCTGCCGGACGCATTCGGGCCGGAGCGGCTGTAGCGCCACCAGTGTGACGCGCGTAGAGTGACGCGGGGGCGGCCTGAGCAGTGGCCGCCCCCGCCTTGCCTTTCTCCACCCCGACTTTTCTCCCGTCTAGTTGTTCAGCACTTTGGAGCACTGCCATGGACGTCATCTCCGTCATCCTCACCAAGCGTGACCGCCGCGAGCTGACCGATGATCAGATCGACTGGGTGATCGACGCCTACACCCGGGGCGAGGTGGCGGACGAGCAGATGTCCGCGCTGGCGATGGCGATCCTGCTGAACGGGATGAACCTGCGCGAGATCAGCCGCTGGACCGAGGCGATGATCCGCTCCGGTGTCCGGATGGACTTCGCCGCGCTGGGCGTGCCGACCTCGGACAAGCACTCCACCGGCGGCGTGGGCGACAAGATCACCCTGCCGCTGGCCCCGCTGGTGGCCGCCTGCGGGGCCGCGGTACCGCAGCTGTCGGGCCGCGGCCTGGGCCACACCGGCGGCACCCTGGACAAGCTGGAGTCCATCCCGGGCTGGCGGGCGCTGCTCAGCAACGACGAGATGATGGACGTGCTGCGCTCCTCCGGTGCCGTCATCTGCGCGGCCGGTGACGGGCTGGCGCCGGCCGACAAGAAGCTCTACGCGCTGCGCGACGTGACCGGCACGGTGGAGGCCATCCCGCTGATCGCCTCCTCGATCATGTCGAAGAAGATCGCCGAGGGCACCGGCGCGCTGGTGCTGGACGTCAAGGTCGGCTCCGGCGCGTTCATGAAGAACCTGCCGGACGCCCAGGAGCTGGCCCGCACCATGGTCGGCCTGGGCCGCGGCGCCGGGGTGAACACGGTGGCGCTGCTGACCGACATGTCCACCCCGCTCGGCCTGACCGCGGGCAACGCGCTGGAGGTGCGCGAGTCGGTGGAGGTGCTGGCCGGCGGCGGACCGGCGGACGTGGTCGAGCTGACCGTGGCGCTGGCGCGGGAGATGCTGGCCGCGGCGGGCGTCGCGGGCAAGGACCCGGCCGACGCGCTGCGCGACGGCTCGGCGATGGACCACTGGCGCCGCATGATCACCGCCCAGGGCGGCGACGTGGACGCCCCGCTCCCGGTGGCCCGCGAGCAGCACGTGATCGCGGCCCCCGCCTCCGGAGTGCTCACCGCGCTGGACGCCTACGCGGTCGGCGTCTGCGCCTGGCGCCTGGGCGCCGGCCGGGCCCGCAAGGAGGACCCGGTCCAGGCCGGCGCGGGCGTCGAGATGCACGCCAAGCCGGGCGACCTGGTCACCGCCGGCCAGCCCCTGCTCACCCTGCACACGGACACCCCGGAGCGCTTCGACTACGCCGTCGAGGCCCTGACCGGCGGCATCGCCGTCTCCCCGGCGGGCACCGAGTACACCCGCACACCGCTGATCCTGGACCGGATCGTCTAACTGGGTGGTTCTACGACCGCCGCACGGGCGGCCCGCGCGATGGCGCGGGCCGCCGTTCGTGTTTTCGCAGGTTGGCGCCAGCGTGATGCCAGGCGGTGGCATTGGTGACGCCAATGGCGCCACGTGGGCTGGACATGGCGCCATTGTGGTGCCATATTTGAGGCATGGACCTCACGCCCTATGTCGAGAACCTCCGCCAAGAGCTAGCGATCGCCGCGGCTGCCGGCGGGGAGGAGGCCCGCGAGCTTGCTGAGCGGCTCACGGCGCCGTTGGAGTCGGCCACTCGGCTGACCTTGCTCAGTGCGTTGTCGGCCGCGATGGGCGAGGTGACGCAGGAGTTGGCGCCCGGATCGGTGGACGTCAGGCTGCGCGGAGTGGACCCGGAGTTCGTGGTGGCACTGCCGCCGACCGAGGTGGAGTCGAGTGGCGCCATCATGGCGCCACCTGCTGCGCCGGCGCTGCCGCCCGTGGACGCGGACGACGCCGGGACGGCCCGGATCAACTTCCGGCTGCCGGCCCACCTGAAGTCCCGGGTGGAGGACGCGGCGGGCCAGGAGGGCCTGTCGGTCAACGCCTGGCTGGTCCGCGCCGTCGCCACCGCACTGGAGCCCGCCGACCGGGGCCGCGCCACCACGACCCGCCACCGCGGCGGCCAGAGCTTCACCGGCTGGGTCCGCTAGCGGCCTCCCGCGCCCCACCTTCCACGCTGTACCGCTTTACCCCTTCACCCGCCTGACCTGCGGGAACACCCAAACGAGCCAAGAGGACGGCACACCCATGCCTACGTACGAGACCACCGGCCCGATCACCGCGACCATCGAGTTCGACGTCGCCAAGGTGCGGATCATCGCGAGCGAGCGGACCGCGGCCACCGTGGAGGTGCTGCCCTCCGACGGCGGCAGCGAGCGGGACGTGGACACGGCCCAGCAGACCAAGGTCAGCTACGCCGCCGGCAAGCTGCTGGTCAAGGGCCCCAAGAAGCGCTCCCTGTTCGCCAAGGTCGGCTCGGTGGACGTCACTGTCGAGCTGCCGGCCGGCTCCGAGGTGCAGGGCACCCTGGCGCTCGGCGACTTCCGCGGCGAGGGCCCGCTGGGCGAGTGCCGCCTGAAGACCTCGGCCGGGGACATCGAGCTGGACCAGAGCGGGGCCGCCAACCTGCGCACCTCGCACGGCGACATCTCGCTCCGGCTGGCGCTGGGCGACGTCGAGGTGACCGGCGGCGGCCGGGTCGAGCTCGGCCGGCTGCAGGGCGCCGCCTCGGTGAAGAACAGCAACGGCGACACCTCCGTGCAGGAGGTCGGCGGCCCGCTGGTGGCCAAGAACTCCAACGGCAAGATCTCCGTCGGCAGCGCCCTGGGCAACGTCGAGGCGAAGACCGCCAACGGTGCGATCCGGCTCGGCGAGGTGGTCGGCGGCCAGGTGGTGGCCAACACCAGCCTGGGCGAGATCCAGGTCGGCATCCGGGAGCACACCGCCGCCTGGGTGGACGCCGGCACCGACTTCGGCACGGTGCGCAACTCGCTGGGCACCGCCGAGGGTCCCGAGACCGCCGAGCGCACCGTCGAGCTGCGGCTGCGCACCGGGCTCGGCGACATCCTGATCAACCGGGCCTGATCAACCGGGCCTGATCAACCCACGCCTGCCACGCCCACCACCCCTGAGCTGCCGTCACCCGTCCCTCGTCACTGATCCGCCGTCACCGGCCCCCCTGCCCCCCGGCCCCCGAGTCCCGATCCCGTTTCCGAGAGGCGACCGCAATGACCAGCGTCCTCACCAGCGGCACAGTCAGCACCGACACCGGCAACGCGAGTCCGGCCGCGATCAGCGCCGTCGGCCTCGCCAAGTCCTACGGCGACAAGGTGGTGCTCGACGGCATCGACCTGCGCATCCCCGAGGGCACCGTGTTCGCCCTGCTGGGCCCGAACGGGGCCGGCAAGACCACCACCGTGCAGATCCTCTCCACCCTGATCCCCGCCGACGCCGGCGCCGCCCAGGTGGCCGGGTACGACCTGGCCACCGCCCCCGACGGGGTGCGCGGGGCGGTCGGCGTCACCGGCCAGTTCGCCGCGGTGGACAACCTGCTCACCGCCGAGGAGAACCTGCTCCTGATGGCGGACCTGCAGCACCTGCCACGCCGCGAGGGCCGGCGCCGTGCGGCGCAGCTGCTGGACCGCTTCGACCTCACCGAGGTGGCCCGCAAGCCGGCCGTCACCTTCTCCGGCGGCATGCGGCGCAAACTGGACCTGGCGATGACCCTGGTCGGCGAGCCCCGGGTGATCTTCCTGGACGAGCCGACCACCGGGCTGGACCCGCGCAGCCGGCGGACCATGTGGGAGCTGATCCGGGACCTGGTCGAACGGGACCGGGTGACCGTCTTCCTGACCACCCAGTACCTCGACGAGGCCGACCAGCTCGCCGACCGGATCGCCCTGCTGGACCACGGCAAGCTGATCGCCGAGGGCACCGCGGAGGAGCTCAAGCGGCTGATCCCGGGCGGCCACCTGCGGCTGCGGTTCGCCGATGCGTCCCAACTCGACGCCGCTGCCGCACTGTTCACCGCCTCGGCGCGGGAGGACGAGGCGCTGGCGCTGCGCATCCCGGGCGAGGCCTCGATCGCCGCGCTGCGCACCGTGCTCGACACCCTGGACGGTGCGGCGGTGCGCGCCGAGTCGCTCACCGTGCACACCCCCGACCTCGACGACGTCTTCCTCACCCTCACCGGCCGCCAGGAGCGTGCGTGATGACCAGCCTGTCCTATGCCCTCGCCGACTCCACCACCATGGTGCGGCGCAACCTCAAGCACGCACAGCGCTACCCGTCGCTGACCTTCGCGGTCGTGGTGATGCCGGTGGTCCTGCTGCTGATCTTCAACTACGCCTTCGGTGGCGCGCTCGGCGCCGGGATCGGCGGTCCGGCAGCCGGCGGCCACTACATCGACTACCTGGCTCCCGGGATCATCCTGATGGCGGCCACCGGGGGGTCGCTGGGCGCCGCCATCGGTGTCTGCACCGACAAGACCGAGGGGATCGTCAACCGGTTCCGCACCATGCCGATCTCGAAGGCCTCCTTCCTCGCCGGCCATGTGGTCGGCGGCGTGATCCAGACCATGGCGAGCATCGCGCTGGTGGTCGGGGCGGCCCTCGCGATGGGCTTCCGCCCGACCGCCGGGGTGGTGGAGTGGCTGGCCGCGGCCGGCCTGCTGACCCTGCTGGTGTTCGCACTGACCTGGATCGCCGCCGCGATCGGCCTGGTCGCCAAGACCCCGGAGTCGGCCAGCAACCTGCCGATGCCGATGCAGTTCCTGCCCTTCTTCGGCAGCGCGATCGTGCCGACCGCCACCATGCCCGCCGGCCTGCGCTGGTTCGCCGAGTACCAGCCGTTCACCCCGGTGATCGAGACCCTGCGCGGCCTGCTGCTGGGCGGACCGATCGGCAGCTCCGGCCTGGTCGCGGTGGCCTGGTGCCTGGGCCTGACCGGCCTCGGCTACGGATGGGCCCGCTCGGCCTTCGCGAAGCTGGGGCGGTAGCGGCCCTGAGTGCCCCGTCCGGGGGAATGGCCCTCCGGATCCGACCCGCCGCCAGTGCGAGGACCGGACAGCCGCAGGGCCGCAAGCAGCCTCGACGCTCATACCGGCTGCGTACCCACCGCCGTCGCTCGTCGGGCCGACACTGCGCGGCGGGTGGCGTACAGCGTGACCCCCGCGGCCATGGTCATCGCGATCAGGCCGACCAGGGCCGAGCCGGTCCAGCCGATCGCGTGGTAGGCGTCGGCGCCGATCGTCCCGCCGAGGCTGTTGCCCAGGTAGTAGGCGATCAGGTACAGCGCCGAGGCCTGGGCGCGGCCGTGGGTGGCGGTGCGGCCGACCGCCGAGGAGGCGGTGGCGTGGCCGGCGAAGAAGCCGGCCGTGATCAGGACCAGGCCGAGCAGGGCGCCCGCCAGCGAGGCGGTGAGCGAGAGCAGCAGCCCGGCCGTCGTGCAGCCGATCGCCACGTACAGGGCGCCGCGGCGGCCCAGGCGCCCGGCCAGGCGGCCCGCCCCGGCGGAGGTGGCGGTGCCGACCAGGTAGACCACGAAGATCGAGGCGGCCACCGACTCGGGCAGGTGGAAGGGGGCGGCGATCAGTCGGAAGCCGACCGTGTTGTAGACCGCGCCGAAGACCGCCATGAAGAGCATTCCGAGCGCGTACAGCCGCAGCAGCAGCGGGTCGCGCAGGTGCCGGCCGACGGTGCGGGCCAGCGCGGACGCGTCCACCGGGGTCCGCCGGAAGTGCCGGGCCCGCGGGATCAGCAGGCGGAAGGCGCCCGCGGCCGCCAGCGCCAGCAGCGCCGAGGTGGCCAGCCCCCAGCGCCAGCCCCAGGCGGCCCCGGCCCAGCCGGCCACCAGCCGCCCGCCCATGCCGCCGATGCTGTTGCCCGCCACGTACAGCCCCATCGCCGAGGCCAGCGCGCTCGGGTGCACCTCCTCCGCCAGGTACGCCATCGCGGTGGCCGGCAGGCCGGCCAGCGCCGCCCCCTGCAAGGCGCGCAGGGCGACCAGGGTGCCCAGCCCCGGGGCGAACGGCAGGGCCAGTGCGATCAGCGAGGCGGCCAGCACCGAGGCGGTCATCACCGCGGTGCGCCCGAAGCGGTCGGAGAGCGCGCTGGCCGGCAGCAGGGCCAGGGCCAGTCCGAGGGTGGCCGCGGAGGCGGTCCAGCTGGCCTGACCGGGGGTCAGGCCCAGGTCGCCGGAGAGCAGCGGGAGCAGGCCCTGGGTCGAGTAGAGCAGCACGAAGGTGGCGATCCCGGCGGCGAACAGCGCGAGGTTGGAGCGGCGGAAGTCGTGGTGGCCCGGACGGAGCCTCGGATCAGCGGGGACGAGGGCATCCGCGGTGACGGACGCCCTGGTATCGGCGGCAGGCATGACAGGAACGTAGCTCCGCCCGGTTCGATGCGTCCAATACATGAATGGCGGATAATCCATACCGTGCTGCATGAATCGACCGCCGCCCTGCTCGCTCCCCGGCTCGCCCAGTTCGCCGCCGTGGCCCGGCTGGAGCACGTCACCCGGGCCGCCGAGGAGCTCGGCATCCCGCAGCCCACGCTCTCCCGGGCGATCGCCCGGCTGGAGGCCGAGCTGGGGGTGCCCCTGCTGCTGCGCGAGGGCCGCGCGGTGCGGCTGACCCGGGCCGGCCGGCTGCTGCTGGACTCGGCCGAGCGGGTGCTGGCCGAGCTGGAGCGCGGGGCGCAGGCCGCCCGGGCCGAGGCCGACCCGGAGACCGGGCGGGTCGCCTTCGGTTTTCTCCACACCCTGGGGACGGACGTGGTGCCCGCACTGCTGCGCGGCTTCCGGGCCGAGCACCCGAAGGTGCGCTTCCAGCTGGTGCAGGACTACTCGGCCTCGATGCAGGACCGGATGCGGGCCGGCGAGCTGGACCTGTGCCTGGTCTCGCCGATCCCGCAGGATACGGACCTGACGGTCCGTCCGCTGGACGAGCAGGTGCTGCACCTGGCGGTCCCCGCCGACCACCGGCTGGCCGGGCGCCGCCGGATCCGGCTGGCCGAGGCGGCCGAGGAGCCGTTCGTCGCGGTGGCGCCGGGGTACGGGCTGCGCGCGATCACCGACGAGTTCTGCGCCGAGGCCGGGTTCGCCCCGCGGATCGCCTTCGAGGGAGAGGACGCCGAGACGCTGCGCGGGCTGGTCGCGGTCGGGTTCGGGGTGGCACTCCTGCCGCCCGGGCTGGCGCCGCGTCCGGGGGTGGTGGACCTGACGGTCACCGCGCCGCGCACCCGGCGGGTGATCGGGCTCGCCTGGCTGGCCGGACGGCCGCTGACCGCGCCGGCCGCGGCCTTCCGCGACTTCGCCCTCTCCCGCCGCGGGCGGCTGCTGGACCACGGGTGAAGCCGCGGGCACCCCCGTGTGGCCGTTAGGAATCTACGCGCGTAGGCCTTACACTCCCGCAATGGAGAAGCAGACCTCTGTCCCCGCGGGCACCACGGCCCCGCGCGTTCCCACCGCCGACCAGATCCGCCGCGCTCCCAAGGTCGTGCTCCACGACCACCTGGACGGCGGCCTCCGCCCCGAGACCATCGTCGAGCTGGCCGCCGCCACCGGCTACCAGGGCCTGCCCACCACCGACCCGGCCAAGCTGGGCACCTGGTTCCGCGAGGCCGCCGACTCCGGCTCGCTGGAGCGCTACCTGGAGACCTTCGCGCACACCTGCGCCGTCATGCAGACCCGTGACGCGCTGGTCCGGGTCGCCGCCGACTGCGCCGAGGACCTGGCCGCCGACGGCGTGGTCTACGCCGAGGTCCGGTACGCGCCCGAGCAGCACCTCGAGGGCGGGCTGACCCTGGACGAGGTGGTCGAGGCGGTGCAGGAGGGCTTCCGGCTCGGCGAGGCCAACGCCCGGGCGGCCGGCCACCGGATCCGGATCGGCACCCTGATCACCGCGATGCGCCACGCGGCCCGCTCGCAGGAGATCGCCGAGCTGACCAACCGCCACCGCGACAACGGCGTGGTCGGCTTCGACATCGCCGGTGCCGAGGCCGGCTACCCGCCCACCCGCCACCAGGGCGCCTTCGACTACCTCAAGGGCGAGAACAACCACTTCACCATCCACGCCGGCGAGGCCTTCGGCCTGCCCTCGATCTGGGAGGCCCTGCAGTGCTGCGGCGCCGACCGGCTCGGCCACGGGGTGCGGATCACCGACGACATCACGGTGGCCGAGGACGGCTCGGTCCAGCTGGGCCGGCTGGCCGCCTACGTGCGCGACAAGCGGATCCCGCTGGAGATGTGCCCCACCTCCAACCTGCAGACCGGGGCTGCCAGTTCCTACGCCGAGCACCCGATCGGGCTGCTCACCCGGCTCAAGTACCGGGTCACGGTGAACACCGACAACCGGCTGATGAGCGGCACCAGCATGAGCCAGGAGTTCGCCCACCTGGTCGAGGCCTTCGGCTACGGCCTGGACGACATGCAGTGGTTCACCGTCAACGCGATGAAGTCGGCCTTCCTGCCGTTCGACGAGCGCCTCGCCATGATCAACGACGTGGTCAAGCCGGGCTACGCGGAGCTGCGGGCCGAGTGGCTGTTCGGGGGAACGGCCTGATTCTGGCTGCTCTGACGAATCGTCACATCCGTTCGCTCATACGGTATGACGGTTCACTCTCCGGGATTAGCCGCCTTTGATCCGCGTGCAACCCAGTGTCTACGGTGGGCCAGTCACTGCTGACACCGGTGCGTGGCACACCCCGTGGGATTCCCCCGGGGTGCCCGGCGCCGGACCGACGAGGACACGAGGTTTCACTCATGAAGCAGGCCACTCTCAAGGCTGCCGGTACCGCTGCACTCGGCGTGGTCATCGCGGCGGCCGCCGCGGGCACCGCCTCGGCCGCCGCCGGCGGTCTCAGCGCGCTCCCCACCGGCGCGCTGCCGGACACGGGTGGCCTGACCGGCAGCCTGGGCAAGGCGCCGGCGGTCGGCGGCCCGGTCTCGCAGACCACCGGCCTGCTGAACCCGGGCGCCGGCACCCCGGCCCAGGCGCCGGCCCCCGCGGCCGAGGCCCCGGCCGACCCGGCCGCCGCGCCGGCGATGGCCCCGGGCGGTGCCAACCGCGGTCTGCCGGTGGGTGCGGTCGGCGGTGTCGCCAAGCAGGCCGGAGGCCCGCTGGGCGGCGTGCTCGGCGGTGCGGTGCCGATCGGCGGCGGGCTGCCCGGCCTGGGCGGCTGAGCAGCCTCCCACCCCGCCTGGGCGGCTGAGCGGCCTCCCAGCCCGCGACCCCGCGCACGGCACAGCGCGTGGGGAGCGA
>NZ_PYBW01000439.1 GCF_003205575.1 Streptomyces tateyamensis
CACCTGATCTGCGGGCACCCCGAGCGGCCACTCGACCGCCGGCTTCGGCAGCAACTGGTGCGCCTACCACGGCGCCGTCGCCGCGCTGCCCAACGTGACCTACACCGACCTGCCGTACATGACCGACGCCGGCGGCAACTGCGGTGCGGGGTACGTCAACGGCTCGAACGGCGCCCTGGACGGAGTCAGCATCGTCGATGGCCACGAACTGGCCGAGGCGATCACCGACCCGCTCCTCGACGCCTGGATC
>NZ_PYBW01000054.1 GCF_003205575.1 Streptomyces tateyamensis
GACCCTGTTGCCCATTCGTGGTGAGGGCTGACGGGGGTGTGATCTTTGGTGCAGGCTGGGTGTGCGGCCGGTTCCTTTCCTGTCCCCGGTCGTGGGGTGGGAGTGGGTCGTGTCGATGGAGCCGCAGCCGTGGCCGGAGCCGGCGCCCGAGGTGGCGCGGGCGGTCCGGGCGAAGAACTACGGACGCAACGTGCCGTTGCCTGTGGCCGTCCGTGACCGGCTCGGTGAACTGTTCCCGGACACCGAGTTCGCCGACGCGTTCGGCCTGACCGGACCGGCGGGCTGGTCACCGGGACGTCTGGCGCTGATCACGGTGTTCCAGATGGCGGAGAATCTGACAGATCGGCAGGCCGCGGAGGCGGTGCGGGACCGGTTGTCGTGGATGTACGCGCTGGGCCTGGGACTGGAGGACACCGGCTTCGACTTCACCGTGCTCTCCCAGTTCCGCACCAGAGTGGCTGAGCACCAGTTGGAGGAGAAGGTCCTGGACCTGCTGCTGGCCCGGCTGACCGAGCAGGGCCTGCTCGCCGCCGGGGGCAAGCAGCGCACCGACTCCACCCACGTGATCTCCGCGGTCCGCGACCTGAACCGCCTCGAGCTGGCGGGTGAGAGCGTGCGGGCCGCAGTCGAGGCCCTTACCGTGGCCGCACCCGACTGGGTCGCCGCCGTGCTGGACGTGCCGGGCTGGTCGCGCCGCTACGACACCCGGATCGACACCTGGCGCATGCCCTCGTCGAAGACCAAGCGCGACCAGCTCGCCCTGACCTACGGGCGGGACGGCTTCGCCCTGCTGAGCGCGGTCTTCGATCCGCGTTCCCCGCACTGGCTGCGCGAACTTCCCGCCGTGCAGACCCTGCGCGTGGTGCTGCTGCAGAACTACACCCGCACCGTCGACGCCCGGGGCCGCGAAACGGCCAAGCGACGGGAGCGGGCGGAGGAAGGCGGTGACGGGCTGCCGCCCGGCCACCTACGCATCGCCTCCCCCTACGACACCGACACCCGCTGGTCGGCCAAGGGCGACATGTTCTGGAACGGCTTCAAGCTGCACGTCACCGAGACCTGCACCACCGCGCCCGAGGACGAACGCACCGGCCCGAACCTGATCACCGACGTGGCCACCACCGCCTCCACCGTCCCCGACATCAAGGCCCTCGAGCCCATCCACCAACGCCAGCACCGGCGCGGCCTGCTGCCCGGCGAGCACTACCTCGACTCCGGATACGCGAGCGCGGACGCCATCGTCACTGCCCGCACGCGCGGCGTCGCCCTGATCACCCCGGTCCTGCTCGACCAGTCACGCCAGGCCCGGGAGAAGGCCGGCTTCGACGCCGCCAACTTCACCATCGACTGGAAATATCAGCAGGCCAGCTGCCCGACGGGACAGACCAGCTCCTCCTGGAGTCCCTGCCTGCAGCGAGGCCGGCCGGTGACCGTCGTGAAGTTCACCCGCTCCACCTGCGGCCCCTGCCCGGCCCGCGAGCGGTGCACCACCGGCAAGGCCGGCTACCGGCAGCTGACCCTCCATCCCAAGGCGATGACCGATGCCCTCCGCACCGCCCGGGCCGACCAGGCCGGACGCGACTGGCAGGCCGACTACGCCCTGCGTTCCGGTGCCGAGGGCACGATCCGGCAGGCCGTCGCGGTCACCGGCAGCCGACGGGCCCGCTACCGCGGCCTCTCGAAGACCCGCCTCGAACACGTCTACAGCGCGGTCGCTCTCAACCTCATCCGGCTCCACGCCTGGTGGCACGGCAGACCACTCGACCGGACCCGCACCAGCCACCTCGCCCGCCTCGAACTCACCCTCGCCGCATAGCCTAGCAACGACTACCTCGGCCTGACCCACCACCCCGTGGTCACCGGGGCCGCCGCCGAGGCGGCCCGCCGCTGGGGCGGCGGCTCGACCGGCTCCCGCCTGGTCACCGGCACCACCGCGCTGCACCCCG